>WGCV01000013.1 GCA_015493615.1 Melioribacteraceae bacterium
TCCGCCCTTACCGGCGAATCCGTTCCACGTACCGTGAAAGAAGGCGATTCCGTATTGGCGGGAATGATAAATAAATCGGGAGCTTTAACCGTACGCGTTACAAAGATATTCGGAGAATCTTCCATTGTTAAAATTTTAGATCTTGTTGAAAATGCTTCCTCCAAAAAAGCCGAGACGGAAAAGTTTATCACCAGATTTGCGCGCTATTACACGCCGGCTGTCGTTTTCGGATCTATTCTTGTCGCTGTGTTGCCTCCTCTTCTTTTTGAGGGAGAGCTGTTCTCGGTTTGGATTTACCGCGCTCTGATAATGCTGGTGGTTTCATGCCCATGCGCGCTGGTTATCAGTATTCCGCTCGGTTATTTCGGCGGAATCGGGGGAGCTTCCCGGAAAGGAATTTTGGTCAAAGGTTCAAACTTTCTCGATGCTCTTACAGCCGTTAAAATTGCCGTCTTTGATAAAACCGGAACGCTGACAAAAGGGGAGTTTAAAGTTACAGAAATATTTCCCGAAAACGGCTTTACAAAAGAAGACATTTTAAAATTTGCCGCCTACGCCGAAATAAATTCCGATCATCCGATAGCCAAATCGATTTTAGATGCATACGGGGAGAACATCCGACGTTCCGAAGTCGGGAATATTGTTGAGATTGCCGGACAAGGAGTTGAGGCAGAATTTGGCTCTCATACTGTTATCGCAGGGAACGACAAACTTATGCACGCCAAAAACATCGCGCACGGTAAATGCGATGTTTCCGGAACCGTCGTGCATATTGCGGTTGATAAAAAGTATGCGGGGTATATTGTAATTTCCGATACGCTTAAAAAAGACGCGAGGGAAGCCGTAGCAAAACTGAAAAATGTAGGGGTAAGAAAAACCGTGATGCTCACGGGAGATAATAAATCCGCAGCGCAAAAAATTGCTTCACAACTAAAAATAGACGAAGTATATGCCGAACTTTTACCGGAAGATAAGGTTAGTCATATTGAAAGATTATTAGCTGAATCCGGGAAAGATGAGAAAGTCGCTTTTATCGGAGACGGCATTAACGATGCCCCGGTTCTTGCCCGCGCCGATATAGGAATTGCAATGGGAGCGCTCGGCTCCGACGCCGCCGTAGAGACCGCAGATGTCGTTCTTATGAACGATACAATTTCAAGCGTACCCGAAGCGATTAAAATTGCGAAGAAAACCAGAAGAATTGTTTGGCAGAATATTATTTTCGCGCTTGGAGTAAAACTGCTATTTATTGTTCTGGCTGCTTTCGGAATAGCTACAATGTGGGAAGCTGTATTCGGCGATATAGGCGTTGCGCTTATTGCAATACTTAACGCGACACGTGTTTTAAAAGTTTAGGAAACCGAAAATAAAGTTATTCATAAAATAAACTTGGCGGAAAAGAACCGCCGAATTGAATTACCGCCATGAAATAAAGCCGCCGGTTTTTCCCCGACGGCATAAAAGGAATTAATCTTGTTTCTTTGAAGCTTGTTTAGCAACCGCGTTAATAGCGGCGTTAATCTTCTCCTGATCTCCGAGGTAGTAATGTTTAAGGGGCTTCAGCTCATCGTCAAGTTCATAAACCAGGGGAACGCCTGTCGGAATATTTAACTTTACGATTTCCTCTTCGCTGACATTATCAAGATATTTGACCAAAGCGCGCAAGCTGTTTCCGTGAGCGGCGATGATTACGCGCTTTCCTTCTTTAACCGAAGGAACAATCGTGTTTTCCCAATAAGGGACAAAGCGTTTCACGGTCAGTTCAAGACTTTCGGTCAGCGGAATATCTTCTTCCGGCAAGCCGGCATATCTCGGGTCGTTGCCCGGGTAACGCGGATCGTCCTTTGTTAATGCGGGCGGGGGAACGTTGTAGCTTCTTCGCCAAAGCATAACCTGCTCGTCGCCATATTTTTCAGCAGTTTCAGCTTTATTTAAGCCCTGAAGCGCTCCGTAATGCCGTTCGTTTAACCGGTACGATTTAATTTCCGGAATCCAAAGCAAATCCATTTCGGCAAGAGCAATGTGCAAAGTATTAATAGCTCTTTTCAAAACGGAAGTATATGCCAGGTCAAAGATAAATCCGGCTTCCTTTAAAAGCTCTCCGGCTGTCTTTGCTTCCTCTCTTCCTTTATCGGTAAGGTCAACGTCAGTCCATCCGGTAAAGAGGTTTTTTTTGTTCCACTCGCTTTCTCCATGACGTAAAAGAACAATTTTATACATGGCTACTCCTTTTTAATTTTGACAAACTTGTTCAACTTCTTCAATGGTTTTGGGGATTGGACGCCCGAGAACGCGATAACTTTCGCGAGTTACCAGAACATCATCTTCAATTCTGATCCCGCCGAATCCCAGCATGCGTTCGACTTTATCGTAGTTAATAAACTCTTTATGCTTTCCTTCCTCTTTCCACATCTCGACAAGTTTCGGGATAAAATAAATTCCCGGTTCAACGGTTATTACATATCCGGGACGCAAAGAGCGGGCGAGGCGCAGAAACGCTAATCCGAATTGGTCGCTTCGCTTGTCGCCGTTTTCATATCCTACGAGATTCTCGCCTAACGTTTCCATATCGTGCACGTCAAGTCCCATCATGTGTCCGAGTCCGTGAGGGAAAAAGAGCGCGTGCGCTCCGGCTGCAACGGCATCGTTGGTGTTCCCTTTCATAAGTCCGATATCTTTTAATCTCTCGGCAATAATTTCAGAAGCGAGAAGATGAATTTCTCTATATTTTTTGCCGGGACGAATTTGTTTTATTGATTCAGTCTGCGCTTCGAGAACCGCTGAATAAATATCTTTTTGCAAATTCGTAAACTTGCCGCTGACAGGATAGCTTCGCGTAATATCGCTGGCATAATGCATAAAGGATTCAGCGCCCGAATCAAGCACAATTAAATCGCCGTTGCGCATAATATTTTTATGATGATGATTGTGAAGAATCTCTCCGTGAATCGAAAAAATTGTCGGGAACGAAACTCCGCGCCCGCGCTGAAGAGCAATGCCTTCAATACCGCCGGCAATATCCTGCTCGCGCATTCCGGGGCGGGTGCGCTTAAAGGCATACATGTACATAGCGAAACTTGTCTCCAACGCTTTTTCGATTTCCTGAATTTCCTCATTGGATTTAGCAGCGCGCTGGCGAATTACCTGGCGCGTAAATTCTTCCGATACAAACTCGTTAACTTTGGCGTGATGCACACCGAGCAAATCGGCAAGCGACTGAATCGTATCGGGACGGTACTGTGAAAGGATATGAATTTTCCTCCCTTTATCTTTTGCGGTTTTAACAAAAGCCTCAAAATGATCAGCCGGAAGCGTTTTGCTTACGCCGACATTTTCCCCTTTTTCCCTCATTGTCCGCGTCGGGCCCATCCAGATAACGTCGTCCAAGCTTCTGTCGTCTCCGAATATAATTTCTTCGCCGCTGTTCAAATCTATTGCGGCATTCAGTCCGGGTTCGTCAAGTCCCCAATAATAAAGGAACGTACTGTCCTGACGAAAAGGATAAGTGTTGGAAGGAAAGTTCATCGGTGATTCGTTGTTGCCGGGGAAAAGGAGAACTCCGTCTTTGATCTCCTTTTTTAATTTTTGGCGTCTTACAACATATATTTCTTTATTAAACATGACAATCTCCAAATAAATAAAAAAACTTAAGATTGAAATTAATTAAATAAAAAAGAACGGACAAAAACTAAAAGACTTTTTAAATAAAACTCGGCTCTACCAAGTACGATTCCGCCAACAATGTTCCGAAATCAACAAAAGGGATTTCCACAGCGCCGAACATTGCGAGATGTTCCGTTAAATATTGAACGTCGAGAAGTTTAAACCCTCTTTCGTTTAATCGTTCGATAAGTTTAACCAACGCGGCTTTGGAAGCTTGCGGAACCCTTGAAAACATTGACTCCCCAAAAAAGGCGCCCCCGTATGTTATTCCGTAAAGTCCCCCGATGAGTTTGTTTTTACTGTAAACCTCGACCGAATGAAGATACCCGATATTAATCAGATTTTTGTATGCTTCGATAAGTTCACCGGAAATCCATGTTTCCTCCCTATCCGCACAACTTTTGATTACCTCTAACTGCCGTGTGGAGTAACGATATTCAAAATCGGATTTTTCCATAAATTTCCGCAGCGAGCGGGGAACGTTGTAATTATTGAGCGGAATTATTGTTCGGATTTCAGGCGAGTACCAATTTATCTCGCCCGTTTCATCCGCCATCGGGAAAGCTCCGCGCGCATAAAGCTTAAGCATAACTTCCGGCGCGAGTAAATCTTTGTAAGTAAATATGTAATTATTACTTCCCGTAATGATTCTTTCTTTTATTAAATTCCAATTTCTATTTTAAAATTAATGAAATAAAATTTTTCAGGTAAGTTTTTATGAATCGAGACACAAAAAGTTTAATTTACGCGCTCTCCGCAGTTTTTTTATGGTCAACTGTCGCGACTGCATTTAAGCTTACACTTGAAGGACTTTCCTTTATGCAGCTTTTGTTCTGGGCGGCTTTAACCAGCACAATTGTTCTCTATTTAATAGCCGTTAAAGAAAAACATAATCTCAAAGATTTAGTGTTTTCAAAGAGATATCTGCCCAAGAATATTTTGATGGGATTTATAAATCCGTTTCTCTACTATATGGTTTTGTTTAAAGCATATTCGCTGCTTCCGGCGCAGGAAGCTCAGCCCCTGAATTACACTTGGCCGATTGTCATTTCAATATTTGGCGTGTTGTTTCTGGGTCAGAAACTCTCTGTGAAAATTTTAACCGGTTTGCTTATTTCTTTCCTCGGAGTTGTCGTCCTAGCCACACACGGAGAGATATTCGGCTTTAAGTTTCACAGTCTTTACGGAACCACCTTAGCCGTCGGAAGTTCCGTAATCTGGGCGACATTCTGGACGTTAAAAATGAAGGATAAAAGACCCGTTTCGGCAAAGCTTTTTTCCTCTTTTTTCTTCGGAACAATTTTTTCATTTATATATATTTTGTCGTTCGAACATTTTTACGTTCCCGAAACAAAATATTTGTTTGGCGCGATTTACATCGGATTGTTTGAGATGGGAATCACCTTTTTCCTCTGGCTTAAAGGTATCGGTTTGAGCCTGGACAAATCTAAAACATCAACGCTGGCTTATCTTTCCCCGTTTATCTCGCTAATTTTTATCGCGTTTATTCTCGGAGAAAAAATTCTCCCTTCGTCAATTGCGGGATTGGTTTTGATTGTCGGCGGAATCCTAATTCAGCATCTTAATTTTAAGATTATGAAAGGGTTTAAGAAATCAAATATTTGAATGATTGTTCATTTATAACTCTGTCGAGCAGACTTTTTCGACTAATAAAGTAAACCGACGATTCTACCGTTTTCAAAAACCTACAAGTTTTATTAAATTAAGAGATAATAATAGAAGGCTTTGCAGAACCTAATTTATATGTCATTCTGCTCCTCCGCCTTGGCGGATTGGCGGACTCAATATGACAAATTTAGGTTATGCAAAGGTCACTAATAAAGAGCTTATCTTCCGCTTTCGTATTGAATTAACAGGAAAACATAAATTTTATTTTTCAAAAAGGGACGGGGTAAAAAATGAACATATCAAAGTTTCTTGCCATATTAGGATTATTCTTCCTATCCGAAACAGTTTCTGCCCAAAATAATATAGCCGTTAATGATTTGCCGAAAGTTTCCATTATTTCCTCGGACGCTCGTTTTACGAGAAGCGCAAAGGAGAAAAATACGGGAAAAGTCTATTCCCAAAACGGAAGGCTGATTTCAAGCTATGGTTTTTCTATTGTAAAAAGGAATTACTACATGCTACGGTTTTCAATCATTGTTCGTAAGATTAGCGACAAAAATATTTATCCGCTTGACATACAACTTATTTCTCCCTCCGGCGCGCAGAATACGATTCATATTGAAGACGATATTTCGGTTTTGGTCCCAGGTGAAATAAACGATTATGAAATTGAAATTCCTTTTTACAAGTCGGGGAGGTATCAATTTAAAATCGGAGAAAATTTTATTACGGACCCTTCACTACAAAACTCCGTTTTCACGGCTTACGATAAAACTTCTCTCTATGTTGAACAACCTCCGGAAAAAATCATAAACAAAAGAAAGATTATAAAGAGGAAAAGAAAAGAGAAGCGCGGGTATAAAAACGGACTGAGATAAAACGGCTCATATCGCCGCTTTCATTCGTCAGCGGGAGAACACAATGTCATTGCGAACAAGCGGAGCGAGTGCGGCAATCTCACCGGTATTCAACCTTAGCAATTAAACCGCTTTTGAATATTCAGCAATTGTAAGTCTTTTAGTGAGTCCGCCTAGGCGGAGCTGCAGTTGTCGCAAGTTCCTCCTTTGCAATGACAAAACGGCGCTGACATACAAAAACGTTTTAGAAAAACACGCTGTTCGCTGTGGCGGATTGCGAGCTAATCCGAAGAAGCCGATTACCACAGGATTTTCATATCATAGATGAAATGTCCGCTTGATTAACCAATTAATGAATATAATAAAAAAATCTTTTTTTATATTTAAAACTCGTTCAGAAAATATGTGTGGAGGAGTATGTGATAAAAAGATACTTTAACTTTGAAGAACTTCAAACCGATTTCAAGACAGAAGTTATCGGAGGGACGACGACATTTATCACAATGGCGTACATTATTATCGTAAATCCTAAGATTCTCGAAGCTGCAGGAATGCCGTTCGGCGGATCGATGGTCGCCACAATTTTAACCGCATTTTTCGGCACTTTAACCATGGGACTTTACGCCAAGCGTCCTTTTGCAATTGCGCCTTACATGGGAGAAAACGCGTTTGTCGCTTTTACCGTTGTAAAAGTTTTGGGATACAGCTGGCAAACGGCTCTCGGAGCGATATTTATAAGCGGAACACTTTTTACCCTTTTAACCTTAACTAAAGTCCGGAGCTGGATAGCCGATAACATTCCCGACCCGATAAAAATTTCATTTGCAGTGGGAATAGGATTATTCTTAACATTTATCGGGCTTAACGATATGGGCATTGTATCGCTTGGCGTTCCCGGCGCTCCGGTAAAACCGGGCGACTTGCGAAACGTTTCATCACTTCTCGGAGTTGTCAGTTTTCTGACAATCGGAATTTTAATGATAAAGAAAGTTAAGTCGGCAATTATTATCGGCATTACTCTTGTAACGATTCTCGGAATCATTTTCGGCGTTGTTCCTTTGCCTGCGTCGATAGTTTCCGCTCCTCCTTCAATCAATGATGTTTTCTTAAAGCTGGACATTGCCGGCGCTTTAACGTGGGGCTTTCTAGCCGTAATTCTTACCGTTTTTATCGCCGATTTAATCGACACAATGGGAACGCTTCTCGGCGCTTCCTACAAAGCGGGGCTGTTGGACGAAAATGGGAATTTGCCCGATATAGAGAAACCGATGCTGACCGACGCGCTAAGCACCGTAGCGGCTTCCCTGCTCGGAACTACCACCGCGGGAGTCTTTATCGAATCGGCTGCGGGAATTGAAGCGGGAGCGCGTTCCGGATTCGCTTCGGTAGTTACCGCGCTTCTTTTTCTTGTCGCCCTATTTTTTGCTCCCGTTCTTACTATTGTTCCGCCGTTTGCTTACGGCTCGGCGCTTGTTGTTGTCGGGCTGTTGATGATGTCCTCTGTCTCGCAAATTGATTTTTCGGATTTGCCTGTCTCCATTCCTTCATTTGCAATAATTACTTTAATGAGTTTCACCTATAATCTCGGTATCGGAATGACGGCGGGTTTTGTTCTTTACCCGATTACAATGACCGTCGGGAAAAGGATCAAAGAAGTAAGCACCGGAATGTGGCTGCTTTTCTTTATTTCGATCCTGTTTTATATTTTTTATCCCTATTAATTATGCGGGGATAACAGATTTTTAACTTAATTAGGAGGTTACAATGAACGCGTCCGTTTTTCCCGATTATTCCTACGATTATCAGTTGATAATCAAGCATCTGCTCGACCGTACTGTTGAGTGGTCGCCCAACCAGGAAATTATCTATCGCGATAAGTTTTCCTACAATTATCTTGAGCTGAATAAGCGCATTAAGAAACTATCAAATCTTTACAAAAAACTCGGAGTTCAAAAAGGAGATGTGGTGGCGGTAATGGATTGGGACAGCCACAGATATTTGGAACATTATTTTGCCGTTCCGATGATAGGCGCAATACTGCATACCGTGAATATACGTCTTTCGCCCGATCAGATGCTTTATACCATTAATCACGCCGAAGATAAAATTTTGGTGGTTCACAAAGATTTTATGCCGCTGATTAAAACCATCGCACCGAATTTTGATACAGTGAAACATATTATTTATATCGGCGACGGCGACGATGGGGTCGAGCCGGAAGTAGAAACATACGGAGAGTATGAAAATTTAATCGCAGGTGAGAGCGGAGAGTATGACTTTCCCGATTTTGATGAAAATACTGTTGCAACTCTATTTTACACAACGGGAACCACGGGCAATCCGAAAGGAGTTTTTTTCTCGCACAGACAAATCGTACTTCATACCATTTCCGTAATGGCTTCATTAAGCGCTTACGGTAAACCTGTGGAGTTTAACTACAAAGATGTTTATATGCCGCTTACTCCGATGTTTCATGTTCACGCGTGGGGAATTCCCTACATTGCCACTTGGCTCGGAGTTAAGCAGATTTACCCGGGAAGATACGACGAAATGATTGTAAAATTGCTGTTGCAGCATAAAGTAACGATGTCGCACTGCGTTCCGACGATTTTGCAGATGATTGTCGGGAACCCGGCTACGGAGCAGTTTGATTTTTCAAATTGGAAGGTTGTTATCGGAGGTTCTGCGCTTTCGCGCGGTTTGGCGGAAATGGCGCAAAAAAGGAAAATAAAAGTTATGACTGGCTACGGTATGTCGGAAACGGCTCCGGTGCTTACGCTTGCACAATTTAAGCCGGATGTTGATGAAATATCCCCGGAAGAAGAGATTGAAACCGTTACGAAAACAGGATTTCCGATTCCCTTTGTGAAGATGAAGATTATAGATGAATCGGGGAAAGAACAAGCGAAAGGAAAAGTGGGTGAAATCGTTGTCCGTTCTCCCTGGCTTACAAAAGGATATTTTAAATCGGAAAAGAACTCGGAAGAATTATGGAACGGCGGCTGGCTGCACACGGGAGATATTGCCTATAAAGACGAAGAAGGTTACTTCAAGATTACGGACAGACTTAAGGATGTAATAAAAACCGGCGGCGAATGGATATCCTCGCTCGAACTTGAAAGCTATCTCAGCCGGTGCGAGTTTGTAAAACAAGTCGCCGTTATCGGCGTTCCGGATGAAAAATGGGGGGAAAGACCCGTGGCTTACATTTCGCTTAAAAAGGAAGTTGAACAGAGCGAAGTTGATGAAGCATGCCGAGCGAATATTCAGACTTTTGTCGATTCGGGACGTCTTGAAAAGTGGGCTATTCCCGATAAGTTTATTATCGTCGATGAAATTCCGAAAACAAGCGTCGGGAAGTTGGATAAGAAACTGCTTAGGAAACTTTACGCGGAAAAATTCTCCGCTTAGTATTTTGTGTTAACTTTTTAAGATGATGTTCGAGTTAAATCAAACCTTCGAGGTTTTTAAAACCTCGAAGGTTTGGGAATACTAGGATTTAAAATTTTGAGATTTAAAATATCGGGGATTGTAACTCGAATACTACATTTCACGATTCATAAAGTTTTTACCTCATAAAGGTGAAATTGATTTACCTTGACCTTGCAAGTATCTCACAAATTTTCTCCTGCAGTTTTCTGATTTCGCTCGTCTTTGCGCTGTAGTTTTGCATCATTAGGGAAAAGAGCAGCTTCCGTCCCCGGCGGTTTGTTACGATTCCGCTTAACGCGCTTACGGCTGTCATAGTACCGGTTTTGGCTCTCACATTTTTATAAGCCCGTCCTTTTCTCATCCTTTTTTTAAGCGTTCCGTCAACGCCGGCGACAGGCAGACTTTCAATTAACATGCTAAACTTTTCCGGCGCTTTCTTTTGAAGAAAACGGAAAATATCAATTATCAATTCCGGCGAGATTAAGTTGTAACGTGAAAGTCCGGAGCCATCCGCAATAATAAAATCCTTCGGAGAGTTGCCGGTCAGAGCAATCAAACTGTCAACCATTTTGATTCCGTTTGCCGCGGACGCCGGTTCGCCGTAGTACTCCGACGCAAGCGCGCGCAACAGCGTCTCGGCGTCGATGTTTTCGCTCTCTTTATTCGTTTCGACAATCACGCTGTCAAGCGAATGAGTTACCGTAAACAATTCCGAGACATAGGGAACGTTCCTTTTTATTTCTAATTCACCGGTAATTCTAATACCCTTTAGGGAACAAATTTTTCTAAAACTCCGCAAAAAATATTCCCCGGGATTTACAATGTTCAGAGTTGTAGTATCCGGTTCCGCATTTGCCGAAATAAATCCGTTAGCGAAAAAAACATTTTTATGTTTCAGATAATTTCGCTCAATATCGTAGTTCGAACTGTCGTCTTTAATTGTCAGAATGAAATTGCGCAATGAGAAATCCGCGAGAGAATCTAAAAATTTCACCGAAGCAATTTGGTTCGGATTTGCTGGCTTAACTTCAATTCCCAATCTCGATTTGTTTAAAATCAGCGGAGTTAAAAAAGGCATAAATCCGTAATAAGCATCGTCCCACATCCAGCCGGAGCCAAAGTAAAGGGAATCGCTCCAGCCGATGTCTCCTATCAGATTTCCTTTAACGAGCTTAATGCCTTTTTCGCTTATCGAATCTGCTAGTGCGGTCAAATCTCTCGTTTTGAAAAGAGGATCACCCGTTCCTTTAATTACAATATCGCCGTATAGAACCGAATCGACAACGGGCCCGGTAATTCTTAAATATGTTTCAAACCGGTAGCCGGAAGGGAGAAAGTAAAGCGCGGCAGCCGTTGTTAAAATTTTTTCGTTGGAGGCGGGAGTAAAAAGTTTTGACGCGTTGTAGGAATAAATTCTTCTGTCTCTGCTTAAATCAAAAACCGCAACCCCGGCAAAAGCATCTTTCAGATTTTCATCCCTGAGAACTTTATTTATTTTCTTTTTGATATTGCGGTACTGGGCAGTAGTATTGCCGGTAAAAGAAATAAAAGAAAAAATCAGAAGAATGGAAAACAAAAATCGTTTCATTTCTCTTCCCCGTATCCTGTAGGAAGTTTATCGATTACATTTTTTAACTCACGCTCCAAATCCATTATTATTTTACCGGCGAAAGGATTATAAGCGAAAAAATCTTCGAATAAAATCCGCGAATCATTAACAACGTAATGCGACATACGGTTAAGATAAGTAAGGGCGTTCATCTTCAGCGGAATCGAGGCGATATTCATCTTATCAAGAGCGCGTCCGAGCAAATGAATTAAATTAAGATTGTACGCCATCTGAAAATCATGCTCTTTGGGAGTAAGCGTAAGGATGTTTAACCCGAGTTTTTCCATCAACGTAACGAATAGCTTGTACTTGCCGTAATCAACCTTGCCGGGGAAAAGCGTAATGGAAAGTCCCGCCAAACCTTGGCTTCCGGAGTCGGGACCAAAAAGGGGATGTGAAAAAATATAACGAACATCTTTGGGGAGATACTTCTCATACCACTCTACAACCGCTGATTTTACCGATGCGGAATCAACAAGGACGCTTGCCGCGCTTATTTTGCCGGCGTTTGCCGCGATGAAGTTTTTTATCTCTCTTATAGGAATAGTAAGAACAATGTAATCTTTCTTGAGCGCTTCATCCAAATCTACAATTGAAGCAAAATCCTCCGATTGCGCCGCGCGGCTCTCGTCTATGTCGTAAACATAGATGTCGGCTTCCAGAGCAAGCTGTCTTGCCCAAAACTTTCCGAATCTTCCCTGTCCGATTACCGATATTTGTAAATTTTTCTTCAGCTTTTCCCTTTTAGTTTAACTTTGTTGTTAGTTATAAATCAAGAAACTTTCCGAACGAGAAATATTATTTAACTTACTTTTTCCCACTCTGTTAAGTGAGTCCAAAATTCCGGGTAAGATTTTGAAACGCACCCGGGATTATCTATCGTAACGTTTCCCAACTTAGTTCCGGCTACGGCAAAACTCATGGCGATTCTGTGATCGTCAAACGAATTAATAATCGCCGGCGTTGATTTTTTGAGCGGGAAAACCGTGAGCGTCCCTCCTGCGTAATTTGTTTCGCCTCCGAGCCGTTTAATATTTTCCCTAATTGCCTCGATTCTGTTACTCTCCTTAAACTTCAGATTATGAACATTCCGCAAGGTAAAAGGCGCGGGCGCAAAGAGTGCAATAACGGCAAGCGTGGGAACAATATCGGGAACAGCTTCGCAATCCCAATCCAAGCCGGAATTTATTTCCCCTTCAATCAAAACTTCATCTTTATTTAATATAACGTAGCTCCCGAGTTTTTCGGCGATCGTAAAAATTTCTTCGTCTCCCTGCAACGTAGGCAAAATTGTTCCGGGCAGTCGAACCCGCAAGCGGTTAATCATCGCGTAAGCGACCCAATAGGAGGCTGCGGACATATCCTTTTCGCACGAATAACGCCACTGGTAATTTAACGGTTCGGGATTTACAATAACCGAATTATCGTTCAGTTTGACATTAAGCCCGAAGTTGCGCATCATCTTCTGCGTTAATTTTATGTAAGGAAACGAAGGAATATTTTCAGAAAAAAGCAGCTCGACAGGCTTCCTTAAAAGCGCCGAAGTCATCATTAGTCCCGAAACTATTTGAGAAGAAGGAAGTTTACTCAATTTGTATTTACCCGGTTTCATTTCCGGCTCGGGAAAAACGATAGCGGGAAGTGAATTATTTTCCGCCTCGATTTTCATTCCCGTACGGCGTAAAACATCAAACAATTCCGCAAACGGTCTTCCGTGAAGTTCTTCCGTCCCGGAAAATTTAACCGGTTTATCAAGATGCGTTACGAGAGGAATTAAAAATCTTGCGGAGGAGCCGGAGTTGCCGAGATAAATCTCATCGTTGGTTACGCGCCCGATAGGGGAAACAATTTCAACCTCGTTTTCCTTTTGGGCAATTCTCGCTCCGAACGATTTCAGCGCACTCAAAGTAATTTCGGTATCCTCCGATTTCAGAGGATTTTTGATGATTGTTTTCCCGGAGTTAAGCGCTCCGAGAATTAAAGCGCGGTGCGTTACGCTTTTGGACGAGGGAAGTTCAATTCGTTTTTCTTCAATTCCTTTAGAGAGAATCAGAAACATCTTGTTCTATTTTTGATTGATTGGATTTTCGAAGCATTGTTATCGAATCTTTAATCATATTATATTCATTCATCATGCTGTCGAATTGTGCAAAGTTAAGCTGCTGTGCTCCGTCGGATAGCGCTTCCTGGGGTTTCGGATGAATTTCTACGATAAATCCGTCGGCTCCGGCAACCAATCCGGCAAGCGTAATCGGCACGATCAAATCGGTGCGTCCGGTTGCGTGACTCGGATCAACAATAATCGGAAGATGCGAGACATTCTTCACCATCGGGATAACGTTTATGTCAAGAGTGTTGCGAGTGTATTCCACAAAAGTTCTGATTCCTCTTTCGCAGAGAATAACTTTTTCGTTCCCGTTTGATAGTATATATTCTGCGCTCATCAGAAACTCGCTCAGCTTTGCCGAAATTCCTCTTTTAAGCATAATCGGTTTATCCGTTTTTCCCAGCGCTTCAAGGAGACGGAAGTTCTGCATATTTCTCGCGCCGACCTGGAATATGTCTATATAATCATACATAATATCAATTTGCTTAATTTCCATCACTTCCGAGATTACCGGCAGATTGTAATGCGCGCCCGCTTCTTTAATCCAGCTTAAACCGACTTTGCCGATTCCCTGAAATGAGTAAGGACTTGAGCGCGGCTTAAAAATTCCGCCGCGTAAAATATGGGTTCCTTTTTTCGACAGCTCTTCCGCAATCGACCAAATCTGTTCTTCCGATTCCACCGAACAGGGACCCGCCATTTGAACAGGTTCGGTATCGCCGATTTTAACGCCTTTTACGTCAACGATTGTATTCGCCGGGTGAAACTTCCTCGAGGCGAGTTTGTACGCCTCCATAATCGGAATAACTTTCTCAACTCCCGGAAAAGCAATAATCGCATCCTTATCAAGATTATGTTTATCGCCGATAATCCCGATAATTCTTTTTGAGATACCGTCCGATTCGTGAAGCTGCACTCCTTTATTAAGTAAAAAATCCCTCAGATTTTTAAGCTCTTTTTCTGACGCCGATTTACTTACTACTATAATCATTTTTTCGCCTTATTAATAAAAATTCAAAAAAATAAATTAATTAAAAAAAATTAAAAATGCGGACTGTTAATCCGAAATTTAATTTAAACGGCAACTGTCCGAAAAATAATTTCAAGAATGTTTCTGTTGAAGAATTTAGAATTACAGGAAAAGACTGAACAAAACAGACTAATCAACGAAGTAATTGAATCAGCCGAAAAAGAAACCGGAGAAAATTATTTCGGACGATTACGTTGAATAGCCGTTTACAATGAAGAACATAATCAACTAATAGATACCTTTGCACAACCTAAATTTGTCATATTGAGTCCGCCAATCCGCCGCTCCGCCATGGCGGAGGATCAGAATGACATTTTACGGGGTTATGCAAAGCCTTCTAATAGAATGTATAACAAATAATTTTTCTCGGGCGGATGCAACTCAAAATTATTTTTCCTTAAAATCACGCTAAAATAATTGCTTTTATCTTTTTCCTTCTCTAAATTTAGAATTCGTATTTTTTATAGAGATTTATTTAATAATAGGAGTATTGTAATTATGGGAATGATGGCTCGGATGCGTAACCTTGCGCCTTGGTTTATTGTAACGGTCGGCGCATTGTTTATTTTGTTTATGGTATTATCCGATGCAAAAATTACCGAGATTTTTAGAAACCAAAGCAGAGTAGTCGGTTCTGTTGACGGCAAAGAGATTTCGTATCAGGATTTTGCAAAGCGCGTTGAATTCGAAAGAACGAATATGGAAAAACAAGGACGCAAAATAGATGAAAGCCAAATGGCTGACTTCCGCGACCAAGTTTGGAACGCAATGATTAATGAGATGTTAATCGACAAAAAAATTAAAGAATTCGGGATAACGGTTACCGACCAGGAAATTGCCGACCAGCTTTTAGGTCCGAATCCTCCCCAGTTTGTACAGCAGTATTTTAAGGATTCGACCGGAACTTTTAACCGCCAGGCTTACGACCGTGCAATCAGAGATCCGAAGAACAAAGATGCCGTGCTTCAGCTCGAAGATATGGTGCGCCGTCAGATGAAACAGCAGAAGTTAACGGACTATCTTTACGCGGCTGTTAATGTAAGCGAAGGAGAAGTTAAACAGAACTTTACCGATAATAACATCACAATGGCTGCGGATTATGTCGCCATTCCTTTTACAACTGTGCCTGACTCTATGGTAAAGTTGACCCCTGAAGTAGAGAAAGAATATTACAACAAGAATATCACCAAATTTCATCATCCCGACCAGAGAAAAATTGCTTATGTCTTTTTCCGGTTAAAACCCTCAAAGGATGATACAACGGAAATCTTAAACAGTCTATCGTCGCTGGTAAATAAGATGCACGGGGATACGACATCTTTTAAAACTTATGTGAATATTTATTCCGATAAACCTTACTCGCTTGATACGGTAGCAATTACAAAAATTGCTCCCGAAGTTCAGCCTGCAATTTTGAAGGCAAAGAAAGGAAGTATTATCGGTCCGATACTCACAAGGGAAGGCGCGGTTGTTTATCACTTGATTAAAACCGTTAGAGCAAAAGAACCGGTTGTCCGCGCTTCGCATATTTTAATTAAAGCCGTTCCCGGCAAAGAAAACGAAGCTAAAAAAGAAGCGTTTGCAATCTATAAAGAGTTGAGAAAAGGAGCCGATTTTGCAAAACTCGCGAGAGAAAAATCGCAAGATCCCGGAAGCGCAGTGCGCGGAGGAGATTTAGGCTGGTTCTCGAAAGGACAGATGGTTAAACCTTTTGAAAAAGCCGCTTTCTCCGGCAGAGTCGGAAGAGTCCTAAAACCGATAAAAACCAGATTCGGCTACCATATAATTTTAGTAACCGGAAAACTGAAAAAGAACTTTGTTGTTGAAAAGATTGTTAACGAGATGAAACCTTCTCCCACCACTCAGGATAACATTTACAACAAAGCAAGCGACTTTGCTTATCTCGCTAAGAAAAATGATTTTGACAACGAAGCCAAACTGGTTAAATATAAGATTGTGGTTTCGCGTCCCTTTACAAAGGAAACCAAAACAATTCCCGGATTAGGCTCGAACGGCTCAATCGTTCAATTCGCATTTAACAACGATGTAGGAACCGTAAGCGATGTTTTCAGACTTACAAACGGTTACGTCGTTTTTAAAGTAGCTGAAAAAATTAACGCCGGCGCCGCTCCTTTTAAAGAAGTGGAACGCCAGGTTAAGAGATTGGCTTTAATGGATTTGAAATTGAACAAATCATTTGAGATTGCCAAAAAGATAAGAAACAAAATCGGCGCGACCGATAACCTGAACTTGGCAAAAACCGTTTGGCCTGCGGCTAAGGTTGGAAAAGTCAGCAATGTGAAGCCCGGAAGAAATATCCCGACAATCGGCAGAGAATTTGCTTTCTCGGAATATGCTCTTACCGCTCCTTTAAACAAGCTTTCCGAACCGATTAAGGGAAACCGCGCAAGCTATCTTATTAAAGTTGTTCAAAGAACTCCTTTCGATTCAAATGCGTACTCGATTCAAAGACCTTCGATTTACAACAACTTGATGAGAACGAAACAGCGCGACTTTCTGAACGGGTGGCTGAAATCAATAAAAGAAGAAGCCAATATTGTTGATAACAGATACAAGTTCTATAAATAATTTTCCATCCCCCTCTAAGAAATCGGCCGGCTTTTTTGCCGGCCTTTTTCGTTTTAAAATAAAATGGTTTTTCTTATAAAATTCAAAGTAGGAAACAGAAGATTTATTTTATTTCCCTCATAGCTTTTTTTAACTTGTTGATTTTTCTTTGATATTTATTTTTCTTTATTTCGCATTCCCAAATTCTAATAACAGTCCAACCTTTGTTTTTAAGAGTTTTTGTTACAAGTTTATCTCGCTTCTTATTTTTTTCAATTTTTATTGTCCAGTATTTAGAATTGTCCGAAGGCGTTGTATTTCTACAATTATGTCCATGCCAAAAACAACCGTCGGCAAAGACAACAATTTTTAATTTGGGAAAAACAAAATCCGGTTTTCCAAACAAAGGATAATTTCGTCGCCAGCCTGTAAGGTTATTTTTCTTGAATATTTCTATAAGTTTTAACTCTGTGGATTTGTTGCCTTTGGATTTAACCGAACGCATGATTTCAGAGCGTTTCTCTTTGCTAAAAGTATCAGTCATTTTTATTTATTATTGTTATCCAATTATCTTCAAATCCAATCGCTTCTAAAATTTTTTCAGAATCAATATTTTTAGGTTTTTTTATTTTTACTATCAATCTTTTGGAAGGGATATTTTCAATAATAGTAAATTGCGAGCCATGAGGCTGCCAAGTAAACCGATGCCGATCCTCTTGTTTTTCAAATCCCTCTAAATTTCCCCTCTTATTCCATTTCCAATAATATCTTTCGCCGTCAAATCTTAT
The DNA here is from genome assembly GCA_015493615.1 of Melioribacteraceae bacterium. Lineage (GTDB taxonomy): Bacteria > Bacteroidota > Ignavibacteria > Ignavibacteriales > Melioribacteraceae > WGAL01. The sequence goes on from WGCV01000013.1 coordinate 17,684, forward strand.
TGTTTCAAATTCAAAAATGGAGAAAGTTTCAAAACTTTTTGATTTCAATAGCACAACAGTGCGTAAATGCTTGAATTTTTCTCTTATAGCGGAAACTCGTTCATTCCATATTTCAAGTATCTTCTCGCCGAGAGGATTAGGAGGAACGTCCGTAATTTTAGAATCGCCAAAAGAGTAGGAGGGAGAATTCCTTCCGGAAATTAATCTCGCGGTTGTTTGTTCTTCGGGATTGCCGGAGAAGATAGTTTTTGCGCCCCAAGCGCAGTTATTCAAGACTACGTCGTCAAGCCCGATATTAGAAGGCTTCCAATCGGCGTTAATACATTTTGCAAAAATTTGTTCCCATTCTTGTCCTTCGATAGATTGAACTTTTTTTGTCGCCAACAAATAGATAAGTTCTTTGCCGAGTATATGTCCGAAATTTTTCGGGAACTGATTTAAGGGATAAGGAGGTTTAACTTTATTGACTGTCCTGAGCCTTGGAGACTTATTATTCATTACTTATCCTTGCATTGCGATTAAAACATTCGAGCGTTTTTCGTTTTTATTTTGGATAAAGAAATCATCTATCCAATAAGGTAAGAATGATTCCATTACCGCTTTTACCATATTAACCGGCACTGCGTTTCCCGCTTGTTTGCGGGTTTGCGCTTCGGAAACGGCTATCTTAAAATCATCGGGAAATCCTTGAAGTTTTAACATTTCTTGCGGGGTTAGTCTTCTGACCCCATTAACAAGTAAATAATTGTGCGAAGCGCCGGCTCTTAAAGCGCAGGAATAATCATAGGAGCTTATATGACCGGCTTTATTTTCATGCCAAATTGAAAGTTTGTACTTTGATCTATGCGCGCTTAATCTCTTTTCTCTGATTCTTTTCGAAACGAAATATTTGCTATCGACTTCCTTTTCTAAAATATCTTCGAGAGATAATCTTTTGGGGTATGGCGGCGGCCAGTTAAATAAAATAGGTTTATAATATCCTAAAATTATTACTCGTTCTCTTTTTTGAGGCAGTCCGTAATCAAGGGCATTTAAAACTTTATAATCTACATAATACCCTAATTCTCGAAGAACTCTAAGAATAGTTTTTAACGTTCTTCCTTTATCATGTCCAACCAACATTTTAACGTTTTCAAGTATAAAAGCTTTCGGCTTTTTTGCTTTCAAAATTCTGGCGATATCAAAGAACAGAGTTCCACGCGTATCTTCGAATCCTTTTTTTTGTCCGATAATGCTAAAAGGTTGGCAAGGGAAACCTGCAAAAAGAACGTCATGATCGGGAATTTCGTTCTCATTAATTTTAGTAATATCGCCGGCGGGATATTCGCCAAAATTTGCAAAATATGCTTCGCGAGCATATTTATCAATATCGCTTGAGAACACGCATTTCGGTTTAATAGAATATTTTTGAAAAGCTTCTTGGGCTGCGAATCTAAATCCGCCTATTCCGCAAAATAAATCTATAAATTTTATTTCCATATTTTTTTATGCTCGAGTTAGTTTAACGTATCGTCCGCAATTTAATAAAATTTTAAGTATAATGAAATAAATAAAGTTTGCGACTTTTTGTTCCCGAAACGTGCTATTCATAGCGGATATTTTTCTTAATAAGTTTTATTGATATATATTTTTCAAAAAACAGATTCGAGTTTATTTTTTCGATAAAAATGATTGGAAAATTTGTTTTGCATATCTTTACTGTTTGATTATTTGAATTTAAGTGCCGGACAGAATAACAAATAGCGCGGCTTACAAGCAACTGATTCATAGCATTTCGGATATCCCGGAGCGGGGTAAAGTATATTTAAAACCGCTTCCCGGCTCGCTTCTGTCCCTTTGTATAAAGAGTTTAGAAAAGAAGGAGAGGGAGTTAGTTCTTCTTTTTGAGAATAAAACGCTTCTTTACGAAACAAATGTGGAACTTGAAATTCTCGGCGTTAAATCGCCAAAAATTCTCTTTGATGAATATTCCGAAGCTTCCATTCTCGAGAAAATAACCAAACTTAGCTCCAACGAAAACTTTATCGTTTTGGCTACATACGATATTCTTAAAACTCCGTTTCCGGCAAAGGAAGATGTAAAGAGCGCCTCGTTAACGATTGAAGCGGGAATGGAGCTTGATTATGACGAATTTCTCGAATATCTGAACATGTACGGTTACGGCGGCGAGGATTATGTCGAAATTCCGGGAAGCTACGCGATGCGGGGCGCAATCATTGACTTTTGGTCTTTCAGCGAGAAAAATCCGGCGAGAATAGAGTTTAACGGCGATTTGATTGAAAGCATCCGATTTTTCGATCCCGACAGCCAGCGCTCGCTCGGCACAGCGGAATCGGTAATTCTTTCTCCCGGTTTGGATAACAGCGGCAATAGTCTTTCCGCTACGATTTTCGATTATTTTTCAAACCCGCTTATTTTCGCATCGGAAACGGAACTGAGTAATCTTTTTACGGAGAGAGAGAAGGAATTCGCCGACAAAGATTTTAAGATTATCGACGAAGAAATTGACGATGAACTGAAAAAGGAACTCTTTGACGATACAAAAGCCGAAATCCGCGATGACGCTTACGAAACGGGTAAAAGCGTTTTTTCGGGATTGGACGAATTGTTCAAAATGGAAGCGCGCTGGGTAATTGAAACGGGCTTGGCAAGCAACGCGACTCCGGTTCGGCATTCATTCAAGGAAACTCCTTCCTTCGACTCCAACTACAAGCTGCTGACAAGCTTTTTTGAGGAGTATCTAAAAAAAGGTTTTCGAATAATCATTACATCCGAGAACGGGCTTCAGCAATCCCGGTTAACCGAGCTTTTTTCCGAGCTTTCCGAAGAAATTTATTTTGCTTTCGACGAAGGAAAAATCAGCGTAATTGTATTGCCGATTAAAAGCGGTTTTATTTCAGCGGAGGATAAGATAATTCTACTTTCCGATTACAAGATTTTCGGGAAGCCCTACAGAACGAAGATTTCGTCCAAGCAGAAAAGAAAACGTTCCCGCACAAAGGAATTCGCATCGTTAAAAAAAGGGGATTTTGTCGTTCACGAAACTTTCGGAATCGGGAGATACGAAGGACTTACAAAAATTAAGATCGGGGCGGTCGAGCAGGAATCTCTAAAAATTGTTTACGCCGGAGACGACGTCGTTTTCGTTAATCTTAATTTTTTGGGTCTCGTGAAAAAGTTTTCTTCCAAAGAAGGCGCAACTCCCAAACTGACAAAATTGGGAAGTCCCGAGTGGAGAACGTCTAAAAGAAAAGTAAAAAAGAGGATTAAAGACGCCGCGCGGGATTTGATAAAGCTTTACGCGGAAAGAAAATCGGCAAAAGGCTTCGGTTTTTCGGAGGACTCGGTTTGGCAGATGGAATTGGAAGCGTCCTTCTATTATGAGGATACTCCCGACCAAGCTAAAGTAACGGACGAGATTAAAGCTGATATGGAGAGCGCAAGCCCAATGGACAGACTGGTTTGCGGCGATGTCGGGTTCGGCAAAACCGAGGTCGCGGTCAGGAGCGCATTCAAAGCGGTAAACGACGGGAAGCAAGTTGCGGTGCTTGTGCCTACTACAATTCTTGCCGAACAGCATTTTAACACTTTCCGCGACAGACTTTCCCCTTTTCCTGTTCGCGTTGAGGAGCTTTCGCGGTTTGTGCCCAAAAAACGTCAAATGGAAATAGTTAAGGATTTGGCGGAAGGAAAGGTCGATGTTGTAATCGGAACGCACAGATTGATTTCCAAAGATGTTAAGTTTAAGGATTTGGGATTGCTGATAATTGACGAAGAACACAGGTTCGGCGTAATGGCAAAGGAAAAGCTGAGAAAGATGAGGACAAACGTTGATACGCTTACGCTTACGGCGACTCCGATTCCCCGCACGCTTAATATGTCGCTGCTCGGCGCAAGGGATTTGTCGATAATTGCAACTCCTCCGCCTAACCGTCAACCGATTTATACAAAGGTCGATATTTTTGATGTGAAAAAAATTCGCGAGTGGATACTTAAGGAGTTGGCGCGCGGCGGACAAATTTATTTTGTTCACGACAGAGTGCAATCGATATATAAAATTTCATCCTATCTGAAAAAATACATCCCCGAAGTAACGTTTAGAATTGCGCACGGACAGATGAAGCCCGCCGAACTCGAAAAAGTGATTTTTGATTTTATGAATAAAAAGTTTGATATGCTGATATCGACTAAAATAATTGAATCGGGGATTGACATACCGAACGTAAATACAATTATTATTAACCGCGCGGACAGATTCGGTTTGGCTGAATTACATCAGCTGCGCGGGAGAGTCGGAAGAGCCGAAAAACAAGCCTACGCTTATTTTCTTGTTCCTTCGCTTAAAACAATTTCAAAGAAAGCGGTGCGTCGTCTGCAGGCAATCGAGGAATATACCGATGTCGGAGCGGGATTTAATTTGTCGATGCGCGATTTGGAAATTCGCGGCGCGGGAAATCTTCTCGGCACAGAACAGAGCGGCGCAATTAACGCTGTCGGATTCGATTTGTTTCTTAAACTTCTTGACGAAGCGATTAATGAACTAAAAAGCGATGAATTTAAAGAGGAGTTTAAAGAACTTCCCGAACACATAAACAGAACGGACAGCGTGATTGACACATATTTTGAAATTGGAATTCCCAAGACTTATATGCCAAACCAAGGAGACCGTTTGGGATTTTATACTTCCCTCTTTTCTATGGTAAATATAAACGAGCTGGATGAAATAAAGGAAGAGATGAAGGACAGATTCGGACGTCCTCCTGAAATGGCGCAGAGAATGATCGCCGCGGCGGTAATCAAATTTTATGCATCCTACTTAAACTTTGAGAGAGTGATTATTACCGAGAGAAAAATTATGATCGTTCTTCCCAAAGGTGATGATAAACTTTTTTACGAAGTTAAATTTCCTTCGTTGATAAATCTTGTTACAAATAGACTCGGGAAAAACTTTCAACTTGTTCAAAACAAGAATTCGATAAAACTTGAACTTGTCAATAATTTCAAAAACCCTGAAGAAGTATTGTCATATCTGATTGGATTTACGAAAGAACTGAAAGAAGAATTAATCGGAACAAAATAAAAACGTTTTAATTTTTTTAGATTTTGTTTAACTTTGATGAACAAAAATTCACACTATGGATTTGCTGGAAAATAAATCAAAAGAAGAGCTGATTGAAATTATTCGGAATTTGGAAAAGTCCCGTGAAGAAAGTTCTTCGTCCGATTTATTGATGTTCCCTCTTTTTGTAGATAATATTTTAAACAACCTGCCGTTTCCGATCTATTTTTCGGACGGTTCAAAAAATATTATAAAATACAATAATTCCTTCGCCGGTTTATTCGGTTTGTCTTTTCCCGAAAACAAAAAAATTCCTTTTGATGATTTGAGAAGCTACACTTCCGAAGAGGCTTATAAAATTTTATGCGAGGTTGAAAACAGGGAAATTGAAACTCTCGGAAAAGAGAATATTATTCCTGTTTACTCTGAAAAAAACAAAGAGCATTATTTTAAACTTTTTCTATCTCAGATTTCTGAAAATGGGAAGAAAATAAATATCGGCACAATGCTTGAAATTACCGAGCAGCTTTACCTCGAAGAGGAAATGAAACGGACTATGGAGGAATTAGCCGTTAACCGCGATTTGGCTGAAGAACAAGCGCACCAGTTTATCGAGTTAAACAGAAAGTTGGAAGAATCGGAATCCAAATTAAGGCAGGCTGTCGCCGAAAAGGATAAATTCTTTTCGATTATCGCTCATGATTTGCGCAGTCCCTTTACCGCGCTTCTCGGGTTTTCCGAAATTTTAGCCGAGGAAACCGATGAGCTTACCTTGGAAGAAATTAAAGAATATTCTACCTATCTGCGGGACGCTATCCTCGGATTATATCAACTGCTTGAGAATCTTTTAACTTGGTCCCGATTGCAACGCGGAGCTGTTCAAATGGAAAAAGTTGAACTTGATTTGTATGAACTGATTTTGAATATATTTGCCGTGTTAAGAGCGAATGCCGAACAAAAGGGGATTGAACTGCAGACAAATTTATCTTCGTCTTTTATCGTTAAAGCCGATAAAATGATGATTGAGACCGTTATACGAAACTTGATTTCCAACGCTTTAAAATTTACAGAAGCCGGAGGAACAATTACGGTAAACGCAGAAAAAGAGGGAGGATTTGTAAAAGTTTCCGTAAAAGATACAGGCGTCGGAATGCCGGAAAAAATAAGAGAAAAACTTTTCAAAGTTGATAAACATATAACGACGCGCGGAACAAATGACGAAAAAGGGACAGGGCTTGGGCTTATAATTTCAAAAGAGTTTGTGGAAATGCACGGCGGTAAAATATATGTGGAAAGCGAGGAAGGAAAAGGGAGTACGTTTACTTTTACAATAGCTCAGGAATGATATTGGCTGCCGAGTAATAGAGTGCTTTGCATAACTCAATTTATTTGTCATTCAGATCCTCCGCCACGGCGGGAGAAGAATCTCAAAACCGGTAATTACACCGAATTTAGAGATATTTCGGACGGCGTCCACCGTCCTCAATATGACAAATTTAGGTTATGCAAAGGTTTCTAATAATTTTTTTTGCTGAAAAGGTTTATTCTCCGCAAGGGTTTGCTCGTCATTGTTTCCCATGTTTAATCTGTTGTCAAATAATGTAGGTATCTTATCACCTTCTAAATTGGTTTTTGCTTTCATCTTGCGTTTCACGTCTTGCTTTTCTCTTAACTCTTTCCTCTTCCGCATTAGCGGACACTTACATTTTTATCCCAAAATTGTTATTAGACAAAAAATTTCTAATGACTGCCATTAGGAAAAAGTTGACTTAAGTTATTAAAGAACAACAGGTTAACTAACTGCCAAGCTGTTAATTTTAGACAAAAAACCATGTAAGAAAATCTTACTCGTTCTATTTGTAGCGCAGA
>WGCV01000014.1 GCA_015493615.1 Melioribacteraceae bacterium
GAACTTAAAAACAATTGTTGACCAACATATGTCAATGTTGCAAAACAATAGCAAGAGAGTTAAAAAATATTTCAACCATCCGGAAATTAACTATGCCGCTTAATAACGGTTTTTTATCGCCGGATTAATAAGGATATAAACCATAGAGAAGATAATACTGCACGCTCGAAATTAATGAAATAGAAAAGAGTGTTTCCGTTGGTTCAACTGCTTCGCAGTTGGCATTCATCCTTTCCTTCATTAACCCCGAATTTAATTCGGGGCTATTCTGATTTAACTGCTTCGCAGTTAGTTTCTTCAAATATTGATTTTCATTTTTCGATATTATGCGAAATTTGGGGGCTATTGAATTAACTTGCTTCGCAGTTAGTTTATTTAAATAAAAATTTTTCCGGCTTCGGTTTTTGTAAACCGTGAGATTCAATAATTCAATATTTTACTTCCAAAGCGCGAAGCGCTTAAATTCATAATAACTATGGGGGAAACCCATTGAGGTGATATATCCCCAAACAACACGAACTGCGAATGCAGTTCAATTTAACCCAAAATTGTCATTAGAATTTTTTCTAATCTAAAATTTTTAAGAAAAATACTATTTTTTGTAACGTAGATTGCTTGCAATCTGCGAAAAAACAGCATAATGCTAAATTGCAGCCACAGTCCGCCGTGGCGGAGACCGTTCGCAAGCTCACTAAACTCCGCCTTGGACGGACTGCGCTACAAATAGAACGAGTAAGATTTTCTTACATGGTTTTTTGTCTAATGACAATTTTGGGTTTAATTTTTTTAACAAATATAAGAAAGCTTTGCAAAACCTAACCCGGACAAGTCGGAAACAACATGAGAAAAAGTTGAACAAAAAAATAATCTCTGAAAACTCTACAAATAAAAGACTTTAGAGTATTTGGGGAAATATTCAGCCCAAAACAACACGAATTTTACAGATAAGGTACTAAGGCGGAGGAATGGAGGAAAAAGAGAAAAGATAAGCGCTAATTTTTTTTTGCATTTCCCCTCTTTTGTTTTACCTCTTACTTTAAAACATCTATTGAGAATATTCCAATTTTAAAAAGTTGGTTAACAACTCCGTAGGAGTGTTATCTTTGTAAAACGAAATCGTGCTATTATCTATTAGCTCCGTAGGTGCGACACTATTTGTATGTGTCAGCCGTTTTATTTTTTGTATCGCTCCGACGAAGCTTAAGATTGGTTGTTTTTTGTTTATTACAATGATTTTGCTCCTACGGAGCTAAACTTATATCGTATCGTCTATATAATCATCAATTAATGCAATAAAGACCTTTGCATAACCTAAATTTGTCATATTGAGTCCGCCAATCCGCTAAGGCGGAGGAGGAGGAGTGTAAGCCGTCCGAAATATCTCTAAATTTGGTACTATTACCGGTTTTGAGATTCTTCTCCCGCCAAGGCGGGATCAGAATGACAAACTTCGGGGTTCTGCAAAGTCTTCTATAATTTCATGTAACTTACTCAAACCCTTCAAAATAACTTTCGAGATGTGAAAAATCCTTATCGCTTAAACTCATGGAAACAAAACCGGAGAACGTTTCGAGAATTACGACGGCGTTCAAATTGGCGTCCTTACTGCTAAGCTCCCTAATCTTGGTAACAACATGATGATTGACTTTTGAAATTTCATCGTAAATTTTCTGTAATTTAGCCATTTCCCAGTCGGGCGTTTCACCTTTTTTATATTTTAAGTATTGAGCAAAAAGATAAGTGGAAAAAACCCTGAACTCGGTTTCGTCTGATGTGGCAAAGGGAAGATGAAATTTAACCATCGGTTTTAATTTGCCGACAACAGGACAGCCGCTTGTAGGCATCACAACGCCGAGCAGACTGCTCAAGCCCCGTTGCACCGCTTCTTTCTGGTGGTAAGTTCGCGCCTCGGTTTTTACGAATATATCTGTAATTTCCGTTGATTGCACATCTGAAAACTTCAGCAGAATTTCCCGCAAGCTTAGCGCAAGGGGACAGTATTCATGCGCTTTTTCATCGAGCGGACAATTGGGGCACCGGAAACTTTTCAGTTTTGCCCAATCGTCCTTTTTGAAATTGTCGTTAACTATTAAAAGCGTTTCGGCGTCGATATCAACGTCAAAGAGAATTTCTTTCCCGTTTTCAAACCAAAACCGGTAGCTGATATTTAGCGCGCCGGAAGACATTAAGAACTGAATCCGTTTAGTTTTTTTAAGGCGGATTCATATTCTTCAATCAGTTTTTCAAAAACTTCCTTTACCGATGAGATTTTCTCAATCAGCGCCGCGCCTTCGCCCGCTTCTAACATTCCGTTTTTGAGGTCGCCATCAAACATCCCGAGTTTTTCCCTTTTTTGCCCGAGAATATTTTTTAAGGTTTCTTCTCCGACACCGGCAAACTCTTTTTTAATAACTTCATCGGAGAACTCGTTTTTAATTACGCGTGCAAAGGCAAGTTTTCTTAAAATTAAAACTGTGTCCCTTTCACCCGCGTTAACAAGCGCGTTCTTAAAATTTTCATGCGCCGAAGATTCCTCTGTCGCGGCAAAGAGCGTCCCGATTTGAACGCCTTCGGCTCCGAGCGCAAGAGCGGCAAGCATTCCGCGTCCCGAAGCTATTCCTCCCGCGGCGATTAAAGGGACTGAAATTTCCGGAGCCGCAATCTGAAGAAGGGCGAGCGTCGTCAGTTCGTCGGGACCGTTGTGTCCGCCCGCTTCAACTCCTTCGGCTACTACGGCGTCGCACCCGACGCTCTCGGCTTTTTTCGCCTGCTTTAAGTTGGATACGACATGCGCAACCGTTATTCCGTTGGATTTAAATTGTTCAATATATTTCCCGGGATGCCCCGCGGACGTAAAAACAATTTTAACTTTCTCGTCAATTATGGTTTTGACCAAGTCGTCGGAATCTTTCCGTAGCATCGGAAGATTTACGCCGAAAGGTTTTCCGGTTGCGGATTTGCATTTACGAATGTGCTCGGCAAGCAGCTCGGGCTTCATCGAGCCGGCGCCGATTAATCCGAGTCCGCCGCTGTTTGAAACCGCGGAAGCAAGTTTCCACCCGGAAACCCAAACCATTCCGCCCTGAACAACCGGGTACTCGATTCCGAAAAGTTCGTTAACTCGCGTTCTAATTTTCATAATTCAGATTATTAATTTTTGTGAAAGTATAATTTATGAATAATTTTTATTTTCATGAAATAAATTAATCACACGGCGAAGGAAAATTTTTCGCCCTGCGGGAGAATTGTATCCGAACGATCAGGCAAAAGGCAGGGCTTAAGTTTTTCAGCGAGCCTTAATTTACTTGTGAACAGAACCGAAACAATCCCGAAATCTTTCGGGATTTGGGCGGAACGAGAACGGGCGGATGGCGCACCGGCTATCGTTTGGTAGTCAGCAGCCAACGCGTTTGTGCAGTCGGCTTTATTCGGCAAACACTTCGTAATGTGTTACTTTTTCTTCAAATTCTAACAGGAATTTCTCGTCTTCCGGATAATATTTCGCTTTTTCAAAATCCTCTCCGGCAAAATTTTTAATCACTTCAAGATTTTCCCAAAACGTAATCAATTTAAAATGTCCGATATCATCATTGGTGTTTCTTAAAAAAGTTAGCTTTACAAATCCCTTTGTTTTCTTATAATCCGGAATTGCTCTTGACTTCATAAATTCCGTGTATTCTTCAAAATCTTCAATTCTCGTTTTTCCGTTCCAAATTCTTGCAATCATTTTTATTTTTTTAATTGTGCAATATGTGCAATTATTGTGCAATCATTTTTTTAGTTCATAGAAGCTTCCTGCTCCATGTTTTCCACTGGATATTAAAATGTTTTTTTTCAATAATTCTGATAAATCATTACTGGCTGTATTTCGTGAACAATTATTCAATATTTGATATTCTTTATTTGATATTTTTCCTTTTTCTTTTACGTACAAAACTGCTTTTATCTGTCTTTCGTTAAGTTTAAGATTTTCCAAATCTCTTTTATTAAAAATATCCTTTTTGAAAGTTATCCAAAAATCACTGCCATCGTTCTTGAATTCAGGGATTGGTAGTCCATGTTTTTGACATTGTTCCACAATTTTTATAGTTCCACGTCCCCAAGCTTCAATATAACCAGCTCGAAAAAATGCATTTGCAATATCAGGATTACGCGGTTTTGATGAATGCTTTTGTAATAATTTTTCGACTGTCCAATTTTCAGGAAGCCTTCCTTCATTCCAAATCATTAATTTATCATTGTAAACACTTATTTGAACTGGGAATCCATACGCATAATCCTTATGAACAATGGCATTTAGCAATGCTTCCCGAATTGCTTCTTTCGGGTATTCGTAATTTTCAATTCGGTGAATACCGTCATAAGAAATTATTGCTTTAATGTATTTGGTAAAAAGAATTTCGGTTGTTTTTTCAACTTGCTCAAATAAATTTCCGTGAACTTCATCTTGAAAAATCAATTCTGTATCTGTTTGAAAATAACCGATTTTAATAAATGCTCCTGTTACAAAATTTTCGGGGTCGGGATGAAAAAGCAGTACCGCAGCTCTTTTGAATACAGATTTTTCTAATAATTTTAAATTTTCAAGAACATTTTCGTCGTTTTCATTTAAAACATTTTCATCAATTCTTTTGTTTTTAACCGCTAATTTTTTGAATAAATCGAGTGTTTCGTTTTTTAGTTCCGTTATTGTAATTATGGGAATTGGCACACTATCCCAAGTTCTACTTTTCTTTTCAAGTAAGAATTTATCTAACGCAACACCTTTTAATTCTTGCCGTGTGCTACCGCTCCTGTAAAAATATTGTCCTTTATAATTAACGGCAAAAGGTTGTGGTTCAATAACAATTTCAAGATAATCACCCTTTCTGGTTTTATGTAAATTTACGTCAACTAAAATCCCAAGAACGTCTTTTACTTTGTTTGGAATATCTTCAAGAAGTTTTTTTGAGTTTTTAACTCCAACAACTTCTCCTTTGTCATTTTTCCCAATAATAATCTTTCCGCCCGATGCATTAGCAAAGCCGCAAATCCATTTCAGATATTCATCTTTCCAAGTTTCCTTCCATTCAACATTTTGACTTTCTTGCATTTAATCTCTTTTCCTACAAAGATACATATATTGGATTAATTTCTTTATTGGTTCTCAAATTTTATTTTGTAAGTCTTTGCTACACCTTGCACAGAACGATCTTGCTATGAGCAGTAGCGTTTTTCAGCTATTGCTTATAGCTTTTGTTAGTAACAGTTAGACCAATTCTTCTATTAATTACTCACTTTTACCGGAGTGAGTTTCTCACCGCTTCTGAATATTACAAATATTAAGATAGCTCCGTAGATTATCTGTCGCATATTGGCTGCAACATTGTTAGGCATGCCAAGAAAACGTAATGCTTCTGGAAGCAATACAAGAAACGCAGCGGCTCCGGCAATCTTCCACATATTTCTCATTCCGCCAATTATTACTATACTTAGAATAAATATAGACTCATTTATTGTGAAACTTGTCGGGTCTATGTAACTAATATAATGTGCGTATAAAACTCCCGGAATAGCCGCAAACATAGCGCTTATTGTAAACGAAATAATCTTTGCTTTGTAAACATTTTTCCCAAGACTTTGAGTGAATATCTCATCCTCGCTTAATGCAATTAAAACTCTTCCGAAAGGCGAACGGCTGATATTGTGCAACAGAAACCAAACAATAACAACAAAAAAAAGACTGAGAAATAAAAAGGAAACTTTATCATTAAACTGAAAACCGAAAATCTCTAATGCCGGAATTCCGGGTATGCCAAGCGGACCTCGTGTAAGTGATTGCCAATTATTCATAATAGAAAAAACTACAACTTGAATTCCGAGAGTAATAATTATAAAATAATCGTCAACCGTTCTAAGTGAAATTGTTGAAACAATAATTGCCGTAATACCGCATAAAAGCATTGCCAAGGGAAGTGTAATAAGAAACGGCAGTCCGTAATTTACCGATAACAAAGCGGTTGTGTAAGCTCCTATTCCGTAAAATCCGGCGTGGGCAAGTGAAATTAATCCTGAATAGCCCGCTGCTAAACTCAAACTTTGAGCAAGTAAAATGTAGATTAAAATAAATATGATTAAATGTAAAATATATTCCAAGACACGAATTCCACTAATTTACACGAATGATTAAAGATACTTTTTTAATAAATTTTTCAATTCTTCTTTGTTGGGTAAATACAATTGATACTCTTTTGCAAATATTTGATTGTTATCTTCGGGTAGCGTGTATTCAATAACAAAATCGTCTTTTTCTTTGCAGAGTAAAATACCGATAGTCGGATTTTCTTCTTCCAATTTTATTTCTCTATCGTAATAATTTATATACATTTGCATTTGTCCGATATCGCCGTGTGTAATTTTACCTATTTTCAAATCGAACAAGACAAAACATTTTAATAAACGATTATAAAATACCAAATCAATGCGTAAATGTTCTGTTCCGGAAGTAAATCTCTGCTGCCGTGCAACAAATGAAAATCCTTTACCAAGTTCTAAAAGAAATTTTTCCAAATTGTTTATTATTGCGGTTTCCAAATCGCTTTCGGAATATTTAAAAGATTCTTCAAGTCCGAGAAACTCTAAAACATAAGGGTCTTTTAGGGCATCGTTTATATTTTCTATAATTTGCCCTTTTTCCGATAGTGATTTAACTCCCTTTTTATCCTTGCTTAACAGCAACCGTTCAAACAGCGAACTATTTATTTGACGGTCGAGTTCACGAACAGACCAATTGTTTTCTGCTGTTTCTATTAGATAAAAATTACGCTCATCTTCATTTTTTACACTTAGCAATCTTACAAAATGTGACCACGATAATTGTGCAACCACTGATTGCACTTTTGATAGTTTTGAGTTTGCAGACACTGTCTGCAAAATTGGGAAAAGGCTATAAAATTGTTTCATATTGTATAAATTACGCCAGGAATAGCCCTTACCAAGAGATTTTGTCAAATCTACAGCCAACCTTTTTAATAATACAGTCCCGTATTCTGCCTTTTGTTCACCGCCTTGTTCGTACTCAACAATATATCGTCCAATATGCCAATAGGTAATTACAATGGTATGGTTTACTTCCCGAACAATTTTTGAACGAGAATCTTTTAATAAAGTTTCTATTGCAGAAACCAAGCCATTGTATTTTTTTTCCGAAATATCTTTCATATTATTTTTCACACTGCTTAAATTAAAGCGCTAAATACTGATAACTCAAAACTAATAACTAAATATCTATTTTTTTTAGTCTTTTACCGCTAAACCCAAGCGGTTTCCAGATTAGGAACAAAATTAAAATTATGTAAGCCGTTGCGTCCATCCATTTGCTGTCTATGTAGTAAGCCGAAAGATGCTGTGCGGTTGCAAGCAGCAGCGCTCCGCCGATTAACCCACTGTAGTTGCCGACTCCGCCTATTATCATTGCAACAACTGCATAAAGAAAAATATGAAATCCCATTGTCGGCGTCATATCGGTATCCAAGGCAATTAAAATACCGGCAATTGCGGCAAGAGCAGAGCCGATAATAAAACTCCATAAAATAACTCTGTCCGAGCTGATACCGAAAATATTACTTAGCTCCGAGTTTGAAGAAACAGCTCTTATCTGTTTGCCGAGAGATGTATATTGTAAAAATAAAATTGTTGCAATAAATAAAACTATGCTAACAACAATTGTAATAATCTGAACATTTGTAATGTAAGCACCCCAAATTTCGTTGCCGACTTTAACCGGCCAAGTGCGAATGCTTTTTGTGTCGTCTCCCCAAATTAACGAGACTAAGTTTTGCAATATTACATACAGCCCCAAAGAAGCAATTAACATATTCCAAGAAGACGTTTCTATTTTACGTAATGGTTTATAGATGCTTAGTTCTGTAATTACACTAATTAAAACAGCCCCAATTATTGCCAAGGGAATTGCGAACCAAAAGCTAAACCCAAGTTGAATTGAAAAGAGAAGAGTTAAATATGCACCGAGGGTTATTGTTATTGCGTGGGCAAAATGAAAAAATTTTACTGATTGGTAAATAATAGAAAAAGAAATTATTAAAAGAGAATAGATGGAAAAAGAAAGAAAAATGTTTATAATGAATTGCATTTTAACAACAAATTACTTTTTATAAAACTTTGAATTTGATTTTAATACACCAGGAGCAAGGCTATCAAAATTAGTTTTGTTATTATCAAAAGACTTTGAAATTCGATGTGATTTTTTGTTTACATCAACAAAGTCAAATTTCGATATATTTGAATCTAATACATCAAGGCTTTTTTTGATTTCATTATTTATCTCCAAATTTTTAATTAATAACACTTTAATATTTTCGAGATCGTTTTCTATTTTAATATTTGGGTTTTGACCCAAAAAAGACTGTATTGTAGGCAAGAACACGGAAATTAAAACACTTAACAAAATAGAGAAAATTAATAGCAAAAAATCACGATGAACAGAAGATTTGTCTATTTTTTGGTTTAACAAAAAAGAAGCCTTAGATAATTTGGGATTTAAATGGCTAATAAAAATATCACAGTTAGAAAACAATGTATTAGCAGATTCTAGGTCTTTTCCCTTTTTCTTACCTTTTAATTCATGAGCCTCACCTTGAATGAATACATAATCATTAATTAATTTAATAATTTTATCAATATATTCTCGCAACTCTTTCTGGGATAAATTTTCCAATGTAGTTTCAATAATGTCATAATACGGAGCTTTTAATGAGACAAACTTTTTATTTAATTCTACTTCTGTCATTTCAATTACCGCTTTCATAATCAACCGTTGATTTTTCTTCAGTTTGCAGCTTAGAGAATAAAGGTGTCTGATTTTTTGTCTCTTGCAATATATATGTTATGTCACTGTTTAATAATTCATATTTATCATCTCCTTGAGTAATTACTTCCATTTTTACAATATTCTTTACTATATCCATATATGTATTTAAAATTATTGTTTTAACATCCGTATTCTGGGTAATTTTAATTATTCCAAGATTCGGGCTGAATTCATCAGATAAGCTTAAATTTTTAACAAAATGTTTTTGATATTGATTGCCAAATAGTTTAACGCTATTCTTATTATTCTTCCCAATAATAAATAATCTTGAACTTTCCTGACTATGTAACTTATTTAAGTAATACTTTAATACTGTTTGATCGGTATTTTTATCCTCAATTTGACTAAAATTATAAAAATATTCATTTGAATTTACTAGTTTAGTTAAGATGTTGTTCAATTCTTCATTTTTTAGACCGTTTACGTTGGAAGAAATATCAGTATCAAAGAATAATTTTAATGTCTTTTTGTCAACTCCTGAAGAATATTCATTTATTCTGTTGAATGTAGACTTATTATACAAATCAGCCCAATGGATTTGTTGTTTATTATCTATGGAATATTTATCATCCTTTCTAAAATCATTTAATGAGAAAAGTCGAGTATTTCTAAAATACATTTCTTTGTCGGCAATAAAAGTAACTCGCGTTAATTTGATACCATTCCCTTGAATTAGGTTTTCAATCCTTTCTCTATATGTTTCAAGAAATTTTGGGCATCTTGAAAAATAATAATTGTGCGACGACGAATTATTGTTTGTCCTTTTCTCACGTAAGTGCTTAATTATTGGGAAATTCCAAAAATGTCTTGGTAGGAGAGTTGAAAAAAAGATGATTTCTAATTTAGTATTACTTAAGGAATCGATTAATTGTTCCATTAAATCCGGGTAAAATGATATAGTTGATAGAAACTTTTGGTCATCAATAGCACTACTTTCAAGATTGTAATAACTATTTGCCAATGATTTCCAAAATTGTGGATGACTTTTTTCAATTTTGTCATTCCATTTTTCAATAACTTTTTGTAAGATTTGCAGTTCCGTGCTTGCTTTTGTACTCATATTCATTTTCATGCATTTATTACCAAATAAGTGTTTATATGAAATATCGGATTTTTATCTTCAATAAAATATCTATTACTTTGTATTAAAGTATTTGTTTTAGGCAAAGAATTATCCAAATATATATTAAAATTATTTAAATCATTCTCCTTAAAAATTGGCTTTACATAATCAGTTATCGATAATGAATTAATGTATTTTCTATTATTTTGAATAAATTCAAAAGTTTTCTTCTGTTCAAAAACATCTTCGTTTTCATAATTTAGCATAAAATAGCAATGAGTAAAAATATTGTTTCGTGATAAAAGACGAAGAATTTTATTATTATTCTTTATACTTAGTCCTTTATTCATTGCATCTAATGTTTTCTGGCTTCCCGATTCAATTCCAATCATTGCTAATTTCATTCCACCGTTATATAAAGTTTCTGCAAATTTATTATCAATATAAGGTTCAAGTCTCAACATAGCAGACCAATATATTTTAATATTTTCTTTTATAAGCAAATTTGAAAGTATTTTTAGTAATTTAGGCGAAGGAGCTGAACTGACGAAAGAAAAGTAATTAGTATTGTACTTTGCAGAAAGAAATTTAATCTCCTTTAACAAACTATTTGAAGTTTTTTGAAAATATTGTTTGCCGGCAATTTCACAAAATTTACATTTACCCCAGTAACAACCTTTAGAAACTTCAATAGGAATTATAAATTTAGGAGTAAAGTACTTATCTAATTCCAGCCCGTCAAAATCCGGATAAACATTGTTAGAATACTTTGATATTGATTCTTTATTGTTTATATGTGTTTTATTTGATTTGTCTTTCCAAATTAAATTTGGAACATTATCAAATATATTATTATTTTTATCAAAAAATGTTTTAAATAGTATTTTAATTGATTCTTCAGTTTCACCGATAAGTATAAAATCATATAACTCATCAAAAAAATTATTTTTTACAAACTTTTCATAAATTCTTGAGATGTAATCACCACCTAAAAGTATTTTTGTTGGAGGTGAGTATTGTTTTATTATTTTCGCAAATGATAATGCTGGGATAAGTTGTTCCGGTATCGTAATTGAAATTCCAAATATATCAGGAATGATTTCTAATAAATAATCAAGCTCATACTTCTCGAAATAATATTTGAATAGATTATTACTATCGTCAATGTACTTTATAATGGTGTTTGGATTGAAGTGATTAAAATTGTATTCAATATATCCTAAACTTATATTGAGATCATTATAATTTAATTGGTATGTTTTTAATATTAAGTCAATATCCTCAAATGTTTCTTTTAGAGCGATTTTATTTTTGTAAAAAGAAAGGTCCCTTAATTGGGATTTCATTAAAAAGACATTATTGATAAAGTAATCTTTTAAGGTATAAAGGGATTTCTCTTTTTCACTGAGAGAATTCTGTGTAATAGAGCTAAATTGGGTCACTAATTCTTTTTCACTCAATAAATTGTCAAAAAAAGATAGATTTATATCTCTTTGATAAACTCTATATCCTTCATTTCGTAATATCCCTGTCAGTAACGGAATACTTAAATAAGGTTGGTTCGGGTACCATGGAGGAACGCTAGCTAAAATAGTTTTCATAATGATTTATTTAACAATTTTTGACAGCAATAAACCTTTTCTGCAACTAATGAAGAAATTTCCAATATTAGTTGTAGAACTAATACCCCAAATTTTTTTCGCTTCTTTTTTCAGGTGTTGTTTCTTTTTGCTATCGGAATTTCTTTTTGAATGAATTTTAGTTCTCTTCATACTGTATAGCCTTATTATTTTTTATAATCATTATTTCTAGTTTTTTTATAACATCTCCATTCTTATCGAATTTAATATTTCCAGATACACCATTATCATCTAATGAATAAAGATATTCCTTTGCCTTATCAGTATTGTTTCCATTTTCTCTTAAAGCATTTACAATTATGTCATATGAATCATATCCAAGTGCAGTTAATAGTGATGGTTCTTTTCCCTTTAATTTTTTATACTCATCTATAAAGCGATTAATCTTAGAAGTTCTTTTTGACAAGTCATAAAATGGGCGTGAATATATTATTCCATTAGCAGCATTTCCAAGTGTTTTTAAAATATCCGTATTATCAAAAGTAACAGGTGCAAAAATATCTGTATCAATATTTAATTCCCTAATTTGTTTAATGATATTTATATATTGCATATCAATTGCAATAATCAATAATCCGCTTGAATTAGATTGTTTTATTTTCAACAATTTTGTTCTAAAATCAGTATCTGCTGGTAAGAAGGACTCTGAAGTATTTATCTTTCCACCTAAAGCGATATATTTATTTACAAAAACATTTTTAAGACCTTGCCCAAAATCGTTGTTTAAGTATAGAATTGAAAAAGTTTTAATTTTTTTCTTTGTAAAAGCAAAATTAGCAAGAATTTTGCCATCGTATAAATCGGAAGGATAAATTCTAAAAATATAGTCTCCAGCACTGGTAAGTAACGGAGTAGATGCTGTTGATGATAACATTATTATTTTATTTTTTTCACAAATTGGAGCTACCGCTAATGCAATAGGAGATGCCGCTACACCTATAATAGCCTTTACTTTATCAATATCTATTAACTTAGAAGCCGCAGATATCCCTTGCTTTGGTTCAATTTTACTATCTTCAACTACAATTTTATATTTAATAATATTTTGTTCATCATCAATTTTCTTCGCTATATTAATACCATCTAATATATTTTTCCCAATTTCTGATGCGGGCCCTGACAGTGGTAAAATAACCCCAATATTGATTTCATTACTCTTCTTGAGTGTTCCTTGAGAAAAAAACAAATACCCAATCAAAATAATTACTAATAAAACTATTCCAATTAAAAATCCTTTTTTCACACCATCACCTCATTAGTTTGTTCAATGGTTAATAAATCTTCTTTATAAATTTTCCCAAGTTTTAAGCCTACAACTTTATCGGCAATATCAAAAACATTTTTTACTCTGTGTTCAACAAGTAAAATAGAAATGCCGGTTTCTTTTAATTTTTTAATCTGCAAAATAATATCGTTTAAGTTTCTCGGACTAACTCCCGCAAGCGGTTCATCAAAAATAATCAACTTTGGTTTATTAATCAATGCCATTGCAAGGCTTACTTGTTTACGCTCGCCGCCGCTGAGTTTGCCGCATTCTTGTTTACTTAAGTTTTTAAGTATTGGTAATTGCTCTAAAGTTTCTTCAATTCTGCTTTTTAATTCTTTCTTTTCTACGGTCTGCATTCCGGCAATTTCTATGTTTTCAATTACGGTTAGTTCTTCAAACAATTCGTTTTGCTGCGGTATGTAAACCATTCCTTTTTTAATTAGCTGCACCGGTTTGTTGTTTGTGATGTTCTCGTTATTAAAAATTATTTTTGCTTCTTTGTTCCAAGGTTTAAGCAATCCGTAAATAACTTTAAGCAATGTACTTTTTCCGCTTCCGTTGGAGCCTATTAACAGTAGGGTTTCTCCTTTATTCATTTCAAAAGAAACATCAAAGAGAACTTGTTTTTTGCCGTAACCGGCAGAGACTTTATTTACTTTTAAAAAACTCAAAGGTAAGCTTCCTGCACAAATGAATCATTCTTTAACTCTTGATAGTTATCAAACTCTGTAATTTTTCCGTTGGATAAGAAAAATATTTTATCGCTAATAGAATTAATAAAATCCGCATTGTGTTCTATAAGTAAAATTGTTTTGCCTTTTGCCTTAATATCTGTCAACAGTGATGCAATTTTTTTTCGGTAGTCCGGGTTAATTCCGGCAACCGGCTCGTCCAACAAAAAAAGTTTCGCATTGTTTGCTAAGCAGCAGCCTAAAGTTAAAAGCTTTTGCTGTCCGTAAGATATTTCACTTGCCATATTTCCTGCAACATCACTAAGAAATATTTGTTTAATAATTTGATCGGCATTTATATTAAACGAATTATAATAATCTTTTAACATAACTTGCGGAAGTAAAGCGCTAAAAATACTTTCGCCTTTATTCCCTTTAAAAGAAAGGAGAATATTTTCTTTTACGGTTAATCCTTCTATCAATCTTAAATTTTGAAAAGTTCTTGTAATTCCAAGCCGGTTAATTTTAATAGGTGTGCAATCAGTAATGTTTCTTTCGTTAAATAAAACGGTTCCGTTATCTGCTCGCAAGAAACCGGTTAAAATATTAAACAAAGTTGTCTTACCGGCTCCGTTAGCTCCCATTAGGGAATAGATTTGCCCGGAATTCAATTCAAGGTTTAATCCGGAAAGAATTTTTCTATCGCCGAAAGATTTATGTATGTTATTTAGTTTAAGCAAAATAAAAATATTTTAATTGTATTTAAATTTAGTTAAAAGTGTTTGAAAATGTTTCTTTAAATCCGTAAAATTTGGGAGCAGTCCATCTTGTAAATCCTCATTCTCTTCAATTTCTTCAAGTGGTAAACCAATATCAATTTCTTCATCTTCAAATTTTAGTAAAGATTTTACCGTTTCTTCGATTTTATCATCGGTTATTTTGTCTCCAAGTGTAAGATCTATTAATTCCCGTAACCATTGATACCGTTCATTTTTATTAAATGAACAATGTTCTTTTATATAATCAATAGCGTTTTGTGTTTGCATTTTCCTTTCTATGTTTTTATCGGGAATATATGTTAAACATAAGTTCGTATATTAGTTTTTTAATCTTGATAAATCTACTTTTGGGGTTCTTAATTGTTGCGGAATAAATATTGTGTTTTTGTTGAAATAGATCTGCCGTAAGCGAGAAAGGATTAAGTGATTTACTTTGATTTTTCACACTCGTCAGTGAGTGTTCTGTTTTGAAAAATTTTAATTCGGCGACGCCCATTAAAAACCTCATATTTGTGAAATAAATTAGAGAATTTTCATCGTTAAATCAAGCGGTTTCTGAGGAAATTTACTTTTTCCGGTTTGCCGTTAATCTGTCAGGGAATTGCGCTTGAAAGCGAAATGTTTGAACAAATACTGTAGTAAAAGATAATCTAGCGTTTGTTTTTCGCAGATTGCAAGCAATCTACGCTACAACACTGTCTTGCTTTTATCTTATCTTTTGCAAAAAGGTGAAAAATTTTGAATAGCTTAAATTCTCGATAGGAGATTCTTCGCTCCGCATTCTGCGGAACTCAGAATGACAACACGGAATTGGATTTTATGTCTTGCGTTTTACCGTCTCACATAATAAAAAAAGCTGTCGAGAAAACAATCCCCGACAGCTTTGTAAACGATAATTTATTTAATTCTTCCGTTACATATTATCAATAATTGCGTTTAATGTCGCGCCCGGGCGCATCGCTTTTTCAGCCAGATTATCATCAGGCAGATAGTAGCCGCCAATATCAACGGGCGAACCCTGCGCGGCAAGCAATTCGGAGGTTATCTTTTCCTCGTTTGCCTTCAAATCCGCTGCGACTTTTGTAAAACGCTCCTTCAGTTCGGCGTCCTTATCCTGAGCGGCAAGAGCTTCAGCCCAGTAGGTTGCCAGATAATATGTGGCTCCGCGGTTATCTATTTCATTAACTTTGCGGGAAGGCATTTTTCCGTTTTCAAGATATTTGCCGACGGCGACATCCAATGTTTCCGCCAAAACGGCGGCTTTTGCGTTTTTATCTTTTTCGGCGATCATCTCAAAGGAGGGAACCAGCGCGCAATACTCGCCGAGGGAATCCCATCTCAGATGTCCTTCTTTCAAAAACTGCTGAACGTGTTTCGGAGCGGAACCGCCCGCGCCGGTTTCAAACAGTCCGCCGCCTGCGAGCAAAGGAACGATTGAAAGCATTCTTGCGCTTGTGCCGAGTTCCAGAATCGGGAACAAATCGGTAAGGTAATCACGAAGCACATTTCCGGTTACCGAAATTGTATCCAAACCTTTCCGGACTCTCTCAAGCGTAAATCTCATTGCATCGTCGGGAGCCATTATTCTAATGTCCAATCCGGTTGTGTCATGTTCCGGAAGGTATTTTTTTACTTTTTTAATCATTTCAGCGTCGTGCGCCCTGTTCTCGTCGAGCCAGAAAATAGCGGGCGAGCCTGTCGCTTTAGCGCGGCGAACAGCCAATCCCACCCAGTCCTTAATCGGAATATCTTTAGCCTGGCAGCCGCGGAAAATATCTCCTTTTTCGACAGGTCGTTCAAGCACGATGTTTCCGTCAAAATCAACAATTTTAATTTTACCGAAATCGGGGGCTTCGAATGTTTTATCGTGAGAGCCGTATTCTTCGGCTTTCTGCGCCATCAATCCGACATTTGAAACATTTCCCATCGTGGAAGGATCAAACTGTCCGTTTTTCTGCGCGTCTTCAATTACAACCTGGTAAAATGTGGAATAAGTTCTGTCGGGAATCATTGCAAGCGTGTCCTGCAGCTCGTCGTTTTTGTTCCACATTTTTCCGCCGTCGCGGATAACCACCGGCATGGAAGCGTCGATAATTACATCGTTGGGCACATGCAGATTTGTTTTTCCGCCTCCGACCATTGCCAAATCGGGACGAGTTTCGTAAACTTTGTTAATATCGGCGATAATTTCATTCTTCTTATCTTCAGGGAGTTTATCAAGCTTTTTCAAAATATCCGCCAAACCATTGTTAACATTGGCTCCAATCTCTTTAAGCGTTTCGGCGTGTTTATCCAAAGCGTCTTTAAAATAGACAGAAACGGCGTGTCCGAACATAATCGGGTCGGAGATTTTCATCATCGTTGCTTTTAAGTGAAGCGAAAGAAGAACGTCGTCTTTTTTGGCTTCTTCAATCTGCTCAGCGTAAAATTTTCTGAGAGCGGCAACGTTCATAACCGTTGCATCCAAAACTTCTCCTTCGAGAAGATGGAGCTTATCTTTCAAAACGGTTTCTTCGCCGTTGGCGTTTTCAAAAACAAACTTAACATCGGTTTCTTTATCCATTGTAACGGAAACCTCGTTGCCGTAAAAATCGTTATCGTTCATGTGAGCGACGCGGGTTTTGGAGCCTGATTCGGGCCACGGCTTCATCATTTTATGCGGATTTTTCTTGGCAAAGTTTTTAACTGCGGCGGCGGGGCGTCTGTCGGAGTTTCCTTCGCGCAAAACGGGGTTAACCGCCGAGCCGAGATTTTTCGCAAATCTTTTCTGAAGTTCTTTTTCCTTGTCGTTTTTCGGTTCTTCGGGATAATCGGGAATATCGTAACCTTTAGATTGCAGCTCTTTAATTGTCGCGCTCAATTGTGGAATCGAAGCGCTGATGTTGGGCAATTTAATTACGTTAGCGTCGGGAGTTTTAACAATTTTTCCCAGCTCTGCAAGAAAATCGGGAACTTGTTTTTCTTCGGGAAGTCTTTCGGGAAAGTTTGCAATCACTCTTCCGGCAAGGGAAATATCTTTAGTTTCGATTTCAATTCCGGTACCTTTTGTAAAAGCTTTAACTATCGGAAGCAGGGAATATGAAGCAAGTAACGGAGCTTCGTCGGTCTTTGTCCAGATGATTTTATTTGTTGCCATTTGACACCTCTGATTTAATAGATTTAATAAAAAAGTAGCAAAAGTAGAGATACTTATCTTTTTTCATTGTAGTTTTAAAATTATAAACATTTAAGATAAATAGAAAGGTTTTTACGGGAATATAATAGAAAAAGAGAGAAGTAATCGGTCAGCGGTCATTGGTCATTGGTCATTAGTTTTACGTTCTCCTTTGTCGTATATCCGTGAAAATCTGATTTTTCCGTGTTATCCGTGTTCTATCGGCTATCCGCGAATTTTCTGCATATTTTTCATCTTATATTTTGCATGTATATTGAAACGGATTAGTTAGAATTTATTATTTTAGCGATAGAGAAAATAAATATGAGTGCCATAAATGAACTTATCGCCAAACGAAAAAGAAAACATTAAAAAAAAGATTGTTGAGAAGTTAAGCCACCGTAAGGAAATCGATAAAATAATTATTTTCGGATCCTTTGTAAACTCGGAAAATCCTAAAGATATTGATTTGGCAATTTTTCAGAATAGCAATGAAACGTATTTAAGTTTATCCTTGAAGTACAGGAAAGCAATAAGAGAAATTTCCAAAAGCATTCCAGTAGATGTTTTCCCAATTATTTCACAAAGGTCAAATGATTTTGTGTTAAATGAAATTGAAAGCGGCGAGGTAATTTATGAAAGAGGAAACTAAGATATGGCTAAAGTACGCTAAAGAAAATCTTGAAGCGGCAAAAGTTTTATCGGACAATGAACTGTTTAACCCTGCGTTGCAAAACATCCAACAATCTATTGAGAAATCACTTAAATCTTTAATTATTGAATTTGCAATCGGATTGAAAAAATCGCATAGTATTTTAGAACTAAAAAATATTTTAGATACAAACCATATTAAAATAGAACTGACAGACGACGAAATTGATTTGCTCGATAGTATCTATTTGCCTTCCAAATACCCTATCGGAAGTGCATTGCCGAATTTTTATCCCGATAAAGAAATTACGAACGCGTGCCTCGATATCGCCAGGAGAGTTTTAGAATCGGTAGAATTAATGTTATTGAAAAAATAAGTTACCGAAAACTTTGCAAAACATAGAATTGTCATATTGGGTTCGCGACAGCGTAGGTGTAAGTTATCCGCAACATCTCGAAGTTCGGTTTAATTACCGGATTTAAGATTCTTCCGTCGCTCCGCCTTCGTCGTATATCAGTGAAAATCTGATTTTTCCGTGTTATCCGTGTTCTATCTGCTATTCACGAATCTTCTGCATATTTTTCATCTGTTTCATAACGATTTTTTTAGGTGAAAAGGGAATCAAAGCCAGCTGGATTCTCTGCGAAATCCCAACTCCGGCAATTACATTCAGCTTTCCTTTCAGCATTCCGTTGTAGCCTTTTAGCGCAACATCAAACGGACTGTAAGCTTTTTTAAACAAATCCGTTTTTTCCAATCCCGCCGTAGAGGAAAATTGCGTTGCGGTAGCGCCCGGAAGAAGAGCGGTTACGGTTACACCGGTTCCGGCAAGTTCTTCGGCAATTGCATAGCTGAAAGAAGTTACATAAGCTTTTGTCGCAAAATAGACGGCTTGCAGCGGACCGGGAAGCAATCCGGCGGTAGAGGAAACATTCAGAATTCTTCCGCTGTTTCTTTCCACGAAACGGGGAAGAAAAAACCGCGTCAGCGCGGTTAATGCGACAATATTTACATTTATCATTGCAAAATCCTTTTCCCAATCCCTTTCGTAAAAAAGTCCGCGCCCGCCGAAACCGGCGTTGTTAATCAGAAAATCAACCTCAATATTATCATTGATTATTTCATCGTAAATTTCTTTAGCCGCATCCGGTTGAGATAAATCTTTCACAATAACTTTAACTTCGGTTCCGTATTTCTCTGACAGCTCTTTTTTCAACAAATTCAATTTGTCCTCGGAGCGGGCAACTATTACCAAATCGCCTCCTTTTTTCGCGTGAATTCTCGCAAATTCTCTCCCTATTCCGCTGCTTGCGCCGGTAATTAACGCTCTCTTTTTCATTTTATCAGTTTCCCCGAAAATTTCTTTTCAAATTTTTTCACCTTGGGAGAAATAACAAACCGGCAGTAAGGTTTATCCTTATTGTTTTCATAATAATTTTTATGATAATTTTCAGCCGGATAAAAAGTTTCGAGCGGAACAATTTCTGTAACTATCGGCGCATCGTAAACTTTTTCCGTTTCAAGTCGCTTTACGGTTTCTTCGGCTATTTTCCTTTGCCGTTCGTCGGCGTAAAAAATAGCGGAACGGTATTGTTCGCCGATGTCGTTTCCCTGCCGGTTCAAAGTTGTCGGGTCGTGAATTTCAAAGAAAACATCAAGTATTTCCCTGTAACTTATTTTTGTCGAATCAAAAACGATTTTCGCAACTTCGGCGTGTCCTGTTTTTCCGCTGCATACTTCATCGTATGTCGGATTTGCAACCGTCCCGCCGGTATATCCCGGTTCAACGGAAATCACGCCTTTCAGTTTCTGAAAAATTGCCTCTACACACCAGAAACATCCTGCGCCCAGAACGGCGGTTTCTCGATTTTTCATCTTCGTTTTCTCCCCATTGATGTCATTTTTATCTGTTGATATTTTTACGGTAAATGATTTTCCTTCCGCGATTTGATTTCCGGTTAAAATATTTTCTAAACTTGAAGCTGATCCTACGGATGTAAATAAAACCGCAACCGAAAAAATCGTTATATATAGTTTTAACATATTAGTCCTTGCTTAAGATTTATAGAACACGGATAACACGGAAAAAGGGGATTTTTACAGATAAAAATTAAACCCGAAAATCCCCTTGTAACTAACATCAAATGACTATTGGAGACCTTTGCAAAACCTAAATTTGTCATATTGAGGACGGTGTAAGCCGTCCTAAATATCTCTAAATTCGGTATAATTACCGGTTTTGAGATTCTTCATTTCGCTTCGCTCCATTCAGAATGACATATCAAGGGGTTATACAAAGTATTATAATAACTAATGTCCAATGACCATTAACAAATTACATACTAATCAAATCGCTGTAAATAATATACGCCATTGCAATCAGTAAAAGAACAAAGCCGATATTCTGTATCAGCATTTTGGCTTTAATCGGAAGCTCCCGTTTTATCGCTCCTTCAATCAGCACAATTACCAAATGTCCGCCATCCAATCCGGGGAAAGGAATAATGTTGATTATTGCCAAACTTAAACTTAGCGCGGCAAGGAAATAGAGGAACGTAACCCAACCGCCTTCTGCGGATTTAACCGCGAACTTGGCGATTTTTACAGGTCCTCCGAAAGCCGAACCGAACGCTATTTTCCCGGAAATCACTTTTGCAAACATTTCGTAGGTAAGTACGGTATAATTTTCAATATCCTTCAAACTTTTTACGAAAGATTCCCACGCGCCATATTTTTTATATGTGATTTTTCCCGTGTAAGCGTTAGCCAAAGCAACGCCTATCATTCCTTCCAAACTCGGAGTAACTTTAAACGTCAGCGTATCTTTTTCGCGCAGCACCGTAATCGGAATGGTTTTATCCTTATGCGATGAAACGATTCTGATTACGTCGTCAACCGTCTTTACCGGTTCGTTGTTAATCGAAAGGAAAATGTCGCCGTCTTTTAATCCCGCATCTTCGGCGGGGGAATTATCCATAACCGCATTAATCGCAGGAAGCGTGTTGCCTATCGGAAGGAACATTCCTTTCTGTGATAAATTTCTGATTACCTGCGTGGGAATTGAAAGCGTTACGGTTTTACCGTTTCTCAGAACTTCGACGGTAACCTTTTCCGTATTTGCCATTACCAAATCCTGCATCACATCATCCCAGTTGGTAACAGCCGCTTTATTTACCTGCAAAATTTTATCGTGGCTTCTGAAACCGAGATTGTAAACCGAAGTGCTGTCGGGAATAACGCCTATTTCGGTTGTTTGAATTACCTGCTTGCCCTGGAAATAATTTATTCCCCAGAAAATAGCGATTGTAAGGAGAAGGTTCATCAGAACGCCGGCGATTAAAACAAAGACTTTCTTCGGCGTCGATTTTGCCCGGAACTCCCACGGCTGCGGTGGTTTATCGGCAAATTCCGTGTCAAAACTTTCGTCCACCATTCCTGCTACTTTAACGTAACCGCCGAGCGGAAGAATCGCGAGTCTGTAATCCGTATGACCTTGCAAATCGACGTCCTCGGGCAATTTTCCCCAGGTGAATCCCTGAACTTTATTCCAGCCGCAGATTCGTTTTCCGAAGCCGATTGAAAAAACATCGGTTCTCATTCCGCTTAAGCGAGCCGCCGCAAAATGACCGAACTCGTGAATCGTAACGAGAATACCAATCGTTAAAATAAAATATAAGATGTAATCCATTAATTTTTATCCTTATTAATTAAACTTGTAATATAATTTCTGGTTTTTCGATTGCACTCGAATATTTCTTCCAAACCAATCGAATTTTCATATTCAATTTCATCCAAAGCTTTTTTTACATAATCGGAAATTTCCGTAAAAGTAATTTTTCCTTTCAAAAAGTTTTCCACTGCGATTTCATTTGCAGCGTTCAAAATACAGGGCGAATTTCCCCCCGACTTAAGCGCATTGAAAGCGAGCCGGAGATTCTCGAACTTTTCCAAATTGGGTTTAAAAAAAGTAAGTTTATGAATTTCCGGGAATTCAGTCGAAACAAAATTACTCTTAAACCTCTCGGGATAAGTCAGCGCGTATTGAATCGGTACTTTCATATCGGGAGAGCTGAGCTGCGCTTTTATCGAGCCGTCAATAAATTCCACCATGGAATGAACAATAGACTGCGGATGAATAACAACTTCGATTTTTTCGAGAGGAAGTTTAAAAAGCCATCTCGCTTCAATTACTTCCAAACCTTTGTTCATCATTGTGGCGGAATCGATTGTAACCTTGTTTCCCATTGACCAGTTGGGATGATTAAGCGCTTCGGCGACGGTAACTTTCTTTAAATATTCCACCGGCTTATCAAAAAACGGTCCGCCCGACGCCGTAAGTAAAATTTTACGAATATGCTCGGGAGATTCCCCGACAAGCGACTGAAAAATCGCGCTGTGTTCGGAGTCAACAGGAATAATTTCGGCATTGTATTGCTCGGAAAGTCGCTCGATTATTTCGCCGGCGACAACAAGAGTTTCTTTATTAGCCAGCGCAATCCGTTTCCCGCGTTTAATCGCCTCTATTGTAGGCGCAAGTCCGGAAAAGCCGACAAGCGATGAAATAATAACATCATAATCTGCGGATTTTGTCGCTTCTACAAATCCCCTTTCTCCGATGAAAAGTTCGCATTTTCCTTTTATTCTATATTTAAGTTTTTCGGCTTCCGCTTCGTCGTTTACCACAACAAGCTCCGGAGAAAATTCTTCAATCTGCTTTTCGAGCAAATCTATATTTCTGTTTCCCGACAACGCCGCAACGGAGAAGTTATCCGGAAATTCCCGAATTACCTCAAGCGTGTTAACGCCGATTGAGCCGGTTGAACCTAATATAAAAACTTTTTTCATTCGTTAATGTTGTTGTAAAATGCACTGTTAATTATCAATTAAAAAGCTGTTCCGGAAATATCTTCCTTAGTTTTTTTAGCTAAACTTTATAAGATAATAAAAAAAGAGGGTTTTTTATAAAAAAATAAGACAAACAGACTTATCTAAAATCAACACTATGAGAAATTTACGGACCAATTTCCGGATTGCAGTCGGCAATAAATTTCATTTTGATAGAACACGGATAACACGGAAAAACGGGATTTTCACAGATTGCAATAAAAACCCAACATTCCTATCCGTCCGTTAACCAATAACCAATGACTATTGACCAATGACTATTGACCAATGACCAAGCTGCAGCAAATTTATAATTCAACAGTTAAATGTTGAATGTCGCTCAGCTCTTTTATTCTTCCTCGTTGTAAGTAAGCTCTACTTTTATCTTAAATTCCGCGCCGCTGAAAAGGGAATATTTAACATCGCTGATTGTGCAGAGGTAATCTTCTCCCACGCTTTCGGAAATTACTTTGCCTATTTTATCTTCCAACTCTCCGATGCTGATATTTTTCAGTTTATTTTTAAGCAGTTTTTCAACCGCCAACGATTTTTCCTTATCGTTCATTTTTTCCTCTTTTTAATTTTTATGACGCTTTAAAGATAAAAGTGTTCCTAATTCCTGATCAAGTCCAAAAGCTCTTTGGTCTTTTCTTTCATCAGTTCAATATCTCCTTTAGATTCCACGTTAAGCCGTATAAGCGGTTCCGTGTTGCTTAAACGCACGTTGAAGCGCCAAGTTTCATATTCAACGCTTACTCCGTCAAGGTAGCTTACTTCTCCATCTTTATATTTGGATTTTATCTCTTCGAGTTTCGCCTGCGGGTCGTCCAACCGTGTGTTGATTTCGCCCGAGCAGGGATACGCTTTAATCATTGCGCCGACAAGCTCCGAAAGGGGTTTATCCTCTTCGGACATCAATTGCAGAACGAGAAGAAAAGGAATCATTCCGCTGTCGGAATAGCTGTTGTCGCGGAAGTAGTGATGCGCCGACATTTCGCCGCCGTAAATCGCGTTAACTTCGCGCATTTTTTCTTTCATGTAAGCGTGCCCGCTTTTTGAAAGCACCGGAACTCCGCCCGACTTGGTTACGACGTCAATAGTATTCCAAACAAGGCGCGGGTCGTGAACTATTTTTTCGCCGGGATTGTTTTTTAAAATCGATTTAGCGAGTAATCCTACGATGTAGTAGCCCTCGATAAACTCTCCCTTTTCGTCAAAGAAAAAACATCTGTCGTAATCGCCGTCCCACGCTACACCGAGATGCGCTCCGCTTTTATTAATAGCGTCAATCGTAGCCTGGCGGTTTTCAGGAAGAAGAGGATTGGGAACGCCGTTGGGGAAATCGGAATCGGGTTCGTGAAAAACCTTCACCATTTCAATCGGAAGATACTGTTCAATTGCATCCAAAGCGGGACCAACGCAACCG
The DNA here is from genome assembly GCA_015493615.1 of Melioribacteraceae bacterium. GTDB lineage: Bacteria > Bacteroidota > Ignavibacteria > Ignavibacteriales > Melioribacteraceae > WGAL01. The sequence continues at coordinate 24,406 of WGCV01000014.1, forward strand.
TTACCGGCGTTTACCACAACTTTGTAAGGCTTTATTTTTTCAGGGTCATAAACTTTGCTTAACGACTCGATAAAATCATCCATTATATCGTAATCGATTACTTTTCCTTTTTCCGCAGATTTTTCCCCGAGGTCGTCATTTAAAATCATTTCTTCTATTTTATCCAAACCCGAATCGTAGCCCATGGGACGCGAACCGCTTTTCACAAATTTTAGTCCGTTGTATTCCGGCGGATTGTGGCTTGCCGTAATCATTATTCCGCCGTCGGCGTCAAGATGAGGCACGCCGAAATAAATCATCTCGGTTCCGCATAATCCGAGGTTGATTACATCCGCTCCCGCGTCGGTTAAACCTTCCGAGAGATGTTTTGCCAAATCGGGGGAAGATTTTCTAACGTCGTAGCCAATCAATACTTTCTTTGCTTTCAGCAGTGTCGCGAATGTTCGTCCCACTTTATATGCAAGTTCGTTGTTCAGTTCGGAAGGGACTTTCCCTCTGATGTCGTACGCTTTAAATCCGGGTATCTTTGCCATTTTTTCCTCAAAATAAATTTTTAATTTTTCTAAGATAATCAATCTGGATTTAAGTAAAAAGAAGCAATTCAATAATGGAGAATGGAGAATGAAGAATTATTGTAACCTTGCAGTTATGTAACGGAAAATTGAAAAACAAACAGTAACGAACAATTCGCCAAGGCGGAAGAAGTTAGACGCGAGATGAAATGAAAAAGCGAGATAATCTTTGCCGCTAATTATCCACTCATAAAAATAGAACACGGATGACGCAGATTTATTATGATTCACACGGATTGCGGTTTAGCGCTATTGGCATGAAAGGACGATCGGAAAAATTGACGATGTTATTTGCGTTTCACGTCTTGCGTCTTACGTTTCTCTAATCGCTCACGTTTTTTGAACTTACCCTTTTTTCTCTCTTTTCTTAATCGGCAATGTAAAATATCTTGTTTTGTCATATTGGTAATATGCGCCGGCAACTGCGGGAGCGGTCGGAACCAGACCTATTTCCCCGACGCCTTTTGCTCCGCGCGGACCGTTGGGATCGTTAACCTCAATTCCGATTACCTTAATCTTGGGCGTCTGTTTCGCTCTTAGAACTCCGAGTTTTCTGTATTTCGTACTTTTCGGTCTTCCGTTTTCCAAAACAAGTTCTTCCGAAATCGCGTACCCCAAACCCATGTGAACGGAACCTTCAATCTGTCCTTCAAATAAATTCGGATTGACGATTTTTCCCGCATCGTGAGCCGCGTAAATAGTGTCGATTTCTCCCTTGTCGTCAAGCGTAACAACCTGAGTGGCGTAACTGTATGAGTAGTGCGTAACGGGTTTTTCCACGTCGGCTTCCGGATCCGTAGTCCAGTCGCATTTCCAAGTTCCTTCGTAAACTTTTCCCACAAGCTCGGAGAGGGGCTTAGCGCGCAAATCTTCCTTAAAATCTTTTGCCGTGTTGATTATGGTATTTCCCAAAATCGAAGTGGCTCTTGACGCCGTTGTCATTCCGGCTTCCGCGCCATCCTTCGTGTCAACCCGAACCTCGACAATTTTCGGATCTATTCCCGTTTCGCTGCATAAATATTGCACCGCAATTGTATTTACGCCCTGTCCCATTTCCGTCCAGCCGTGCTGAAGTATTACTTTATCTTCCGATTCAATTGTAATTTTCACTCTTCCTTCGTCGGGAATACCGTTTCCGATTCCGGTGTTTTTCATTCCGCATGCTATTCCAGCATATTTAGCATTTTGGAAGATATCTTTCACGGCAAGAAGAGTTTCCTTAACTCCCGCCGCCGCTTCAATTTTTTGTCCGGTCGCTGTTGTGTCTCCGTTTTTAATCGCATTGTCGTAACGGAACTGCCATCTGTCAAATCCTCCCTGTTCGCACAAATCGTCGATGCAACCTTCGATTGCAAAAGTAACCTGGTTTACCCCGAAGCCCCGCATTGCGCCGCAAGGGAGATTGTTTGTATAAACCGCTTTGCTGTCAACATAAACATTCGGGATTGTATAGGCGCCGGTTGAATGTCCCGCCGCGCGCTCAAGGACTTTCATCCCAACCGAAGCGTATGCGCCGGTGTCCCCGAGAATGTCGGCTTTGATTCCGGTAAGTTTTCCTTCCTTCGTGCAGGCTACCGCGAACTTCATATAAAGAGGATGCCGCTTCGGGTGCATTATTATCGATTCATCCCGCGTCAGAACTATCTTAACCGGCTTTCCGGTAAGAAAAGAATAAAGAGCGGCGTGGTGCTGAACCGTTAAATCTTCCTTGCCGCCGAAACCGCCGCCGTTGGGAACTTGAATTACCCTTACTTTTTCTTCGGGCAGATTCAAAACCGAAGCGATTTGCTTTCTGTCCTCGTAAACTCCTTGTCCCTGGGATAAAACTTCAATTCCGCCGTTATCTCCCGGGCGGGCAACGGACGCTTCCGGCTCGAGGAAAGCATGCTCAATCATTTGCGTTTTATATGTCCCTTCGGAAATATAATCGGCTTCTTCAAACGCTTTATTCCAATCGCCTTTTCTCAGTTTGGTTATCGAAAGCAAATTCCCATCTTCGTGAATTTGCGGAGCGTTTTCATCAAGAGCTTTAAACGGATCGGTTAACGGCTCAAGTTCTTCATACTCAACTTTAATCGCCTTGACGGCTTCTCTTGCAATTTCGATTGTCTCAGCCGCTACTCCGGCAATCACATCGCCGACATACCGCGTTTCTTCTCCGACGGCAATCATTATAGGCCAGTCTTTAACTATCAGTCCCGTGTATCTTTTGCCCGGAACATCACCGGCTGTAAATATTTTTACAACGCCCGGAATTTTTTCAGCTTCGGAATAATCAATACTTAAAACTTTCGCGCGGGGATAATCGCTGAATTTCAGCGCGCCGTAGATCATTCCCTCCAATTTTACATCGGCAACAAACGGACTTTGTCCGAGAACGAGATTTTCCGCGTTATATTTTGCCAAACGCGTTCCCACTTTTCCGTTAGTTTGGGGAAGAGGAATTTCCTTAATCTCGCGAATTGCTTCGGCGGCGTATTCAATCGAATCAATAATCTTTTTGTATCCCGTACATCTGCAGATATTCGGCTGCAGCGCTCCGGCTATTTCATCTCTTGTCGGATTGGGATTTTTATTCAGAAGAACATTTGCCTGCATCACAATTCCCGGCGTGCAAAAACCGCACTGCACTCCGCTTTTTGAGACGAATGCATTTGTGAAAACTCTCTGTTTAAACTCGTCCAAACCTTCGGGAGTAATAATCCGCTTACCTTCTATCTTTTTCATCGGCGTAATGCAGGAGAGCGCGGATTTATCATCAATCTGCACCGTGCATGCTCCGCACGACGCTTGACCGGAACACCCGTCCTTAACCGAAGTTATATTTTCCACTTCTCTTAAATATGTTAGGAGAGAAAGATTTTCATCTCCCGAAAATTCTTTTTCATTTCCATTTAAATAAAATTTCATTCTATTCTCAAAAGTTTTATGATTGATTAAACAGCGGCGTACTTCTTAAATTTTTGTGTAAATAATAAAGTTCGGCGATTTTCTTTAAATCGAAAATCATCTCTTTTTTTGATTTTGCGGCTATTATTGAAAAATCTGCCGGAACGACTTTAAGATGTAAATCTTCCGATTCAAATTCAAGAATATTATCATTGACAGTCAATTTTTCTTCAACGCCAGACTTATAATAGATCTTATTTTTATCGATAAAATAGCAGTTGTCCTCCCGCAGATAAGCGGACTTATCCAAATAAAATGTCGGTTTTGTTTTGTAGGGCGCGCCGGCTGTCGGACAAAACGTTTCGCAGTTTCCGCATTCGTTACAAAAATCGCCGATATTCACAATCTGAACATTCTGCTCGATGCGGAAAGTTTTTTCCTCAACAATTTCAATTTCCGTCCCGGCTATTTTAACCACGGGATATTTAACTTCAAACTTTTCGGCGTCGTAAGAAAGATTCGCGAGATTCGGGCAGTCGGAAACGCAGATATTGCAGACGTCGTTGCAAAGCATACAGCGGGAAGCTTCTTCCATTGCCGATTCATCGTCAAGCGTCGGATGAACAAGCTCGAAAGTCAATCTTTTATCTTCCTGAACGACGGGCATTTTAACTCCCGGAATTTTCCTTGAAATAAGTTTCTGATAATCTTTCTTTCCCAATCCTTTCTCAATAGCCGGAGGCTCAAACCCGGATTCCGCCCCGGCTCGTTTTATGATTTCTTCGGCTGTGTATTTTCCGTCGGCTATTGCGTTAATCAGCGTATCCGCTCCACGGATTACATCGCCGCCGGCAAACACATTGTGAATTTGCGTTTCGCGCGTAACTTCATCCGCCTTTAATTCCGGCTCGGGGAAGAAGTCCAGCACAACGTCCTGCCCGATAGCGGTAATTATCGAATCAAACAAAAGCTCAAAAATCTCATTTTCAACCGGTTCGGGTCTTCTCCTACCCGAAGAATCGGGAGCGCCGAGTTTCATCTTCTGACATACGAGAACTTTTTTCCCGTTCCGGTCAAAAATTTTAAGCGGAGCCGCAAGTTCAATAAACTCAATGCCTTCCTCAAGAAGCGCATTAATTTCTTCCTTGTCGGCGGGAGCTTGATCAATTGTTCTTCTGTAAACAACGGTAACTTTATTCTTCTTGCCGACGATTCGTTTGGCTGTTCGAGCGGCATCCATGGCTGAATTTCCCGCGCCGATAACCGCAACGCTTTCGCCCAAATCAAAACCGGAGCCGTCTCTCGTCTTGTTCAAAAACTCAAGCTGATCGAATACCTTCTCGGTATCTTCTCCTTCGATGCCGAGCTTTTTCCCCGACTTTGCCCCGACGCCGATAAAAACATAATCATATTTTTTTCTGATCGTTTCAAATTCGGATTTATCGATTTGATAATTCAGTTTGAACCGGACTCCCAGTTTTTTCAGAAGATTAATATCTTCTTCAATTCTTTCATCTCTTATTCTAAAGCCGGGAATCGCGCCGGAAGGCATTCCTCCCAGTTTTTCTTTTTCCTCGAAAACGGTTACGGAAAAACCTTCTCTAGCCAAAAAGTATGCAGCCGAAAGTCCCGCGGGACCTCCGCCGATAATCGCCGCCGTAATTCCGTTTGCGGGTTTACTCTGCAGCGAAAAGCCATCCGAAAATTTTTCCGCAACAAACCGTTTTATTTCACGAATCAGAAGAGGTTCGTCATAATTTATCCGCGTGCATTTTGTCTGGCACAAATGGTCGCAGACAAGTCCGGTTATATTCGGCAGCGGATTTCCGTCAAGGATTACTTCGTACGCTTTGTCAAAATCACCTTTCGCCGTGAAATACATATAATCGGGAACGTCCTGCGAAATAGCGCAAGTTTCGATACAGGGAGCCTGGACGCAGTCGAATTCCGTTAACTCCTGTTTTGTTTTTATTCCGTCGTAACGGAAAAAATTCTTTGCGTATTTTTTCTCTTCGAGAACTTCTTCGGCATAGCGGTTTAAGTTTTCAAGCGCGGCAGAATTAATATCGTCTTGGATTCCGGAACCGGCAAGCACAAACTCTTCCAAGTTAGCGGCGTTAACCTTTTTCATTTCTGCGGAAATATTTTCAATATACTGCGGCGTGCGCGTGTATCCGCCCGGTTTCAGTAAATCGGAGCAGACGGTAACGGGTTTAATATTACATTTCAGAATTTTCGCTACGTTAAACGCGTCGGCTCCGGCGGAAAAGGAAATATCGAGATTCCCGTGAAATTCATTCTGCAGCTTAGCCGACAAGTTTACGCTTATCGGGTGAAGCGCTCTTCCGCTCATATAAACCATCTGCTGGTCTTTCGGCAAATGTTCCGTGTAATTTAATGATTCCAGCGTGTTGGTAAGTTTAAGTCCGAACTTTACATCATTTTCTTCAGCCGTTTCAGTTAAAGATTTTATCAGCTTAACCGCATCGTCGAACTTCAAGTCGTGCTCAAATGCAATATCGGGAACTACGGTTTTAAATCCGAGTTTGTCGTTTAAGATATAACGGAGTTTCTCAGGTCCGAGCAGCGTCGGATTGAGTTTTACGGCTGTGTTCAACTTTCTTTCGGCAATCAAATATTTTGCGATACTTTCTATTTCGTCCGGCGGGCAGCCGTGCATTGTTGAAAGCGTGATGTTGTCGGAGATTCTTCCTGAAATTTCAATATCCTTTATTCTCGGGTAAATGTCCGATAGGAGTTCTTTTCTATCTTCAATTTCCGCCGTGGAATCGCTCATCTTATCAAAAAACCACTGAACATTCGGCTTCATAATACCCTGTAAATCGTAGCCGACGCTCATGTTAAATATAAATCCCGCTTCATCCTGTTTCCAACCGAATATATCTTTCAGAACATGGATAATTATCCAGGCGTTTAAGTATTCTTCATAAGATTGTTTTATTTTCAGCTCCTGCGACCACTCGCAGTTGTAGCCCTCGTCTTTCATTTCAATACAGGGCTTTGCCACATCGAGTTCGTCAAGCGTCTGCACTGTTTTAAGTTCAATGTAGCGGGAACCTGTTAGCCAAGCGGCAATAATGTTCTGCGACATCTGAGTGTGCGGTCCGGCGGCGACTCCCACGGGAGTTTCGAGAAGCTGACCGTATCTGTATGTTCTGAACGGGTCGGTTTTATCGGGAGCAAAGAAAAGCTCGTTGCTTATTCCGAAAATATTACCTTCTTTTTCCGTTCTTAAAATCCACTTAAGGAGTTTGTCAATCGGGTAAGTGTAAAGTTTATCGCTCATAAAAGATTACCTGTGGAGAAACATTATTAGATGAGATACTAAAGCGTAAATCAATAATTCTCCGGATTATTCAATAAATAACAGAAATTAAAATAAAAACATAACTTTTCATCATTAAAAGCGCAATAGAGTATTGGAAATAAATCCTTATTTTTTATAGAGGTGCATCTAATGAAGTTAGACGAGAGACGAAAGACGTAAAACACGAGACGAAAAACGATAGACGTAAAACGTTAAACAAAAGTGATATCATTCAGCCAATCTTTTTTTTGCCATACCTCGACAAAAAGACTGTTGTAACAAGCTCCAAAGAAAATCGGACGGATTAAGTTTTGCGGATTGCCGCGGAATGAATCCTTCGGATTCAACTATTCAGAGTTAAATTTAATTCCATATAAGAGTTTACTAAAGAAAGGTCTAAAAACCGTTGAAACGGTTGCAATGTATAATAAGCGTTCTATTAGCCCACGACTTATCCGCCGTGGCGGACGGGGGGTTAGCAATAACATAGAGAAATCAGTAACCGCTTCAGCGGTTTATAAATTATTGAATTTGTAAATAATCACCTTTTTTAAGTAGGTTCATATAAATAAAAGAAAATATGCTTAATTTACACAAATAACCAAAACACAGTTTGCCCTTCTGTAAAATGCGGGATAAGCAAACGGCGCTACAACGAACTGTTTATTATCCAAAATTTCCGATTGAAAAAATTTTTAATGACAATTTTTTGATAAAATTAAAGTTTAAAGGGTTTTTGCCGATAATCATAAGCAGAATAGAACAAAAAGGAGAAAAAACATATGAAACAGAAGATTACTCCTACAGATAAAGAAAGGGTAATGAGGGAGAATGATTTTATAGTTTCAAAAACCGATTTGAAGGGAATTATCACATATACGAACCGGATTTTTATGGAATTTGCCGCATACGAAGAAGAAGAACTTCTCGGCAAAAACCATAATGTTATTCGTCATCCCGATATGCCATCCGTGATTTTTAAAGTGCTTTGGGGAGAAATCCAAGCGGGACGCGAAATCAACGCTTACGTGAAAAATATGTCGTCGGACGGCGGGTATTACTGGGTATTCGCGAATATTACTCCCGTAACCAACGGAAAAAACGAGATTGTCGGATACAGCGCGGTAAGAAGAGCGCCCGATAGAGAAAAACTTCAAAAAGTCATTATTCCGCTCTACGATAAATTAAAAGCGGAAGAAAGAAAACACAGCAAAAAAACAGATGGTATTGCAGCCTCTTATAAATTATTAACACAAATTTTGGAAGAACAGGGGAAGAGTTATGAAGAATTTATTCTCACCATTTAAGCAAAAAAGTGTAAAACAGATTATCAATATCAGAGGAACAATAGTTCTTATTCTCGGGATAATCGCAATCGCGCTATTTGTAGTTATTAACGGCGCTTCAGCCGGGGAAGATAATTCCCTTTTATCCGTATTGCTTCTGATTGATTTGATTCTGCTCGTCGTAGTAACGGTATTTTTCCAAATCCAGCTTTCAGGCTATTTTACTACATCGATAGGAAGAATCACAAAACTTCTTGAAAAACTCTCTCAGGGCAATTACGAAGATAGAATCACCTTCATCAAAAATCACGATGAATTGGGAGTGGTAATGTGGCAGCTTAATGATTTAACCGATCAGATTGAAGCCGGAGTAAAAGAAATTGCCACCTCCATTAATTTCGCTTCACAGGGAAAATATTTCCGCAAACCGTTCCAAGTAGGTTTAAGAGGAATGTTAAATTACTCGGCTGAAAAAGTCCGCGAATCTATCGAATATCAGGAAAAAACCGATATTTTGCAGGAGCTTCAGGAATATCTTGAAAGAAACACAACGCGCATTATGGAAGGTATGAAACGAGTAGCCGACGGCGATTTGACTGTGAAAATCACTCCGGAAAAACAAGGCGATTTAATCTCGAATATGATTGAAGTATTTAATTCGATGATAGAGAAACAAAAAGAAGTAATTAATAATATTACCGACGCCATTGAAGCTACGGCAAGCGCAAGTACCGAAATCTCCGCCAGCGCCGATGAAATGGCGGCAGGCGCACAGGAGCAGAGTTCGCAGACAACCGAGGTTGCGCAGGCTGTTGACAGAATGACCCGCACAATTGTTGAAACAACCGAAAGCAACCGTACAGCCGCCGAGGAAGCGAACAAATCGAAACAAATTGCAGAAGAAGGCGGAATCGTATTCAAGGATTTGGAAGTCGGAATGGAAAGCCTTGCCGAGGTGGTTATGCAGTCAACCGAAATTGTTGACGAACTCGGTAAAAGCAGCGAAAAAATCGGTGAGATTGTTCACGTAATTAATGAAATTGCAGATCAAACCAACTTGCTTGCATTAAACGCCGCGATCGAAGCCGCAAGAGCCGGAGAACACGGAAGAGGTTTTGCGGTTGTCGCCGACGAAGTAAGAAAACTTGCCGAAAGAACACAAACCGCCACGAAGGAAATTGAGATAATGATAAAATCAATTCAAACCGAGACCGAAAAAGCCGTAGATTCCATGCACACCGGAACCGAGCAGGTTCAGTTCGGCAAGGAAAAAGTTGCCGCGGCAAGCAACTCCTTGAATCAAATCATCGAATCATCCAACAAAGTTATGGAAATTATTAAACAAACAGCCGAAGCAAGCGAAGAACAGAATGTCGTTGCGGAAGAGATAAACCAAAACGTTGCGGGAATTAATACCGTAGCGCAGGAAACCGCTATGGGAGTTGAGCAAATTGCGACCGCTTCGGAAGACTTAAGCAGATTAACCCACAGACTGCAGCAGATGGTTAACTCGTTCAGACTCGACGAATCCGAATATAACGAAGAAGACCATCATTTGTTGAATTAACGCGGAAAATTTATTCGAAAAAGAGATAATGACTTTTTCGGTTAATGATTTACTTACCCTCTCAGAGCCGTTTCGATTACTTTCGGAACGGCTTTTTTTATGGTCTTAAATTATCACGCTATAGATTCTTCGTGATTGCCCTGATTCCATTTTTCCTCCGGTTTTATGATTCCAATATACTGGCTTTTCTGCTTGTTTACCAAATTTGGGGCAGATCAATATTGAAAATTTACTTGAGTGTCAAAAACATTAACGGTAACATAACGGCGTGGCGGCTAAAGTGCCGCCCAAAACTACAATGCGGCACTTAAATTGCAAAAGCCAATAATTTAACAGCTTTTGCGTAAACTTGCGTCAGCTACGCAACGAGCTGTAACAATGATTATTTAACTTATTTACGCTCAACAAAATGCTGAACTTTTTTACAAATTTTATAATAGAAACTTTTGCATAACCTCATTTTGTCATTGCGAACTCCGATGTTTTTTATCGGAGTGTGGCAATCTCCCATATTTTGGCAGATTATTTCGGGATAAAACTCCTCGTAATGACATAACTTTAATTTTTTAGAGGTTATGCAAAGTCTTCTAATACTCAAAATGAACGCTTTGTTTTTGCGGTCGCTTCGAGTTGCGGGTTATGTGCTGTTTTTATTTACTATATACTTTTAGATTTAGAAATTTATTAAATGGATCAAAGTCTCTATCATTATGTAATAATGTAAATTGGTTTTGAATGCAAAAGGTTGCAATCATAGTGTCAATTGTTTTTCTGACGGTAATCCCTTTTTTCCTTAAAAAGCGATAATTCTTAGCGCTTTGAATAGCTATTTCCTTTCCTCCAATATCAAAGCATGGAAATGAAAGAAGAATTGTTTTTGCTTTCCGGAATTCGGTATCACTTCTAAATCCTTGTAAGACTTCAGTTAAAACATAATCCCCAATAACTACAAGTTCTTTCCCAAGTATTGAGTCTAAAACTTCAACTTGCCAATTATTCTTTCCATTAAAATAATCAATAAGTACAGTGGAGTCTAAAAAGATCATTAATCTCTTCTCATTTTTTCAATGTCGCCGTCCCACTGCAATTTTCCGCGAAGCGCTTTTAATTTGGCTTGTTTTCTAATGCTTATTAATGTTTTTAATCCTTCTTCTACAACTTCTTTTTTAGTTTTTAAGCCGGTTAATTTAAGGGCAAGATCCATTAACTTATCATCAATTACAATATTTGTTCTCATTTTTACCTCTTTATGCAATGTGTAATAATGGCAACAATATACACATTGCGCCGGTTGAATGCAAATTATTTTTTGAGCACATAACGGCGCGGTTTTTCGCCCGTCTTCCGAAAACTAAAAAGCCGAGTTAAAGAGCCAATGCCTAAAATTTTTTCTAAATTTTTATTTGCTCACTATTGTTAATTTATAACATTTTCAAAAAACAAACGCTAAATTTGCTTAGCATTACAATGTCACAAAACCGCCCCCGCTTTTTGATGTGGACGGTAGAGGGGATTGAGCTAAGGTGTGGTTTAGCACAACACCGGATTATCTCTCGGCAAGTTTACCCCGCAGCTATTTTGCAGGGCATCGAGATGAATCCTTTATAACGTTATGTTTTTATTTAGAATATATAACCAATGTTCAGATGAATGGACTTGACTACAAAATTTTCAATAATATGTTTTTCAGTATATGGGGATTTAATTTCTAATAAATCTTTTTCAAAAGTTGTTGGAATAAATAAATACTCTAATTCAAAAAAGAAATTCTTCAAAAACTTTGTCCCGAAAATAATATTATAACCTAATGATATTTCCAACTTCTCTCCTAATACTTCATGTGTTTCATCATAATATTGCGGATGAGATGAACCGCCTGCGTTGTCATAAAAATAACCAACACCTAATCCACAATAAAAATTATGATTCAGTAATTCATAATTATAGTAAGAACTCATAAAAATAGACGCCATCTGCCATTGTGTAAGTTGTCTGAATTTGGAAGATTTTAAAAAATATAAATCAAAAGAAAAATCTCCTCTAAAATCAAAATTATTAATGAATTTGTGATTGTATAAAATTTTTACACCTGTAAAAGTACTTTTTAAGTAATTGCTCTGTAAATTTGTTTTAATACAAATACCCAAAGATGAATCTTGTGCAAAAAGAGCATCCCAGTTCAACAAAAAGGTTATAAGTACGAAATATAGTAAAACTTCTTTTTTTCTATCGTGCATTATAGAATCTCCTAATTTATAATTGGAATATCTTCTCTGTACTGTCCTAAATGAATAATTCTATTTAAGTACCAAGTAGTAGTGTCATTATCGTTGCAATATCTTTGGCATAATTCATTATCGTCAGCATAAATACATTTATAGGAGGCTTTGCATAACCCCATTTCGTCATTGCGAACTCCGATGTTTTTTATCGGAGTGTGGCAATCTCCCATATTTTGGCAGATTATTTCGGGATAAAACTCCTCGTAATGACATAACTTTAATTTTCTATAGATTATGCAAAGGCTTCTTATATTCAAACCTGACTTTTTCGCTGAATCTTCTCAAAATAACCTTGATACTACGTTGATGAACAGAACCGCCATAAATGGTTATCGCTTTGATTGTCAAAATCAATATCGTCTAATTGATATAGCCATACAACTTTTTGTCCAAGATTTCTAGCGTGTCCTAATAAAACAGTAAATTCGTTTAAATCTAATTTTTGATTTACCCAATTCATAGTAGATTTATCTCCAAATCTATCTTTAAAATCAGACCATAATGGTCTTTGATCATCGCCCGATGGTGTATATATACAAAAAGCTAAATGGATCCAATCTTTATAGCTAGAAACCATAATATCATCCGCATATGACGCCCGCCAAGAAATGCAACTCTTTTTATAATCGCCAATTATTAACTTTGATGATGTGGCGCTGTGAATATGATTGCTAAGGTTTATGTATTCAATATTTGTATACATTGGCGACCCATCTGGATGAGAATATGGTTCATCTATATAAAAAGCATAGGCATCTGAAAATGTATCAATTCTGGTTATTGGATCTGGATTGTATTTTTTATATAATCTCACCATAATTTCATTACTGGAAAATCCAGCGTCAAAATAATCATTCCACACAGACTCATCTGCAATAGCATTAAAATATATATACTTGAAGCGCCATCTATCTTTTAAGTCTCTAAGTTTTCTTTTGATATTAATGCGATGCCCATTCGGCCAAATTCCAAGATATCGCCCATCTTTTTGTTCAAAATGATGAAATACCCATCCGTCAATATATTTATAGCCGCAAGTTGGTTTGTCTGGTTCAAGTACTTTTGTTTGGGCGGTATTATCAAATATTATACTATCTGAAAAATTTTTCATTGGGACATAGCCTTTAAGAATAGTAGTTTTACTAAACCGATTAATTATTTTACTATCTGGTTCTGTATTAACAATTTTTTCAACATTACAAGAAAAAAGTATTAATAGTGATATGATAAATAATATTCGTTGTGCCATTATAAATCCTCCAATATTTGGAAAAAACATAACGGCGTTGCCGCTAAGCCGCCGCCCAGAACAGCAATGCTTAACCAACAACGAATGTTTATAATTTGTAGCCACCAGTAAATTCCATCTCACTAGTGGCGACCTAACTTACATTTACAATCTAATTAGAACAAAATACCAAACGAAAAACGCAAACTTAAAAACTGCACACCACCCAAACCGTTTCGGCGGTCGGTCTTGAGCGGCTGGTTATATGAACATTCACAAAATAGTATTAGCTATCGTTTTCCAATCTATATTTTCAATATAATTTTGTATTGTTAGCAGTCTATTTTCTTTCTTCCAAGTCTCCCAATTTCTAGAGATTGCACCACGTGCTGAAACTTTTAAGTTGTACAGGTCAGGGTGGATAACTAGTATTCTATTCTGCGGATTTCCAACCATCCATTCTATCAATCGTGTATTTATTCCTTTGTCTCCGAAACTATAACCACAAATTATTAATGAATCCAAACTGTTATTAAGCACTTCATAAAATTGCCTATGCAGTGTATTCCAAATGCCGTAATTGTATTGTAACATTTTATTAAATGTGCCGGCAAGGAACATTGGTCTTCCATCAATAGGATATTGTAAATCGCCCTTCGGATTTTTTGTGTGCCAAAAGTCCCACTCTAATGGGATGCCAATTTGAACGGTTTTGGGATTATCTTCAGCATTAAACCGAAACCAATTAACTGAACCGTGAAGCTTAATGAGAGATAATTTATCCTTAGACGAATTGAATAAATTATAATTCCAATATCGCACATTATTAACTGGTTCATTAAACCCATCTTGAATAGGAATAGAATTGGAGGAAAAGAATTGTTCTAACAGTGTATCGTGATTTAAGGTGAATATATAAATATTCTCAAATGTTTCTTGTTTATAACACTCGCTAAGAAAAGATAAATAAGTCATATCTTTTACATCTTTATTTAATGCGTGCCAAACAATATCAACAATATAATTCATTGCCTCGCTTGACAATTCAAGTAAATTCCAAGTACTTTTAATTTCCGAACTGCGTTGATCAAATAATGATTTTATGTCAGGCATTATTTTGTCAATAAATGTTTGGACTATAGGATTGTCATAATTAAAAGTTTCGCTGTCATATATTTGATTGCAGATGTAATACAAATCCTCATAATTTGTGGCTCTATCTGGAAACGGGAAATAGTATAAATCACTCTCAACTTTAACGCGATTAAGAAATATTAATACTCTACTGAGATATTCCTCTGGAAAGCCAGTGTGCGCCATTGGACTTTTGCCAAAATAATAATTCCCATCAGTATGACGAAAAATATTTTTACCCGTAATAACAGTTTCAGTGACACTGCTAGTTGATGGATAGCCAGCCTTCAAAGAAATCCCAGAACCAAATAAAAATCCAATCTTCATAATTTCACTTGTGCATATAACTTTAAAGAATTTTATCTGGAAATGGACAAAAAATATATGGTGTTGACAATTTAAAATCCATTTACAGACCTGTTCCGTTTGTTTCTCCGGGATAGATGCGAAACCATTTCCGCCGTAAGTTTAAGGGGATTTAATACGGTTTCTAATCCGTTATTTAATACTATTTTCATCAAATTAAACAGTCTAATTTTCCAAAAATGTGTTTCAGTATTTCTAATTCCAAATTGACAAAAGTGAAATAAACCGGAAAGAGAAGTAAGGAGAAAGGAAACTTTTTTCACCCTCATCGATGAGTTTTGTGTATCGGAATATTTTAAAAAAGTGTTGCCCAATTAACCGCCTCTA
>WGCV01000015.1 GCA_015493615.1 Melioribacteraceae bacterium
AAAATTGTCATTAGAATTTTTTCTAATCTAAAATTATTAAGAAAAATACTATTCTTTGTAACGTAGATTGCTTGCAATCTGCGAAAAAACAGCATAATGCTAAATTGCAGCCACAGTCCGCCGTGGCGGAGACCGTTCGCAAGCTCACTAATCTCCGCCTTAGGCGGACTGCGCTACAAATAGAACGAGTAAGATTTTCTTACATGGTTTTTTGTCTAAAATTAACAGCTTGGCAGTTAGTTAACCTGTTGTTCTTTAATAACTTAAGTCATCTTTTTCCTAATGGCAGTCATTAGAACTTTTTTGTCTAATGACAATTTTGGGAATATAATCTTTTTTGAACTGTGTTGTATAAATCAATTTCAATTATTAAGTTCCTTAAATAATTCTTCTGTATCTGAAACTTCATGAAGTTCTTCTCCTCTTTCTGCTTTTAACATAGTATCTTCAGTTAATTTATTGGGAATCTTTATTTCAAACGGTATTCCATTGTTCAACGATACTTGCGTTAAAAACAAGGATATTGCTTCAGACATACTGATATTTAATTTACTTAATACTTTTTGCGCTTTTGTTTTGACCTTTGGGTCTATTCGCGTTTGTATAACCGCTGTTTTAGCCATAATAAACCTCACAATTACTGTATTGACATTTGCACTACAAATATTAAGAAAAAATTTATTAAAATTAATTGTTTTTTTGTTTAGCGTATCTTAAGCTTATAATGTTATAAAAGATTGTTCACGAACCAAAATAGCTTCGGGATAAACTTCGCCAAAACATAATCTCCTCTGTTGAGCTAAGCTCCGCCTTCGCTCAGAATCTCTTCATGATAAAGTTCGGAAAACCTCTCATGAATTTCATCGCGAATTCTTCTGAACTCGGAATAAATCTCATCTTCCGTACCCTCCGCTTTAGCCGGATCTTCAAAACCGATGTGTAATCTCCGCTTGACTTCGCCGAGAAAAACCGGACAAGTTTCATTTGCATCGTCGCAGACAGTGATAACATAATCAAAAGAATCGTTTATAAACTGTGAAACATTTTTCGGCTTTCCCCCTCTAATGTCAATTCCAGCTTCAGCCATTACTTGAACCGCTTTCGGATGAACTTCGGAAGAAGGTTCCGTTCCCGCCGAAACAACCTCTAGTTCGGGATTAAAATGTTTTAAGAATCCTTCCGCCATCTGACTGCGGCAGCTGTTGCCTGTACACAATACTAAGATTTTCATAAAGCTAACCGGTTCCCATAAAATTTATTTCGATGATAGTAAAAATATTAAATTCCGCAAATCTCATTTATATCATTGTTTTCAATCTTTTTTCTGTCCGATAAAATCCGCTCGTCCTCGTTAAGCCATAATCTTAATTTGGATAAAAGGGAAGAGACATAAACGCTGTCGGAACTATGATAAAGATGATAATAAGACCACTTCCCTTTCTTCTCGGTATAAATAATGCCGGCGCTTTGCAAAATTGATAAATGTTTAGACACGGTGGAATAAGCCAATTCCAAAACCGAGCTGAGTTCACAAACGCATAACGACCGTACCTGCAGCATCTTTATAATTCTTATTCGGCTCGAGTCGCTTAATACCTTAAAAATATAAGTTAAATTATCCATTTTTCATTTCGTTATTAAACGAAATATAAATATATTACTGGTTAAAGCAAAATCAAATAAATTTAACAATTCTGTAAAAGGAGACAGGAAATGACAAACGCTGAAAAAAGATTACATGAAATAATGGATATAAATAAAAGGTTGATGGACAATGCCCCGGAAGAGAGCAAGGCATTTTTCCAATTTATGGATAAAGCAAAAAGCGGACCGATTTTAACTGACAGAGAAAAAGAACTGATTAACGTTGCCCTTTCAATTTCAACACAATGCGAATGGTGCATTACTCTGCATGTTAAATATGCTCTTGAAGCCGGAGCGACAAAGGATGAGATTATCAAAGCCGGATTTCAAGCCGTGCTGATGAGCGGCGGTCCCGGATTAATGCACATGGTTCCGGTTTATAACGCGCTTGACGAATTCGGTAAAGATTAAGATTTAATAATTTTTAGGATAACAGATGGACGGAAAACAACTGTTCTACGAACGACGCTCCGTAGGATACTTTGACAAAACAAAAAAGATTGACAGGCAAACATTAAAGAATATAATTAATCTTGCTGTTCTCGCGCCTTCGGCATATAATTTGCAGCCATGGAGAATTATTGTCGTTGAAAGTGAAGAAGAGAAAACAAAGTTGCAAAAGCTATCGTATAACCAGGCAAAAGTAACCGAGGCTTCGCACGATTTGATTATCATAGGCAACAAACTGGGCTGGGATAATTCCAATCCCGTGTGGGACGAAATGCTCGAAAGCGTCGGTGGAAATGAGAAGATAGTTGAAAACTCACAGAAAGCCGCCGCTTCCCTTTACGGCTGTTCGGAAAAATATCAAATTAAGTTTGCCGAAAGCAACGCTTCACTTCTCGCCATGTCGATTATGCTGGCGGCTAAAGAATACGGCGTTGACACTCACCCGATAAGCGGAATTGATTTTGAAGGCATCCACAGAGAATTTAATCTTAAAAAGAATGAAGAACTAATCATGACAATCTGTATGGGCTATTTTGATAATTCCAAAAGTCTGCGCCCGCCCCGCCCTAGATTGGATTTTGATAAAATTGCCACAATAATATAAACGGGAGAAACAAATCATGAGCGAACCTATAATAGCGCAAAAAGCGCCTTACGTACTGGACGTTGATCCGGGAGGCTACTACTGGTGTTCCTGCGGTAGAAGTAAAAACCAGCCTTTCTGCGACGGCTCACACAAAGGGACGGAATTCACTCCGGTAAAAGTGGAAATAACGGAAAAGAAGAAAGTAGCTTTTTGCGGCTGCAAACATTCCAAAACCGGCGCATTTTGCGACGGCACGCACAGTAAGTTATAGAAGGCTTTGCATAACCTACTTTATATGTCATTCTGATCCCGCCAAAAAGCGGCGGGAATCAGAATGACAAAATTTATTTAAATCCTACTTCATCAAAATCATCTTCTTTGTAGCGGTAAAATCTCCGGCGCGCAAAGTGTAGAAATAAATTCCGCTTCCGAGTTTGCTTGCATTAAATTGCACGGAATAATTTCCGGGCGCTTGTTTCTTGTTTACAAGCGTTGCAACTTTTCGTCCGAGAATATCATAAACCGTTAATTGTAGAGACAAGGCATGCCTTGTCTCTACGGAAGGTACTGCGTAGGAAATTGTCGTCGTTGGATTGAACGGATTCGGATAATTCTGCTTCAGACTGAATTTTGTCGGAAGAATATCGTCATCCACCGAAACCTGAATCGAATCGTAATACATTATCTTCAAATCGTCAAGATACCAACCGTCGCCGGTTACCCAGCCGTCCGATTCCAGCTGAAAACGAAGATTAATCTGCTTATCTGCGTAAGAAGATAGATCAATCCTCTCTTCAACCCAGCTCGACTGCTTTCCGTCGTAAACCGGAACTCCCGCAGGCTGAACGCCTTGTCCGGATCCCGGGTTAGTATAAAGTCCTGACAGATCAGTCCAAGTGGAGCCGCCGTTTGTTGAAACTCTGACTCTTCCGGCGTCCCAGTTATTTTCAATATCCCACTTTGTATGATAAGAAAGAAACGCGCCGTGTACTCCAGTTAAATCGATTGCATTTTTAAGCGTCATTTTGTTGCTCGAGCTGTTTCCGTAATCGCCGACTGGGCTGTCGGTAATTGATGTGGGAGGAGTGAAGAAAGATGCGGTTGTAAAATCCCAATGTTGAGAGTAATCGCTGTTTACAGTCCAATTATCCGTGATAACGTTTGTAGTATCTTCCCACAATACCGTAGGCGTACCGACAACAAAGGAAACCGTATCGTAATAAACCACATTTCCATCCAGACTGATACCCGCCAAAAGCTTTTGAACTTCTCCGATCGGACAGTCGTTAGAAACGGTAACATTAAGTGAGTCGGGAACAGTGTAACTTGTTCTCGCACTTAGTGTATCGATATAAATCGTTCTTCCCGCAACAGTAACGTAATCGGATAATGAGGAAACATTTACCACCACTCCAGTTGCGCTTCCGAGTCCTTTATTTTTAACCTTAAAACCAATTTTCATTGATTCGCCGGGATTAATATATTCTGATGAAAAACCGACTTCGTCAATTTTAACAAAGCCGCCCGCAGCCCAGGCGAGATAAAGATTAGGGAAAACATTTTCTTCCGCAAGAGGATAAATTCTGCTCTGGGGAGGCCAAAAACCGTCGGAGGAAGTTCCGACTTCGGGGGTCATCGAATAAATCTTATTTTTCTCAATTTGCTCGCCGTACATCCAGTCGTCGGCGGCGCCGTTTACCGCGTAAATAATATCGCTTGAAATTCCCCACGTATAACCGTTATACTGCGTCATCTCGGAAGCGTATTCACGGAAAAGAAGCGAATCGGGAGTTTCCTCCGGAATGTATCCCCAAGGAAGAATAAGCAAATCGCTGTATGTGTGGTAATTCAAAGTCAGAATAAAATGATGCGCATCGCAGAACTCACGAACAGCCTGAGTCGAGGGTTCGGAAAAAGGAGCGGTGCCCCGGTATGTTTCGCTTGAAGGAGTTCCGCTCGAGCCGTCATTGTCATAAGCCCATTTGTATCCCCAGTTCCGGTTTAAGTCCACGCCCATACTGCCGTTGCCGTTTGTTCTTCTGTTTTTTCTCCACATCCCTCCGCCGTTCGTATCGGTCTGCTGATTATATTTATATCCGTCAACATTGAACACCGGCAAAAAATACATCTCGCGATTGTTAACCAAATAAGTTACTTCAGGATCGGTCCCGTAATTTTCGAGAAGATAATACATAAAATAAATCATCTGCATCATCGCCTCAGGCTCGCGCGCGTGAATTAAAGAATTGTAGAAAACTTCCGGCTCGTCTTCGTCCACATTGGGATTATCGGAAATTTTCACGTAGTACATGGGATTGCCGAGAAGCGTAACTCCAAGCGTGTCTTTTTCTGTAATTAAATCCGGATAGTTAGCATGCATATCGTCCAACTTTGCGTAAACTTCGTCGGCTGTTAAAAATCCGCCCATTGAGCCGAAGTCAAATCCTTTAACTCCATACTTTTGATAGGAATACGCTTTCGCCTGATTTTTTTCTGCTTCGGTCATTTTCGGACGGGAAGCGTAATATTTTTTCCAATCGGAAATCAGAACGCGGTAAGTAAACCCGTTTTCATCTAAAATTTTCTGCTGAGTTTCGTCAATAAAAACCTCTACGGAAGATTTATCATCCCCGAAGACAGGCGCGTCGGCAATAACGCCGAGTCTTATCAATGTTTTTATTTGATTAATTCCGTTAATATCAATCGCTACTTTTTTGTAAGTCTGCGCCGAAACCACAAATGTAAATATCAAAAAAAGAAAAGCAAATTTTTTCATAACTCCTCTAAACCAAATTGAAAAAATATTTATTTAATAAACTGAATTGTCATCGGAGGATAATAATATTCTCCATTTAAAGATTTAACCGCGGCGACAATCGGGATGATAAACCCGAGAAGGAAAACAAGCACAAGCAAAGGAATTCCGACAAGGAAGAAAATCAATATTCCCGCAATAAAAACATAAAGCGTTAATGAAATCTGGAAGTTAACTTCCTGCTTCCCGTGAAAATCAATAAACGGGGAATGCTCCCTTTTTATAATCCAGATTGAAAGAGGTCCGAAGATATTTCCGAAAGGGAGAACTAAAAAAGAAAATGCCGCAATGTGTGTAATCGCCGCCCAAGTCCGTATTTCTTTGTCGGTTAATTGTGCAGTTTTTGTATTTTCCATATTATTCCGTTTTTATTAATCAAATTAGAAACATTGAAAACAAAAGACAAATTTGTTTTTAAGCGCATTGATTTTGACGGACGAAATTATCCCCGGTTTCAAAAAAATAACCGCCGAAAAATATAAACTTCGGCGGCTTAATAAAACTTGAGGCGTTCTACTTTTTTATCTCTTCCAATTCTTGAACGGAGTATTCGCTCTTTCCGAAAGGAGAATCGGAAACATTAACTATTTTTGCGTAAACTCCGGGTAAGTCGTCAATCATCCAAAGTTTGTATTTGTCTTCTCCGTCGGCTGCTTCAACTACTGTACACTGAAATTCTCCAGCCGGAACTTTAACCTTTTCATGTCCCGCTATTCTGAATCTGTAATATTCATCCATCGGGAAAAACAGATTGTAGCTGTTCTGCAAATTACCTTTTACTTTTTGGGAATACTGCGAAGTGTCCGTTCCGATAATTTTTGAATTGCTGAACACAACACTCGGCTTTTCACTATCGACTTTAATGTTTTTGATTATCCCTGAATACTCAAAACAGTTTACTTTCGGCAAAAGCTTGCCGGATCTGTATTTTAAATATTTTACCGGAGAAAGTTTCTCTATCATTAACCCGAAATCCTGCCACGGAAGTTTTGAAACATCCCCTTCTTCTGGCAAATCATCTTCCGTAAATGTCAAGCTGTCAACATCGGCGCTTTCCTTAACCTTGGTAGCGGCAACCTCTCCATCCTTAGTTACGATTACTACTTTGTCGGCGCTTATTTCCTTAATTTTATTCTTACCTCTGAAGGGAGTTGAAATTGCCGAGATAATTAAATTCGAATTTTCAGGCATATAAATCCACGTCCCGTTGATTGTTTCAACCGATCCGTCTCCGGTTGTTACCGAAGCAAAAGTATCGGGCAATTCGAACTTCAGAAAAGTATGCAGTCCTTCATTATCATACTGCCACACACCGGAAAGTTTGGAGTCGCCGTTTTCTTTTTCAATACTCTTTTTATCAAGTCTTTGAAAATTGTAAACAACATTATCCTTTTTCAGTATAAGTCCCGAATCCGATAATTTTGCAATCTCCATTTTTCCGCTAAATCCTTTTCCGAATTTTGAAGCGGCATTTATGGCATTTGCTTTCGAATCATATTTCCAAGTCCCCAATGGAATACCCATTGTAACCATGTTGCCATCTTTGGCAAAACTAAATGTGTTATAAACATCTTTTGCTTCTCCGTTCATTACCACGGATGTTAAAAGCCAATCGCCGGTTATCTTTTCAGCTTGCGCAAAAATAGACACCGTAAAAAAGAGAACCGTTAGTACAAGCGTTTTTTTCATATTATTCCTTATTATGATTTGATTAATTTACTCTGAAAGAACCTTACCGTCAACAACAGGAGTTACGCAAACCAAAGGAGCGTCCCCAAGCCCGTAATGGAAAAAAATACTTTCGAATAATCGATAATGGAGACCCCTTTTCTCTAATTTATGAAACTTACGGTATGACATAAATTTCCCTAATTTGTTTGCCGGAGCGCCGAAGTGTTCGGCAGTTTCAAAATCAACTTTTGCCATTGTTTTTAGGAACTCGATTTTCTCATCGTCGCTCCCTTTGTGGGAATATTCCTTCGCGGCAATATCCGTAACTTTATTGTTTTCTATTACTAGAAATATATTTAAAATCGTTTCTTCCATTTTCTTTTTGTCATAATAATTAGATTTATTTTTCTTCGGACTTCTCGGTAAGTTGAATCATACAGTAAAATCCTTTTGCAAAGATAGAAAAATATTTTTACTGGTAAAGTAAAAATTATCGCCGGCTCCCTAATTAAAACTCGATTTTATTTTAACAAAAAAACAAAGCTGTATCGGGAGGCTTTGCATAACCCCGAAATATGTTATGTGATTAAAAAGCTTTTAACGGGTTTTTCCATTTTTCCTTTGTTATTATTAACCCTCTCCATATTTTTGACAAGTTATTTATTTTTATTGTTGACTAAAGGCGAATATTATGAAAAACATTTTAATCCTCGGCGCGGGACAAAGCGCACCTTACATGATTTCTTTTATGCTCGACCAAGCTAAAAAAAATGATTGGTTTGTAAAAGTCTGCGATTACGATTTGGAATTAGCGGAAAAAAGAGTCGGGAATCACCCTAACGGACAGGCAATTCAATTTGACGCAAACGACATCGAATTTCGTCAATCGCTTATTAAAGAAGCCGACATCGTACTTAATTTGCTGGCGCCGGTCTTTCAGTATCCCGTCGCGTCGGATTGCGTTCAGTTCGGCAAGCATGTAATTACGGCGTCTTACACGGATCCCCGCGTTCAGGCTTTAAACAATGAAGCGATAAAAAAGAACATTCTCATTCTCAATGAAATGGGACTTGATCCCGGCATTGACCACATGTCGGCAATGGCTGTTATTGAAAAAGTAAAAAAATCGGGCGGTGAAATTACCGGATTTCTCTCATACGGAAGCGCCGTCGCCGCGCCATCTCCCAATTTGAATCCGTTCGGCTATTACATTACTTGGAATCCGAGAAACGTTGTATTAGCAGGCGCATCCGGAGCGCTTTATCTAGAAGATGGAAAAATGAAAGTACTTTCACAGCAGAAAGTTTTCAGACGCACTTGGGAAGTCGAGATCGACGGAGTTGGGACATTGGAAGCTTATCCGAACCGCGATTCATTAATCTACACAAACGTTTTCGATTTGCCCAACGTGAGAACAATGATCAGAGGCACTCTCCGCTATCCGGGGTGGAGCGAAGTTTGGAGAAACATAATTCTGCTCGGGATGCCGAACGACACGATGAATATTCCCGGACTTGCCGATATGACATACGCCGAATTCACGGAGATGTTCGTAGGATTTCACTCATCGGGCAACGAGCTTAAAAAAAGAGTAGCGGTTTCACTCGGAATTAATCCGACCGGAACAATAATCAGAAAGCTTGACTGGCTCGGATTGTTCTCCGATGAAAAAATCGGCGGCAACCCGAAAACCGCCGCCGACGTTTTGGTTGACCTCCTTAAGAAAAA
Source organism: Melioribacteraceae bacterium (assembly GCA_015493615.1). Lineage (GTDB taxonomy): Bacteria > Bacteroidota > Ignavibacteria > Ignavibacteriales > Melioribacteraceae > WGAL01. The sequence continues at coordinate 8,895 of WGCV01000015.1, forward strand.
ACTCAAAATGACTCCAGGCGAAAAAGATATGGTTGTCCTGATGCATCAGATTGACGCGGTATTTGAAAACGGCAAGACAAATCGTTATTCTTCGCTAATGGTGCACTACGGAGAGCCGGAAGGCTTCACCGCAATATCCAAAACCGTTGGATTGCCGGCGGCTTTAGCTGCCACCATGCTCATGAAAGACGAGATTCAATTGCGCGGCTGCCACATCCCGACGCATCCGGCAATTTACTCCAAAGTGCTTCCCAAACTTGAAGAACACGGAATTAAGTTTACCGAAAAAGTCGAAGAAAAGTAAAAACTTTTTTCAAATTTCAAATTCAAGGGATAATCCGCACGTTACGGGTTATCCTTTTTTTTCGGCGCAAACGGGAAACAAAATAAATTTTAGAAAGCTTTGCAAAACCTAAATTTGTCATATTGAGGACGGTGTAAGCCGTCCGAAATATCTCTAAATTCGGTAAAATTACCAGTTTTGAGATTCTTCTCCCGCCAAGGCGGGATCAGAATGACATATAAAGTAGGTTATGCAAAGCCTTC
>WGCV01000016.1 GCA_015493615.1 Melioribacteraceae bacterium
AGTTATGAGTGATGAGTTATGAGTGATGAGTTATGAGTGATGAGTTATGAGTGATGAGTTATGAGTGATGAGTTATGAGTGATGAGTTATGAGTGATGAGTGATGAGTTATGAGTGATGAGTTATGAGTGATGAGTTATGAGTGATGAGTTGAAAACAAGCGGTTTCAATTCTAATATAGCCAGCGGGTGTGGGTAAATTCGATTAAAATAAGGAAACTGTGAACAGTTATCAGTGAACAGAAAAAGCGGTTTCAATTCTAATATAGTTCGATTAAAATAACAAGATGTTCCCAGCGAAAGCAATCTTAGAGTATGTTTCAATTCTAATATAGTTCGATTAAAATAGAGCGATTGAGACAAAAGAAGCTCTCCTTGCAGTTTCAATTCTAATATAGTTCGATTAAAATTTGCCGGCGTTCTCGCAGTTTGTGAAGCCGGAAGGAGTTTCAATTCTAATATAGTTCGATTAAAATTGCAATAGCCCCGATTATTGGTACAACGTTCGGAATAGTTTCAATTCTAATATAGTTCGATTAAAATCAAGTTTTACCCCCTGTATAACGTCTGGCATTCAAGTTTCAATTCTAATATAGTTCGATTAAAATAGAACTTCCGGTAATCCTTGAAGTTGCATTCCCATGTGTTTCAATTCTAATATAGTTCGATTAAAATGCTTGTTCAAAAGTTGCTGAATGCAGGATTTAAACTTAGTTTCAATTCTAATATAGTTCGATTAAAATAGCTTTTGCCCGACTTGTACCGATTGCAGGGGGGGGGGCAATTCTAATATAGTTCGATTAAAATTTCATTAAAAATTTGTTTTAAGTTCGCCTGTTTGGTTTCAATTCTAATATAGTTCGATTAAAATAAAATAAACAGTGAGGAAACAATGGGAACAAAAAGTTTCAATTCTAATATAGTTCGATTAAAATTTGCATGAAACAACTGAACAAAAATAACAAAAGGGTTTCAATTCTAATATAGTTCGATTAAAATACTATTAAAAAAATATTCCTTAATTTACGGTTGCGGGAAAGTTTCAATTCTAATATAGTTCGATTAAAATATTACAGCATCATATTTTCTGAGAGTAGATTATAAGTTTCAATTCTAATATAGTTCGATTAAAATCCTCGATGACTCTTTTCTTTAGAGACACAGGGGCAAGTTTCAATTCTAATATAGTTCGATTAAAATTAGCCCTTGCCTTGCTTTCTTATGTTTTAGAAAAATGTTTCAATTCTAATATAGTTCGATTAAAATGGATGGAGCTTATATTTGTATTAGTTATTTGAAATTTGTTTCAATTCTAATATAGTTCGATTAAAATAGAAAAGGAAGCAGAAAAAACAAAAGAGGGAATAAAAGTTTCAATTCTAATATAGTTCGATTAAAATAAATAAAAAACGAGGAAAGAAAAATGAAAAAAGCGTTTCAATTCTAATATAGTTCGATTAAAATCTACAAAAACAAATCCAAAAAAACAAAAGAGACGGCGTTTCAATTCTAATATAGTTCGATTAAAATTGGGATCACAGTGTCGACTGCCGCAATTCTTGATAAAGTTTCAATTCTAATATAGTTCGATTAAAATTATTTATGTGAAGTATTTATCAATGTTCCAAAAATTGTTTCAATTCTAATATAGTTCGATTAAAATAGTATAAAATAGCTCAAAAACGAGGGGTAGATTGCGAATACGGCTCAAAATCGCAATATTGTCGATGTCCCAAAATTTCAAAGAGCGTAGAACTAAAATAGCGTTTTTGAGCAAAAAATCAAGTTTTTTATTTTTTGGAGTAAAATTTTAGGGGGATCGACGAAAACGGGTAACGGTCTGCTGTTGTCAGTGAACAGTCCGCCGTGGGCGGAGTTATGAGTTATGAATAATCTGTCTGCCTTGGCGGATTGGCGAACTCAATATGACAAATTCAGGTTTTACAAAGATCTCTATTATTTTTTCAATAAGTTAGCCTACTTTTTCCCTAATGGCGGTCATTAGAAATTTTTCTCTAATGACAATTTTGGGTTGAATTTTCATTTGTTATTTTAATTCTTAATACACATCTTTGTAGTTTCTTATTCAAACTATACAAAAGGAATTTATGAGCGAAAATCACTCTTACACAGGCGGAACTACATGGAGATTTCCTAAAGATTTTTGGATTGCGAACTTCATGGAGTTATTGGAAAGAGCCGCATATTACGGCTTTTTTATTGTTCTAACTTTGTACCTCACCGATATTGTAGGTTTTACCGATATTCAAACCGGGTTTATTGCGGGAATTTTCTACGGAACTCTTTATCTTCTGCCCCCTTTTGTCGGCGCCTATGTCGATAAAATCGGTTTTAAGAAGGGCTTAATTATTGCGTTTTCCCTCCTTTCAATCGGGTACTTTCTCCTCGGAGTTTATCATGCAAAAGCCGCCGTTATTCTTTTTCTTATTATTCTGCTTGTAGGCGCATCATTTATTAAACCCCTTATTACGGGAACCGTTGCAAAAACCACTACGGTTCAAAACCGCGCGCGAGGATATTCCCTTTTTTACTGGACGGTTAACATCGGCGCATTCGGCGGGAAAACGGTTGTTCCTTATATCAGACAGGGAATCGGACTGGAATACGTAAATTTTTTCTCTTCGGCGATGGCGTTGTTTGCGCTTGTTTTCGCCATCATTGTTTATAAAGAACCCGATACAAGCTATGAAAGTAAAACAATTCAAGATTCGCTTCGCGCATTAAAAGCAATTTTTATGAAGCCGCGCCTTTGGACGTTAACCTTAATCATAACAGGGTTCTGGCTGATTCAAGGTCAGCTTTACGCTACAATGCCGAAGTACGTTATCCGGCTTCTCGGCGAAGGAGCAAAACCGGAATGGCTCGCTAATGTTAATCCTTTAGTGGTGGTTATTTTTGTAGTCATCGTAACTCAAATGACGCGCAAGTTAAGGGCTATCAACACAATGATTATCGGAATGTTCATAATGCCGATTTCCGCGCTTGCTATGGCTATGAGTCAGCCGACCGGCTCGGCTTACATAAATCTGCTCGGGTTTCAGGTGCCGCAGCTTACTTTTATGATGATTCTCGGTATTGCAATTCAAGGACTTGCCGAGTGTTTTATCTCCCCGCGTTATTTGGAATATTTTTCACTCCAAGCTCCTAAAGGCGATGAAGGACTCTACCTTGGCTTCAGCCATCTCCATTCATTTTTATCTGCAATTTTAGGGTTTAGTCTTTCAGGATTTTTGCTGGATAAATACTGCCCGGATCCGCGGACGCTTCCCGCAGGACTGACAGAAGCGCAGAAAGCTCTCCACTACGCAGACGCTCATTACATCTGGTACTACTTTGTCGCAATCGCCGTTGTTGCGGCGGTTTCATTATATATCTACAAGCTCGTAACGGATTATATCGACAGAAAAAACAATGCGGAAGCGGCAATCTGATGGGAGTAAAACCGTTAAAAAGATTCGGACAGAATTATCTGAAAGATAAAAATACGATTGAGAAAATCTCGCGGGTTTTCGCTCCCCGGCAAGATGATTCCGTTATTGAAATCGGTCCGGGATTAGGAGCGCTTACTTCCGAGATTCATGATAAAGTAAAAAATTACGCCGCGATTGAAATCGACAACAGAGTAATTGAATCGCTAAAAGAAAAATTCCCGGCGGCTGCAATTCTTAACGCCGATTTCCTGAAAACCGATTTCAGCATTATTCCCTTCCCTCCCAAATACAGGGTTATCGGGAATATTCCGTACAACATTACGGCGCCGATACTTTTCCGGCTAATCGAATACAACGCGCTATTCCTTGACGCTTTACTTATGGTGCAGTATGAAGTAGCCGCAAGGTTAACTGCCAAACCGAGAACAAAACAATACGGACTTCTTACCGTAATCTTAAATTACTTTGCCGAAGTTAAGCTGGAGTTTAAAATCTCGCCGAATGTATTTTATCCGAAACCGAAAGTCAGTTCCGCAATAATTTCGCTGAAGTTTAAAGAGCCGGAAATTAAAGCCGACGACGAAAAACAATTTATCGCTCTCGTAAAATCCGCGTTTGCCACAAGAAGAAAAACCATAAGAAATTCTCTGAAAAATAGTATCTTTGAAAGTTATATAAATTTGGATTTGCCCGTGAATATCAGCAAACGGGCGGAAGATTTGACAGTAAACGATTTCGTAAACTTATCTAATTTCATTAGTCGGAAAAATGCCGGAAGATAAATCGCAGCCAACAATTAAACAGGTTATCCAGCTTGAGCCGGAACTGATTGATAATATCGAACATCTTGTCGATATTAAAGCCGCTCAATCTCTGAAAAACATCTTCCTTGATATTCACCCAGCCGACATCGCCGAAATCATTAATCATCTTCCTTTCGATAAAGGACTTTATTTATTCCGCCTTCTCGACACCGAAACAGCCGGCGACGTTTTAACCGAAGTTGACGAAAACATTCGCGAAAAACTCCTTGATGTTTTAGGCACAAATAAAATCACCGAAATTGTCGATGAGCTTGAGACCGACGACGCCACCGATATTATTGCCGATTTGCCGAAAGACGTTCAGCAGGAAGTTCTCAAAAACATTGACGAGGAAGATTCCGAGGACGTTAAGGAACTCCTTAAATATCCGGAAGATACAGCCGGCGGTATCATGTCCAGCGACTTCGTGTTTGTTTACGAAGACCAGAGCATTAACGATGCAATCGACAAAGTCCGTGAAAACGCCGACGAGTTTGAACACATTTACCACGTTTACGTTCTTACACGCGAAGAAAAACTGCTTGGTTTTGTACTTCTGAAATCTCTGCTTATTTACTCCCGACATACTTCAATCCGCGAAGCAATCGAGGAAGATTTAATCTACGTATTTCCGGAAACCGACCAGGAAGAAGTAGCCCGCGTAATGGAAAAATACGACCTCGTAGCAGTTCCGGTCGTTGACCATGATATGCGCATGCTCGGTCGAATCACAATTGACGACATCGTTGATGTAATCCACGAAGAAGCGTCTGAAGATATACAAAAAATAGCCGGCGTTACCGAAGAGGAAGAAGCAAGCGACTCCATTTTTGATATTTCAAAAAGCCGTTTGCCCTGGCTCTATGTCAGTCTTTTCGGCGAAATGATTAGCGCGTTAATTCTTTCGTCTTTCCACGCTTCGTTGGAGCAATTTATTGTCGCCAGTTTTTTTATTCCCGTAATAATGGCTCTCGGAGGAAGTTCGGGCAATCAGGCTGCTATTATCACTGTGCGCGCAATCAGCACCGGAAATTTTTGGCCGAGTCAAACTTTTAAAAAACTCCTTAAAGAATTCGGAGTTGCAAATCTCAATGCGCTTGCGCTTGGCTCGGTACTTTTACTAATTACATATCTTTTCTTTGACACTAACATTCACTTTTCAATTCTTCTTGCGGCAACGCTTTTTATTATCTTAAATTTTGCGACTATTATCGGCGCGGCTATCCCGATTTTCCTTAACAAAGTCAAAATCGACCCCGCCATTGCAACAGGACCTTTTGTCGCGACAATGAACGACATTTTCGGATTATTAATTTACTTGTCACTGGTTACGATTTTCTTCTCATAAGCGATGTACCTTAAAATTAAAGAATTACTGAAAACGCTTAATGCCGCAAACCTGGCGGTAATCCTTTTCCTTCAGTTTATAAATCTCATTTCAATTATTTATTATGATAGGATTCCCGCTTGGGCGGCTATTTTAATTGTAAATATCATAACGACCGCAATTATTCTTTTCATTTCGTTACAGAGTAAAAAAAGCGAAAGCAAGTTTTACCGATATTTTAATTATTGGTATTTACCGGTTCTTATAATGATTATTTTTAAAGAATTGTTCTTTATCGTAGATCCGGTTCAGGGCGTAATTTTCGATAAATATTTGATTGAAGCGGACCGCTTTATTTTCGGAGGCAATCCCGCAGACTTTCTTTATCATATCGCAAATCCCGTTTTGACCGAACTGTTGCAGATAGCATACGTAAGTTACTACTTCCTCCCGATTATATTAGGTTACGAGCTTTATAAAGAAAATAGAAAAATCGAGTTGGAATACTTGATGTTCTTGGTAATGTTCGGCTTTTTCCTTTCCTATTTCGGGTACCTCGGTTTTCCGGCGGTAGGTCCCAGATTTACAATTTTTAACTTTTCAGATTTAGATAAGGATTTACCGGGACTATTTTTTACTCATTTTCTACGGGATTATATCAATTCTGGAGAAGGAATAAATCCGCACACTCTTTACCCGATTAAAGTTGTCGAAAGAGACGCTTTCCCGAGCGGTCATACGGACATTACGCTTCTTGTTTCCTATCTCGCGATTGTTTTTAATGCAAAAACCAAAAAATTTATACTCCCTATCGGATTTTTAATTATCTTTGCGACTGTTTATTTGCGTTACCATTATGTTGCGGATTTAATTGCCGGAACAATCTTTATGATTTTTACCGCATGGTCCGGATATTACCTGTTTAACGCGTGGCAAAGAAAAAGAAACGATGAAACAATTAACTTAGGAAAAGATGCAGACCAAAGTTGACGAAAAACAAATATTAGTAAAGAACGTTTTTGATCCGATTGCAAAGAAGTACGATTTACTTAACCACCTTCTCAGTTTCGGGATTGATATCTACTGGCGTAAAAAATCCCTCGCTTTAACCAAAATTACCAAAGAAGCCAATCTGTTAGATGTCGCTTGCGGAACCGGAGATTTTTCCATTACCGCGAGAAAATTCGGCGTAACCAGAATTACCGGTTTGGACTTATCGTTTGAAATGCTGAAGGAATTTCACAAAAAGTCGGATTGGGCGATTGGCAATATTGTTCAGGGAGTCGCGGAAAAACTTCCGTTTAAGTCAGAATCGTTTGACAATGTTACCGTAGGTTTCGGCGTAAGGAATTTTTACGATATTGAGAAAGGTTTGGATGAATTTCACCGAGTTCTAAAACATGGGGGCAAAGCTACCGTTCTGGAACTCAGACTGCCGAAACACAAACTTTTTAAGCTGCTCTACAATCTGTACTTCAATAAAGTTTTACCCGTTATCGGCAAGCTGATTTCCAAAAATGATGTTTCATACACTTATCTTCCTAATTCGGTGGCATTATTCGATAAACAGGTTAAAGTGGATAAAATCCTTATGGAAATAGGTTATAAAAACGTTGAAGTCCACAAATTCACATTCGGCATTGTCCAATGCACAATAGGTGAAAAATAAAAAGGAGAGCTGCTAATTAAGTCCGCTCTCCCTTTGAAAATATCTTAAAATTCCCGTAATGTTTTATTTCAATCCTTTCAAAATATTTATTATCGCTTCAACTTCAGTTACAAGCTGGTCGGTATTTCCCGCAAAACCGACGCTTCTCATTCTGATATTCCCATCTTTGCCGATAAAAACTTTCGTCGGTATTCCGGTAACCATGTATGCTGTAACCGCTTTGTTCTCGGCGTCGATCAAAAATTCGAGATTGTAATTATTCTTCTTTGCAAAATCTTTCACATTCTGAACTTTGTCCTTAACATTTTCCCAAGTATTTATGAAAAGAAATACCACGTCTTCGGAATTTTTATATTCATTCGCCAATTTGTTCATTGCGGGAAAGGAGCGCAAACAAGGTCCGCACCAGGTTGCCCAGAAATCCAAAACAACAATTTTACCTCTAAAAGATGATAAAGTTATGGGTTTTCCGTTTACGTCTTTAAGAGTAAAATCGGGAGCATGCTCGTTAACTAATTCTCCTTTGATTTTCCGGATCATCATCTCTTTAGCGGAATTTTGATTTTTACTCAGATAAGTCTCAAATCCTTTATCGGAACCTTTCGACGCGACAAATGCTTTCTTCAAATCTTTCAGCATGCCTGCGGTCGAATTCCCTTCCTTGATGAATCTCTCCCCTTTTTTTAGAGCTTCATCATTTAAGCCCGCATTTACCAAAGCATGAATATAAGATTCAAGTAATTCCGGTAAAACATTGTAATTTATAGTATTTACGACGGCTTCTTTTAATATGGATAAAGCTTTTTTATTGTCATTTTTCTTCAAATATATTTTAGCCAATCCATACTGATTTTTTCCGAGATAATATTTGATTTGAGCTTCATATTCGCTTAACGACATATCTTCCGGCAGCGTTTTATTCAAATCGGCAAGGAGTTCGTTAGCGTGCTCCATTCCCAGTTTATAAAGATGCTCCGCCGAATTCAAATCGCCTTTTTTCAGGAATTCATCTCCGGCAAAAGCAAAATAGTAAGGATGAATTAAACCTTTGTTCCATGTGAAAAAATTAAATATAATTTTCTTCTTTCCGGTTTTGGCGGCAAAGTAAGCGGCGTCATTGTACAAATCGTTAATACTTTTATCCGACGGAAAATCCTTCTTAATTTTTTTCAGCAGATTATTCTTTTTACCGAAATCCCGTTCCATTCTGAATTCAGTAATCAGCGCCTGCTCAGCTACTTTTCCTTTGGGATTTAGTTTTATCGCTTCTTCCTTATATTTGCCCGATTTTACATTCTCTCCGATATTTCCGTACCAAGTCCAGAGAATTAAATAATCATTTTCGGTTTTATTCTTTTTAAGCCTGAGTTTCTCCAGTTCGTTTTTTATCAATTCTTTTGCCGCTTTTTTATCTTTTTTCCACATTGCCTCAAAATATTGGTCAAGGTATTTATTCTTCAACTCGGGTTTTTCTTTAAAAGCGGAATCAAACGCATCGAGAGCTTTTTTATAATCTCTTGCCATTCCCCCGATTCTTCCCCAGCCTGTATATGCAACGGCTAAATCTGCTTCAGCTTCCGCCGGAATCTTTCCCGTTTTATCAGCAAAGAGAATTACATAACCTTTTTGCCCGTTATTTTCCTCTTTTTCATCGCCGTCTGTAAACTTGATAATTACTCCCGCACTTTTTGTTGGAGCTTTAACTTTTGCCGTCCAAATGTTCTGTTTCTTTTTCATAGTTTTTTCAACGGTAGTATCCAACTTTTCGTTGAAAAAATATGCGAACATTTTAACAGAGCTGTCCTTAGCGAGTTTGGTACTGTCTGCGTTAAAATAAACCGTGATATTATCTCCCGCCGCTGGTTTTTCCGGTTCATACGAAAATTTACTTATATGCTCCTTTTTTCCGGAGCATGACGAAAGAAATACAACCAACATAAATAACGTAACTAATTGAAGCGCTTTTCTCATTTTTTTACCTCTTATTATTAAAAAATTTATTAAAAGAATCCTTTAAATAATCTGAAATTATTATATGTTAAACCTAAAATGGTTTTAGAAAAACCTTCGAGGTTTTTAATATTCAGCAAATATTGAATATTCGTTTATTGTTTTATTAATAGCGAATTTCTAAATAAATCACATAACCTCGAAGGTTAATCTTTTACTGAAATTCGAAAACCAATTTACTTTAAATATATTCGGTGCGACTGCTTAAAAATCAAAACCGAATGAAAAATAATATCTCGGTATTGACCAAGTCTGCAAATCATATTTCCATGCAACGTCCAATCTCCACATAAAAACAAAGTACGTTCTTATCCCGAATCCGGTTCCGAGAAGAGGCGAACCGAGCGTTTTCTTTCCTTCTCTGTTCCTGCCGTAAAAAGTAAGCTCTTTATTTTTTGTCCATGCCGTTCCGAAATCAACAAACGCCGTTCCCAATATGTTTTGAAACATAAAAGGCAATCCCCCGGTAACGAGATATCTAATGAAAGGAAATCTCAATTCCATATTCAAAAGCGCATATTTTGTGCCGATTTCCTCAGCGTAATTGAAACCTCGCAACGGCATTGCCGGACTTAAAAAGGCAAAGTCGCTCGGACTTTCTAACGGAATCGTATTTGTAGCCCAGCGTCTGTTCAGCCAGCCCTCGGTTCCTCCGAGAATAAATCTCTGAGGATTTGCTCCGCCGGAATAACCTCCCGAGAAGCGGAGCACGAAGCTGTTATCAAACCAGAATCTAAAATACTTGCGGTAATCCCATTTAAGCGAGTAAAACGCTTTGGTTTTGTCCAAAAATCCCAGATTCCCCGTCAGATCGACTCTGTATCTTACTCCCTGAATTGGAGAATAATATCCCCAAAGCGTATTGTCGTGAATAAAGGAAACAGCGGGAACCGTAAAATATTCGTTCTCCTCCGGAAATCTGTAATCCTCAAGATTTTGAGCGGAGAGATGCATAAAACTGAACCCGCCTGACAATCTGTAAAACCGATTGAATGGATATGAAAACGATGCGGTTGCCGTCAGATTTTGAAATCTTGTCATATATATCCCGAACGGATTCTGCACGTATAAAAATCTCGCAGTGTGAAAAACCTCCAAAGCAAAATCCGTTCTTTTCGGAAGATAATAATACGCCAAACCGTAATCGCTGTTTTTCAAGTCAATCTGCATTCCGAGCTGTCCGAGTATCATGTGATCGCCGAGCATATCGCTAAAAATAAGGGATGTATATCCGAGCAGACCGTAAAAGGTACTGTAACCCATGTTGGCGTTTACCAAATCGGTCGTAAAATTGACTTTATATTTATGCACTGCATAATTGCCGTTGGAATCAAGACTTTGCGCAAAGGTTTTCAACAGATATTTATTTTTTGAGGAATCGAGAGAAAGAACCGTATCTCTGCCGAAAATGAAGCGGGAATAATCCTTTTGTTGTCCACTGTTTTCATCCGAATCGTTAATTGAGCCGGAAAAAATTCTAACTCCGGAGTTTTTTTCTCCTTTATCCTTTTTTAGGGAATCAAGAACCGTAGTGGAATCTTTGAAAGCAAGTACTTTTGCCCCTACCGGTCCCGGAGCATGAGCGGAAGAATCCGAACCGGAAGCAAACTTAATTGAATCGGGAAGCGGATTATAATCGGGCGAATGAAATTCTCCCGAAACAACCTCTTGCATAAATTCAGTGTAAGGAATTTCTTTCAAAGAAGGCTTTTCAAAAGGATTCAATATCATAAAAAGGTTGTAACCGCTGTTAAAATATGTTGTAAAAACCAGCTTTTTACCATCGGCGGAGAGCGTAAGCTGATTAACTTCATTCAGGGAATTCGTCAAAGGTTCTTCCGGCAAATCAACTATCGCAGAAACCGAGTCGTCTTTTTCAAGAGTAACGCGTTTTCTGTAAATATTGTCAATTCCGTTTTTATCTGAAACGAAAAGAATGGTTTTTCCGTCGGGAGCGCACACAGGGGAAATCTCGTCGCCGTATTTTGAATTTGTAATAGGGGTAATTTTTCTACTGTACAAATCAACAGAATATAAATCGAGATGGTGATAATCAAAATCTACAATTCTAAAGTTTTTATCGACGGGAGCAAGGTGATTTTTTCTGTCGGACGAAAAATAAAGAGTTTTATTATCTGGCGCCCAGCGCGGCTCCAAGTCGGAAAAAATATCATTTGTAACCGTAAAGAGGGAATCGGATTTTAAATCGTAGCAGTAAATATCCGACTGAGAAGAGGTGCTCCCTGAAAAAGCAATCTTGTTTCCGTCCGCCGACCAGGTTACCGAACCGATTTCTTCCATTTTCACCGGGATAAATTTGGTTTCTTTTGTATCCGTATTGATAATCACAATTCTGTCGTAACCGTCGCTCTTTTCGGAAAGCGCAATATGTACGTTATCGGGCGACCACGTAATTGAAGGAAAAAGTATGTTCAGTTCTTCAAAATCTATCGTGCTCCCCGTTTCGAGCAGTTTTTTCACATGCTTTCCATCGATTGCGTCCATAATGTAAACGTCAAAATAAATATCACGGTCCGAGATAAAAACAATTTTATCTCCCTGCGGAGAAATTGCCGGACTCGTATTGTAATAACCTCCGACTTTCTTGCTGTCGGTCAATCTTCTTGCAAAATCTTCCGGGTCTTTTCTTTCGTCAATTTCCGGCCAATAAATTTTCTTAAGGAATTTCTTCCATTTTTTGTTCAGTTCCTTCAGGTCGGACCCGAACGTCTGCTTGATTCCCCTTTTATAATTACTGACATCTTCTATGTTTCTAAGCAATTCCCCTACCTTTTCGCGTCCGTATGTTTTTGCTATAAAATAAAAGAAAGATTCCCCCCCGCGATATGCAAAATAACCGTTTAGTCTTTGTACGTCGGGAAGATATTCATTGATTATCGCGTCTCTGATAAACATATCGCTATTGGTTTCCCAAGTGGAGGATAAAAATTCCGCCATTCCCTCGTTGTACCAAATCGGAAGATTAAGCGTAATATTCCTCGATAAGGCATTTTGCAGCTTACCGCCGAAAATCATATCGTTCATTACGGCGTGTACTAATTCATGATGAATAACATGGCGGTACTGCTTATAATTTCCGTCGAAAGGAAAAACCACACGATTCTTGAACGGCTCGGTAAATCCGCCGGTGCCCTGCCCGAGAAATCCCATCGTGGTGTTTGTTTCCTGAAACTCGTTGTGCGAATCGTAAAGAATAATAGGGATTCGGTTTTTTATTTCATACTGCAAATCATGTTCAATCGAGGCAAGAGCGTCTTCGGCGGCTTTGACTGCGAAATCCGCAATTGTAAATCCGTCCTGATCAAAATAAATATCAAAATGTTTCGTTTTAACATAATACCAAGTGTGGTTTTTGTACTGCACCTTATTCTGCCCGAACTGAGCGAAAATGAGAGCGGAGAACGTAAACCAAAAAAGTAATATTTTATTTATGATTTTCCCGATTGTAATCAATCCTTTCTTTAAAAAGCTATAAAGCGAAAGATATTAAAAAAGAAATTATTTCAACATCCAAACAAAAAATATCAGAAAATCAGTATCCAACTTTTATAAAAAGACTTTTTGTTTGAAATGATACATTTTGCAAAAAGTCATCCTGTTTTCAAAAAACCTTCGAGGTTTTTAATATTCAGCAAGTAGTGAAGATGCGTTTATTGTTTTATTAATAACGAATTCCTAAATTAATCTTGTAACCTCGAAGGTTGATCTAATACCGAATTCCGAGAATCAGTTTGTTTAAGCATATAAACATCCAATTTCTTCATTTCAACCTTCACAGTCTGTTTACTATTAACAGTTCACCGTTCGATAAATTGCGCAAAAAGTCATCCCGTTATCAAAAAACCTTCGAGGTTTTTAATATTCGGCAAATAGTGAAGATGCG
>WGCV01000017.1 GCA_015493615.1 Melioribacteraceae bacterium
TAAGACTTGTTTAATAATCGGTTGTCCGCTAAATTTTCTATATTTGTTCATGGCTCTTTTTTGTTTTTTTCAATTACAAATTTAGCCACGACAAGGGAATTTTCTATATGATTTTTCCCTTGTCTTATTTTTTTATCGGACACTAATGATTCTGAATAAAATATTCGAGGGCTTGTAATCTTCCGAAACAAATTCTTTTGATGAATAAATATTCCATTTTTTTTCTTTTTTTGTTAGTACATCTGATAAAGCTAATTTATCAGGAGTGTTTTCAATGTGATTTTCTATTTTATTAGGTAAATCCGTTATTTCATATTTTATATGGCCCGGCTTTAACAAATCATCAATAAATTGATGAATACCTGACGAGTTAAATTTATCCTTTAGTTCAGTTGTCAGTTGTTCCCAGCTACTAATGAATTCTCCGTTTTTTGAAGCAATAATTGAATGAAAATCTTGAAGTTTTAGTGCTAATTTTAGGAAATCTGCCTTCCTATTCTCCCAATCGGAGAAAATCTCTTCAAAAACCGATTTGTCAATTGCAATTGGCTGCATCTTACTGTTTTGCAATTTGTGCGTTCAACAATTCATAAGCGGCATTTGATGTAATATCAAAAAATCCACTTGGCCATTCAGATGAGAAATTACCATCTTCATCCATTCCCATTTTTTTTACAGATGTTTTCCCGTTTTTATTATTGAAGTAAATAATATTGACATCTTCATCAGTTAAACGACCTTCCGCAAACATTACTTGAATTTTTCTTATTAGATGCTCACTATGTGTCTCAACAATTAAATTATTTAGTTGTCCATACTCAGATAATTTCTCTAATAGTTGTGTTTGTGCCTTAGGGTGCAAATGTAGTTCAGGTTCTTCTATCGAAATTCTAGCCATAGTTAAGTAAGAAAAATAGAACGTTCTCTTTCTATAAGCTAATTTTGCAAGAATAGGGAACAGTTGTAACAGACCGCTCGGACCATCGGCTAAATCAATTATTTTTCCACTTAATAATTCGAACTTAATATAACCTTTGTTATTATAAAAATAACTAAATATTTGTTTGCCAAGCCCAATCGTATTAATATAATCGTTTATTAATTCGAATGGGTTGTCGAAATCATTCCCATCATACATTGATTTTTCCGGTATCACTTCAGAATCCAATACCCCGTAATAATTATTTCTGTCCTTATCCATAAATTTATATTGATTAAAAAGATCCTTTTCCGTCTTATAACTATACTTCGGCAATTTACGAACAGCGTTAAAATGAAAATCAACTTGCAGCATATTTGTTAATATAGAAAAAATAATTACAGAAAACCGCATATGGAAGATGATGAATTCAGAGAGTAACTGTTTCTTTTTTTTGTCACTATAATTTTGCCAATCTTCATCATTAAAATTTTCATTGTTTAATATATCAAGGATGATTTCAATTGAATTCCCAAAAGTATTTGTGGAATCCGTTGATTTATCTGAAAAATTAAAGGGAGTATGAAGTGAAATGTGTTCTAATATTGCTTTATAAATTCGTAGTTTGAATTTATTCCCTTTGGATGAATTAGTAACGTTTACAGTAAAATATGGTTCTATTATATTTCTTTTTATATTCTTTGTAAGTATGACTGTAATACCATCATATTTTGTTTGTAATTTTATTTCTTTTTCAGAGTTGAATTTAACCCCTAATTTAAATTTTACTTTTTGTTTTATTTTGGAATATCCATCCAATAAGTACTCCTCTTCAAAATCACTTAAAAGGTCCTCAACGGGGACAAAATCACTTTCCAGTTTGTTATTGTTTATGTTGGTCTTAATTTCTATATAATCTTTTAAGAAATTTAAGAATTCCTCAAAAGATGAATCATGTATAAAACTTAAAAGTTCCTTTTCCCCATCATGCCATTCCCATGTGTCTTCATACCATGCTTCTTCTATTCTTTGAACAAATTCTTCCCAAGTTTCTTTATTTATAACTTTCATCATAAAGTCATTCCTCCCCCACGAGATACTATCATAAAATCATATAAATCAATTACACCTTCAAAGGTGAATTCAAATTCAATATCTTTGTTTTTATCCTCAGCAATATTTTCAAATGATTTTAAGTCAATATTTAAATGTGGGAAATTAAAGAGTATTTTTTCTTCATCGGAATTAATATTTTCAGATAGAAAAGTTAATGCCTTGATAAATGTGCTTTTCCCTGCGCCGTTAGGCCCAAGTAAAAACATGGTTGGTCTTATATCCACTTTGATATTTTTTAGCGATCTAAAATTTTTAATTTTTAATTCAGCTTTCATTATTTCTCTTTTTTTTATTCTAAAAATAAAAACATTACTCCTAAAGTAGTATTTCCGCAATATTGCGGTAACTTTAATGAAGAATCTTTAACTTTTCCGGTGGAACTTTTATTCCGTAAAATTTTGCGCCTCGTTTTCCTTCGGATGAAATTTGAAAAAAATCTGCTAAAGTTTCGTTATCCAGAGCTTGCCGAATCTTTTTATTGATTTTTGATATGTTCCCTCTGAAAGTTGCGGTTGCCAGCGGTTCTTTTTTATTAAGCATGATTTCAAGTTTTTGTCTTCCCGAATCATAATCCTCGAAAGATTCCGCATGAAAATCTATTATTTTGCTCAAAAATTTATCATTCACGAAAATACCGGAGACCTTTTCGCCGTCTTCAGCATTGATTTGTAACTCGGCAAAATATCTGTAGTAGCAAAATTCAATGGGCGCCAGATTGATTAAATTATCTCCAATTGTCAGCTGTCCTTTCTTAATATCGATAATCGCTTTGGGGATTAAATCCGTTTTGAGTTTGTTCAGCTCATTTTTCATTCTGATTATTTTGGGTAAAGCCGTGTTTAGTTTAACCTCAATATTTTTCGATTTACCGAAGCGCGGATCGCCGACTTTTATCAGGCGTAGGGGGAACTGTTCGGAAAAATCACCGGATTCGGCAAGCAAAATCCAACAGACGCTCATTGCGGGTGTGCCGGAAGAAATTGAAGCTGTATATTTTATTTTGTCGTTTTTATCTAAAGAATCAGTAAATTTTTTAAGCTCCGAATAAATCTCATTATGGTCGGTAACATCTTCTATCTGAATTTCCTCATCATAGATTCTTTTTGCCAAATTTAAATTTTTGGATTGTTGTTTTATATGTCTTACAATTTCGTGATATTCAAATCCTTGCTTTGTTTTGCCGTTATTCCAAAGTAGAATTAATTCATCAAAATGCTCATTGCTCAGCGCAGTTAATATTGCGCCATCGTGATCGCTTTGTAATTTACCCGCATCATTTGAGCCGACAAAAGAGATGAGAATTTTTTTGGACATTTTGAGATTTTTCCCTCTTCAATTTTATTTTACAAATTACGAAAAATTAATGAGAAAATCTTCCGCCATTACTAAAAAAGTTTTTGATTGTAATACTCTGGGCAAATACTTATTTTAATAATTAAACAAAGCGTTTTATTAATTAAAATAATTTGCGGCTCATCGAATATCTAAATGCGGCTCATATTCAGTAAAAAATGAGCTGAAACATCGGCATTAGTGAGCCGAATGAGACAATCATGGATATTGAGAAATTTATATTAAATTTTTTGAAACAAAATCCCGAAAGTTCTTCAGGGGAAATCCTGCAGGGTATTCCGGAAAAGAAAAGTATTGCTACAATAAAAAGGAACCTCTCTAAACTTATTGAGCAAAAGTTAATTGTCTCATCGGGAAATAGTAAATCGACCAAATATAAATTATCTCCATTTTATTCCTTGTTCCAAAAAATTGACGACGCTGATTACTATGAAAAAGAAATAGACGAAAGAACGATTATTGACAGCTTTAATTTCTCATTATTAACCGAGATATTGCCCAACGTTGAATTATTTACGAAAACGGAAAAAGAATATCTTAAAAATTTACAAACCGAATTTCAAAAAAGAATTGCCGAATTAAGCGAACTTGAAATTAATAAGGAATTTGAACGTCTTGCAATAGACCTCAGCTGGAAATCTTCTCAAATCGAAGGAAACACCTATTCTTTATTGGAAACGGAACGCCTCTTAAAAGAAAAAGAAACCGCATCGGGGAAAACTAAGGAAGAGGCTGTTATGTTGCTTAATCACAAGGAAGCAATTGATTTTATTGTTGAACATCCCGATTATTTATTTCCGTTAACCGTTTCTAAAATCGAAGACATTCACACTATTTTAACCAAAGAACTCGCCGTTGGCAGAAATATAAGAAAGAGAAGAGTTGGAATTTCGGGAACAAACTATAGTCCCATTGACAATGAATTCCAGATAAAAGAGGCATTATCATTAACTTGTGATTTAATCAATAACAAAGAAAATATCTTTGAACAAGCATTCCTTGCTTTAATAATCATTTCATATATACAACCATTTGTTGACGGGAATAAAAGAACGGCAAGAATAGTCGGGAATGCAATTTTGATTAATCACAAATACTGTCCGATATCTTTTAGGACTGTCGATAGCGTTGATTATAAAAAAGCGTTGTTATTATTTTACGAACAAAATAATATCACAAATTTCAAAAGAATTTTTATTGAACAATTCGAATTCGCCGTAAAAACTTACTTTTAAGAAGGCTTTGCATTACCTAATTATTATCCCAAAATTGTCGTTAGAATTTTTTCTAATCTAAAATTTTTAAGAAAAATACTATTCTTTGTAACGTAGATTGCTTGCAATCTGCGAAAAAACAGCATAATGCTAAATTGCACCCACAGTCCGCCGTTGCGGAGACCGTTCGCAAGCTCACTAATCAATCTGCGCTACAAATAGAACGAGTAAGATTTTCTTACATGGTTTTTTGTCTAAAATTAACAGCGTGGCAGTTAGTTAACCTGTTGTCCTTTAATAACTTAAGTCATCTTTTTCCTAATGGCAGTCATTAGAACTTTTTTGTCTAATGACAATTTTGGGATTGTCATTCTGATCCTTCGCCAAGGCGGAGTGGGAGAAGAATCTCCTAACTGATATTTTCGCTAATTCTAATTTTGAGATTCTTCCGCCTTGGCGGATTCCGCTCCGCTTCATTCAGAATGACAAATGTGGAGAACGTCTAATGTTGCTACCACAACAAAAGGCAATCGGCGCAAGTCAATAAGATAACTGATAACTGATAACTCATAACTGATCACTGTTTACTGAAATACTGTTCACTGAACGCTATTTGCTCTCCTTCATGCCGAGTTTCTTCTCTAACGCTTTCAGCTCATTAATCCTTTTGTTCAACAACTCAAGTTTTTTCTCTATGTCGCTCTTGTATTCGTTGTAATCCCAGTAGCCGCGCTGCTCAAAGTACTCCTTAAACAGCCAGTTATGCTTAAGCGCCTCCATATCCTCGGAGAATCTGACCGAGCCTAATTTAATTTCGGCAACCGTTTCGGAAAGCTGTCTTACCATTGAGCGCAGACTATCCTCTGTCGCCTGATCTCCAACAAGCACTCCGAGCGCGCCCTTACCTTCGCGAATATCTTTTATCATCATTCCGACTTCCGCCGTAGTTGAATCGACAGATTTTAAGATAGAGTTTAAGTTTTCTCCCATCTTGTCAATTAACGCCGCGATGTTGTCAAGGTCAATGGTCATAGTGGCAAGAGAAGTATCCGCCGTTTTAACAATGTGAACCGTGCTCTTGTAAAGCTCGTCGTCGTTAACCAATTTCCCGACTGTTCCTTCTCCGTTGTTGACCTTTTCCAGAACAGCGCCGAAATCTTTCATCATCTTTTTTGCGTAATCCATAATTTCGTTAGTGCTGTTCAGCATTTGAGTAATATTTACCGGGGATTTCGATTGGATTACAGTCCCTTCGGAAACTATCGGCAATTTATCCGAGCCGGGGGAAATTGCGACATATTTTTGTCCGATTACGCCTTTTGTTTCAATGCTTGCTTTGCTGTTTAATCGCACAAATGAAAGAACGTCGTTGCTGATCTGCATATCGACTTCCACAAGTCCGAGCGAATCCGGAACAAGCGAAACTTTACTTACATTGCCTATTTGATAGCCGCTAAGTCTAACGGGCGAGCCGTTTTTTAATCCGCCGATATCGCTGAAAAAAGTTTTAATAGTCGTCGTTTTTGTAAAAAGAGCGTTTTTGTTCCCGATGACAAAGAGCATTGCCACAAACAAAACTGTTCCGAGAAAAATAAACAGTCCCAACCGCGCCCCTTTTAAACTTCTAAGCATCTTCTACTCCGCTTCGGTTAAAATTTCATTACTGAAAAAGTTCTTAATAAATTTATCATCTTTTTCCTTAATTGTCTCAAGTTTTCCTTCCATGTAAAGTTTCCCTTCTTTCAAGAAAATCACACGGTCGGAAATAATCTGCGCGCAGATTAAATCGTGCGTAACTACAATTGATGTTGTTTTCAATTGCCGCTGAAGGGAAAGAATCAGATTGCTGATTTCTTTCGATGTAATCGGGTCAAGTCCCGTAGTGGGTTCATCGTACAGAATTACTCGCGGCTCCGTAATTATTGTCCTTGCCAATCCGATCCTTTTTCGCATACCGCCGGAAAGTTCGGCGGGCATTTTATCAATCGCTTCGCTTAAATCAACAAGCGCTAGGGTTTCCTCTACCTTTGCATTAATTTCATTGGCGCGCATTCTTGTTAATTTGCGCAGCGGGAAAGCGAGATTTTCCCTAACCGACATAGAATCGTACAGCGCGCCGCTTTGGAACAGAAATCCGATTTGTTTTCTTGTTTCAAGTAGTTTTTTCTCCTTCATCGTAAGGATGTTTTCATCTTCAAAAAAGATTGCGCCCGCGTCAGGCTTTAGCAAACGGACTATCGATTTCAACAGTACGCTTTTTCCCGTTCCGCTTCTTCCGAAAACAATCAGGTTTTCTCCTTCGAGAACGTCAAAGGAAACATCGTCAAGCACTTTTTTCTCGCCAAAACTCTTTGTTAGATTTTCTATTCGTATGATTTTATTTCCCTCCATTACATCATTCCGAGCTTAACCATAATCATATCGATAAAAATAATAAGAAGCGAGGAAGTTACCACCGCGCTTGTAGTTGAAAGCCCGACGCCTACCGTTCCTCCTTCTGTTGTAAAGCCTTTGTAC
This sequence comes from Melioribacteraceae bacterium, assembly GCA_015493615.1. Lineage (GTDB taxonomy): Bacteria > Bacteroidota > Ignavibacteria > Ignavibacteriales > Melioribacteraceae > WGAL01. The sequence continues at coordinate 7,120 of WGCV01000017.1, forward strand.
GAGCCGACAATCCCGACCATAAATCCGAAGAAAAATGTTTTTATCATTCCCTGTAAAACATCATTCATGTCGATGTAAGAAATCATCGAATTAAAATAGTAAGTTATGTTCATCTGCTCCTGGAGGAAAGTAGCAAGGTAGCCGCCGAAAAGCGAAACAAAGATTACATAAACCGTAAGAAGGGGAAGTATCAGCGTTGACGCCGTAACGCGCGGGATGACAAGAAATTTGAAAGGATTGATACCGGAAACTTCCATTGCGTCGATTTGCTCCGTTACGCGCATCGAGCCGAGTTCGGCTCCGATCCCCGAACTTACGCGTCCGGCGAAAAGAAGCGCGGTCAGTATCGGCGCAAATTCCCTTAATATTGAAATACCGAGAGAGCCGGGGATAAAATCGGTTGCGCCGAGAGGTTCGAGCACAAAGTAACTTTGGAGAGCCATAACAAAACCGATAATAATTCCCATGGTGCTGACAATGGGAAGCGTTTTCATACCGAAATCCGCCATGTGCTTTTTAGTTTCCTCAATCTCGTACGGCGGAATAAAGAAATACTTAAAATACTCGATAATAAAAACGGTTATTCCCCCCAGCATTGCGAAAAAATTATAGAGCTTTTCTTCGCCAGTCAATCGTTTGCCATATATAAGCTGAGGAGTTTTCACTGCTTTATTTGACGATTGCCTTAATTAACTTTGGAGATTTTGTTTTTTCTTTGCTGAATTTTAATGCGTTCAAAATGCGTTCTTTTACGTTTTCTATTTCGTTTTTTCTGTCGGTAAAAATTTTAGCTATTACTTCATTCTTCTTTACTCTGTCGCCTATGTTGGGATAGAAAATTATTCCCGCTTTCGGATCGATTTTATCTTCCGCGCGCAATCTTCCGGCGCCGCACTGCAGCGAAGCCATTCCGATTTCATAACTGTTAACGGATTTTAAATATCCCCCTTTGCCGACGGTAACATCTTCGGTGAATTTTGATTTAGGGTATTTGTCCGGTTTATCGAGAAATGTTATGTCTCCCTTTTGCTCCGCGGTTATTTCCTTAAACTTATCGAATGCCTCTCCGCTCTTAATTTTTTCACGAGCGATATCAAAACCTTCTTCAATTGTTTTAACTTTACCGCCAAGCATAATCATAGCGCCGGAGAGAATTTCCACCAATTCGCTCAATCCGTAAACATATTCTCCCTTCAGCACCAAAATCGATTCGTAAACTTCGAACCAGTTCCCGATGTAATTCCCCAGCGGTTGATTCATATCCGTAATAAAGGCGATGCTTTTTTTCTTAAACCGTTTCCCGGTGTTTACCAAAGATTCGGCAAGGGTTTTGGCGTCTGAAAGTTTTGACATAAACGCGCCGGAACCGGTTTTAACATCGAACACAAACCCGTCCGCGCCTTCGGCTAACTTCTTGCTCATAATGCTTGCCGTTATCATCGGAATCGATTCGACAGTTCCCGTAACATCCCGCAGCGAATAAATTTTCTTGTCGGCGGGCGCAATCTCCTTTGTCTGACCGATTAACGCCAGTCCGTGTTTCTTTATCATCGCGATATACCGTTTCAAAGTAAGCTGCGTAGTAAAGCCGGGAATCGACTCAAGTTTATCAAGCGTTCCGCCCGTGTGTCCTAAGCCCCGTCCGGAAATCATCGGAACATTTACTCCTGCAGCCGCCACAATCGGAGCAATCATCAGTGAAGTTTTATCTCCGACTCCGCCCGTTGAATGCTTGTCAATCTTTGTGCCCGGGATACCGCTTAAATCCACTACCTTTCCGCTGTAAAGCATTGCTTCGGTCAAAGCGGCGGTTTCCTTTTTGTTCATTCCGTTAATAAAATTCGCCATCAGAAAAGCGGTAATCTGGTAATCGGGAATTTCTTTTTTTGTAAGTCCTGAGATAAGGAAATTTATTTCATCGGGGGACAGACTTTTTCCGTCTCTCTTCTTCTTTATTATTTCGACAGCATTCATGATTTATCCTAATTTTATTGACTTAAATATAATTTTTTTTCTAACCTAAAAAAATTAAAATGATTTTACCTCAAGCGGCGTCGTCTTTTTATTCTTGATTTCAATAACTTCTGCCGCAATACTAACCGCAATCTCGGCGGGCGTTTCAGATGAAATTTTCAGTCCTACCGGAGCGTGGACTTTCTTAAACAAGTCTCTGTTAACGCCTTTCTTTTCGAGCAGTTCGTAAATCAAATCAATTTTTTTCTTACTTCCCATCATACCGATATATTTAACGCTTTTATTTATTACGGAGCCAAGCGCATCTTTATCGCCCGTATGCTGTGGAGAAACAATCACAATATATGATTTATCGCTTTCCGTAATGAATTCGCCTACATTTTTATATGGCGTTATTATTCTTTCGTCGGCGTAAGGATTTGGAATTTTTTCAAAAATGTAGTCGCGATGATCGAAAACGACGGTCCGAAAACCAAGCGCGGAAAACTGCCGGCAAACCGCGACGCCCACATGACCGCTGCCTACAACGTAAACCGTTGTCTCAAATCCGAGCGGCTCGCGTAATTCCCAAACATTATTGTCTGATAAAATAAATTTATTTTCCAATTTATCGGGATTTTCATCATAAGAAAAAATCTCCGGAGAAACTTTTAACATTCCGTTTTTATTTAAGGAAAAGTTTTTACCGATTTTTTCAATCTCGCTCAAGTCCTTATTTGTCAGATACTTGACGATAATCGTCTGTCGTCCGCCGCATATCAGTCCAGATTTTTCTTCGTCGGTGTCGCGGCTGTGCCGCAGTCTGTGAATCTCGGCAATACGATTATCTTTTGTAAAATTCCGGTTAACTTCCTTGACGAGATTAAACTCCATAACGCCTCCCCCGATTGTCCCGCTTTGACTTCCGTCGGCGGCGACAGCCATTTTAAAACCTTTGCGTCCGGGGGTGGCGTCCGACGAAGCGGCGACTATTAGAAGCGCAACATCAATTCCAAGCGAAAGTTTGTTTTGAATAAAGTGCCAGAAATCGCGTTCTCGCATAATCACACAACTTGTTTGGAATGCAGGGCGAGCAAAACTTTTTCGGGAGTCATCGGAGACGAAAGAGGAATATTGTCCGAAACCCCAAACGCTTTTAGTCCGTTACGCAAAGCAAAATATGTCCCGATGCCGTACATAAAAGGAGGTTCGCCGATTGCTTTGGAATTAAACGGCCCGTTGGGATTGTGAGGATTTTCGAGGAAACGTATTTCCACATCAGCGGGAGCTGAAAAGATATCGGGAATTTTGTATGTTGAAAGTGAATTCGACAAAAGCCGTCCATCTTTATTTTGCACAAGCTCTTCCATTGTAACCCATCCGATTCCCTGCATAATCGCTCCTTCGGTTTGCCCCAAATCTATTTGGGGATTCAAACTTTCTCCGAAATCATGAACAACTTTGACGCTGTCAACTGTATAAGTCCCAAGCAGACCGTCGATTGTAACTTCGGTAAAAGCAACTCCGAAAACGTGATAAGCAAACGGTTGACCTTGATTCTTTTCCCTGTCGAAGTAAATATCGGGCGTTGCGTAAAAGGCGTGAGAGGAAAGACTTACTCTTTCAAAATAGGAACGCCAAATTAATTCTTCCCATTTCATTTCTGTCTTCTTCCCTCTTACGTAAACAGCTTCTTCAATAATTTCAATATCTTCAGGGCTAACGTTAAATATCTCCGCAGCTTTTTTGTGAAGCCGTTCCAGTATGTTTTTGCTTGCGATTATGGCGGCGTTTCCGTTTAAGTCCGCGCCTGTGCTTGCAGCGGTAGGAGAAGTATTTGAAACTCTCGTTGTGTTTGTCGATTCGATTTTAATTCTGTCGAGATTCACTGAAAAAACTCTTGCGACCGCTATCCGGATTTTTTCGTTAACGCCTTGTCCCATTTCTATCGCCGCCGTGCTGACGCCTACGCTTCCGTCTGTGTAAATATGAATCAACGCCGAAGCCTGATTCAAGAAACTTGAAGTAAATGATATGCCGAATGTAATCGGCATTACGGCAAACCCTTTTCTGTAGCGGTTTTGCGAGTTGTTAAAGAGATTGATTTTTTCAATCGTCTCCTTTATCGAATATGATTCTTCGGCTTCAGACCAGCATCTTTCAATTTGATTATCCTTAACTTTCTGTCCGTAATAAAATATATCTCCTTCCCGAATCAAATTCCTTTTCTGTAATTCCCAAGCGGGCAGATTCAGTTTTTCCGCTAATTTATTCAGCGCAGCTTCAATTGCAAACATTCCCTGCGGACCTCCGAAACCTCTGAACGCCGTATTGGGCGGAAGGTTTGTACGGCACGCTAATCCGGTTGCTTTTACATTAGGGATTCTGTAACTGTTTGTGGTGTGGAACAACGAGCGTTCGAGAACCGCGGTTGACAAATCGGCAACTGCGCCGGAATTCTGATAGTAAGTAACTTCGTATGCGATTAACTTTCCGCTCTTATCTGCTCCGAGTCTAAAATCTATTGAATAAGGATGTCTCTTTCCGGTCATGCGCATATCGTCGGGGCGGGATAAAACCAACTTAACCGGACGATTTGTAACTGCGGCGGCAAGAGCGGCTATTGCTCCGAAAGGAGTTGCCTGATCTTCCTTTCCGCCAAATCCTCCGCCGAGACGAAGAACGTCAACTTCAACTCTGTGCATTCCCCATCCGAGAATTTTTGCCGCCGCGCGCTGAACCGCAGTCGGACTTTGCGTCGAAGAAATAATTTTTATTTTGTCTTCGTTTGGGATTGCTAACGCTCCCTGAGTTTCGAGGTAAAGATGCTCCTGTCCTCCGATTTCAATTTTGTCTTCAACAATAACATCGCACCGGTTCCATGCGGCATCCAAATCGCCGGATGAAAATATTATCGGCGGAACAATCAGTTCACCTTTTTCGTATGCTTGGCGCGGATCGGTGATTACCGGCAATTCTTCAAGTTCCAGCTCGATCAATTTTTTAGCGCGTTTGGCGTCTTTCAAGCTCTCCGCAACAACTACGGCAACAGGTTCTCCGATGTAAGAGACTTCATTTTCCGCAAGAAGCGTTTCATCCTGAACTATATTGCCTATCTGATTTTCCCCCGTTATATCTTTTGCGGTCAAGACGGAAACAACGCCTTTGCTCTTTTCCGCTTTGGAGACGTCAAGCCGCTTAATTTTTGCGTGCGCCTTCGGAGAATCAAAAATATAAGCGTATAAAGTTCCCTGCGGTTCGGGAAAGTCATCCGTAAAGAGGGATTCGCCTTTAACATGTTTTAATACGTCGGCAGGTTTCATATTAATTCTCCGATATTTATTTTTTCGGGAAAAAGTTCTGCAAAGTGCGCTTTAATAAGTTGACCGAGAAGCAATTTTTTATATTCCGCCGAACCGCGGACATCGTCGATCGGAGTAATTTCGTCCATTGCGCTTTCCGAAGCGGCAAGAACAACATTGTTTGAAATTTCCTTCCCGATTAAGAATACGGACGTTTTTTCAAGATACTTGGGAACAGGCGCAACTCCTCCGGCTGAAATTCCGGCGTTTACTATCGTCCCGTTATTTGTTTCAATCAAAATTGAGCTGTTAACGCTTGCAATATCAAGATGTGTCCGTTTCGATACTTTCTCAAAATTAAACTTTACATTGCCGGAAGGTTTGGGAATAATTATTTCCTCGATTATTTCCATCGGTTCCTTGTCAATATTTTTGTAGCCGAGATAAAAATTCCGGATTGGAACAGTTCTCTCCGTTTCATTAATCTTTAATTTCAACTCGGCGTTTAACGCAAGAAAAATTATCGTCATATCCCCGATAGGCGACGCATTCACAATATTTCCCGCTAATGTAGCTACATTACGGATTAATCTTGAAGCAATCAGAACGGAATCTTTTTTGAATGAAGGGAAAAATTTATTTATAATTTCCGAACCGGCAATTTCCTCGAATGTCGTTCCGCCGCCGATAATTATTGAGTCCGCGGATTCTTTAATATAATCCAGCCTGCTCTTCTCAATAAACAGAGGAGAAAGAGTATGCAGTTCGTCGGGCTTTTGAACGTACAAATCAGTTCCGCCTCCGATTACAATTTCACTTTCAACATCAACTTTATCATGCGCAATATTTTCAAGCATTTGCGGAATTGCGCTAAAATATTCCGGAATAACTTTTTTATCGATAAGCGTTTTTAATCTTTGATTATAATCTTCCGATGAAACAGACATTTCATCAGTCATATTATGAAGCGCTCTTTTTATTGAACCGTAGCCGGTACAACGGCAAACATTGCCCGCAACGGCTTTTTCGGCTTCTTCGTAATTGTATCCGGAATTGTTAAGCATAAAAGCCGTAAGCGAAATAATATATCCGGGCGTGCAGAATCCGCACTGAGCCGCATTTTCTTCGGCAAAGTGATATTGAATGAAATTCAGTCCGGGCTGATTTAAACCTTCGATTGTTGCAATATGTTTTCCCGCGGCATTTCCGAGCGGATAAATACATGAGGTTATGCTCTGATATTTAATCTCGCCGTCGTTAAATCGTCCTATCAACACAGAGCAAGCGCCGCAGTCGCCTTCCCGGCATACTGATTTTACTGCGGTTAAATGTTTCTCGTTCCGTAAAAAATCGAGAAGGGACATTGTGGGATTAGCTTCCGCTGTGATGAGTTCGTTATTTAAAACAAATTTTATTTCGATTTTCATAATTGAGTTCTTTTTATTCATTAACAAAAATAATAAAAAAGATTAAAAATTGATTGAGATAAAAGAAAAAGCAAACTATTTGCCGATCAACTCGGATAGAGGATTGGGATCGTTGAAAAATTGAAGATTCCTTTAGTGGTAATGTTCCGTTTGAGAAGATAAATCTCTGTTCGTTCAGATGAGATAAAAACATTTGTATATTTGTTCAAATGTTTATATATTTAATTTATGAAAAAAGATAAAGTCGCTCCGATATGCGAAATCGAAATAGTAAACGCAAAAAATGTAAAAAAAGCGCGCAAAAGAATTGCCGATACTGAAAACATTTTGGACATCGCCGAAACATTTAAGCTGCTCGGCGAGCCTACCCGCTTAAAAATTGTAATGGCGATAACCGAATGCGAACTTTGCGTCTGTGATTTGGCAAGCGCTATGGAGTCAAATATCTCGACGATATCTCATCAATTGCGTTTATTGAGAAATGCAAAAATCGTGAAGTACCGAAAAGAAGGAAAGATGGTCTATTATTCGGCTGACGACAAACATATATCGGACATAATTGAAATTGTTAAGGAGCACACAAAAGAAGGATAATGAAATCCGCAAAATTAAATAGAGTCGTAAACGTTCTGCTGCTTATAATTATTATAAGCCACATTAGTTTCATACACTTGCTGCAAGCCGAATATTTGGTTTGTACGGAAGTTGACGGAGAAACCGTAATCGAGACTTACGACGAATGCGGTGAAAACTCTGATTTAATTAAAAACGAAACCAAAATAAAGTCGGAAAGCTGCCAAGACAATCCCATCGCTGAAAACTGTTTTGAGACAGAACAATATTTTCAGAAAACCAAAATTTTACAGAAGACATTTGTCTCAGAAATAACTTACATAACCGAGAGCGTCGGGAAAGGATATAAATTTATTCCTTACGACAACTTGCTCTTATCCCAAAATCAATCCGTGGAAAATTACGCAACAGTTTCACTTCTAATTTGATGTTTCCAAGATAGAATCGCTATCTAATAAAACATTAACCACATAAATCAAAGTAAATTTTTAGGAGATCTTATGCACAGAAAAATGTGTATTGTTTCCGCTCTGTTAATCCTAACGCTTTCAAGCTTAGTTATGGGACAAACTGCAGACGGGAATAAACTGACAATCAAACAGGCAATAGAGAAAGCCGTGGAAAACAATCCGAGTCTCAAGGTCCTACGCAAAGAGATAGCCGCTCTGAAAGCCGTGAAAATTCAAAGCGGATTGCCGACGAACCCCGAATTTTCTTTCGACGCGGAAAATATCTTCGGGCGGGGAGATTACCGGTTTATCGGCGGAAGCGAAATTACCGCTCAGATTAGCCAGAAGATTCAGCTTGCCGGAAAAATAAGCAAGCGGGAAAAAGTAGCCGAAGCCGATATTTTGTTGGCTGAATGGGATTACAAATCGGAAAGACTGAGAATTAAAACCGAAGTTAAGCGAGCGTTTAATAACGCTTTAGTAGTAAAAAAGCTTATTGAGAAAGAGAACGAATTAATAAAATTATCAAACAGTCTGCTTAAGAATATTGAAATGCGAGTCAGAGCTGGAAAAATTTCATTGGCTGAAATTTCAAGGACAAAGATAATTATTAACTCGCTTCAAATATCTTTAACCAAACTCCGTTACGAGTATAAAGCGTCGCTCCTAAAATTAAAATCTTTAATTTATGAGCGCAACTTTACCCTTACGGATATTGAGGGAGATTTTGATTATGCAATTATACTGCCTCCATATGACGAATTGCTTGCGGGACTTAACTCAAATCCGATATTGAAGAAATATAAAACCGAGTTCTTGAAACGAAAAGCGGCGTTGAACCTGGAGAACTCAAAAGCCGTTCCGGATTTAACGATAAGCGCGGGCTATAAAAGATTAAATGAAGTTGACGCGAATACGTTTGTTTTCGGCGCTTCTATACCGATTCCGCTTTTCAACAAAAACCAAGGCTCTATTCAAGAAGCGGAAATAATCTTTGATCAAAAAAGAGAAGAATTTGAAGCGACCAGAAACAATATGGAGTTGAAGTTGAATTTGTTGTACAACCGGCTGTTAACGTTGCAATCGACAGCAGAGCAGCTTAAAAACAAATCAATTCCGGAAACGGAAAAAGCGTTCAGGATAATCAAAGAGGGAAACCAAGTCGGGCGATTCGCCATTCTGGATGTACTCGATACGCAGCGAACGTTGTTTGAACTGCAAAATCAATATTTGACGGTTGTCAGTGAAATTCAATCGGCTAAAGCCGAACTGGAAGGTTTAATTGCAAAGGAAATAAAATAAAGGATTACTAAAATGAAAAAGAATACTAAATACGTCTTCCTCTTTACCGGAATTGTTATCGGAGCGCTTCTTACTCTCGGAGCAATAGCGCTGTTCAGCGGTTCGGCGGAAAACGATGGAATTATTAAAACAGAACCGGTTGAAGAAGAACATAACAAAGCTATCAACATTCCGCCGAAAGTTATGCGGGAATTTGGAATTGAAGTTCAGACCGCAGGGCCTGAAAAACTTACGCTTCATAAAGATTTAACAGGCGAGATTGTTCCGAATCCATACGAAGTTGCGCACATTGTCCCGAGATTTGCAGGTATTGTAAAATCAGTATATAAAAAAATCGGAGACAAAGTAGAAAAGGGAGATGTGATTGCCGTAATAGAAAGCAACGAATCTCTTGTTCAGTATAAAGTGAAATCTTTAATCTCCGGAACAATACTGGAACTTCACATGACTCCCGGAGAATTAATCGGAGATGAACAGCATGTTGTAAAGGTTGCCAACCTAAAGGATGTGTGGGCGGAATTAAACGTTTACCAGAAAGACCTCGGCGAAGTAAAGATCGGACAAAGAGTTGAGATTTTTTCTCCGCATAGCAGAAATGTTTTCAGGGGAAAACTGTTCTATATAAGTCCGGTAGTTAACGAAGCTACAAGAACGGCAATAACAAGAGTTAAACTCGATAACCGCAAAGGCATTTGGAAACCCGGTATGTTCATCTCGGGAAAAGTTTTTACTTCTACAAGAACTGTTCCGATTGCCGTACCAAAAAATGCCGTGCAGATTTTGAACGGTCAGAAAGTGGTGTTTGTTAAATCCGAAAAAGGATTTGAACCGCAGCCGGTAACGCTCGGAATAGAAAACGGAGACTTTGTTGAAATTTTAGACGGACTCCACACGGGCGATAAATATGTTTCTAAAGGCGCCTACACATTTAAATCGGAAATATTAAAAGACTCGTTCGGCGGGGACGAAGAGTAAAACGGAGAATAAAATGAATAAGATAATAGATTTTGTTTTGGAAAACCGTCTGCTTGTTTTAGTGCTTGCTCTCTTTATCGTAGCCGGCGGATATTTCAGTTATAAACAGCTTCCTATCGACGCTTTCCCGGATGTGTCGCCTGCTTTAGTTCAGGTTTTTACGCAAACGGAAGGACTTGCGCCGGAGGAAGTTGAAAAATATGTTACATTTCCCGTTGAAGTTGCGATGAACGGACTACCCAATTTGAAGTCGATTCGTTCGGTTTCAAACTTCGGCTTATCGGTGGTTAATATTTACTTCGAGGATGGGACAGACATTTACTTTGCGCGGCAAGTTGTCAACGAGCGGCTGACAGAAGCGCGGGAGCAAATTCCCGAAGGTTTCGGCGATCCGCAAATGGGCCCGATTTCAACCGGAATGGGTTTGGTACTTTTTTACTACCTTGAAGATGAGACCGGTAAATATTCGCTTGAAGAATTAAGAACTATCCAGGATTGGCTCATAAAATTTCAGCTTCAAACTGTGCCGGGCGTAACCGAAGTTCTCGGCATCGGCGGTTGGGAAAAGCAATTTCACGTAGTAGTGGATCCGACGTCACTTCTGAGATACAACCTCTCGGTAAATGACATAGTGGATATTGTTAAGAAAAATAACTTGAATGTGGGAGCTTCTTTTATAGAACGGGACGCCGAGGAGTTTCTCGTCCGCTCGGTCGGTCTTGCGACTAAAATTCAAGATTTGGAAAATATCGTGGTTAAGTCGGTTGACGGTACGCCTGTTTATTTGAAAGAGCTTGCCGATATAAAAATAGGCGGAGCCGTAAGACGAGGCATTCAAACGCGAAACGGAATTGAAGAAGTAGTGGCGGGAATGGTCGTGAAACTATACGGCACAAACTCTTCAACTGTCATTAGCTCAGTCGAAGAAAAAATGGCTGAAATAAATAAGACGCTTCCCGAAGGAATTAAGCTTGTTCCTTATTACGAACAAAAAACGCTTGTTGAAGCCGCCGTCAAAACTGTTACAGACGCATTAATTCAGGGAATTATACTTGTAACTTTAGTGCTGATGATATTTATGGGATCGCTGCGTCCGAGTCTTGTTGTCGCTCTATCGATTCCGTTTTCAATAATGGTGGCTTTTATAGGAATGAACTATCTCGGGCTTTCCATAAACCTGATGTCGTTCGGCGGACTTGCAATCGCAATAGGAATGATGGTTGACGCAAGCATTGTTCTTGTGGAAAATGTTGACAGATTAAAACGAAAGATGGAAGGAGAACCGTTTCTCTACGTGGTTTCCAAAGCCAGCAAGGAAGTCCTTCGTCCGATAATTTTTGCAATAATAATTATTATCACTGTCTTTATTCCTTTATTTACGCTTCAGGGCGTGGAAGGAAAAACATTTAAACCTCTGGCATACACGATAGCAATTGCAATGCTCGGCTCCCTTATTTTTGCTGTTTTCGTGGCGCCGGTTTTATCCTCTTATTTATTAAAATCAAAACGGAAGAAGAAAAAAAAGGGCGGGAAAGATGAAAAGGAAATTTGGATAGTAAGAGCAATGATTAAAGCATACACTCCGTTTGTGAATCTCTTTGTTAAAAAAAGATATCTTGCCGTTATTCTTTCCGTTTTGCTTCTGCTGCTCGGGGCGTTTATTTACCCTAAACTCGGCTCCGAATTTACTCCGACGCTTCAGGAAGGAACGTTGATAGTGCGTCTTTCAATGGCTCCATCAATATCTCTTGAAGAAAGTAAAAAAATTACACTTATTGCCGAAAAACGGGTAATGCAAGTTCCGGAAGTAAGAGGCACGGTTACGAGAATCGGACGAGGCGAAGTTGGAGCGCACACCGACCCGATTAACAGCGCCGAAATGTATGTTTTGTTAAAGCCTGTCGAAGAATGGAGGGAAGGATTAAATCAGCAGGGAATCGAATTAAAGATTCGTGAAAAGGTTGAAGGAATGCCGGGAGTTCTTCTAAATTTTACGCAGCCGATTCGAATGACGGTTGACGAGCTTCTCGAAGGCGTAAGAGCGGAATTAGCGGTAAAATTATTCGGCGACGATTTACAAGAACTGAAAAGAAAAGCCGATGAAATTTCTTTAGTACTGAAAAAAGTTCGCGGCGCCGCTGATATTCAGGTTGATCAGATAAGCGGGAAACCGCAGCTCAAGATTACCGTTGACAGACACGCCATTGCGCGTTACGGATTAAACTTATCCGATGTACAGCAAGCGGTTAAGACCGCAATCGGCGGTGAAACAGCCGGACAAATATTTGAAGGAATCCGACGGTTTGATATCTTTGTCCGATTTGCTCCGCAGTTCAGAAGCGACAAGCAGGCAATTTCTAATATGCTGATTTCATCCCCGAACGGATTGGAAGTGCCTTTGAGCCAGGTAGCGGCGATTGAAGAAATAGAAGGACCGAGACAAATAACCCGCGAACAAAATCAGCGTTTCATTACAATTCAATGTAATGTGATAGGACGTGATATCGGTTCGTTCGTTGAAGAAAGCCAAGCCGCAATTGAAAAAAGCGTTGTGCTTCCCGTAGGATATTATACTGTTTGGGGCGGACAATTCAGACTTCAGCAGGAAGCCAACAAAAGATTTGCAGTAGTTATTCCGATAACGCTTTTGCTGATTTTCTTTCTACTTTTTTCCAGCTTCAATTCGATGAAAAACTCTTTGCTGATTTTACTGAATATTCCTCTCGCGCTTGTTGGCGGAATTATAGGACTTTGGCTGACAAATCAAAACCTTTCTGTACCGGCGTCAGTTGGATTTATTGCTCTGTTCGGAATTGCGCTCGAAAACGGGATGGTGCTGGTAACTTACTTTAATCAGTTGGTTAAAGAAGGAAAATCCATTGACGAAGCCTCAATAGAAGGAGCGAAATTAAGACTTCGTCCCGTTCTAATGACTGCGGCGACGACAGCTCTCGGACTTATTCCACTGCTGATTGCCTTCGGCACGGGAAGCGAAGTGCAGAGACCTTTGGCGACTGTTGTGGTAGGAGGTTTGTTCACTTCTACAATTCTAACGCTTCTCGTTCTACCCGCTTTATACAAATGGTTTGCAATAAAACCGGAAGTAAGTGAATTATAAATAAAAGGTGAATTTATGAAAGAGATCAAAGCAATAATAAGACCGTTTAAGTTGGACGAAATTATCTCGGAACTGCATAAAATAAACGGTCTGCCGGGACTGACAATATCGGAAGTAAAAGGATTCGGCAGAACAAAAGCAAAAGGAGTTGCAGATTCATTCAGGGACGGATTATACAGTTATGTAAAGAAAATCAAAATTGAGTTGGTTGTAGCGGACAGCATCGTTGAAAAAGTTGTTAATAAAATTAGAGAAACAGCTTATACCGGAAACCCGGGAGACGGGAAAATATTTATCATCGACGTCTGCGATACAATCAGAGTAAGCACAAATGAATCGGGCGATAAAGCCATTTAATTAAAAAGGAGAAACAAAATGAAGAAATCAAATTTCAGCTTTTCGAAAGTTACGGAACTTTCATTTGAAGAAGCGGGCGAAAAAGTAATTGAAGAACTGAAGAAGGAAGGATTCGGCGTTTTAGCGGATTTGAACTTCAGTACAATACTTAAGACGAAACTCGATGTGGATTTTAGACCCTATCGCGTTTTGGAGGCATGCAATCCGCCGAGCGCCCTTAAAGCGTTGCGAGCGGAAGAGCAAATAGGGCTTTTACTGCCCTGCAACATAATCGTTTATGTTGACGAAGAGGAAAATACTGTAGTCGCTTCTATTGATCCAATCGCCAATTTAAGTCTTGTGAAAAATGAAATTGTACAGGAAGTAGCCGAAACAATCAGTGATAAGTTAAAAAACGTTATTGAAAATATTTAATCTTTTTCTAAATACTCAGGGAGGCGGCTGTATATTGCCGTTTCCCCGAGTTAAATTTGAGAAGGCGTATTATGAAAAAATACAAGATAAAAAATTTAAGTTGCGCTACCTGCGCTTCCAAAATCGAAAACAGCGTGGCAAAACTTGAAGATGTGAATTTCGTCTCGGTTAATTTTGCAAATTCAAGCATTCAAATCGATGCGAAAGATCTCGAGAGAGTTAAAAAGAAGATTAAGGAAATCGAGCCTGAGGTTGAAATCATTGAGGATGGGAAAGATAGCGACGAAGAATATCATGTCGGCAAAGAATTATTAAAACTATCTTTAATCATAATCGCTCTTATTGCCGGAATAATTTTCAAAGAAGAACTTGCCGCGACCAAATATCATCTTGCTGAATATCTTGTCTTTACAGTAATTTACATTATCAGCGGCTGGAACGTGTTAAAAACAGCGTGGTTGAATATTATTAAAGGAGATGTTTTTAACGAGCAATTCCTGATGTCCGTAGCCACCCTCGGCGCCTTTGCAATTCATGAAATGCCCGAAGCCGTAGCGGTTATGGTGTTTTACAATGTCGGAGAATTCTTTCAAGATCTTGCCGTCAGCCGTTCCCGGAGATCAATAAAAAGTCTTCTTGAAATTCGTCCCGATCATGCAAATCTTTTAACAAACGGAAATGTCCAAAAAGTTTCACCGGAAGAAATTGCTGTCGGGAATGTAATATTGATTAAACCAGGGGAAAAAGTTCCTCTCGACGGAGAAGTAATAGAAGGGAAATCGTTGCTTGACACCTCCGCCCTTACCGGCGAATCCGTTCCACGTACCGTGAAAGAAGGCGATTCCGTATTGGCGGGAATGATAAATAAATCGGGAGCTTTAACCGTACGCGTTACAAAGATATTCGGAGAATCTTCCATTGTTAAAATTTTAGATCTTGTTGAAA
>WGCV01000018.1 GCA_015493615.1 Melioribacteraceae bacterium
AATAGAACGAGTAAGATTTTCTTACATGGTTTTTTGTCTAAAATTAACAGCTTGGCAGTTAGTTAACCTGTTGTTCTTTAATAACTTAAGTCATCTTTTTCCTAATGGCAGTCATTAGAACTTTTTTGTCTAATGACAATTTTGGGTTAAAGTTAAAGTCTGCTTTTAATTATTTCGAATGAAGTTTTTATAGTCCATATCTTTTTCCAGAATATGATTCAACACCCAATGAATCAGAAGGTCAAAAACTTCGTCAACTTTTTCTATATTATCGGCGTTAAAATCTCGAGTGATTTTTTCCACTTCATTTATAAGTTCTTTATGTAATAATTTGTGTTCGTCTATTCTGGGGTAATTGTGTTCTTCCATAAATTTTTCTTCATCGCTAAAATGATATTGCGTGTATTTAACCAATTCGTCAAGAGTTTTACTGATTATTTCAGCTTGCTTATTCTCATTCCTCGCTTCGATAACTTCATTTAGAATCCCTACAAGTTTTTTATGCTGGTCGTCAATTTTTTTAAATCCAAGCTCAAATTTCTCATTCCACTTTATCGGTCTCATTTACCATAACTCCTTTTCTTTTGATTATTAAACTTAAGAAATAGTATGAGTAGTTGTCAAGTTTGAGAAAATATATTAAGAGAAAATCTTTGTTTCTCAAAGTCAAAGCGTTATCTATTTAAAAACAAATTAAACCTAAACTTCAGATTCATCATTGCCTTTAAAAATTAAGGTAAAAGTAGTTCCTTCGTTTTTCTTGGTGTCTAACTTAATTTCTATGTTG
This sequence comes from Melioribacteraceae bacterium, assembly GCA_015493615.1. GTDB lineage: Bacteria > Bacteroidota > Ignavibacteria > Ignavibacteriales > Melioribacteraceae > WGAL01. The sequence continues at coordinate 788 of WGCV01000018.1, forward strand.
TTAATATCGCAATATGCTTTTACCAAAGTAAGCCCCAAACCGTTTCCGTCATATTTTCTTGTGTAACCGCTGTGTTCCTGAGAGAAAATCTCAAAGAGGTAAGGAATATATTTTTCGTCAATCCCGATGCCGGTGTCGCTGATTTTAACGGTCAGTTTGTCTTCTTCGTTTCTGTAAATTTTTACGCTGATTTTTCCATTGTTCGTATATTTTATCGCATTATCAAGCAAATTAATAAATATGTGTCGTACGGAATATTCGTCAACGTATGCTTTGGTTTCTCCTTGCGGTTCTTCCATTGTTAACGCTATTTTTTTGGCTTCGGCTTGCGGAATAAAATCATAAAACAGTTTTCTCAGTATTTGGTCGTAAATGTCCCAAGTATTATAATGTGGTTCATAGCTTCCGGTATGAATATCGGCGGCGTTAACAATCAGTTCTATCGTGCGTATTAATCTATTGCTTGCTCTGGAGATGGCTTGGATTGAGTATTCCAAGTCTTCAGGCACTTCGTCTCCGAGTTCCATTTTGAAAAGGGAAATGTGGCTGACGATAATATTAATCGGAGTTCGAACTTCATGTGAAATTTGAGCGAGGAATTCGGACTTTAATTTATTTGCCGCCTCCACTTTTCTCATTGATTTTTCAAGTTCTTCTTCCTTCTTTTTCCTGACTTCAACTTCCGCGTTCAATTGTGTCAGCGTTAATTCAAGGGCTTTTGTTCTGCGCTCTACCAATTCCTCCAGATTCTTCTGATATTCCAGAATCTTCGCTTCATTTTCCTTGATGGCTGTAATGTCTCTGAGAGAGCCTAATATTTGAACCGCGTTCCCTTTGTCGTCATAAAGTATCGTCTCAACTTCCTCGACGTAAATATAATCCCCGTTTTTCTTCCTTATTTTGTATTCAATTTTAGTAAATTCAAAAGGAGAATTCAAAATCAACTTTTCATTTTTAATAACTTTATCCCTGTCGTCGGGATGTATTAATTCCCTGATTTGCTCAACCGTAAAATTATTGAATTCTTCAGGATAATATCCGAGCATTGATTCAACATTCGAGAACCAGCATATATCTTCGGTATCTATTTCTTTTTGGAACATAACTTGTCCGGTGATTTGAGCCATGACATTAAACTTATGCTCTTTTTCCTCTAACTGTTTTGTGTATTTTTTTACCGTGAAAAAGTAAATTAGCGCTGAAAGCGATATTCCAAGCGTAGCTAAACCGCCGATTATCAATAGTCTGAACAAAAATTCATGTAGAAGGACATAAAAAAACGAGTCGGGAATAATGGCAAGCAAAAACCACTTCGGTTGATTTCTCGGGAAGTTTAGCGGCATAATAAAACCTTCCCATCGTTCCTCGGAATCTGAACTCACAAAATTAATATTAGAAAATTCGGATGGAGTATTTTTAAGTCTGTTAAAGATTTTTGAGAAATTACTGTAATGATTCGGGCTTTCAAAAAAATTCTCGCCCAAATCTTTATTTACAGATGAGAAGACAATTTTTTTATTGCCGTCAAGCAAATAAAAATTAATGTTTTTTTCCTTAAATTTCAGTGTATTCAAAAATGTTTTATTTAGGTACTTGAAAGGTATCATATTTACTATAGCGCCTTTATACTTGCCGTTATAATAGAGAGGGACTGTAACGGCAATTACGCTGTTTCCGAAAGTAGTAGTATATATATTAGAGATTGTAACTTTCTTCTCTTTAATCGCTCTTTTTATACTATCGTGAACATTTAGATTTAATCCGATAAATTTTTTATTCGGGTAAGCAAAAACCACCGTGCCAGAGGTGTCGAGTTGTAACAAAGTATTTGAACGTGAATTATTAGTAGTTGATAAAATATATTGTTTAAAAATTTTTTCTCTGACAGAAAGGGGATGGTTAATGGGATAAATGTGGGATAAAAATTTTGTGTTTTTAACGAAGTCGTTTGCAAAAAAATCCAGGGAATTCTGCAGCGTTGAAAGAAGATTATGAATAAAAAGTTGTTTAGTTTTGATGGATTCGTTTTTTAGGGTTGAATATGTTTCTTGCATTATAATTCCGGCTGTCAAAATTGAAAGGAATACCAACGCCAAGCTAAGATTTTTAAGTTTTGATTTTTTCATAATCACTCGTTTTTTTCTTTATCACATTATCGGAAGATTCTATAAATAGTTCAATTTTAAAATAAGAAATTTAATTAATATTATTCAACTAAATTTGACACAGGGTATTGTTTATCTTTCCTAAATTTTATATATAGAGACCTTTGCAAAACCTAAAATTTTCATATTGAGTGAGCTAAGCTTGCCCTTACCGCTTTTTTTGTAGGGCGGGAGTGGGATGACAATGTATTAGAAGCCTTTGTATAACCTCTAAAAAAAATTAAAGTTATGTAATTACAAGGGGTTTTATCCCGCAGTAATTTGCTAAAATATGGGAGTCCGCCAAAGCGGAGCCACACTCCGATAAAAAACATCGGAGTTCGCAATGACAAAATTAGGTTGTGCAGAGCCTCTATTAGTGATTCTAACAATAATTTGACGGGGAGACAGCGGATTGTGATTTAGTGCGATAGATTATTTATTTGAACAATCTCAATAAAAAAACTGCGGAGCAGTTGAATTTATTCTTTCAAATTTTTGATGAGCTTTTGGGAATTAAATATTTAGACATGAAATATTTTTTTCTATTATAATAGCGTTGGCGCACACACATAATTGAACTGCTTTCGCAGTTCTGCTTTTGGGCTTTCTTCTTCATTCTGCGGGTTTCGCCCGCAGTTATTAAAATTGAAGCGCTTCGCGCTTCTTTGCATGATAATCAACGGAAGTCCCGATTTATCGGTAGCGTTGCAATTATATACTTTTGCTCCGTAGGAGCGATACAAAACTAAAATAATAACGGTTAAGAATACACTTTGAAGCGCCTCTCTTACGGAGCTTAAACATACTATCGCGGTTACTTTTTACAAAGATAACACTCCTACGGAGTTGTTCGCTTTTTTAAATTCATCCGCTAAACCGAGTTATAACATTTGTCCGCTGTATGTTTTCCGGTGAGTTTGCCAGGTCGAATAGTCTTGAACTGTGATTAAAATGATTAAATGATAGACCATGATTTTTGAAAATAGGATACTAAAACTAAGTTGAACAATCTTTGTAATTTAAAAGAATATTGAGAATTTAAAGTTTAA
>WGCV01000019.1 GCA_015493615.1 Melioribacteraceae bacterium
TATTTATATTGGATTTACTCATAATTATTATATTGTTCTTTTTAAGAATAATTTGGTTTTTATTAATGATAACATGGTATTTCTTATCAAATATGCTTTAAAACGTTATAAAGAATTCATCTCAAAACTACGAAAAAAATTGGGATAAAGTCTGTCAAGAATTAGTACTCGATAGCGAAAGGAAAGAAAAATATACGATGAAAAAAATTAAAGAACATACCGAAATTTAAAAACGAAGAAGAAGAAAAAGAATTCTGGGATAAAAATGATTCGTCTGATTTTATTGATTGGAATAAATCCGAATTAACTTCTTTGCCAAAATTAAAGCCCTCAACAAAAACTATTTCTTTGAGACTCCCTGAGTTCTTACTAAACGACATAAAAGTAATTGCACACAAACGGGACGTTCCTTATCAGTCGTTAATAAAAATGATTTTAAAAGAACGAATCGACGAAGAATTAAGAAATTCAGTATAATATCAGAAGAGATGTAACCGATTTTTCTACCCATCTCCAAGCCGAAAGCGGCAAAGAGTAACAGCGCTTATCTATCTGAAAAACAACTTTTTAATTTCGGTTTGTTTAGGTTTGCCGAGCGGAGTTCGCGGGATTTCATTCGTAAAAATTATTTTTTTTGGTATTTCAAAATTTGAGAGTTTCCCTTCCAGAGATTTTTTAATCTCCTCATAATTAGTTTTCACCGACGGAACAATTGCCGCGCACAGCATTTCGCCCCATTTGTCGTTTGGAATTCCAACAGCTTCCGCGTCTTGAACTTCGTCTAATTCAAGCAGAGCTTTTTTTATTTTGTTCAAATTTATATTTTCTCCGCCCGAAATAATAAACTCCGATTTCCTCCCTGCGATATTCAGAAATCCTTTGTTGTCAAAAAATCCTAAATCGCCTGTCCTTAAAAAGCCATCTTCTGTTAAATTTGTACCGCTTTCATCCAAATAAGAGGAAGCAATTTGGCTTCCTTTAACGCAAACTTCTCCCACGCCGTTGTAATCGGGATTTTCTATTTTTATTGTAATTCCGTCAAACGGCTTTCCCGCAGATTCGGGAGCGAGTGAAAAATCTTCCGGCGTAAGAACGGTAACCATCGAAACCGTTTCGGTTGAACCGTAAACTTTGTAAACTGGGAAACCCTTATCAATAGCCGACTTCATCAGCCCTCCGCTTACCGGACCGCCGCCGGCAAAAACCGTTTTAATATTTTCATATGGCGAAACAGAATCAAGCATTGCAATTAATGTTGTAGATACCACGGAAAAAGCCGAAGGTCGAAACTCATTTATAACTTTAATTATCTCCTTTGAAGTAAAGGAGTCGGGAAGAAAAAGAGTTGAGCCGAGAGCAAGCGCGCGCCAGATAATTGCAAATCCGCCGATGTGAAAAAAAGGAAGCGACGCAAGCCACGAGTCTGCTTCGGTTAAATTTACTTTCTTTAAAATTGAATTTATGTTTGCATTAAGATTACTAAAAGTAATCGGAACACCTTTTGGAATTCCGGTTGAGCCGGAAGTAAATATAACCACAGCCGTTTCAGAAAATGATTTAAGCGTTGATTTTTCGGCTTTGATTTCATGTAATTTGTCCCAAAGGATTACTTCGTTTCCGGCTGAAAAAAACTCTCGTTCATCTTGAAGATCTGAAATTATTTTTCCGGTTTTGAGTTTCTCTAAAATATTAATTAACTCTTCCCCGCCCGCTGTGGGATTTAACGGCACAGGAGTTTTTCCCGCAAACCAAATCGAATACACAGCTAATGTAAATTGAAAAGGATTAAGAAATAAAAGAGGAACATATTCTGACGAATAAAAAATATTTTGAATTACAGCCGAGGTTTTCTCCGCAAAGGAATAAAGCTCTTCCCACGTTAAATTACCGCTCGCAGAGACTAACGCCTTTTTCTGCGGGGCGGTTTTAAGCGCTTTTTCTATTTTCAGTTTGAACAGATTTTTCATTAAAATTTAAATGCAATACTCATTAATAATTCCATAATAGATTAACCTTCAAAGTATAACCGATTTATTTATAAATTTGCTATTTTAAAACAACAAACAACTTCTTTAATATTTGTTGATTATTAAAAACCTTGAAGGTTTTTTAAAATACGTTTTTAGAAACTTTTACAATACCTAAAATTGTCATATGTCGTTCGCTACAAAGATGGAAACCTTCAAGGTTTAACTGACTTATTTTTAAATTTGCTATTTTAAAACAACAAACAACTTTTTCAATATTTACAGATTATTAACCCGGCGGAAATAAAGCGATATGTTTAATAAAATTTTCGTATCTTAGTATATGGAAAAACAAGATTTTAGAAAACTTAATTCGCAAGAACGTTTTGTCATTCGCAAGCGGGCGATCGTTTTACTCAAAGCCGGAAAAACTCAGAAAGAGTTATCGGAAATATTTGGCGTTAGACCAAATACAGTAAGTTTATGGGTTAAATCTTATAAAGCCCATGGACTAAAAGGTCTGCAAGATATTAAACGTGGCGTTAAACCGGAAGACAAGAAATTATTATCTTCCGAGCAAGAACTATTAATACAGAAAATGATAATAGATAAAATGCCGGACCAATATAAACTATCCTTTTCTTTGTGGACACGCAAAGCAGTAAAAGAACTCATAGAAAGGGAATTAGGAATTGTAATTGCCATTAGAACTACCGGTGATTATTTACGCTCATGGGGGTTTACTCCACAAAAACCAAAGAAAAAGGCTTACGAGCAGAATCCCAAAGCGGTAGAAAAATGGATAAAAGAAGAATATCCCCGAATAAAGAAAAAAGCAAAAAGTGAAAATGCGGAAATACACTGGGGAGATGAAACCGGGATTAAAAATAATCCACAACATGGCAGATCGTACTCTCCCATAGGGAAAACTCCGGTAGTTAAAACCATGGGCAAAAGGCTCTCAATAAACATGATATCTTCGATAACCAACCAAGGGAAAGTGGAGTTTATGGTTTACTCCGGGACAATGAACGCAGATAGATTCCTTATGTTTTTACGTCAATTGATAAAAAATAGGGATAGAAAAATATATTTAATTGTTGATAACTTAAAAGTACATCACAGTAAAATCGTTAAAAAATGGGTGGAGAAAAATAAAAAAATTATAGAATTGTTTTTTCTTCCCTCTTATTCACCGGAGAAAAACCCCGACGAATATCTAAACTGTGATTTGAAATATGGAGTCTCAGAAAAACCGGCTCCTAAATCGAATGAGAACTTAAAAACAATTGTTGACCAACATATGTCAATGTTGCAAAACAATAGCAAGAGAGTTAAAAAATATTTCAACCATCCGGAAATTAACTATGCCGCTTAATAACGGTTTTTTATCGCCGGATTAATAACTTCTCCGTTAAGCATTTTGTGCTGAAGCATTTTAATTTCGGGATATGGGATGAGTTTTTGCCGAATATATGATTTGCCGTCGTCTCGAACGTAGGGCATACAAATTGTTTCTATGAGCGTTCCTGAAGATGAATAGCGGTAAAGCGTCGGGTATCCGGAGCCTTGTATGAAACGAGTTTCCATTATATCTCCTTATCTGGTCGAAGTTCGTTTTTGTTCAATTTTCTCACGTCTTTTGAATAACAACCATATTTCTTTGTCGGTGAGTTTTGTTTGGGCTTCAAGCTGGATTTTATCCGGTATTTGAGCTATGGCATTTTTAATGTCTTTAAGAACGCCGCTATCGCTTTGTAAAGATGTTTTCACAATTGGGAAACCGGCTATTGCCGGGGACGATAGCATCGGAGTTTTGTCGGGGGAAATGGTTTTTGCAAGGGCGTTAAACAGTTTGTCAAGCGTGCCTCCGGAGGCAAGATACCGGTACAGTTTGTCGAAGTTGGTTTTTTCTTTGCTTACCATAGCGGCGGGAAAGACATATTCTTTTTTATGAACGACGCCGGCTTCGTCATCAACGTCGCCATTTCCCGTATATCCGCCGGTTTTGAAGCCGAAAGCTTTTTTTAGCCCTTGCCACGCGGCATATCCTCCGGCAATGAGGGCGCCTACAAATAATAATGCAAATGGACCGAGGGATGCAAAAAGTTGTCCTATCGCTGTAGCTACTCCTTCGAAAATATCAACGGCTGCGAGGGTAAGTTTTTTTAATATTTCAGCTCCCATTAATGCAATGCGCGTAAGCGTGCCTGTTTCGGTTGCCGCTGTTTTTGCCGCCTCCGTTGTTTCAGCGACTGTGATTTCGGCAAGTTTATGGGCGGCGTATTTTTTAAAATAGTCGATTATAAGATTAAGCGCGAATTTGCTGCTTGCGTTCCAGATTTTTTGTAATAAGGTTTGATTTTGTTTTTCGACCTGAAGTTGGAAATCGGCGCGTTTTTTATCGAGCATCCGGAGTTTGAGGCTGTATTCTTGATAAGATATTGTTTTTTGTTCGAGTTGTTTTTTAAGGTCTTTTTGTTCTTTATCAAATTGTAAACGATTGTATTGGATTTCGGCGTCGCTGTATCTTTTTTTTTCGGTCAGGGCTTCCGTAACGGTATCGATGAGCATATCCGAGACTTGTTTGATTTGCCGTTTATATTCCTCAAGTTTTTGCGACCGGAGCGCTGCGAGGCGGTTTTGGTATTCTTCTTCGGATATAAGTTCTTTTGCAAGTTCGTCGTCGAGCAGTTGTTTTTTAAGGTTGTATGTTTTGTCGGCTATTTCCAATTCTGTTTTGGAACTGTTGCGGTATGCTTCGAGTTCGAGGTTGATTTGCCGGGAGCGGGCAGCCATTTGCCGACGGATGTTTTTGTTTTCGTTTTCGGATTCTTTCCGATTATATTTTTCCTCTATTTTTAATCTTAATGCCCGATATGTTTCGGTGAGTTGGTTTTGGTATTTTTCGTTTTTTTTGTGCGTTTGACTTTTTTTATCATACCATTGTTTGAGCAGGGCAAGCTCCTTGGCTTCGCCTTGCCGCATCGCTTTGATTTTAAGCGTCCGAATTTCTTCGGCGAGTTTTTGCTCGGCTCGTTTTTCCCGCATTCTGTATTTATTGTTAATTCTATTTTTCCCCGCCCGGTATATTTCGTCTATTAGTTTTAGGGCTTCAGCGTTATCCCGATGTTCTTGTTGTTGCTGCGCGTACCAGAGCTTGAGTTCCGCCAGTTCCTTTTTTTTGCCTTCGGCGTAAGTTTGTATAAGAAGCTGACTGTTCTCGAGGTTTTGTTCGTCGGCGTTGTTCTGTTGATTGCGTGCATTAATAAGTTCAAGAACGGCTTCATATTGGGTTACCAGCGACCGGGTTTGTTTATCGGTCAGTTCGATGTAGTAAGTTGTTCCGTTGAAGTCGTATTTAAGCGCGCCGATTTGGTCGGCGTATTCTTTAAGGGTAGTTCCGGAGGCTTTGGCAGAGCGAGCCAGTTTGATATTAGAATCAGCGAGCGCATTTGTAAGCCGGTTGTATGTTTCGTAATATTTATTTTGAAGTTGTTCGGCGGTGAGTTTTTTGTATTGCTCTACTACTTGTGAGACGGCATTTTTAACATTCAGCACGGAAGATCCTACGGTTTGTATTTGTTCACCCATTTCGGAGACAAGTGATATAAAACCGGAAAGGGCGGTAACGATACCGCCGATTATCAGCGGTATTCCGCCGATAGACGCGGAGAAGGCGACGGCTGCGGCTGTGAGACCGGTAATGGCGATAATTGCCGCTTGGAGCGCGGGGTCGAGGTTGTTAAATCCCGTTAATATTTCTCCGAGTATTTTTACGAGGGGTGCGTATGTTTTTGTAAGGAGTTTCCCGATGGTTTCGCCGGTATCGCCGATTGTATTGTTTATGGTTTTGATGTCGGATTTCATAGCGCGCGCCGTTCCTCCGAATTTTTCGTTAATAAAGCGAAGGATAATTTCAAGCCGTTCTCCGGATGTCCGGGCGGTTTGTATCATATTCATCATTTCTTTTGACGCGCCTCGGAAGGGAGCGATACCGGACTCAACGGAGTTGGCGATCATTCTAATTGAGGTTTGGAGATCTTGGTCGAAAGCCGCCGATAGATCCATTGCACCTTCGGTTACGCGTTTCAGCCCGTTATTGTCGAGATGCATCAGTTGTTCGCCGAGCGCTCCGGATTTCATTATAACTTCGTCGCCGTAGTTGGTTACTTTCTGCATCTCGGACGCCCAAAAGGCAAAATCTTTTGCCGTTTTTTCAGCTTGTTCGGACGCTATTACGCCCGATGTAAGGAAAGCCAATTTGAGACGCTTAAAGGCAAGTTCTTGGTTCTCGGATAGTTCTATAAGATGTTCTATCTGTCCGAGCGCCTGCCGGGTTAGGGTTATCGCCGAGGCAACTCCGGAGATTATCATTCCCCATTGTGAAAATTTTTGCCTTGTCATATCGGCGGCTACGGCTGTTTGTTTGATTGCCGCGCCTATTTTTTCGACTTTTCTTTCGGCGGCTCCGGCGTCGGTTTTGAGATGTATCTCATCGATATTTTCGAGTTTCGAGTCAATTTCGTTTACTACGGAACCGATATCTTTCCGAAGTCGTTCGGTGTCGATTTTAATTGTCAGGGTAATATTTTTCATTGGTCATTAGTCATTAGTCATTAGTTGTTATTGTTTTCGCCGAGAGGCTTCATATTTGCCGCAAGGAAATAAGCTGTGTAGCGCGCAAGTTCCACCGGAGAGAGCGCGCTATAGTTTTTTTCAGCTTCAGTTATTCTCCCTCCGGAAAGGAAGTAGATTTGATATCTGCTTCGTTCGGATTCGGGGAGGGTATATATCGGGTCAGCGTCTCGATTTGTTCCGGCGTCAGCTTGCGCAACATAGAAGATATTCCATTCAGCATAGATTCGGTTCGCTTCAGTAATCTCCCGGAGAAGGGTTCGCAAAAAAAACCGATGAGTTCCTCGGCGTGTCCATAGGGGATGTCGGCAAGATCTTCCGGATGTTCGGGATCGTTTTCAAGGATTACGGATAGAAGCCGACGGTACTGCTCTTCGTCAAGGGGGATATCTATAACGGGAATTCCCTGTTCGATAGCGCCGAACTGTTCTTCACCTATGAAATTTTTAAATTCGTTTATTGCTTTAACGCTTCCTTTTTTAACATAGTAGCGGTATTTTTTTTCTTCTTCGGTGATTTCGTATTTCATTTTACGCTCGCTTTTTTTGTTCGTAATTAATTGTTGTTTAATTCCGTATAGTCTTTATCGTCTATGTATGATTTGTTGAAGTCTTTATTATGAAAGTTGTAATTATAATCGTTGATGATATTTTTTATGAATTTTCGGGATTTGTCTTCCGGAAGCGAAGGAAAGTTTTTTCTGCATTTGGCAAGGAGAAGGGCAAGTTCGTTTTTTGCCTCGAGGAGTTCCCGATTTTCTTCGGCGAAAGTTTGGTTTTCGGCGGTAAGTTTTTCAACATCGTTTGTAAGTTCGATAATTTGCGCGCCGGTTTTATATGGGTCTGCGGGTATATCGCATTTGTACTGCAGCGCGTTTTGGACATTGATTTTGCCGTAGCCGTTTTGCTCGGAACGGCATTGCGCGCCGGGGCTGCCGGCTGTTTGCCTTGCGCGCCAGCGGGCTTCCCACCAAGAACATTGCAGCTCGTCTTTAATCCGGAGCATTTTCCCGAGGATAATCCCGTTGGAAAAGCTTGAAAGGTTGGCTTCGCCTTCTTCGGTATAGTTATCGAAAAACTCGAGAGCGGGTCCGAAAGCGGTTTGGTTTTCTTCGGTTCCGGCGCCGGCGGTAATTATTACGGGTATTTCGGAAGGCGAATCTATACGAATATGATCGTTGCTTCCGAGCGGCATAAATGTTTGTATGTCGTTCAGGATATAATATTGAAGGGCTTGGTCAATATGAGACGATAATCCGGTTGTGGAACGAATGAGCGCTTCGGCTCCGATTTGCGCCGCGTATGCGATATCTTCCGAGAATCCGAAATTGCGTATTTCTATATTGGAGCTAACATCTTCTCCGTAACCGGTTGAAACGGCATCCCGAATTATTTCGGGATGCCCGTGGAGGGTAAAGTCCGATATAATTATCCTCGCGTTCATAAAATTTTTAATTTATGACGACATTATCCCGAAAACCGGTTATTAGTATCGAAATAACTGTCGGTTTGTTCGTCTCCGTTACGAGATTTACTTTTTCGTAGGCAAATTCCACCGCAGGGTAGTCTTCGCCGTCCGGAGTCGATAGCGTATATTCTTGTCCGCTATTGGTAACCATTTGAACTTGTTTAACGGTTTTTGTAACGAGTTCGTGAGCAAATGTGCGTATAGCGGACGAGCCGGCGTAAAGAATAAGTTTACCGGTTATTTTTTGTCCGACGGTTACGGTTCCGTGCGCGCCTTCGTCGTTTTCTCCTTCGATATCCAGCACGAGGGATTTCAGGGCAGCCGGGGGCGCCGCTACCGCGGTATCGGCAAGTTCTTCTTTAACTTCGAGCTTGAGTTGACGCCCGGATTTTACGGCGTCGGTTTTTTTTATTCCGGTTAGCGGAGTGAATGACATTTTATTTTCTCCTTTTTTTATTGGTTGTTCGCATTATTTTCTTTGATTTATTTAATATTATTCAAACCTTCAATGTTTGTAGGGCTCAACAAATATTAAAAATTCGATTATTGTTTTTTTTGACAGCGAATTCCAGAATAATTATTTAGATGTCAAAATAGACATCAGCCCAATCTTCCAAAGATATTATCTCGATGGAGAACTGCACGGCGCAGGCGTCTGAAATATCGGGATAATATTTTTTATTCCCGTCGGCATCTATGCCGTAAGGTTTTAATTTAACTGCGCTATCATCGTCTATATAATCGGGAGTTACCGACGTCTGCACTTCAACTCCAATTATATGACTTGCATGAGGATAATCCGGCGTAAAAATCGGTCGAGCGTTTATATAAATATTCCAATCATCAAACGTTTTTAAGAATGAGTTTTGGTGTTTGTTTAATTTTATAACAGCTTCTCCGGCCGCCCCATCGGTAATGTTGAAAATGGAGTCCTCCGCATCCAACATCATTCCGTTTAACCTCACGCCCGCAGATGCACCGTCGAGATTTCCGTTATCGTCGAAATAGATATATCCTTTTAACTCTATTTTACCCCCGTATATTTTTTGTTTATTTGTAGTGGATTTAAATATAGGTCCTCCTTCATAGGTAACTCTATGGGCATTTTCAATATGTACGGAGCAGCCGTTTTCAGAAAAATCCACGAGGGGAAGGAATGTTACTTGCGCCCTTTTTATATAGGATGAAAGGTTTATTTTGGTTTCGCCGTCGAGCGTAACGCCGCTTCCGATTATGACATATATTTTATCGTCGGGACTTTTTATCTCGATATCGGTCTGCGCGTTAGGTTGGGCGTAATAATAGGCGGCTTTCTTTGTCGCGGCTTCGATATTAATTATAAGTATTCTGCCGTAAAGGGATTCTCCGAATCCGGCGGCGGCGTGCGCAGGATCGCTTAGGATGAGGTCTTCTCCAATATTGAGCGTATTTTTCTTTGTGTCGAGAAAGGGTTCGCCCTGTTGAAGATCGGGTTTTGTTTCGCCTCGTTTAATTTGTAAGATTCCCATTATAATGCTCCTTTTTTTTATTGATTGTCGGTTCTTTTTTTGCAGCGGTTAGCAATTGTTTTGATTTTTTCAAATCCGCGGGACCCGTAGTAAAAAATATATCCCGTAGTCAGCAGAGTGGTAAGCAGAGGAATCCATACTTTGACTTTTTCGACTTCGGAAACATTGAGTTCGAAAATCGTGAAATATGCAAGCGTTATTGTTGTAACGGTTAGTATCAGAAGCAGCAGAGGGCGTATATTTTTGGACAGCCAGCTGTCGCTTGTCATATCGGCTTTGAGCCGTTCGGTAAGCTGTTTTTCGTACTGATTCCGAGCTTCGATTACCGATATTTTGTAGTCGTTGATTTCGGCTTCGAGTTTGTTTTTAAGCGCAATTTTTTCTTCGTCGGTTGTCGTCAGTTTATCGATAGCCGCGCCCACGCTATCTATTATTTTAGAGGCTCCTCCGGACAAGATATCGGCGATTATACTCATTTTGTTTCCCTTTTTTGTTGTTTGTCATTTTCCGGATTGTATTTGCGGTATTTAATTTTTCCATGCTCGAAAAAAGCGATCAATGTCGATTTTCTGTTTTTTTTTCCGTTCCAAGATACGTGTATCCATTCTCCGAACTCGTAGATAAGCTGGTCGTAATCGAAGTCTTCGGCAATTATTCGAAAAAGGTTTTCCAACGGCATACAAGTAATATCAATATCAGCCGCTTTACCTTCCATATGCTGCGAATGAATCGAACCGCCGGCGAGAAAGTTAACGCGGAAGGATCTATATCCGGAGGTTACCGTAATAGGACATTTAACGCGGTCGCGCAACGGCTGCAATAAGTTTTGCACAAGCTCTTTTAGGTTCTCGATTTGTTTTTCGTCGGGCGTATTGTCGATGTTATTCCTTCGGGCAATTTGCGAGCGTGTAAATTCTTTTAAGCTGAAGTTTTTCCCGAGTTTTTGATTTTTATTCATCTGGGGCTCCGGCTTTTTTTTTGTATTTGCGTATTTCAATAATTATTCGCAAAAGGGTATAGAGAAATGTGATTATTAGTACGAGTACTTTCATATAGTTTTCCGCTATTGTTACCGTCGGCACATTGTCGGCGAATAGCAACGCCGATATGTTGATTGTGTTTATCAGCAATATATCGTGCAATCGTTTTATCATCGGTTATTGTTTCCGGTTATACGATACGGGCAAGTTGGAGCGATAAAAACAAGAGCGGGCGAACCCGCTCTTATTTTCGGAGATAGCGTTTGAAGCAGGCTGGTCGGGCCATATGCCGCCGTTGGGAAAAAATCCCCGGCGACTGAGGGTTGCTATTTCGGAGGCTGTTTTCAATTTTATTGCTCGGTTTTTTGTACCGCGGCTTCGCTGCGTTCCAATTTAACTCCGTAGCGGGTTGTAAATGCATATACTCCGCCGAGGTATTCGGCTCGTTCGCTTCCTACAACTTCAATGTCGGTTTGGATTACAAGGTGCATATGCTGCTTGCGCCACCCGAGGACGTTTCGTTTTACGTTGTTTTCCGGCGCGGCGTCGTCGATTGTTCCGTCGGCTTTGGTTTTGGGTATCAGCGTGGTTTTTGTAAATCCGAAACCGAATAGCTCCGGCAGCTTGCCCGCGGTTAGCGCCGCTTGCTGCTGCGCAAAATACGCCGCCATGCCGTCTTCGGTAAGCACCGAACTGGCGTCGTTGGATTTCATCATTGCAAACCGGTTGTTTGAGAGGATTTTGGCGTTGTCGAGCAATACTTCCATTTCCGCGAGATCTTCTTTGGAGAACGCGTTTGACTTCCACGGGCTTTTGTTGGCGGCGGCGACGTTGCGGATTATATGGTCGGCGACGGATTGCAGAATATGCTCTTTGAACATTTGGGCGATTTCGTCGGTGTTGTCCTTGAGCAGATTCTCGTTGGATTGTATCACGTCAATATTGCGGATTACAATGGGATCGGTGGAGTATTCGTATATGTCAAAATCAGCCGCGTCTTTATCGATATCTTTTATCGGGAGAGGCAATCCGGCTCCGACGGTAAGGTTATCGGTGCGTTTTACGGCGGCGTTTGCGGCAATTTTAGGAATTGTGATTTTATTGCCTCCTTTACGTACAAGTATTTCGAGCGAACGGTTGAAGAGTGTTTTAAGTTGCGGATCTTCATACAGGTTCTGATATATTTTATCCGCCCAAAGCGTTTTAATGAATCCCATTTTATTTTCCTTCTTCTTTATTGTCGGTTTTATTTTTTTTCTTTTCCTCGTTTTCGTCGTCTTCTGAGGGACGTCGGCTGAGGTCGGATATGATTACTCCGAATTCTTCCCGGGTGTAAGGTCTTCCGGTAAGGCGGCTCATATCTTTGAGAAATGTTTTAGTTATTTCTTCCATTTTCTTCTCCTATTCTTTACCCGGATCCGTTAACCATTGTTCGCGCAATCGGTTGAAAAGGGCGGGATTTTCGTTTTTGGTTTTTTCGTAGAGCGCAGGGTTCTGAAGCAGGTTTTTGTACGTCAAAGGTTTTTTGCCATCTGTTTCCGGAGGCTCGAGAATATTAGCCGAGAGGGCGAGGGCGGGTTGTTTTTCCGCGAAGGTTTTAAAGTCGGCTATCTTTCCGGCGTATGTATTAAGCAGATTTTCTTTCTGGGAAGGGAGGAATTTTTTTTCTTTTATCGCTTGGTCGATTGCGTCTTCGAGTTCTTTTTTCTCGTACGCGTCCAGGCGTTGTTCTATTTTCCCAATTCGTTCGTCTTTACCGTTATAATCGGCGGCGCCTTGATCAGACTGATTTGTAAGCCGCTCAACTTTTTCAATAATTTTTTCGGCGTCGGCTTTTTCGTCGAGTCCGAGAATTTTGTTCAGGCGTTTAATTTGTTCTTCGTTCATTATTATTTTCTCCGGATTAATTTCGGTTTTTGTGTTTAAGTTGTTTACTTGCGCGGGAACTTTTCCGGACATTTTGACGGGTTTCCCGTAGAGAACGGTTCCTTTTTGTTCTTGGGAGTACTGCAATGATATTTTCGGGATTTTTGCCGCCGGAAAATTTGTTACGGCTACCGCGGCAAGATAGGGCTTGTTTTTCCCTTCTATTTCCACAGTCTCGATTTCAACGGATGCATATCGGTATGATTTGCCGTCGTAGTACCACGAAAGATCATCGACGGCTTCAGGTTTGACGAAGAGAAATTCTCCGTCGGTTTTAACTTCTTCAATCCACGCAAGGGCGCGAAGGTTGTTCTGCATTTCTCCCTTTTCGTTGAATTTTCGGTGTTCGGAAATAAAAGGCGCTCCGATGAGTTCTTTATCGTAATTTTCCGCAAGCTGAGTAAATAGTTCGGGAGTAATATCTCCCTGAGGATATTTCCCGATTTGCGAGACGGCAATCCACGGCATTACCGAAGCCGAACCTATTTGATTTTTCGCTATATTATCAGACATTGAAATCTCTGCTTGGCGCGTTTATTTTAGAATAATCATAAGAGGAGATATTGCGTTCGAAGTCGAACGGAGGGTATTGATTGTCGGAATTATTGATGATAAATGTATCTGCCGAGCGCTCGGCATTATCGCATTCAAGTCCGTTTTTTGGGGTTGTTTCTTCAATATTAAGTTTATCGATTCCCATTTTTCCCTTTTCTTCTCTTTTCTTTTCGGAAAGATGTTTGTCGTATTATTTTTTTCAAAGAGAAAAAAGTATAGATACGGTATTTAGATTTTTTTTGTTTCTAATCAAGATGATGGAGATTTACTTTTATAAAGGAATTTATAGGAAATTAATGAATTATATTGACGAAATTTATCTTACGACCTACATCGAAGAATCGCTTCTTAATGAAATTACTACAGAAGCCGACGACGAAGGGCTTACAAACGTAAGCCGCGCTATTAGGAACAGATGTTCGTTCGTAGATTCGATGTTAAGCGATAGATACGATACGCCTTTCCGGGACGGGTCGAAATATATTACGGACTCGCTAAAAATGAATATTGCTCATTTGGTTTTATTCGACTTACTTCCTTTTATTTCCTCGATTTCGGAATCTGAAATGAATATTAGAAAAACCAATTACAATTCCGCTTTGAATTTTTTTAGCGATATCCGGAACGGAAAAGTGTCGCTTGTATCGGAAAGTAATCCCGAAACCGGAGAGAAAGTCGAGAGGTTTTATTTCGGCTCGACACGAAGGATAAACGGATTTCATTAAACAAACTGTTATGCGTAGTTATTGTTCATAAAAAGGGATAATTATGACATTAGATGACGCTATGAAGCACGCAAAAGAAAAATGGTTGGAATTAAAAGGCACAAAATGTGGAGATGAACACAAACAATTATATGTATGGCTAAAAGAATTGAAGAAACTAAAGAAATTAAATAAATAATTATGCACAACGCCCAATAGATCAACCTCAAGGTCAGAAATTCGCTATCTAAAGAACAATAATCGAATTTTTAATATTTGTTGAATCTTAAAAACTTGAAGGCTTAAATAATAAAATGGAAATAAGAAAAACGAAAAGCATCGGTGATTATAATGAGTTGCGAACACGATTTTAAGCTGCTCGACGTTGTATATGCCAAAAAGGCTGTGAGCGTTGATACTTTTATTTTTTCACGAACAGCCGCGTTCTACTGCAGAAAGTGTCTTGTTATAAAAGAGAACCGAAAAGAAAAACGGGGAAAACAAAAACCTGAATGGTTTCCCTTAGGAATTTAGCGGGAAGAGAAATGTATTTTTTTGAACTATTTTTAGAAAATCTGAAAAATGTTCCGGATTTTGTTACAGAGCCGAAGGTTGGGGAATTCGGAAAACTTACGGTTGGCAAGGCTCCGACGGCTATTGTAGTATTTGACGTAGGAACTCCGAGCGACGCGGACGACGAGGAAAACGGGACCGGAAAAGTTAAAAAGGCCCCTTTTACGGCGAGCGTTTTCGTTTTCAGCGGCCGCCATAAAACTCAGTACGAAAGCGACATTGAAGCCATGAAACTTGCCTTGAGCGTAATAAAGAAGTTTTCAAATCCGGGCGACGAGTATCTTCTTGAAATCAACGAAGGGGAAGAATACGGTTTTTGGGAGTTCCGGAACTGGGAGTTTGTGGAGCGCAGCGCAACCGGCAGCGTTTTATCGGTCGATTTTGAGATAAGCGCGTATTTGTGAGCGGATATAAGCATAGGATTGTTTTTAAGGCGGTGCGAAGGCGGTTAGTTTTAACGAACGGAGGCGGAGGCTACATTTTACACTAATGCGAGAAAATAATGGACGAGAAAGCAATTATTCTGAAATTCATAAATTTGGGACGGGGAAACATACCGGAAAAGGAAAAACTTGCAGCCGAGCTGGGTATTACGCTATCGGCGCTGAAATACCGCGTGAGAAAATTTAAGTCGGGAGAGGGAATAGGGAGAAAGAAGCGGAAAGACGCCGGCAAACCGAAAAAAACAATTAAAGATGAAATTAAGATGAGTTTTTTTGCGGAACTTGCCATGGGGAAATCCGCAGACCAAGCCGGGCGGGAACTAAGATTGTCGGACTGGCAAATTAATAAGTTTTTAAGAGAATATGAAAGGATAGACAAATGGGCGGCGTTAAGAAACGCTCCGCAACTTAACAATCTGAAAAATTTGCTTTCCGACATACTCCGTTTTGACATTGCTCTTGTTAACGCCGAACTGAACGGCGCGTTCCATTTTAAGGCGAACGGAATTGATTTTGCAATACCCGCCGAAGAGCTGAAGGACATTCTTACCGTTCTTGCTCATTCGATGCAGCGCGACATTATGGGAAAGGCAGACGAACGCTTTGTGAATTTGAGTAAGGACGAATTGCTCAGAGTAAGAATCACTTACCTGAAGGAACTATTACTTGAGAATAAAAACATCAAGGAATTTACGCAGCTTGAGCGAGCGACAAGGATTAATAAACCGGAACGTGAAATCGACTTAAAGATAGCGTACGCCATAATTGACAAGTTTAAGCCGGGTTTGGACGAGAATGACAAGATATTGGCGCTGCGCGAGATTATCGCAAAAGTAAGGAGCGAGAGTTGAATTTCAGCCTGATTGAAAAACAGTTGAAAGAGAGGGAAGCGTTTTTCGCCGAAAGGCGAATGGAACTTGAGAGCCTTGCAATCGATATTACCGAAAGCGAGAAGAAGAAAATCCTTCGCAAGTCGGCAAAGGGTTTGCAAGGTTTTTGGTTTTTTGCGAAGAAGGTTTTTCCCGAGTATTTCCAATATCCTTTCGGCAGGCTGCATAAAAGGATAATAAAAGCCGCGCTTGAGAAAAAACGAGTAGTTGACGTTTTTGCCGCTCCGCCGGAGCACGGTAAGACTACGCTGCTGAGAGTGTTTAAGATTTGGGCGGCGTTATTCGGCCATTATCATTATTTTATCAAGGTAGCGGAAACAGACGCGCTTTCGTCTCTGGATTTATCGATTATGAGATTGGAGTTCGAAGAGAATCCGAGAATCAACTTTCTGTTTGGGAATCTGAAGAAAAAAGGACGCTGGGAGGAGAAGCAGTTTGCCATCGCCCCGACAGCGTATAACAAGCACGGAGCTTTTTTTGAGGCGTTTGCTTTCGGAATTCCTCCCACCGGAAGGGTTTGGAAACAGTTCCGACCGGATTTCTGCGATATAGACGATCTGGAAAATTACAGAAAATCAGCTAATCCGGATATCAGCAGGGAAAAACTTCATTTTATCCAAAACGACATTATACCAAGAGTAAGCGAGAAAGGGCACATAATATGGTTCGGGAACAACGCCCGCAAAACCATGGCGATGAATATGATTATCGAGATGAATCCGAAAGAGAGGAAGCATGAGTTTCCGGCTTTCCGAATAAACATTTTTCCCGCTTGGAACAGAAAGAAAAACGAACCGGAATGGATTGAGAGATTCGGGAAGAAATACGGAAGCGAAGAGGAGATGAGAATAGAGCTGGGAGTAGGAACGGCTACTTGGCTGGGAAATTATCAACAGACGCCGGTTATCGCCGAGGGGACAGAGTTCCGGAGCGAGCATTGGCGGACATATTCAAAGCTGCCCGAGGACGCTGTCGGGATTATGTTTTGCGATCCGGCAAGCGGTAAAACGGGCTGCTACAAGGCGATAGCCGCTTTGCTGTATTCGAAAACGAAGCGGAAGTTTTATTCGCCTACTTGTTATGTGCGTCAGTCGGGTTGGGAGCCTTATTTTAAGGCAATGTATGAGATATACGAAGCGCTTTTCGGAAGAATTTTATGGGTGGGCTGGGAAAAGAATTTTCATCAGGATCAATTTTTGAAGTTTATGCAGCTTTATCCTTCGGTAAAGGATTTGCCGCGGTTACCCATACGCCCGATTGACGTTACGGGAAATAAGGACGAACGCATCAGGGCGCTGGCTGTGCCGTACGAGTTCAGCCATATTCTGTTCGCGGAAGATTTTACGGATACCGCGGACGGCGCCGAAGCGAGAAATCAACTAATAGGTTTTCCGGATCATCCCTACAAGGATTGGCCCGACGCGCTTGCAAGCGCATATAACAAAATGTTCTCAATAGCCGCCGGTTTTGAGAAGGAAGTTAAAGGATATGAAAGTTTGGGAAAGTTACGAACGCAGAGAATATAGGAGTTTAAGATGAATCTTTTCGGTTATTTCAAAAATAAAAAGGATAAAAAAGATAAAAATATAGTTGTAAAACTTCCGCCCGAAGCAAAGATGGCAGAACAGGCAGGCAAAGGAGATTATATCTACACTCCTTTGCGTACGGCGCTGCTTCCGCTTCCGGCGGAACTTCAGTACGCCTTGACGATAAGACGCGCCGACCCGAGACCGCTGCTCGACATAATAAGAAAGCTGCCCCAAGCGGCTTCGCATCTTACCGGCTTGATAGGGAAAAGGCACGACGCCGTTTTGAGTTTGCAGTACGAAGTGAAACCCGCAAAACTTAACGGCAAGGATAAACGCGAGTTGAAACGCTCCGACGAAATTACGAACAGATTGGTAAAATCGAATTTCGGAAAACTTCTGAAGAACCTTACGAACTCCAATATTTTCGGGCATTCGGTAACTATACCGCACTGGTCGCTTGATAATAACAATCAATATATCGCAAATTACGAGCCGGTGGATTTTGTGCATTTTGCCCCTCGCGGAGGGAAGGTAAAGCTGTTAATAGATAAAAGCGATAGAGCTTATGCTGCGGATATCGGAGATAACGCGCGGCTGCTCGGGTTCAATGATAAAAACAGTCTGCTTGCCGCAATTGAAGGAAGCAGAGGAATTTATTGGGCGGATTTGAATCCGGATTTTGTTTTGACAAGTTTTGTTAATCCGTTTGAAGGACTTGAACGCGACTATCTCGGCGGATATATGCGGGTTTTACTTTATTACACGCTGCTGCTTCATTACGACATTCTCGATTGGGCAAAGTTCAACGAGATGTATCAGATGCCTTTAAGGGTAGGGAAATATGATTCCTACGCCGGAGATAAAGCGGTGGAGGTTCTGCGCCAGGCGGTGCGGAATTTAGGAAGCGACGCGTCCGCGATAATAGATAAGACAACGGAGATAGAATTTATCGAAACCAAATCGGCGAAAAACGGAGACGGATATGCAAAGTTTGCCGAATATGTAGAAAGGAAGCAGAGCGTTCTGATACGTGGGGAAACGCTTACGACGCAGGTTGACAGAACCGGCGGCAACCGAGCGCTTGGGCAAGTGCACCAGCAAGTAGGCGAAGATAAGCTGATTGCCGATATAAAAACTATTTCCGAAACAGTGAATAAATTGATAAGAAAGGATTACTTCCTTAATTACGGGCAGCCTCCTATGGGAAGATTTCCGTCGTTCTCAATATTCCCTAAGGAATATAAGGATTTGGAGCTGTATGCGAATATCATTTCAACATTATCCGGAGCCGGGGTAGAGTTCAGCAAGGCATGGATCCATGATACATTCAAAACCAAACCTCCGGAAAGCAAGGACGACGCGGTAGGAGGAAAACAAAGCCTTTTATTATAGGGGAAATTTATGAACGAAAACGCGATGATACGGGAAATTGTAAACAGGTCTCTCCTTGCAAAAATAGGAAGCAGAACGGTCTTAATAATCAAACGGAGAACGGCTAAGGGCGTTTTTCTGAAGGGGAGTTCAGCCGGAGGCGAGAAGTACTCGACAAAACCTTTCGTAATGCCGATAGGCGCAGTAAAGAAGAAAGACGTAATGATGAAAATGCTGAAGGGAGGCTACGGAAAAGAGGATGTAATGATTTTTAAAACGAAAGGCGGCGGAACTTGGGCGCTGCTGAAAAAAGGCTACAAATGGCTTAGGGAGCAGAGCGGAAGACAATCGGAAAGAGTTGACTTGAGATGGTCCGGAACGCTGATGAGAAGTTTGCGGGTAATTGATGTATCCCCGGAGAAAGGAGAGGTGGTTATCGGGCACGGCGAGGCTCGAAGCCGAAAAATCGCAGAGTATCATAATGTTTCGGGCGCGGGAAAAGGAAAAACCATCAGGAAGTATCTCGGAGCTACCGAAAAGGAAATGATTGAGATACTGAAGGGGCTGTGAAATTATTTGTATTATGTTAGGAATTTGTAATTATGAAAAATAAAAATATAGCGGTCTGGTTTAGCTGTGGCGCTGCGAGCGCCGTTGCTGCAAAGTTGGCGGTTGAAAAATACGGCGATGACAATAGCGTGATGATTGTGAATAACCCGGTCGATGAAGAACACGAAGATAATCGGCGTTTTCTCAAAGATGTGGAAGATTGGATTGGACGCAAAATAATTATTGCGAAAAATACTAAAGTAAGCACTACTTCGGCAAAAGAAGTTTGGGCTCGACGAAAATATATGAGCGGGGTAACCGGCGCACCGTGCACAATTGAGCTAAAAAAAGAAGCAAGATACCAATTTGAGAAAACACACAAAATCGATTATCATATATTAGGTTTCACGGTTGATGAATGGAAACGGGCTAAAAGATTTAAAGAATACGAGAGTGATAATCTAATCCCTATATTGGTGTCTGAATTATTGACGAAAGAAGATTGTTTTGAAATTTTGCACAAAGCAGGAATTAAATTACCGGAAGTCTATTCGTTGGGTTTCCCGAATGCTAATTGTATTGGGTGTGTGAAAAGTTCAAGCCCGACTTATTGGAATTTAGTACGAAAGTATTTTCCGGATGTATTTGAAGATAGAGCAAAGCAAAGTAGAAAAATCGGAGCAAAATTAGTAATAAGAAAAGGTAAACGAATATTTCTTGATGAGTTGTTGCCAAGCGATAAAGGCGGGAAAATTAAAAACTGGAATTGCAGCACATTTTGTGAAAATAATAAACATAATTTTTGACTTAAAACGAGACGCTTTTTATTATTTATTTGGAGTTCAGATTTGAAAAGGTATATACATCCGGATTTCAATCTGCCGGCGGGCAAGGTTTCGGTAGTGTTTTTTGACGATTCAAAATCCGGAGACGACGTTTTACTTCCTAATATAATAGAATCTATCGGAGACGTTGAGGAAGGGTACGATTACGCCATAGGCGATTATTATTCGCCTGATTGCAGCTTTAGGATAAGGCAATGCCCGGAAGCGCGCGAAATGTTTGATACTTTGAGTTTGCGCGTTTTAACGACGCTCGACGATTCCGATTTGTATTTTTACGGTTTTGTCTCAATGGATACTTTATCCCCGAGTATATTGGAAATAGGCGAAAGTAGATACGGGCATTATGAATTTGAAGCTATCGGAATATTATCGCTGCTGAAAAAAATGACTCTTTGGGATGTCTATTCAAATTCCGAAAATTACACGATCGGAGCAATATACGCCGCTTTGGCTGATTTTGTTTTTGCTTCCGGGGTCGATTGGGATGTTGAACGAAAGTATCAGTGGGAGGATACGGACGGAAATATTTACGACGCTTTTTTGGATTCCGTAGAGATTGAGGATATTGCGCTTCATACTACGGCAAGGGAAAATTATTACGCCCAAAGATTGGAAAACGCTTTTGATATGCTTGCCGAACAAGCTCGGGAATTCTTCTTTTTTCCGGTTCTCTATTTTACCGGGAACGAATTAAGATTAAGCATAATGGAAAAGGATGTTTCCCGTTTGATTGAGCTGCCTCCTTTTAGCGATAAAAGAAGTTTCGTGAAATACGCTATCGACAGTATGAGCAGTTATCTCGAGAACACGCCGGACGGAATGGATTTATCCGGACTGGAATATTACAGCGAAAATCCTAATCCTTTCGTAGGGGAAAAACTGGAACTACCGATGCACCATACCAATATTTTGCGGACTTACGGGGACGGATACCGAACAAGCATAATAATCAGAGTGAAATACAGCGCGGATTACGAGATGATAGACCATATTTCGAAAAACGGCGCTACCTACGACAGCTTTACCGAAGCGATTCACAATGCGTATAAAAACGTTTATTTCGGGAAGTTTGATTGGAAAAGAGCGGATCTTTACGGGCTTAAGGCAACGCGCAACGGGGTTTCATCGGGGAGGTTCCTTGCGCCGGGATATAATTGCTTTATTGACGGAGACGATTATAAAATTTTAACGGTAAGGAAAAGTCTGAAAAAAAACGAGAGCCGTATCGAGGCGGTTAGGGTGTAGGCGGCTGTTTTTTGTTATAAATGTAGATGCCTATTAAAGTGGCAACGCTGCCTACTAAGGTGGCAATCCCTTGTGCGTCTTTATTAATCGAGATTAGGTAAAAACCTCCTAATAATGCTACAATACCTAAAAAGAACCCAAGTAATTGCCCAAACACCAAAAGAAACGGATAAATCTTTTGTTCTCTTCTTTCCATAGCGGTGCGATGGGCTTGTTGTTTTTCAGCCATTGTCATAATTCTATCAGGCAAACCCGGATCAATGTCTTTATATTCTTGCATTACCTCGGGGGAAGGTATCGGGCCTGCAAAGAATTTTTGTTGTTCAATTATTGTATGATTCTTTTGAGGTTTATTTTTAACAATAGAGAAAGAAGAACTATTGTGTTTTTGTTTACGCTTTTTCGGCTTTTTTTTCTTTTTTCCCATATCTCGACTTTACCGTTATATTTGTTGCCTCCGCAATATCCATGCCTACTTTTTTCCAGTCTTCGTAAATAGCTTCGGAATCGTTTCTTATCCAAGTTATTTTGGTTAAAATGGTCTTATCTCCGTAAAAGAGACTGTTAACTCCATCGAGAATGCCGGAAAAAACTTTGTTTGCCGCTATCATTTTATTTTCTTTTTATTTTTCATTGTTAATTTACATATAATCGATAGTTTATACAAATTTGTTTAGGTTTCGGTTGCAAAAAACTTTATGTAAATTTAATGGCGGTCAGAAACGATACGACAGCCCTATCCCGTTTTTTTGGGGGTTAATCCGGATTTTCTCGAAAGCAAAGTATGTATTTAAGATTACAGCCGCAACGGTTAGGGTAAGCATAATATATTTTTCCGTAAGCTCATCGTTCAAATTAAACATCGGCAAATCATTGAGGTCGTCAATAGACTTAATTTGTTGGATAAGGTCGTAAGCGTAAACCCCGCCGAGAAGCGTAACCGGCAAAAGATAAAGCCTTTGTTTGTATCCGGAGATAGAGGGATTGCCGGAAAAATCGGCGGGGACGTAGTCTTTTATAATTTCAGTGGGTTTGCCGGGGTTAAATTTTACGGGCATTATATAGAGAATAACATTTTTATTGAGCTTGAACGTTTTTTTATTTTGCCGCATAAGGACAAGATATTCGGAGGTTTCTTTAACGATTTTTACGTTTTTAATAAAGCTTCCGTTTTTTAATTTGATGTTTTCAGCGTTAAGAGTTACAGCAAGCAAAAAAACAAATAATAGGATTCCTTTTTTCATTTTATGCCTCATTTTATTGTAGTTAAGTGTTTTTCTTTACTTTTTACGCCTTTTGGGTTTATCCTTTTTTTCTATTTGGTTCGCGATAATAACCATACGGCTAATGCTATCGCGCAGTCGTTGGTTCTCCTCTTCCAAGTCCGCAAGGCGTTTTTTTACAAGCGCGTCCGTCTCCGGAGGCGGATTGTCGTCTTCGCTTAAAAGCCAGTTTATATCGCAGCCGAGATTCTTTAATTTTAATAAAAATTCGCTGCCTGGAAGTACCTTGCCGTTGAAATAAGGGTATAGCTGTTCTCTTTTTATACCCAAAGCTTCTGCGAATTCCCTCATAGAAGGGAATTTTTTTTTGCCAAATTCCTTGATTTTGCGCCCTATAGCCATTTACTATCCCGATAGTAAGAAAAATATTACTCTAATCTTGACAAGGTGTAATAAATATATTACTTTTGCGTAAACAATTAATTTTTTAATCCAATAGAAAATAAGAAAATATGGTAAAAGAGCAAAAGAAAAGAATTACGAAAGTAAGAATTGAGCTGGCAAAGAGGGGAATGCGCATCAACGAGCTTACGGCAATGCTTCGCAAAAAATATCCCGATCTTAAAATTACGCCGCCTTACATATCAAGGGCGTTGGCGGGCAAGTATGACGCCTTTCTTTCAAAAATAGAAAAAGAGCTGGGGATAAAATGAAAAAAGAAGAACTGCAAACGCCGGTATTGGAATGCCCCAAGTGCAGAGCTTACGGCAAGTACGGGTCGGGCGGAAAAATAGAGATAGCCACGGGCAATATGACGGATTACGAGTTTCGTTGCCGCGAATGCGGACATACTTGGGGGGCAAACGCTTACTTCGGAAACAGGCAAAACCTAAGCAATAAAGGCGATGGCGGGAAAGTATGAAAACGAAAAGCTGGTTTACGGTTGATGATTTTGCAAAATTGGAGGGCGTTTCGACGGCGGCGATACACAAAAGAATTAAGCGGGGCGCTATTAAAGCCGAGTTTTTGAAACGAGAATCCCGTCAAGCGGGGGGATATCGATATTCGATACACGCCGGAGCGCTGAGCGCCGAAGCTAAAATGAGAATGGAAGTTTTTTCGGTTACAGCCGGAGCGGAGCGGGAAACGATAAAAAAGAGAAAGGAGCGAAAGGATAAGGGATCAAGCTCCGTTCCGGCTCATATAATAGTAAAGACGGCGGCAGTAATTACAATGAAGCGGGTATCGTCCCCGAATAAGCTGAAAAGAAACGGCTACGGATATAAAGAGGGCTGGGATTATTTTAAGGACATCTGCCTGGAGGAAAAGATAAAGCCGGTAGGCTACAGGCGTTTCCTTGATTTGGTAAAGCCGTTTGTGGATAAAGAGGTTCAGCGGTTAAACAACAAAGGGGTAGTTAAGTTCAGGAACGAAAACGAGCTTGTTCTGCTGCACGATCATTCGGTTTGGGAACCGATGCAGTTTATCCAGAACGACCACACGCAGTTTGACTGCGTATGCATTCACGAGGGAAAGATAATACGACCGTGGGCGGCTTTTCACGGTTCGGTAGGAGATAGAATAGTTTATTATCCTACAATAGTGGAGCGTCCGGATTCATTTTCGCTGGCCGATAACATCGCCAATTTTGTTCTTCAGTACGGACTAAGCCGTAAGCCGGTTTTATACAAAAGCGATCACGGCAAAGCGCAGAAATCGAAGTTAATGACGGATAACAAAACATCCGTTGAACTGCGTCCGTACAAACTTGAGGAGCGGCACGAAAAAATAATGAGGCTTATGGGAATAGGGCTGTCGCACGAAAAAGGCATCATTGAAAATATGGGTATGGTGGAATCCCATTCCACGGTAAAGCTGCCGAGGACGAAATGGCTTGAGAGAACATTCGGCATCGGCGGCACGATGGAATGGTTTAAGGACCGACCGGAATATACGGGGCGTAATTACCGCGAAAAACCGGAGGGACTGGAAAAGAGGATAAAGAACCGCGAGATATGGACTTCGGAAGAGATGGTCGATTATGTGATAGGAGAAATTGATAAATATAACAACCGATTCCATTCCGCGATTAAGAAGGAAAGGGGAGGCAGATTTGCAATACCAGCCGATTACGATGTGGATTTGGAATATTTCCGGACCGACGCAAGGGCTTTAAGGGCCTTCGGGGGATATTACCCGAAAAGTATGAACGATGTTATTAAGATTTTCAATTCGGAAGAATTTGCAAAAAGCATAAAAACGGAACTTTATTCGCCAATGTGGGCGCGTAAGGTTTACGAGATATGCGGCTGGGAAAGCAGACCGCTGCCGGCGCGGGAAACGTTATCGATGCTGGCAATGAAGGCTGTGGAACGCACCGTGCACAACTACGGAATATTAATCAATAATAACGCGTATATCAATATGAAGCTGCGCCGTTATATCGGGGAAAAGGTTGTGGTAAGATATTCCCCGGACAACATAACTAAGATTAGGGAGCAATCGGGCAAGGAAGTGATTTTTATTAAGGAAATTGCGGTTTTTGAAAGAGTAAGCGAAAAGTTTATCTGTATCGCCGAACCGCATCCGCGAGTAGTTACCGAAACGCACGCTTACGGTTATGCAAAAACATTTATCAGAGCGCGCGCCGACGAGATGAAGGAACTGATTGAAACTCGTAAAATAACGACCGAATATGCCAAGGGTAAGATAGAGGCTGACAAGAGACCCACGAACATCGTAGGCATTCAGCCGAACAGGGAAATAGCGGCTTTAAGACTGAAAGAGGCGACGATATTGAAAAAGCATAAATCGGAAAATAAGAAAAAGGAAAAAGTGGAATTAATTACGGAACTCGAAGATTTATACGGTACAAAAATCAAAATAGAAGGAGGAGAAAGCTAATGAATTTACGGGCAAAATGGAACCAGTACTGCAGTCATAACGGAATATATCCGGAAGGAGCGGCAAGCCTGCTCGGACTGGATAACCGAACTTACAACGAGATAATGGAGAAGAAACACTCAATTCCGGAAGCGATAGCCGAAAAGATGATGACTATTATCGACAATCGGGACATAGCGTGGGGATATATTATAAAAACCCAGCTTCTTACGGAACTTGAAAAGATTGTCAGACTGGGGAAAACGAGCAAGGTGATGATTACCGCAACGGCTCCTACGGGACAGGGAAAAACACTTGCGGCAAGATATCTTGCGGCAAAATACAACGCGAGATATTATCACGCTCTGACTGAACTGCAGAAGGAAAAGAAGGCGACCGTATCGAAATTAATCGGCGATCTTTCGGCTTCGTTCGGATTAAGAAAAAGCAACGAGAGAAAATTGATAGAGCGGCTTCGCAGCGATACGCGAAATGTTTTGATTATAGACGAAAGCCAAAGGCTGATTACGGAGGATTGGGGATATTTTAAGGTAATGCAGGATATTTTCGATTCCGTGCCTAATCTTTCGGTTCTAATGTTAGGGAACTTCCGTTTTTACGACGCAATGTTTACTTCGTCAGATACGGTAACGACGGGGGTTACAGACGACGAACAATTTCTCCGACGGATATCGTCGGTAGTTAAGCTGCCGAGATTATCCGCGTCCGACGTGAAATTATACTGCAGCTACAATCGCATAACTTTCCGGAGCGACGCCGAATATAAGCAGGTGGCGGACTTTTTCGGGCTGCGAGCCGGACTTGCCGATCTCGAGACGGTAAGAAAAGAGATAGTTAGGAACGTGCTCGGAAAAGGAAAAAGGAAGAGTTTATCGGATATTTCCTACGGGGATTTTATTGCGGTATTTAAAAAACTTCACAGTCATATAGCTTTCGGCGAAGAAGAGAAAAAATATTTCCGCGAGCTGGCAAATGCGTAGGCAAAAATATTCAACGGATTGCCTGAAGCGGAAAGTATTCGCCTATATGAATGAAAGCTGGGCGCGCAACGCTATTACCGTAAAAGAACTATCCGATAAGTTAAAGGTTACGAAAAAAACGGCTAAGAAATATTTAGAGAGGCTTGCAGAGACGGGCTACATTATAAAAGACGAGAAAAGGAACGATTTGTATTGGAGAGAGTTATGAAAAAGAAGACGCGCCGAGTAAGTATGATGAGAGCGCTGCACGCTTACATCGGAAAAATATACGGCGCCGAAAAAGCTCATAGCGTATTAAAGGAACTATCGGCGGCGTATTTCGGAACGGGAAGTATGAGCAAGCTTACGGAAAAACAGCTTAACTATTTATGGAACGCGGTTTATGTGAAAGATGCAAGTATCAAAAAAAGCGGCATTGAGAGGATGCCGCAGATGACTGAAAAACAGAAATCGCTTGTCAGAAATATCCAGAAAGAATTAAACTGGAGCGATGAGTATTTGTACGAATTAACCATTAGGCGTTACGGCGTAATGGATTGGGAGTTTCTTTCAGGGAAAAAAGCGTTTGCGTTTATAAACTACCTTATTAAACGGAACAGGGAGAAACAGAAGCGTAACAAAGTTCATAAATAACGGAAGGAGAAGCAAAATGAAACAACTATCGGATGTAGCAAAAGCGACCTTGCAGCAATTTAACGCCGCATTTGAGAAAATTGAAAACAGGAACAAGCAAATTGAGCGCTTGCAAACGGTGGTAGCCGATACGAACGAGGAAGCCCGGAAAAACAAAGAAGCGCGGGTAAACATCAAGGAGCTTAAGGAGCAAAACGCTAAGGATGTTGAATTTGTTAAACAAGCGATTGACTTTTATGAAGACGTTACAGGCGAAGCCGTAGGGGTAGGCGGTCTTTTTAATCAGGACGAATAGAGAAATGATAAGGGTTTATATAACTTCAAGAGAAAATATCACGACTGTGGGGATGCGCGCAGGTAAATATTTTGCTTTTGCAATTCAGAATGATTGTTCCGGTTTGCCCCTTAAAGCAATACGGAGATGCGTTTTACTGATTTGGAAACAGATGTTAAAATCAAAAATAAAATAAGAGGATGTTATGGCAAAAAAGAAATGGATAACGGCGTCCGGAGACGAAGTGCCGGCAAACTTTGTTCCCAAGCTGGACAAATTAAAAGAGAGACGCGCGGAGAAAATAAAAAAAACATCGCTTGATGTAAACCGCCGCCTGAGGGAGTTGAAACAGTATGTGGAAGATGTCAGTTCGGAACTGTACGAAGAACTTCTGAAACAGAATAAGATTAAGTCGAAGATAAAAAAAGGGAATTTTACTTGGTTTAACTTTGACAGAAGCGTGAAGATAGAAATCCAAATAAACGAAAATATAGTCTTCGACGATATGCTCATCAGCGTCGTACGCGAAAAGCTTATGCTTTTTCTTGACGAGGAAATTACTTCCGAAGATACTTTTATCAGAGAACTCGTTAAGGACGCCTTCCAGACTCGAAACGGGAAACTCGATACCAAGCGTATCCTCGGGCTGCTGAAGTACAGAACGAAAATCAAAAACCCGCTTTATC
The DNA here is from genome assembly GCA_015493615.1 of Melioribacteraceae bacterium. Lineage (GTDB taxonomy): Bacteria > Bacteroidota > Ignavibacteria > Ignavibacteriales > Melioribacteraceae > WGAL01. Next base: position 27,891 of record WGCV01000019.1, read on the forward strand.
GCGAAGCTATGGACAAGCTGGAAGAAAGCTACGAAAGGATTTACTCAAAAACATATTCCCGAATCTGGATAAAAAATATTAAGGGGGAGTATGAGCCGGTAGAGCTAAATTATTCGGCTATTAAAACATCCGAAAAGGTGAAAAAATGATTACTTGGACATTTGCGGCTGCTCTGTTTCTTTTCCCGTTAGTTCGAGATTTTATAGTTGACGACGTATTGAATAAAAACGAGAGTATGAAAACGACGGCTATTACTTATTTATTTTTCTGGATATCTGCAATTGCGGTTATCCTTTATATTTTGATTGGAGGTTAATATGACAAAAGCTGATTTAAGGAAGGAAAACTTGAAGCTGAAAAAGAAAATCGAAGAGCTTACCGAGGATAAAGAATTTGCCGCGATTTCACTTAGCGTTCATCACTTTATAGGAGACGAGCTTTTTAGCAAGGCTTTTACGGATTTTTTTCTCTCCGTTACAAGCATTGACGATGGAAGCAAACATAGGATACATAAACCGGCATTAGACGGGGAAATATACGACAACAGATATTACAGAAAAATTGAAGCAAAATATGCCGAACCTTTACAGAAACTGTATGACGCAATTAAAGCGCTTTATCTTAGGACTTATAAAAATGGCAAAACAGATGGCATTAATTTGCTTCTGCAGCTTAACAAAGGGGAAATTACATTGGAAAAATTGGAAGAAGAAGCCAAAACAAAAGGATGAGACCCCGAAATGAAAACTTACAGCGGCAAAGATAAGATAAACGGCGATGTATGGTATAAATATCCGGTTATTGCAAATTATAAAACGGTTACAATTTTCAATGTTTCTTCGCATCATTTTTTCCGGATAAAAATTGGTAAACAGGATGGGAAAATCGTTTCGGGATATGATTATCAATTCAAATCCGGATTGGGCGGCGGATGCAATCCGGGGCGCAAATGGGGTGAGTTCGACAGTTATGACGAAGCGCTTGAATATGAACTTAATAAGACTGCTCAAATCCTTCAAGAGATAAAAGAACCGGACGGCGCCGAAAAAGACGCGCTACGCCGGATTTTGAAATTCAGAGAGAAATTTATTCAAAAAGATTTATTCGAGTGAGGAAAAAGATATGAGAAGGCAAAAGGGAAAAAAGAAAAGGCGCGTAAGCTGGAAGATCAAATGCAAGAGAGATGCGCTAAAGCTGGGAAAAATGAAAAGACAAGAGTTCCTTGATTATATATGGGAAGGAATGAGCGTCGGCGAAGCGCGGAAAAAAGCCGGTATTTCTTTTGACGAGGCAAACGGAATATTGATTTTGAATATGAGAAAAACAACTCTTCTTAATAGGGAGAGCGTTTAGAATGACAAATATGGAACTGAGCGAGGCAATTAAGAAACTGATAATAGCCGGATGTCAAAGTAGATTTCCGGATGCTGAGAATGAAATCGTAGCCGTTGATTTGGCAATGAACTCTATTAAAAGGACAGCCGCAGTATCGGTTTTATCTGATGCTGAGATTAGCAAAACCAAACGGGATATTCAGCTTTTAAGAGAACTTAAAAATGAATTGAACCTTGAAAGGATAAAATGGTATTCGTTCTACGATAGGAGAAACTAATGGGAAAAAGTATTAGACAGATATCTAAAGAGATAGGAGTTTCACATTCCACGCTTTCACGAATCCTGAACGGAAAGTATGATTCGGATCCTGCCAATGTTATTAGAAAACTGCTGGATAATATAAACGGCGTCATTATCCGAGAAGATCAATATGATGAGATACTGGAAATGCTTGATAGCGCGAGATTTCCTTCAAAGTTCGGTAAAGCCCAAAGAACGGCTACTTATCTCTACGACTTGGTATTGAAAGCTAAGGGAATAAAGGAGAAAAAGAATTGACCGGATTAGTTTGCCCATGGTGCGGAGCCACACAGGAAGAAGGAAAATTTCCGGTTTTAAAAACCGTACGATTATCAAAAATAATACAACGAGGAAGAGTTTGTTATGCTTGCGGAAAAACATTCATGACCGAAGAAAAAGCTCTTAAACAATCTTTCTACAAAAAAGAAAATGAACATAGCAGAATATCTAAATCTACATAAGCAACGAGCCGTTTTGAAGCACGCCTTTTCTAATACGCTCTCCAAGGAACTGGATAATGTTTACGCGCAATTTGATAAAGAAATAGATTCGATTTTGAGAAAAGGAATGTTAGACGGATCTATTACGAGTTCAAGTTTTAAAATATTAATTAATAATTTTACGAATAGATTCAACTCCGGCATTGATTCATCGGCTGCAAAAGCCGGCAGAAGAATTAACGTAATTTATAGAGGTCTATACAATATCTTAGGCTATGAGGATGAATTTGACGAGATTACTTTGCCTGTTCAATATATTGATAATTTTCAGATTAAACGAGAAGTACAAACCGTTATTACAAAATTACGAAACGGCGATATAACCGAAAACCGAGCAAAGAGGGCTATCCGAAGCCGCTTGAGAACTCCGGCGCACGTTGTAAATACTATACTTAATACAAATCTTGCCGGTATCGATAACAGCTCAACACATAACGTAGCGGTATTAGCGGGATTAGATGATTATTTATACTTTGGGCCTGACTCCGAGAAGTCGCGTCCTTTTTGTCGGGAACATGTCGGGCATATTTATTCTTTACAAGAATTGGAGACGATGAACAATGGGCAAGGGCTTCCGGTTCAAAAATATTGCGGCGGATATAATTGTTTGCACGAACTTATTCCTGTTGATAGGAAATGGAAAGAACTAACGAAAATGAATATGACATGATGTCATACGCTAAAGTAAAATTCTTCTTCATTTGTCCGATGAGCTGTCCGATGAGTGTCCGATGAGCGGTTTTCATGTCCGATGAGATATGCGAAAATAAGCCGAAAATGCAGATTTTAAAAAAATATCATTGCACTGAATGGAGAATTATGAAAATATCATTTCACTTTGTCCGATGAGCTATAACAATATGAGCCGTATTCGCAACATTTAAAAATCATTATCACTTCACTTAACAATATGAGCCGTATTCGCAACATTTAAAAATCATTATCACTTCACTTAACAACAGTATTGCTGAATATCAAACTTTTTCAAAACCCCAAAAAAACTTCACCTCAAATCTAATCTCATAACTAATTAGAATATAATAAGTTACGATAAAACTCTTAATAAACCGGCTATTATTTTTATGGGGATTTTGTTTGCAAAATCAATAAGAAAATATTATTTTGGGGAGTGGTGGGGAAAAAAGATTAAAATGCAATAATATATAAGAGAGTTAATATGTTTTTAGGAAGTTATAATTATACGGTGGACGCAAAAGGAAGAGTTGCAATTCCCGCAAAGCTGCGGAAATATGTAACGCCGGAAGCAAACAATACGTTTATTGTAACTCGGGGCGCGGGAAAATATATTGATGTTTATCCAATGGACTATTGGAAAGAACTTACCGAAGAAAAACTTGACTCTCTTAATTCGTTTAATCCGAAAGATATGTTGTTCCTCAGGATGTTTCTCGAACACGCTATCGAGGAAACGCTTGATGGACAATCAAGACTATTATTACCGAAAAGCTTAATCCAGCACGCTGAAATTGAAAAGGATGTTTTAATTCTCGGCGCAGTTAAAAAAATAGAAATTTGGAACCCGGCGGTTTACGAAGCCTATATAGAGAACAGTTCGGCAAGTTATGAAGAAATTGCCGCCGAAGTTATGAAAAAGTGATTTGCGATGAGTCCGCATAAACCGGTTTTATTAAAAGAATCTATTGAGTTTTTAATACGCGACGGACACGGAATCTATTTTGACGGAACAATCGGTTTTGGCGGGCATTCGGGAAAGTTCTTGGAGATGTCGGATGCATCGTCGCGATTGATTGGCGCCGACAAAGACAAATCGGCTTTTGATTATTGTAAAAAGTTGTTTGAAAACGATTCTCGAGTTCAGCTTTACAACACGAGTTTCAGCAATATTGATTTGATTTCAAAAATCGAGTTCATTGAAAGCTTTGATGTGATTTTTGCCGATCTCGGAGTTTCTTCGTTTCAGCTCGACAGCAAAGAAGCGGGTTTTACATTTCGCGAGGATGTTCCGCTGGACTTGCGTATGAACAGGGAAGAAGGTTTGAGCGCAGCCGAGCTTTTAAACGAGTTTAGCGAAAAGGAGATTGCCGATATTATCTTTAAGTACGGCGAGGAGAAAAAATCGCGAAAGATAGCTTCTAAGATTGTTGAAAGGCGTAGAATTTCGCCGATTAAATCGACTTATGATTTGCGCGAAATTGTCGCCGAGGTTACTCCGGAGTTTTATCTGAACAAAAGTTTGTCGAGAGTCTTTCAAGCGTTGCGAATATATGTTAATAACGAGCTGGAAGATTTGAAATTATTTCTGGAAAAATCCGTTCCTTTATTAAAGAAGGGAGGAAGAATCGGGATAATTACTTTTCACTCGTTGGAAGACAGAATAGTGAAAGAATTTTTTAAGTATGAAACATTGGACTGTATCTGTCCGCCTGAAAGTCCGGTTTGCGTATGCGATAAACAGCAGCGATTAAAAATTATTACGCGAAAACCTGTAGTAGCCGGCGAAAATGAATTAAAGGAAAACAGACGCGCGCGAAGCGCAAAGTTAAGAGTCGCGGAAAGAGTATGAATGAATCAATAAAGAAAAGAACCGTAATTTTTGCAGTAGTTTTTCTCTTCGCTGTTTCCGGACTCGCACACGTGTTCAATGTAAAAATATTGGACAACCTAAGCAGAAAAAAAATCAATCTGTTAAGAAAAGATAAAAGAGTAAAAAGCGAACTGGAGGATCTTCTGATTCAAAAACAAAAGCTCCTCGCTCAGTACAGAATTGAAAAAATCGCAACCGGCGAGCTTGGTTTGGTTGCCAACAAAAAAGTTAATGAAAAAATTATTATTGACGGAAGAGAATTACGGCATATTAAAAAAATAGTTAAAAGTGAATATGAATAAAACTTTACTGCGTGGATTACTGATTTTCGGCGTTTTTTTCCTTTTCTACATTGTAGTTGTAGGCGAGCTTTATAAAGTTCAAGTAGTCGAGCATCAAAAGTATCTTCTTATAGCGAAGCGGCAATCTACAAAACCGATAATCGTTAAGGCGCAGAGGGGAGAAATCCTTGATCGCAACGGAGAAGTTTTAGCATATACAAAAGATGAAATTTCATTTTACGTCGATAGAAAAATTGCCGACCCGAAAACAAGAGACTCAATCTGTACGGTCTTTTCGTCGATATTCGGTAAGAGCAAAAGTCATTATTTATCTTTACTGAAGTCCAAAGTCAAAAGGCGCAATATTCTTCTTGAGGAAAAAGTTCCTCTCGCAAAAGCTACTATGCTCGATAATTACGCTTTCCGCTGCTTAATCAAAAGGGAGGATAATTCCCGCGTATATCCGTTTGGAAGCGCCGCGGCGCATATCCTCGGTTTTGTAAACAAAGAAGGAAAAGCCGTTACGGGAATAGAAAAGGAGTTCGATAAATATCTTCGCGGTAAAGACGGACGTTTAATCAGGCAGCTCGACAGCAAAAGAAGAGTTGTCGCTTTGCGCGAGGATTTGTCGAGGAAAGCCGTTAAAGGGGATAACGTTGTTCTTACGATAGATATTAACGCGCAAAAGATTTTGGAAAAAGCTTTGTCGGACGGCGTTTCCGGGTTTAAGGGGAAATCGGGAGTAGGTATAATTGAGGACCCGAATACGGGCGAGATAATTGCGATGGCTAATATCCCGAACTACGACCCGAACCACTATAATTATTTTGATAATTACAGATTGAAAAACAGAGCGATTACTGACAGATACGAACCCGGCTCGACAATGAAATCTGTAACAATGGCGATGCTGCTTGATAACGGATTAATAAAGGGAAGCGCCAAAGTTAATACGGAAAACGGCAGATACAGATTTAAGACGGTAACGATTCGCGACGACCACAAATATCCGTGGCTGACGGTCAAGGAAGTACTTGAACATTCGAGCAACATTGGGATGATTAAACTGAGCGAGAGAATCTCACCCGAAAAATTTTATGTTTATTTGAGAAACTTCGGGTTCGGTAATGTTACCGGAATCGAGCTTCCCGGGGAAACTTGCGGAATGCTGAAAAAACCGAATTCGTTCTCAGCCGTTTCAAAACCCTTTATGTCAATCGGCTACGAAATAGCCGTAACTCCGCTGCAGGTTGCAAACGCCTATTCGGCAATAGTTAACGGAGGTAAACTTTATCGTCCCTTTATTGTTAAGGAGGTTGAGGATAACTCCAAAATAATTTTAAGAAAACATCCCGAAATGATTCGTAAAGTAATCAGTGAAAAAACCTCAAAAATTTTGAGGTCGTGGATGACCGGAGTCGTTAAAGAAGGAACGGCGCAAGCCGCGCAGATAAAGAGCGTAACTGTCGGCGGTAAAACCGGAACTTCCCAAAAATTAATCAGAAGAAAATATTCGCACTCTCAGTTTTATACTTCCTTTGTCGGGTTTTTCCCCGCGCAAAATCCCAAGCTGGTTTGCTACATAATGGTTGATTCCCCGCAAAAATCAAAGTACGGCGGAACGGTAGCCGCTCCGATATTTAAAAAAGTTGTGGAAGGTTTGCTTGCGCTCGATCCGACTTTGGGAACGGAAAATTCCGGAGAGGAAAACAAAGGATACGAGGAACTTCTCGTTAAAGTTAAAAAAGGAGAGAGGAATGAGGATGTTAAGTCTTTCGCAGATTTAGCGGAGAAGAACAGCAAGGTACTTAATCCTAATGAGAAGGGATTTTTTAAACGGAGCACAATGCCCAATTTAGTCGGAATGAATAAGCGGGACGCATCGGCTGTGCTGAACGCAATGGGAGTAGATTACACAGTAAAAGGACACGGCAAAGTTGTTTCGCAGAATGTAAAAGCCGGCTCCATTGTGAGAAAAAATTTAACAGTTAAACTGGTTTGTAAAAGTAGATGATTAAAATATCCGAAATATTAAATAATCTAAAAGTTACGCAAGCCGCCGGAACCAAGCTTGACGCTGAGATAAAAAGAATCTCGGTTGACAGCAGAGAGGTTGACAACGAAACGCTTTTCATCGCGATTAAGGGATTTAACTTCGACGCTCATTCCGCGCTTCCGGACGTAATCAACAAAGGATGTCCCGCGGTTGTAATTGAGGAAGATAATTTACCCGAAGAAATTTATTCGCACAACGATGCGATTAAAATTGTCGTTCCCGATACGCGCGAAGCGCTTGCAATTATTTCGGATTTATTTTACGGGCGTCCGTCAACTAAAATTAATTTAATCGGAATTACCGGAACGAAAGGAAAATCAACTTCGGCGTTTTATCTCAGAAATATTTTGAATGAAGCCGGAAGAACAAGCGGCTTGATCGGAACGATAAAAAACATTGTGGGCGAAAGAGAAATTCCTACAAAGCTTACTACGCCGGAATCATATACGATTAACGGTCTTCTTGCCGAAATGATCGATGAAGGCGTTACCGATTGCGTAATGGAGGTAAGCTCGCATGCGCTTTCACTGAAACGGGTTTACGGACTTGACTTTGACGTCGCCGCATTTACAAATCTTGCATCCGACCATTTGGATTTTTATAAAACTCGAGAAAATTACTTTGAAGCAAAAAAGATTTTGTTCGATTCGCTGAAACCCTCAGGAGTTGCGGTTATAAACGCAGACGACGATTTCGCTGAAAAAATTGTCTCGGATTGTAAAGGTAAAATTGTCCGGTTCGGTTTTTCCTCCGGCGCGGATTATAAAATAAAAAAATTGGATTTTGATTTTAACGGTACGCGGTTTACAGTTGAAAATAAAGGGAAAGAGATATTTTTTGAGACAAATTTAATCGGTACGTTTAACGCATATAATGCGCTTCTCGCTTTTGTTTCGGCTGTGGAAAGCGGAATTTCGGCAGCCGCCGCCGTAAAAGGAATTAAAACAATGCCGCAGGTTCCCGGCAGATTTGAAGTTATAAAAAAAGGGGGAAAGACCGTTGTTGTCGATTACGCTCATACGGCGGGAAGTTTGGAAGCGGCGTTGAAAGCGGCAAGGAAAATAGCCGGAAGCGATATGAAAATTTTAACGGTTTTCGGAGCGGGTGGGGACAGAGATAAAACCAAACGCCCGGAAATGGGAAAAGTCGCTGAAGAGTTTTCCGATGAGATTTTTGTTACGTCGGATAATCCTCGCACCGAAAATCCGGATGAGATAATCCGCGACGTTGTTTCAGGACTGAAAAATAAGAATGTTTACGTCAATCCCGACAGAGAAGAGGCAATAAAATCAGCCATTTCGGAAGCCGATGAAAATTGCGTCGTTATTATAGCGGGGAAGGGACATGAAAATTATCAGGAAGTTAACGGAGTAAGAAGCCACTTTTCCGATAAAGAGATTGCGGAGAAATATTTGAGTTTATGAGCAAACGACTTTTTAACATATCGGATTTGTTTAATTTAACCGGCGCGGAAATTTTTAATCCCGACGTTTACAAGCCTTCCTCCTCTTTTGTTATTGATTCGCGCAAGGTTAAGCCGGGCGGAATTTTCGTGGCAATTAAAGGGAAAAATTTTGACGGACATGATTTTGTTAATGAAGCCGTAAAAAAAGGCGCGGCGGCGGTAGTTATAAACGGGAGAAAACTTTCCGAGTTTGACGATATTGACGCAACTATTGTTACCGTAAAGGATACAGTGCTTGCGTTCGGTGAATTGGCTCGGATTAAACGAGAAAAATTAAATTACAAAGTTGTGGCAATAACGGGAAGCAACGGAAAAACAACGACAAAAGATTTTACATCGGTAATTTTGTCGCAAAGGTTTAAGGTGCATTCGACAGAAGCAAACAATAATAATCATATCGGATTGCCGCTTACAATAAGCGAGGCAAAACTAACCGATGAAGTGTTGGTCGCGGAGTTAGGAACCAACCATTTCGGCGAAATAAAATATATCGCCGAAATCGCACAGCCCGACGCCGCGCTAATTACAAACATCGGGCGGGCGCATCTTAAATTTCTTAAAGATAAAAAGAGCGTGCTTAACGAAAAGAAAGCTTTGGCGGACGTCGTCGAAAAGAGAAACGGCAAAATTCTTCTCAACTCGGACGATAAATTATTGAAAGGATTGATTGGGAAATATTCTCGCGTGCAAACTTTCGGATTTAAAGGAACGCCCGATATTAAAGGAGAAGTAACAGATTTTGATAATGACGGCTTCCCGAAAATTAAGATTACGTCGCGCCGGAAAAAACTTGAGTTTACGCTGAATTTACAGGGGGAAGCTCAGATTGCAAACGTTCTAAGTTCGGTCGCAATTGCAATTACTTTGGGTCTGACAAAAAAGGAAATTCTTGCAGGCTTGTCAAAATTAAAACCTACGCCGGGCAGATTTGAAGTTATTAACATGAAGGAATTTACGTTAATAAACGATACATACAATTCGAATCCTGAATCGGTGGTCGCGGGAATTAAAAGCGTAAAACGAATTAAGAGCCGGAAGAACAGGATTGTTGCCCTCGGAGATATTTTTGAACTCGGAGAAAAAGCCGAAGAAATTCACAGAGAATTGGGAAGGAAAATAAACCGTCTGAAACCTGATGAAGTTTTGTCAATCGGTAAAATGATGAAATTTACGGATGAAGAACTTAAAGTTAAACATAAACATTTCAGAAATATAACTTCTCTTTTTGCTTATCTCAAAAAGAAGGATTTGAATGATTCGGTTATTCTCGTTAAAGGCTCGAGAGGAATGAAAATGGAACGCGTTGTTGAATTTTTGATGGAGAAAAGAAAATAATGTTTTATTACTTTTTTAAATATTTCAACGAAATTCCCGGCGCGAATATGTTTAAGTACATTTCGTTCCGTTCCGCGTTGGCGGCGATTACCGCGCTCTTTATTAATTTTTATATCGGTCCGAAAGTTATTCGTTATTTGCAGACGAAGCAGATAGGCGAGGAGATTAGAAGGGAAGGACCGCAGTCACATTTTTCCAAAAAAGGAACGCCGACAATGGGCGGAGTAATAATTCTTTTTTCAATTATTATTCCCGTGATTCTTTGGGGAGATATTTTAAGCATTTACACTCTGCTTACTCTTTTCGGCTTGATTTTTCTCGGCGGAGTTGGTTTTTTTGACGACTATTTAAAGGTAATTAAAAAATATGAAAAAGGTTTAATCGCGCGCTACAAATTGCTCGGGCAGCTTCTTGTCGGTTTTATAGTGGGCGCGGCGGTTTATTTTCTCCCGCAGTTTGACGGTTTTGCGACGTTAACCACAATTCCCTTTTTCAAAAATTTAAATCTCGATTACGGGATATTTTATATCCCGGCTGTGATGTTTATTGTTACCGCCACTTCCAACGCGGTAAATTTGACCGATGGCTTGGATGGGCTTGCAATCGGCAACATCGTAATAGTTATGTTGGCGTTGGCTTTGATGAGTTACGTTTCCGGAAACTCGATTTACGCAAATTATCTCGACATACTTTATCTGCCGGGTTCGGGAGAGTTAACCGTATTTATCGCAGCAATCATCGGAGCGGGATTGGGTTTTCTCTGGTACAATTTTTATCCGGCGGAAGTTTTTATGGGCGATACCGGTTCGCTCGCGCTTGGCGGCGTGTTCGGGATAATCAGCGTACTGATTAAAAAGGAGCTTCTTCTTCCGATACTCGGCGGAATATTTTTTATGGAAACGGTAAGCGTGATAATTCAACGAAGTTATTTTAAATACACAAAAAAGAAATACGGCAAAGGAAGACGAGTTTTTAAGATGACTCCGATTCATCATCATTTTGAACTGCTGAATTGGGCTGAGCCGAAAATCGTAATTCGCTTTTATATAATCACAATAATTTTATTAATAATCAGTTTGGCGTCGTTTAAGGTAAGATGATAAATATTAAAGAGAAAAAAATCGGAATAATAGGAGCCGCTCGCAGCGGATTAGCAGCCGCAAAACTTTGCAAGCGGATGGGAGGAATTCCATTTGTAAGCGACGGAGGAAACGCTGATAAACTTACCGAAAGCATTGCCGAACTTAAAAAGGAAAATATTGATTTTGAAATCGGCGGACATTCGGAGAAGGTGTTTGAGAGTGATTTGATTGTCGTCAGTCCCGGAGTTCCGAGCGATGCGGACGTAATTGTAAAAGCAAGGAAACGGGGTTTGAAAGTAATCGGCGAAGTTGAGTTTGCGAGCTTGTTTAACGAATCATTCATAATCGCCATAACCGGAACTAATGGAAAAACTACAACTACCTCGCTGATTTCACACTTGCTTAAGTTTGCCGGGAAGGAAGTCGTAACGGCGGGAAATATCGGCGTTGCGTTCTCGGATGTGGTTGATTCTATTGGAGCGGAGGGTTTTACGGCTCTGGAACTTTCAAGTTTTCAGCTTGATTTTATCGATACTTTTCGCCCCGATATTGCACTGCTGTTAAATATTACTCCCGATCACATGAACAGATATGATAATAATTTTCAAAAATATATTGAGTCGAAATTCCGCATTGTTGAGAATCAAACCAAGGATGATGTCTTTGTTTTTAACGCCGGCGACGAAGTAATTTTAAAAAATCTTCCGGCGTTAAAATCGCAACAGTTCGGATTCTCTATTTCCGAAAAACTTGTTAACGGCGCATATGCTGAAAAGGGTAAGATTTTCTTCAGTGAGAACGGACGCGCGGAAGAAATTTGCGACGCTGAAAAGATTTCAATAAAAGGGGAGCATAATTTAATGAACGCTTTGGCTGCGACGGTTGCGGCTAAAAAGTTGAACATTCCCAACGAAGCTATTGAAGGAGCGTTCGCAACTTTTGAAAATGTCGAGCATCGACTGGAATTTGTCAGAGAGATAGACGGGATAAAATTCATAAATGATTCGAAAGCGACAAATACTGTTTCCGTTTATTACGCGCTCAGAAGTTTTGACAAGCCCATCCGTTTGATACTCGGCGGGCGCGACAAAGGGAATGATTACGGCGATATAGAAACCGAAGTGTTAAAGCGGGTTAAAAAGATTTACACTGTTGGAGAATCCGCCGATAAAATATTTAACTTTTTCTCCGGTAAAGTTCAAACCGAAGTCTATGATTCCTTTGAGAAAACAATTAAAGGAGCGTTTAACGATGCTGATAAAGGGGACGTTGTGCTTCTTTCTCCGGCTTGCGCAAGCTTCGACCTGTTTCCCAACTATGAAGAACGCGGAAAAGAATTTAAGAGAATTGTAAATGACTTATAAACTAAAACGATATAATAAAATTTTGCTCGGGCTGGTTACCGCACTCGTTGTGATCGGGGCGATAATTGTTTTGAGCGCAAGCAGTATGTACAGCTTGGAAAAATCTAATAATTTTACGACTTTATTTAATCACCATCTTAGAATTATTATTTTCGGCATCGGTACATTTGTAGCCGGAATGATTTTCCCGTATCAGTTTTATCAGAAGGTAACAAAGTGGCTGCTGCTTGGCGCGGTTATTGCGCTACTTGCAACATTTGCTTTCGGTACGACTGTGAAAGGGGCGTCAAGGTGGCTTGATTTAGGCTTTGTGAAATTCCAGCCCTCCGAAGCGGCTAAAATTATTTTGATTGTTCATATCTCCTATATGATTTATCGCCTCGGAGACAGAATAACAGAATTCAAACACGGTTTGCTTTATCCCCTTATCTGGATTGTCGTTACCGCGTTCTTAATTATGATTCAACCGAATATGAGCACCGCTTTTATTGTTGCGTTTGTAGGAATGACGATGTTGTTTGTAGGAGGCGCGCGGGTAAAGCATATTGCGGCTGTCTCAATTGTCGGTTTGCTGTTTGTCGTCGCAATGATGTGGGCGTATCCGCACTCGAGAGCGAGAATAGTTTCTTATTTTAATTCGCACGGAGTAGCGGAAAAAATAAACGATCAGGTTTACCAGGCAAGAATCGGATTGGGAAGCGGCGGATTAACCGGAGTCGGTTTGGGCGAAAGCTCGCAGGCAAACTTGTTCGTTTCCGAATCTTACGGAGATTTTATTTTTTCGATACTCGGCGAGGAACTCGGTTTTGCCGGAACTCTGTTTGTTACAACGTTGTATTTGATGCTGTTTTTTGTGTCGCTTTTACAGATGAAAAATATTAGCGATAAGTTCGGGCAGATGCTGATATTCGGACTTTCGTTCAATATAGCGCTGACGGCGTTTATAAATATTGCCGTTGTCCTCGGGATTTTTCCCACAACCGGAATTACGCTTCCCTTTATAAGTTACGGAGGAACTTCAATCGCGATGTTCGCGCTGTCGGTCGGGATAATTATTAACGTAACTGCGGAAGGAAGAGTTTTGAAATTGCGAAAAAGATTGGTGATGATAAGTGAATTCTTCGGCGATTAAATATAGATTTTTAATCGGCGCCGGCGGAACGGGCGGTCATCTTTACCCCGCGCTGGCTGTCGCGGATAAAATTAAGGAATTGCTTCCGGAAAGCGAATTTCTTTTTGTCGGCTCTAAGGATAAGATTGAATCTCGAGTTGTTCCGGCAAAGGGATATAATTTTAAGTCGATATTGATAAGCGGTTTTGCTCGAAAGATGAACTTGAAGAACTTAATGTTTCCTTTTAAGATGCTTGCCGGATTTACGCAGGCATTGGGAATAGCAATTAAATTCAAACCGCATGTCGTTATCGGGGCGGGGTCTTATGTTTCAGGTCCGGTAGTTTGGGCGGGAACGTTTATGGGCGCAAAAGCTCTGCTGCTTGAGCAGAACAGCTATCCCGGAATAACAAACAGATTGCTTGAGAAGAAAGCTGCCGAGATTTTTATCAGCTTTGAAGAATCGAAGGAATTTTTTAGAGAGCGGGAGAAGCTGACTTTAACCGGCAATCCCGTCAGACCCGATTTTAAGCCGATTGATAAAAAAGAAGCTCGGGAAAAATTAGGGCTTGCCGAAAACGGTAAGTATATTTTTATCGTCGGGGGAAGTCTCGGAGCGCGTTCCATAAATGAAGCGGTTGCGGAAAATTTAGAAAAGTTCTCCTCGTCCGGAATTAAAATTCTTTGGCAGACGGGAAAAAATTATTTTGATGAGTATAAAAATTTGAGTAGCAAAGATGTCAGAGTGATTGATTTTATTGACGATGTCGCTCTTTACTATTCGGCTGCCGACTTAATTGTTGCAAGAGCCGGCGCCACAACTATTGCGGAACTTTCTTATTTGGGACTGCCGGCGGTTTTAATTCCTTCTCCCAACGTCGCGGCTGATCACCAATACAGAAACGCCGAAGCTCTACGGAAAGTTGGAGCAGCCGAGCTGATTAAAGATAACGAAGCCGCGGAGAAATTGTTTGTTGCAGTTGGGGAACTTTTAAACGACGAGAATAAGCTGGAAAAACTGAGTGAAAATATAAAAAAGTTTGCGAAACATGATGCGGCGGAAGTCATTGCCGGTAAAGCAATTGATTACGCTACGCGATTATAAGGAACGATTATTATGATGCAGAAATTTATTAAGAAAATACATTTTGTGGGAATCGGCGGAATAGGAATGAGCGGATTGGCTGAAATCGTTTTGAATCAGGGCTTTGAAGTTTCCGGTTCCGACATAAACGAATCCGAAATAACAAAACGATTGGAAAGTTTGGGCGTGAAAATTTCAATCGGGCACAGCGCGGAAAACGTTAAAGACGCTGATGTGCTTGTTTACAGCTCCGCCGTTACCGAAGATAACCCCGAGCTTGTCGAAGCGTTCGAGAAAAAAATTCCCGTTATTAAACGGGCGGAATTACTTGCCGAAACCATGAGAATGAAATACGGAATCGGAATAGCCGGCACGCACGGAAAAACCACGACAACGTCAATGGTCGGATTGGTGCTGACCGAAGGGGGAGTTGACCCTACAATAATTGTCGGCGGAAAACTAAGCGGTTTGGGCGGAACGAACGCGCGGCTCGGAAACGGCGAATATATTGTAGTGGAAGCGGACGAGTTTGACAGAACGTTTTTGAAGTTGACGCCGACTATCGCCGCTATCACAACGCTTGAAAAAGAACATCTTGATATCTATAAAGATTTGGACGATTTGAAATCGGCTTTTATCGAATTTGCGAATAAAGTTCCTTTCTACGGATTCGTAACTCTCTGCCTCGACGAGCCCGCCCTGCAGGAAATTATTCCCATGATTAATAAGAAGATTATTACATACGGAGTAAGTCCGCAAGCCGATGTGCGCGCTGAAAATATGCGGCACAGCGAGTTCTTCTCCACGTTCAGCGTAAATTATTTTGGTGATGAACTCGGTGAAATTACGCTTCGGATTCCCGGTGTTCATAATATTAAAAACGCTCTCGTAGCGGTCGTAACCGGTTTGCAGTTGGGAATTCCCTTTGAAAAAATTAAAACGGCGCTTGAAAAATTTGCCGGAGTTTACAGACGCTTTGAAACCAAGTTCTCCAACGGAATACTTGTAATCGACGACTACGCTCATCACCCGACCGAAATTAACGCATCTTTAAGCGCGGTAAGAAACGGTTGGAAAAGAAGAGTCGTCGCGGTATTTCAACCTCATCTTTATTCTCGTACTCGTGATTTTTATAAGGAGTTCGGGCGGGTATTCTTAAACTCGGATATTTTTGTCTGTACGGATGTTTATCCGGCAAGGGAAAAACCGATTGAAGGAATTAGCGGAGAGCTTGTCGCGGAAGCCGCTCGAAAGTTCGGGCATAAGAATGTGTTCTACGAACCGGACAAAACAAAATTGCCGGAGATGCTTAATAATATTGTGGAAGACGGCGACATCGTATTGACAATGGGAGCCGGAGATATTTGGAAAATCGGCGAAGAGTTTATTGAACTATATAAGAGTAAAAAGTAAGTTGCGAAAAGCGGGAAAAATAGCGAGCGTTTTATTCCTGATTGTTATGGTGGGAGTGATTTTCTATTTGGCTTTCGACGTTGGCAATGAAAAGCCGTATGAAATTACTCTTGTTGAGCTAAACGGCTGCAACTATTTGCCGACGGAGAATTATTTCAAATACGCGGAGCTTGATAGAAAGGAGATATATCCCGAACTGACTTTGCCGGTTTTGAAATCGAGATTTGAAAAACATCCTTACGTTAAACGCGCAGATGTAATTTACAAAGGAAACGGAAAGGTTGAAATCGACTTGACGGAGAAATCATTTAAGGCGCAGCTTTTTACTAACGATAAAAAATATATTGTAACCGAAGATTTTGAATTGCTGCCGATTTTAAAATATACTCAGCGCCTTGTTCTTCCGATAATCTCGACGGGAAGAAATAGTCGTTATTCGATGTTTCAGTATGTGAAGAAAAATAAGGAACTCGTCCCGGCGTTCGAAACTCTTGACGCGATTAAAATTATTAATCCGCAGCTTTACGATAATCTTTCGGAAATCGTTCTTAAGGATAGCGGAGATATGGATCTTTATTTTGCTTTTGCGGATTATCCGGTAAGGATTGAAAGGGGAAAGGAAGTTGAGAATGTTTATTATTATAATAAACTGTGGGAATATTTAGCCGGTTCAAAATTGAATAATAATATTAAATATATTGATTTGCGCTATTCGGGAAAGATTTTTTTAGGATTGGATGATAGCAACGTAGAAGGTAATAAATCATGAAGAAAAATATAATTGCGGGACTCGACATAGGCACCACCAAAGTCTGCGCCGTTGTGGCTCGCGAAGAAGACGGACAGAAAGTTGTAATAGGAGCGGGAGTCGTTCAATCGAACGGAATGAATAACGGGCTGATCTCCAATATCAATAAAATGTCCTCGGCGATTAAGGAAGCCGTCACAAAGGCGACCGAACAAGCCGGAGTAAAGATAACAAGCGTAAATATAGGAATTGCGGGCGAGCATATAAGAAGTTTAAGACATCGCAATTATGTTACGATATCCAATCCTGAAGGGGAGGTAACGCAGGAAGACCTGGACAGATTGAAGGAAGACGTTAGAAAACTAAAATCATCGTCCGAGCTTCAGATATTGCACATTATCCCCGAGCAGTATTTTCTTGACGACAAAGAAGTTGAAAGTCCGCTTGACATGGTCGGGACAAAGTTGGAAGCGGTTCATCACGTTGTGCTTGCTTCTATTCCCGCAATTGCAAATATCGAAAGAGCCGTTCAGAAAGCCGGTCTCACGGTAAACGACAGAATTCTTCAGCCGTTGGCTTCGAGTATTGCGGTACTCGATGAAAACGAAAAGGATTTGGGCGTAGCGCTGATTGATATCGGCGGAGGCACAACAGATGTTGCCGTTTTTAAGAAAAAGGTAATTAAGTTTTCAGGCGTGGTCGGGACGGCGGGTAATGCCGTAACAAACGCAATAATGGAAACATTGAGCATCGTCGGAGACGAGGCGGAAAAGATTAAGAAAGAATACGGCTACGCGCATTCACAAGCGATTATAAAACCGGAACTGATTATGCTTCCCGGAGTCGGCGCAAGAAAAAACAGAAAGGTTGACACAACCGTTTTGTGCCAGATAATTAATCCGCAGATGAAAAATATTTTTAAGATGATTAATCATCAGTTGGAGCAGTCTAAAATAAAAGAAAAACTTCTTGCCGGAATAGTTTTAACCGGCGGAGGCTCTATGCTGCGGGGAGTTACGGAGCTTGCCGAGGAAGTTTTCGGAATTCCGGCAAAGATAGGATTGCCGTTGAACATCGAATCGGAGATAGACGATGAAATTGCTAAACCCGAGTATGCGACCGCATTAGGATTAATACAGATAGGAGGAAGCGTTCACGGAGAACCTAAAAAGTTTATAAAATTAGGGCGCGCCAAAGAGAGCGCCTTCAGAAAAGGATTAAATAAATTAATAGAAATTTTCAACGAACTATAAATGCCACAGCGAGGAGGATTTTATGACACAAACAAAAAAACGTTTCTTTAGTTTAGCTCCGGAAGAAAGGGAGAAGAAAAAATTAAACGCAAATTTAAAAGTTGTCGGAGTAGGCGGCGGCGGATGCAACGCTATTGACTATATGATTAAAAAAGGACTGTCGGGAGTTGAGTACATTGCGGTTAACACGGACGCGCAAGTGCTTGACGCAAGCTTGGCGGATACCAAACTTCAAATCGGAATTAACATAACGCGCGGTCTCGGAGCCGGAGCCGATCCGAACGTCGGACGGAAAGCAATTGAAGAAAACAGAGAGGATTTGAAAAAGATTCTCGAAGGAAGCGACATGGTTTTTATTACCGCCGGAATGGGAGGCGGAACCGGAACTGGCGCGGCGCCGGTAATTGCCGAGGAAGCTAAAAGTTTGGGCGCGCTGGTAGTAGGCGTTGTAACCGAACCATTTGCATGGGAAGGCAAGCAACGGATGAACAACGCAAAAGAAGGAATTGCCGAGTTGAACAAACATGTTGACAGTTTGATAGTTATCCCGAACAACAGATTGCTTAATACGCTCGAGAATTCAACTTCGGCGTTCGACGCATTCTCAAAACCGAATGAAGTGCTGCTTGAAGCCACGCAGGGTATTGCGGATATTATAACGATTCGCGGTATTATCAATGTTGACTTTGCCGATGTTCGCAGAGTGATGAGCTTATCGGGAAAAGCCCTTATGGGACGCGGCACCGCAAGCGGCGAGAACCGCGCGATGGAAGCCGCCGAGAAAGCAATTTCATCGCCGCTTCTGGAAGGGATGAGTATTACCGGAGCCAAGAAAGTGCTGATAAACATTACCGGTTCGTCGAATTTGACAATGAACGAAATCGAGATGGGAAATAACGTAATAATGAAAGCCGTCGGCGAGGAAGCCGATATAATTTTCGGCTGGGTGGTTAAAGAAGATATGGGCGAATTTGTTTCCTACACGGTTATTGCGACCGGGTTCGAAACAAAGTCTATTAAAAAGCCGGTTGTTGAAAAATCCGTCCCGGGTGTCTCTAAAGTACGGGATGAAAATATTTCACAAGGCTCATTGTTTGACGACACGGATTTACAGCCTGAAGTTGTTCCCGAAATATTAGGCGGATTTCACGAAGACGACTCCACGTTGGATGAGACTCTCAGCGGAAGCTATCATGAACATTTTAATTCATTTGAAGAAGAGCAAAAAGCGGAGAAGAAAAAGAAAAATAAAGGAGATAACAGTTCCTCATTTCTCCGGATGATAATGGACTAAAATAGAGTTTTTTTGTAGTTGTAATTTTTAGCCGTACTTTCCTCGTTGTGGCAAATGGGAAAAGAGTACGGCTATTTTTTTAAACTGATTTTTTCAATCCTTTTTGAATTTATGAAAATATTTTATAAATTAATATCCAACATGAATTCACTAAGCAGATATCATTGAGAGTAATTTTTACAATAGCGTTATTTTTTGCGTTTTTAAATTCGCAAACCGTTTTTCCGTCCCAAAATGATTCGCTTCTCCAATCAATAAAAAAATTACCGAAAAAAGAACAACTTAATGTTTTGTTAAAAAACACTTGGAAGTTAAGAGCAAAAAATTCTTTCTTAGCTCTTAAGTATGGAAGAGCAGCGTTAAAGCTGGCGAAGGAAAAGAAAGATTTTTCCAAACTTGCCGAAGCAAACAGCTACCTCGGAGTAATTTATCGCAATATCAGCAAATATGATTCTTCGATTGTTTTTTACAATAAAGCTTTGAAGTACGCTCAAATTGCAAATGATTCAACTCAGCTTGCTTACGCTTATAATAACATCGGCGGTTATAACGGCTACAAGCATCGCTATTTTTTGGCGTTGGAAAATGTTTTTTACGCAAAGAATATTTTTAAGAAAATCAACAATTTAAGAGGAATGGCGTACTGCGACATTCAAGCCGGTTTGTGGTTTACAATTTTGGGAGTTTATGATAAAGCCGAAAAGTATTTGATTGAAGCCTTGCAGGTAAGGCAGCGTCTTAATGATAAATTCGGGATTACCGTCGCCCAATCGTTGCTTGCCGATCTTTATTACAAAGAGGGATTATATTACAAAGCTCAAAGTTTGTATTATTTAACTTTGAGGAAGTATCAAAAGTTCGGCGATATGAAAGGAATAGCCGCGTCATACGGAGGACTTGGAGGGATTGCCTACTATCAATACAGGTACGGCGAAGCTTTGGCGTACAGACATAAATCTTTAAAAATTTTCAAAAAACTTTCGTATAAAATCGGGCTTGTGCTTAATTACAACGGCTTGGGAGTTATTTATAACGCGTTGGGAAAATATCCTAAAGCGTTGGAATATGAAAAGAAAGCCGAGCGGCAAGCTGAAGAGATTGATTACAAAGAAGGTTTATTAAAGGTTTATAAAAATCTCATTCTCATTTATAAAAACTACGATCTGAGTAAGGTTTCCGATTACGCGATTAAATTTGTCAATCTGCAGAAGGAAATTTCAAACAACGAGATGAAAACAAGAGCCGAGGAGCTTGAGAAATTTATCGAATCGCAGGAAATTCTGAAAAAGAACTTATATCTCACGAACGCGTTGCAAAGGTCAAGGGCGATAATTATCACCGGATTAATCATTGTGATTGTTGTTGTATTTTTGTTTGTTATGGTTTACATCGAGTATCGTAAAAGAAAGCAGAAGGAAAAAGAACTAGAAGCCGCGCTTAATGAGAAGAATAAATTGTTCAGTATTGTGGCTCACGATTTAAAAAATCCTTTTACTTCCATTTTGGGATATTCCGATTTGGTACTTTCCGATTTTGATAATTTTGAAAAAGAAGATCTTCGGGAAGCTTTCGCAAACATGAGAAGTTCTTCCCAAAAATTGTTAAACATGGTTGAAAATATTTTAACTTGGGCGCGTTCTCAGTCCGGCAAACTGAAAGTTCATAAAGATAAATATGATTTGAATACTCTTCTTTTTAAGGTAACTTCTTATTTTACGCAATCGGCTCAAGCTAAAAATATTGATATTAAATTACAGTTCGAAGGAAAGCCGGTTTGTTATTGCGATAAAGATTTGTTTTCCACCGCCGTCAGAAATCTTTTCAATAACAGCATTAAATTTACCAGTCCCGGAGGGAAAATAATTGTTTCGACTCGTATTGACAAAGAAAGAGGGATGGCGATTGTGATTGTCGCCGATACGGGAATCGGGATGACCGACGAACAGTTGAAGAAAGTTTGGGATGTTAATAAGGAGTCGGGTATCGGCACGATGGGTGAAAAAGGGACGAGTTTGGGGCTTGTGCTTGTAAAAGAAGCCGTGGAATTAAACGGCGGAACAATATCTGTCGAAAGCGAGAAGAATGTAGGGACTGAGTTTGTTTTTACTGTACCGATTGTAAACATCTCCGAGGATGAATCCGACGAAGAAAAATAACCTGTTTTGTTGCTCATGAGCCTACTTAAAAAAGGCGATTATTTGCAAATTCAATAATTTATAAACCGCTGAAGCGGTTACTGATTACTTTATGTAATTGCTAACCCACGACTTAAGTCGTGGGCTAATAGAATGCTTATTATACATTGCAACCGTTTCAACGGTTTTTAGACCTTTCTTTAGTAAACTCACTCATGTTAACCTTTTGTTTCCAATAATTAATTACTGTTTGGGCTTTGCTCTGGAAGTTTGTAGTTTTAAAACAGATTATATTTTTTTTCGAGGAGAATTATGAATAATAGTCAGATTTTGGAGTCCCTTTCCGCAGGTATTGCTTCCTACAATGACGAATCCGTAAAAGAGCTTGTAAATAAAATTTCGGAGGAGTTCTTTAAAGATGTCGATAATAAAGAATCCGTAAGATTCAAAGATTATGAAAAATTATTTTCGCTTATAATTAAAAACGGCTTTGCCGAAAAATTTGCCGAACTAATTGCGCCGAAGGATTACTATAATCTCGGCGGTTTTTTTCTGAAAGCCGAAGAAACCGATAATTCCGTTCGCAAAACAATTCACCTTTTTCTTGATATTTTTCGCCGATCGGAATTTTTGGTAAAAATTTATAACGACAGGAAATGGGACAAGCTCATCGAAGAGCTGATTCGTAAAAGTAATTTCCGCGTTAAAGAACTCTTTTATCAGCGGAGTAACTTCTACGGAAACAAAACGCTTTTTAATATTTTGGAAGGCGAAAAGGTTACTCCTTACTCTTGGAAAGAGACCGAAAGAAATATCGAAAAATATGCCGCCGCTCTTAAATCTCTTCTTGCCGAGTTTAACGAGGATGTAAAAGTGGCTTTTCTCCTCGAAAACAGTTTAAGAATGGCTTGGTTGGATTTGGCTTGTTTAACAAACGGAATTGTAAACATCATGATTCCCGGCAATGCGGTTGCGGAACACATCGAGTTTATTCTTAGGCAAGCGGAAGCAAAAGTGATTTTTGTCGCAAATGAAAATCAGCTGGCAAAAGTTAAATCGGTTAAGCATAAACTCCCCGAATTAAAATGGATTGTTTTTCTTTCCGGTAGTTCCCTCGACGAAGACGTGATTACATTTAACGAATTTTTATCCTATGCGGAACGTTATGATATTGAGAAAGATTTCTACAGCGGGAAAAAATACGGCGCGGATTCTCTCGCAACAATTATGTACACTTCGGGAACAACCGGCGAGCCGAAGGGAATTGAGTTTTCCCATATGAACATTGTCTTTAAGCGGTTTGCGCGCGCTATGGCAATTCCGCAAATAGGCGATAAGGACAGATATTTAAGTTACCTGCCGCTGTTTCATACTTTCGGAAGATACTTGGAAATGATGGGCAGCGTTTTCTGGGGAGCAGAATATTCCTTTATGGAAAATCCATCCGTTGAAACAATGATTGAAAATATGAATCTAATTAAGCCGACAATCTTTATCAGCATTCCGAAAAAGTGGATTCAGCTTTACGATCAGATAAACGAACTTGTCGATATTGCCGTTGACGACGATGAGGAAATTAAAGCGGCTATTTCAAAGGTAACGGGAGGCGCGTTGAAGTTCGGACTTTCGGCGGCGGGATATCTGCCTCCGGATATTTTTATCTTTTTTCAGAAGTACGGCGTTAATTTGATGAGCGGATTCGGAATGACCGAGGCGACGGGCGGAATAACGATGACTCCGATAGGCGAGTACTATGAAAATTCACTCGGAAAAGCTCTTCCCGGTATCGAGCTGAAATTAGCGGGAGACGGGGAATTGCTGATTCGCGGGGCTTACGTTACAATCGGTTATTTCAAGAATAAGGAAAATACTTTTGACTCCGACGGCTGGCTCCCGACCGGCGATATTATGAAGATGGACGTAAACGGCTTCATCGAAATTATCGACAGAAAAAAGGAAATTTATAAAAACATAAAAGGGGAGACGATTGCGCCGCAGAAAATTGAAAACCTTTTCCGCGATTTCGATTTTGTAAAACAAGTTTTTCTCGTCGGCGATCACAAGCTGTTCAATACAGTTTTGATTTATCCCAACTACGATTCCGAAACTTTGCTGAGTAAGAACTACAACGAAGAAGAGATGCGGGATATTTTTTCGTCGGTTGTGGTAACGGTAAATAAGTTTCTCGCTCCCTTTGAAAGAATTATAGATTTTAGAATTATCGATCGTCCTTTCTCGGCGGAACTTGGAGAGCTTACTCCCAAGGGGACATACAAACGGCGCGTAATCGAAAAAAATTTTGAGCCGGTGATAAAGCGGATGTATGTGAAACAGTTTATCGAGTTGAAAAATCAGTCGGTAAATGTGCGCGTGCCGAATTGGTTTTTACGGGAAAAGGGAAAACTGAGCGACGATATATTTTTTGATAATGACAGAATAAAAATCGCTGATGAAAAAGTTGAACTGCTTGTGGAAAAACTCGACGAAACTAAATTCCGGATAGGGGATTTTGTTTATGAAATCACAACGCCGAAAATTGATTTGCAGCCGTTTTTGACAAATCCGATTTACTGGGTCGGGAATAAAGCGCTTTTCGATTTTTGCGGCGAGCCGATTTTTCAGTGGTACAGGAACAGAGAGCCTGAAAAGCATATCGGCTTTTATGCCGTTGCAGGCAAGGTCGAAAGCAATGTCAAAGATCTGGAAACGATAAAAAAACTTCATCTCGGCGGAGAGAAATCTCTATACGGATTAAACCTCGCCGCTTTTCTGATTCAGTCGGAGAACGAGGCGGAAGCGATGAGCGCCGCCAACTACATAAAATTTTTAAGCTCCGATTCAACGCTCCCGATATTCAAAATAGTTAAGGATCTAACGAAGCGTCCGCAGTTGACAAAGCACAAGTCAATCAGACGGGAACTGCTGAAAACCGCTATTCACATTTGCGAAAATAACAGACTTGATTGGCTTTTGGAAAGATACTTCAAAATTGATTACGATATTTTGGATTCGGCGATTATGCGCGCGCTGATTGAGCGGAAAGCAAAAGATATTTTGGGAATAATCGAAAGACTTCTTAACAATACGCTTGTTGATTTTGCCGGAGAGGAACTTGTCAGAACGCCTATTCCCGCGCTTTTTTCTTTCCTCGAAAAGTATGTCGAACTCCATCCCACGAGCTACAGAACAATCAGAAGAATTTTGGTGCAATATAAAATTCAGTCCGATAGGAAAGAGGTTTCGGAAGAAGCGAGCAAAACAAGGAACAAAATCCGATTGGGATTTAGAAAGTGGCTTGGGACAAACCAGCGCGTTGCGGTTGACGTGGAAACCGGCGACGAATATACTTGGGAAGACGTTGTAGTTTACGAGGAAAATATTGAGCCGGACGATTTGCAAAGGATTAAAGAAGCGCTTGTCGAAACGCCTTTGATCCGTGAAGCGATTTTTTTCTTTTCGCAGGGAACGGTTCTCCGGTTGGACGATATTCTTCCGTCGGGAATCTGGATTAGTTTTTACAAGAAGTTTTCCACGCATACAAGCTACCGCGTTTCCGTGCAGACGCGCTTTCACGGTTCGTATAATTTTACGATAAATCTTAATGAAACTCTATCTTCCGAAAAAGTAACTTTGGAAAGCGATTGGCTGATAATCGCATGCTCGGCTGTTTCCGGTCAAAAGCTCACAAACAAGTTCGGCGGCTATTGGGAAAAATACGAACTCTGGACAGAAGAATACAATCCGCAGGAAAACGTCGGTCATTATCTCGAGAGAATGTCAAAACATCCGGACGAAAAGAAGAGCGAACTGGTTTATCATATCTGGAGATTTTTTGTTTGGAACGCCGCTACGGCTTCACTGAACTTTATTAAATTATCCAAATATAAATTGCAGCTTGCCGATTATTCCCCGGACAACTTTATTATTCCCAAACATGATTATCAAGTCGGGACGAGACTTGTCTCGATTGAAGAAAGAGTTCCTTACGTTTCTTCGTCGGGTTTTATCGGGGAATTCTATAACCGGTTTATTTCCGAGTCGGTTAAAAAATATCCTTATTTGAACCGTGATTCAATTTGGAACCAGATTTATTCGGGAATAATTTCGGCTCTCGGCGAAGTTGAAGGAGTCGAATATCTTAACGGGTTTAAGTCGGAACTTTCATCGCAGTCTGATTTTCCGGATAAAGAAAACGCACTCTTGAGATTGAATTCCTTTTTGACGGATATTTCCGACGGCGTATTTATTCCCAAAAGATTATTCTTTGCGATTAACAGATTCAGGCGCTGGCTCAATTTGAACGAGGACGCGTCTATCGAAGCGCAGGCGTCAATGCTGAACGAGCTTTATTCGACGTACAGCTTGAATGAAATGGAAAAGCAACTGCCCGAAACAAGAATTAAGTTTTATTTTGAGACCTGTTTTAGGGATAGTTCGGACGAGGTTAAAGCCGAGTTTAAAAAGATAATCAAGGAATTCCATCATCGGAAAATTAAGCGTAAAGAGCTGCTTGTAATGCTTTCCGAGATTAAAGCGAAGTTTACTCTTTCCGATAAGGAGGAATATTTCCTTACGAGAATCAGTTATTCGCATATCCGCCCTGAAGATTCGGCGCAGATTATGAAGATTGGCGCCGGCGGACATGAAAAGGAAAATTTAATTGTGGAATTTTTCGATACCGACGGGAACCCCTTTGTAATAAGGCGTCCGGTAACTCCTAAAGAAATTTCCCGTTTGCATCGTATGTTTCTTGACGCAAATCTCATGGTGAATTTTAATTCGGATCACCAATTCCTTGTTGCCGTTTCTTCGCGCGGATTTATTATCGGCGGTCTTTTCTATTTTCCCGTTGACGAAAGCAGAGTACACATGGATAAGATTGTCGTCGCCGATCCTTTCCGGCGAAAAGGAATCAGCGATATTCTGATGAAGGAATTTTTTAACAGAATGAAAAACGAACGCTACGAATATGTTACAACGGGATTTTTCCGACCGGAGTATTTTTATAAGTTCGGTTTTAAGGTCGAAAGGAAATATTCGGGATTGGCAAAAAAATTGTAAGATTAAGTAATGGAAAGCTTCGGCTCATCGTTGCGCCGTTCTGTTATTGCGGGATAATTTAGAATTATTCTCTAATAGCAATGCCGTCAACATAAGAAAATAATCATTCCTATTAACCCACTTATTCAACAGTGGGTAAAAGGGAAATCATAATTGCTGAAGCAATGGGGTAAAAATAAAAAATTCTTATGATGTCAATATTGTTCGATGAGAGATGAAGGCGGAGTGGGAGTTGTCCGAAATATCTCTAAATCGGTACTATTATCAGTTTTGAGATTCTTCTCCCGCCGAGGCGGAATCAGAATGACAAATTTCGGGGTTATGCAAAGCCTTCTAATAATTTACAGAGGAAAAAGAAGATGAAAACCCTTGAAAAACTAACTAAAAAAACTTATGTTATTATTTAACCGGACGAATGGAATTGATATGACATTTAAACAAATCTTTAAATACAAATACTTGAAGGCTTTTGGCGGTCTAATCATAATCTTGTTTTTTGCGCTTGCCTCTTGCAGAGAAGAACCCACTCAACCGCCGGCGGGAATAACCGAAGTTAAAAACACGGTAATTTTAAGCTCGCCTTGGCAAGAGATGCACCGATACGCAATAAAATGGACAAGGTCGTTAGTTGACACAAACAAGAGATTAACCTACATACTAAAACGAAAAGATGCTGAAGGTTTAGAAACCGGAAACACTTATTACTTAACCGGAAAAGATACGACAATAATAGAGGGAAGCGAAACAAGCCCGATACCCGAAGGGGCGTTGTTTAATTACAAAATGGAAGTTTATAACGATGCCGGAGAATTGCTTGATACGAGCAAAAGTATAATAACCGGAACGCTTAATACTACCGGCGCAAATTTTATGTGGGAAATTGATACGCTTGGGATACCAGGGGACTATCTATATGCTGTTTGGGGAACAGATACAAATAATGTTTGGGCGGTAGGGAGAGTAAATTTTAATGAAGGCAAAACCGCAATCATTAAATGGAACGGTACAGAATGGAGTTACCATTCGTGGCCACTAGCTAGCATTTATTCAATCTATGGATTTAGTGAAAATGATATTTGGGTAGTTGGTGAATCTTCAAACCGAAGTTTTATCGGACACTATAAGGACGGCGAATGGACGGAGTACAGAAGCGATTATTTTTACTCGCGCGGAGATACGGTTTACGCCTTGTGGGGCGTATGGGGAGCGAGTCCGGACGATGTTTGGGCGGTGGGGTATAACGGTACAATAGTGCATTGGAATGGAGAAAACTGGGATAAAGTTGAAAGCGGAACGAAAGCAAATATGACCGGCATATGGGGAGTTTCTGCAACGGAAATATATGCCGTTTCTCCATTTATTATAATAGACAATGTTATACATTTTGAAGGAAATACTTTTTTATATGACGGTGAAAGTTGGAGCAATATACAATCAGAAGTAGGCGAATCAAGTGGGCCATTGAGGCAAACACAATTTTACCCAAATGGATGTGGAGTTGCAGTAGGCAGAAATGTTTATATAAAAGATAATACGGGATGGCATTTGCAAGTAGAAGTGCCGCGTATCGGAAATCAATGGGGCAGAGTAGGAGGAACTAATATAAATGATGTAATGATACTCGGTATAGACGGTTCTGTAACAAGTAGAATTATGCATTATAATGGAGAACATTGGGAAACAATATCGATAAACGGTTCTACAACTATTCCAATGATAATTGGAGGAGTACAATTGTTTAAGAAGAAAGTTTTCATTGTAGGAAAAAATAATAATCACATAATAATTTACAGAGGAGAAAGAAAATAATATTGATGAAGTATGAATAAGCAAAACATGTCTTGATTTCCGTCGGTTTTAACCGGCGGCTTAAAATTAATCAAACAGATAGGGCTTTAGCCGCATTGATACATTGCCGGGTGAAAGCGGAATGCGGCTAAAATCGTAAAAACTTTTTTACCTCTAACCCGTTGACTGAAGTCAACGGCAATAATGGCTAAAGCAGACGGCAATGTTGGCTGAAGTTACGTCCCCAACATTGGAGCAAGCTTGGCAGACTTCATTATTGATTATTTATTCTTAATTAAATTGCGGTTTACCGCAATATGTTCTGTAAGTGTCTCTTACAGTGTTGTTATAATTTTCACTGCTGCAAAAATTAAATAAAGAATA
The DNA here is from genome assembly GCA_015493615.1 of Melioribacteraceae bacterium. Classification (GTDB taxonomy): domain Bacteria; phylum Bacteroidota; class Ignavibacteria; order Ignavibacteriales; family Melioribacteraceae; genus WGAL01. The sequence continues at coordinate 56,446 of WGCV01000019.1, forward strand.
AAAACCGTTTTAACTGCTTTTACCGAAATTTTATATCCGAGTCGCGCGCCGAGCCGAGCGCCGACAACAGCTCCCGCCGCCATGGGAAGTGAAGCCGTTAAATTTATTAGTCCCATTGCGGAATGTGCGCCGCCGCCCGAAGTATTAATAATCCAGTAGCTGATTGACGAAACAAGCAGAGTAAGAAAAACGGTGAAGGTTGAAGTGCCGATTGCTTTTTTGAAAGGGAGCGCAAAGAAGTATGAAAGTATCGGCACTATAAAAACTCCGCCGCCGATTCCCGCCGACGAGGCTATTGCTCCGACGAGCGCACCGAAAAAAAAGAGATAAACGTTATTGATTTTGATCCCGGACGGCTCAACGTTGTTTCTGTCAAACAGCAGTTTAATAATTGTAACAAGGAGAGAAAAAATTAAAACTATTTTCGGATAAACCGGATTGAGATTAACAATTATTCTCGGAGTAAAGAAGCAAGTTATGATGCTTCCCGACGCGAGGAGCAAAGCGCTTTTGTAATCGACATTTTTTAATTTCACATGATTGTAAAATGAACTTCCCGACGAAAATAAAGCCGTAAAAAGAGAAGTGGCTATTGCGGTAAAAACCAGTTTGTCGTCCGGGACGCCGAGCGCCGGAAGAAGAAGGTAGAGAAAAGGAATGTAAATCACACCGCCGCCGATTCCGATTAGCCCGGAGCCGATTCCCGCAGTCATTCCGACTAACAAAAAGATTATTAAATAAATTATGTCATGCATGTTTTTGTGTAATATTAACCAGAAAGTCAATAAAAAAAGTTCAAAACGCTAAATAAAAATTTAAAAAAATAATTGGCTTTTATTAGCCAAAATGTATATTTTAGAAGTCCCCAAATACATATCTGCTTAGTAAGTAATGGTTCGCGCCTGCGGGCTGTTACTTGCTTTAATTTTCTTCTCCAAGGAGTTTTTTCATTTCGTCGGCAAAATTCAAATGGGGATATTTATTTGTTATCGCATTAATTTTATTAATTGTAGATTCAATGAACGATTGCGTTTCCCGAGTATTGCGGTTTCTTATTTTGTGATTAAACGCGCTTTTTAATTTATTTATTTCATTGAGATATGAAATTGTTTCGGACGTGAAATATGCTTCGGCAAACTTTTCCCAGATGTACTCAATCGCGAGATTATTTGGGTGAACCAAATCCGTGGAGTAATAACGGTAGTCCCGCAAGTCGTCCATTACAATTTCGTAGGAAGGAAAGTAGAAAACATTATCGCATTCCTCGATTAATTTTTCAGCGGCAAGAATCAACGTGGCTTTGCTTCTCTGGTTTTCCACGGCGCCCTCTTTCCAATGTCTTACGGGGCTGACGGTCAGCAGAACTTTAAGTTCGGGATTTATCATTTTTAATAATTTAATTGCGCGGGCGGACGCAGCCGCGGTTTCACGAAGATCAATTTTTCTCCGATTGAATTTATTTGCCGGAATTTTATGGCAGTTGGAAACGACTTCGTTTGTCTCAATATATTCATACACCCAAGCCGTGCCGAAAGTCAGAACAATCAGATCCGCTTCTTTTATAAACTCATGCGCCGAAGAAATTCCGGCGTTTATTCGTTCGATTACATCCTCGGGATTATCCGACGAGAAAGAGCTGTGATGAAAAAAACTGTGATATTCTCCCTGATGAAAAATCAATTCATCTTCCGAAAATGATTTTTTATCGTAAATAATTTTAACGGAATTGGCTATGGAAACCGGATTGTAGAGTACTCCGAAAGGATTTTTAAGAGTTCTGAATTTATATTCAATAAATTTTTCGGCGATGTTATCGGCAAAGCAAGAGCCGAAAGTAACAATCTTATCTTCCGGTTTAATTTTCAGTTCGCTTTTTTCGGGAAATATCTCCGTTCTGAATTTCATTGAATTATTTCAATTTCAAGAGGTTTGTGAAGCTCGTTTCTTAACGTCTGCTTGATTATTTTCAGCGTGCTTTCTTCAGCCGAGCCGCAGCCGGCGCAAGCCCCGATATACTTGAGCTTTATGCTGTGATCGTCATATTCTACAATGTTTACAGAGCCGCCGTCGTTTGTTAAATAAGGAAGAATTTTACTTTTGATTATTTTGTCGGCTTCTTTTACGAGGGGCGGAAAGGCGCGCTCTTCATTTTCGATTGCGTCTAACGTTTTAATGTCGAAGTTTCGCATAACTTCAACAAGCGATTTTTGAACGTTTCCCCAAGGAACTTCTTTTTTCTTTTCAAGAGTTACAAATCTTTCGGAATACCAAACGCTTGTAATTCCCTCGATGTCAAATAGTTTTTTTGCAAGAGGGTCTTTTTCCGCTTCGTCCGGATTGCCGTAACTGCGGACGTTGTTTCTAATTAATTTTTTATTCAATACAAATTTTAATGCATGAGGATTTTGCGTGGTAATTACATCAACAACGATTAGCAATTTATCTTCTCCTTCTGTTTTCTATCATCAATACAAATGCGCCTTTCAGTTTGTTTTGTTCGGCAAATTTAAGAATTTCTCCAATTTTTCCGCGAAAAAATTTTTCATCTTCCATTGTCAAATTGTAAGCTAAAACTATTTCCCGCTCTTTGCCGAAAACCGAAGAAACTTCCGCGAGAAGTTTCCGGAGTCTGTAAGGCGTTTCCATCAAAACAATCAACTCATTAATTTTCTTTAGCTTGATTAATCTTTGTTTACGCAAATCTTTTTTCTGCGGCAGCCATCCTGCAAAGTAGAAGCTGTCTAAATTAAATCCCGAACCGATTAGCGCCGTAATAACGGAATTAGCTCCGGGAAGAGGAACAACCTTTATCCCCGCATTCAAAACTTGTGATAATAAATAATGCCCCGGGTCAGAGAATACCGGCGAGCCTGCATCGGAAATTAAAGCCGTTTTTGAAACCTCGGAAATTTTACCAACCAGCTCGCCCGCATCTTCAACCTCGTTATGCTCGTTTAGCGAGTAGAGTTCCTTTGGCAAAATTTCAAGCTTGGCAAAAAGTCTGCGAGCTTCTTTGTACTCTTCACAGATAACAATATCCGCGTTTCGCAGAACTTCCAGCGCTCTGAGAGTTATGTCTTTGTAGTTTCCCATTGGGACGGGAACCAGAAATAATGTCGAGTTCATATTAATTATTATCCGTTAAACTCATTTGGATTTTACCAGATATTGCGCAATCGCTTCTCCCGCTTTTCCGCTGCCGAAGGCGTCGGATTGTTCGCCGAAATCTGAAACTCCGATTTTCTCAAGAATCAAATTTTTATCGGCTCCCACGATGAAATTCCAATTACCTTCAAGCGTTTCAATCCATTCGGTTTCGTCCCGCAAAGTAACGCAAGGTTTTTTTAAGAAATATGCTTCCTTTTGCAATCCGCCGCTGTCGGTTAAAACTTTTGTCGAGTTTTTAAGCAAAAGAATCATTTCAAGGTAGCCGACCGGGTCAATTATTTTTACATTTCCGGAATAATTTATTTCCGAAATCAAGTTTCGCGTTCTCGGATGAAGCGGAATAACAATCGGCAAGTCGAGTTCGGAGAACGCCTCGAATATCGAAGTTAGCCGCGCTTTATCGTCTGTGTTTTCGGCGCGGTGAATCGTCCCGAGATAATATTTCTCCAAATCAATAATGTCTGCCAAATTCTTTTTTTCGGACGCAAGATTTTGGTAATGAAGAATTGAGTCGAACATAACGTCGCCGGAAAATACAACATTATCCTTTATCCCTTCCCGCGCGAGAAGATTAATCGCGTTTTTTGTCGGAGCAAAAAGGAGTGTGGATATTCTGTCGGTTAAAATTCTGTTTACTTCTTCGGGCATGAGCATATTAAAACTTCTCAGTCCCGCTTCGACGTGAGCAATTTTAATGTGAAGCTTTGCCGCCGCAAGGGAGCCCGCAATCGTCGAGTTCGTATCGCCGTAAACCAAAACCCAATCCGGTTTTTCCTTAATCAAAACTTCTTCGATTTTTATCATCATCATTCCGGTTTGAAAAGCGTGCGAACCGGAACCGACTTCAAGGTTGTAATCCGGTTTTCTGATTTCAAGTTCGTCAAAGAAAACTTTCGACATGTTATCATCGTAGTGCTGTCCGGTGTGAACTAAAATTTCTTCTGTGTCGTCGTATTTTTCAAGCGCTTTGGAAACGACCGCCGCCTTTATAAATTGGGGGCGCGCGCCGATTATCGAAACTATTTTCATATTAAATTATCCATTAATTTTGCAAGTTCTTCAGCGTTGGTTTTCCGTGAATATTTTTCCACGTTAAACTTAAATTGGTTTTCTCCCTTTTTCCAATTTTCGTAAAATTCTTTAAGCAATTCGTATGCGCCGGTTTTGTCGGAGTAATCAACCATTTTGCCGCTTTCGGTATCAAGCAGAATTTTGTGCGCGTCTCCATCAACCGGACCGATTGCATACACAGGTTTTCGCGTTCCGAGATATTCAAAAATTTTGCCGGTCAAAAATCCTTTGTTATTCGGCACATTATCAATTACGAGAAGCAGGGCGTCGGCTCTCTGTAATATTTCAGTCGATTCGCTGTGAGGAACAAAGCCGCGTACCTGAAAAAACTCTTCGATGTCAAGCTCTTTTATCAGCGCATAAAATTCCGGCGCAAACCTGCCGGCAAAATTCATCCTGATATTATTAACTCCTTCATTTTTGAATTGCCGCAAAGCGTGCATCAATGGATGAGGAATTCGGTCAACCGACATCGAGCCTGTGTAAGCCATAGTAAAATTATCGTTTGCCGGATAAGGGGCGTCGTGAAAATCGCTTTCATCAAAACCGTTTGGAATGACTGAAACGTTCTTGCCCGGAACTTTTGATTCCAACAGTCCGGCTATGTCGTCGCTGACGGTTATGATTTCGTCCGCTTTTTTCAGCGTTTTAATTTCGAGTTTTGAATCGATTAATTTAGTAAGGGAGCTTCTATTCAATTTTTGATTGTAAACAATTTCAAGCCAGGGGTCGCGGAAATCGGCGATGAATTTTTTTCCTGTTTTCTCCGAGAGTTTGGCGCCGATTAACGCTGTTGTAGCCGGAGGAGCCGACGCGAAGATCAAATCGATTTTTACATCATCAATGATTTTTTCCCCTTCCCGGACGGCGCTTTTAAGCCAGCCGATTTTAGCGTCGGGAATAAAAAAATTAGCTCTTATAAACTTTGAAATTTTCTCTTTCACGGAGCCGCTGTTTTTTACGAGAATATCCGAGGGAATTTTCTCATCCGACTTTTTTCCGGTAAATTTTTTGTAAAGTGAAAACGGCTCGAATCCTTTAATCTTATATACCTTACAAATTTCAGGAATGTCTTTCTCCAAAGTCGGATCTTCTACGGGAGCGTCGGGATTCGGGACAGTAAGAATTACCGGCTGCCAATCGAAAAGAGGAAGATACTTGGCAAATTTCAAAACTCTCTGAACACCCGCTCCTCCCGCCGGAGGCCAATAATATGTAATGATTAAAACTTTTTTCATTTTTTATTTGGGACTTTTGCAAAACCTAAAATTGTCATATTGAGTTTGCCATAGCAAAGGTGGAAACCTTCCGAAGCATATCAAGGTTCGGTTTGATTCCCGGTTTTGAGATTCTTCTCCCGCCAAGGCGGGATCAGAATGACAAATAATTAAGTTTTGTAAATCTTTCTATTTATTAGAACAAAAATTATTTTTTTATCTGCTCTAGTACATTACCTATGTGAGTTTTGTGCCCGCCGGTTCAGACTCACTATTTTCATTAACAAAATTAATCAGTTCCTTTGCAAAGCGTTCCCACGAGTACATTCCGGCTCTTTGAGCCACGTTTTTTGCGTAAAAGTCTTCGTCGTAATTTTCATAAAATTTATTAATTGCTTCCGCGATTTTCGGCGGATTGTTTTTCTCGACTACAAATCCGGTTTTGCCTTCTTCGATTAATTCGCTCAACCCTCCGACGTCTGTCGCAATAACGGGTTTACGGAAGTTGTTGGCTATCTGCAGAATTCCGCTTTGAGTCGCGTCCTTGTAAGGAAGCATCACAACGTCAGCCGCCGAGAAGAAATACTTGACCTCTTCAGTCGGAATAAAATCGTTAAACATCAGAACTTTTTCTTTGAGATTGAATTTTTCAATCATCTCGAAATATTTTTCTTTACCGGAGTAGAATTCTCCCGCGACTACCGCAACAAGTTCCGGATCATCAATTCTGGAAAGCGCTTCAAAGAGAGTGTCCAAACCTTTGTAATCCCGAATAAATCCGAAAAAGAGAAGAACCTTTTTCGCCTTAATTCCGAGTTTTGCGCGCGCTCCTTCCTTATTTACCGGATTGCCGAAATTGGAATAAACCGGATGAAAGAGCTGTTTAACTTTCGCATCGGGAATTATTTTAAGCAGGTCTTTTTTTACGGATTCGGAAAGCGTTACAAAATAATCCCCGTATCTAAAAAACATTTTCGTCAGCTTCTCATCAAAAGGTTTTGGCTCGTGGGGAATTACATTATGGCAGAGTATCGCAATTTTTGTTTTATTGTTTTGCTTAACAATTTTTGAAATTGAAGCAAACGCCGGGGCAAAGAAGGAAAGCCAATAAGCGAAAATCACTAAATCGGGTTTATCCGCCGCAATTTTTTTACCTGCCTTTTTCCAGTTGAGCGGATTAATTGAATCGAGAAGGATCTCGGAAGGAATCGGCTCGGAACTTTTTTCCGGTTCAAGCTGCGATTTACCGGGGAAAAGAATTTTGGGATACTGCCTTTTAAAAGTAATAACTCTAACTTCGCGCTCCGGCGCAAGTTCTTTGTAAAGCAATCCTGTAAAGTGGGCTATTCCGCCCCGCAATGGATAAGCCGGAGAAACGATTGTTATTTTCATATTAAGATATTCTCTCGGGAAAAAGTTACAAATAACTTTTCCGCGTTATTTTGATTCCTTGATGGAAAAATCAAGATCCGTTCTGAACTTGTGCACAAAAAGTTCTCCGAGAAGTCCGATAGCAAAAAGCTGAACGCCGACAATCATCATCAAAAGTCCGAGCAGCAAAAGCGGGCGATTGCTTAGGGATGTTTTGTGCAGCAGCCATTCAAAAGTTAAATAACCGTCGATGAGAAAACCGCCGGCAAATGAAATCGTGCCGATAAATCCGAACAGATGAAGCGGGCGCGTTGCGTATCTCGTAATCATAAGAATTGTAAGTAGATCGACAAATCCTTTGAAGAACCGGGAAATTCCGAACTTGGTTTTTCCGTATCTTCTCGGATGATGTTTTACGGGAATTTCGGTAATCTTAAATCCCTTTTGTCCGGCAAGCACAGGAATGTAGCGGTGGAGTTCGCCGTGGACATAAACGCTTTTGATTACTTCCTTGCGGTACGCTTTTAGTCCGCAATTGAAATCATGAATTTTAACGTCGGAAGATATGCGCGTCATATAGTTGAAAAACTTTGAGGAATGCCTTTTAATAAAGGGATCGTGGCGGACTTTCTTCCAGCCGGAAACCAAATCGTAACCTTCGGAAAGCTTTCGCAGAAGATTCGGAATTTCAGCCGGGTCGTCCTGTAAATCGGCGTCCATCGTGATTACGGCGTCTCCTTTTGCATGTTTGAATCCGACATTAAGAGCGGCTGATTTTCCGTAATTCTTTCTAAAACTGAAATAATGTACTTTATTATCGCGGCGGCTTAACTCCCGCAGAATACTTAAAGATGTGTCGGTGCTGCCGTCGTCAATAAAAATAATTTCATAATCGAAGGAGTAAGGAGTTATTGCCTTTTTTATATCGTTGTACAATATCCGCAGAGAACCTTCCTCGTTAAGAAGAGGAATAACGATTGAAACGGATTTAATTCCCGGGAAAGAGCGGTTATCTTTTTTGGCAATTGGCACCGCTTTTTTAACCGGTTTTTTTACAGCCGGTTTATTTCTGCTGTTTTTTTTCGGAGGAATGTGAGTAGGCGTTTTCTTCTGCGCAGCCGGTTTTTCATTTGTGTTTTTCTGTGCGGGTTTTGGCGCAGGTTTATTTTCTTTCTGTTTCGGCTGCTGATTTTTCCGGCTTCTATGTTTTTCTTCCTTTGAATTGAGAGATTGATGCGCCGGTTTGTTTTTTGTTTCCGGTTTCTCAGTTGCTTTTTGTTCTTCCTTTTTTGCCTCAATTAATTTCGGCTGAGATTTTTCCTGCGTAACGGAAATTTTTGTCTCCGAGCTTTCTTTTATTTCCGGAGTAACGGATTTCCCTTTTTTATCTTCTTCCGCGTTAACTTCTTCGCCGGATATTTCACTGTTCGGCTGCGCGGATTGTTTTTTCTTGTTTTTCCAGTTTCTGTTTCTGTAATATCTTCCTCTGTTGTTTCTGTTTCGATCCGAACGCCGGGCTTTTTCTTCGTCGTGCGCTTTTGTTTCGCCGGGTGATTTTACTTCGCCCGATTCGTTTTTACTAACTTTTGAATCCCCTTTAATCCCAATGTTTCCGGGTTGTTCCGCCGTTTTTGCGTTATTTGACGGAACGGTTTTTTCTTGTAATCGGTTGTCGTCTCTTTCGTTATTTGTTTCCATATTGCTCATCAATGTTCATAAAAAATTGTAACAGCAAAATTACTTGAATAATCGGCTAAAAACAAGGGATAAGAATTTTATGAACCGTTTTGTTATTAATTCGTCAAACCGATATGTTTGTTCTATCTGAAAATAAAATTAAAGGCAGTATCATGAAGAAATTTTCGATTTTGTTTCTATTCCTTTTTTCCGCTTCTTTCAGCTTCGGACAGGTAAGCGCAAAGTTATTCCGCTATCCCGATATTTCCGCCGAAAAAATAACGTTTGTTTATGCCGGCGATATTTGGATTGCTCCGAAAGAAGGGGGAACGGCTGTAAGATTAAGCTCTCCCAAAGGGGGCGAATTTATGCCGAAATTTTCGCCTGACGGAAAATTTATTGCTTTCAGCGGAAATTATGAAGGAAACAACGACGTTTATGTAATTCCCTCAATGGGAGGAACTCCCGTCCGTGTAACCAATCATCCGATGAGCGACAGAGTTCTTGATTGGACCCCGGATGGAAAACACTTGCTCTTTGTCTCGGCGCGCAAAAGCGGAAGGCAAAGATTCGACCAGATCTATGAAATTTCCGTTAAGGGAGGTTTGCCGGTTAAATTGCCCGTGCCTTACGGCGAATTCGGAGAAATTTCGCCTGACGGAAAAACATTGGCTTACACACCGAGGACCCGTCTTTTCAGAACTTGGAAAAGATACAGAGGCGGAATGGCTACGGATATTTGGTTATTCAATCTTAAAGATTACTCCTCCAAAAATATTACGAATGAAGCCGCCAACGACGAACTGCCGATGTGGCGCGGTAAGATGATTTATTTTCTTTCCGACCGAGGAGAAAACGAAAGATTTAATATCTGGAGTTACGATACCGAATCGGGAAAAATTACACAGCACACCTTTTTCAAAAATTTCGACGTTCATTTTCCTTCAATCGGTCCGGACGATATAATTTTTGAAGCCGGAGATAATTTATACACTCTGAATCTTAAAACCGACAAATATCAAATGGTAAAAATTAATGTAGTTACAGACAACATAACCATTTTGCCGGTTAAGAAAAAAGTTAAATCTTACCTTAAAAACGCTTCGATTTCGCCTCACGGAAATCGCGTGGTTGCGGAAGCTCGCGGAGAACTTTTTTCGCTTCCCGCTAAGGAAGGCGCTGTTTACGATTTAACAAATTCATCCGGCGCGGCGGAAAGGTTCCCCGCTTTTTCGCCTGACGGGAAAAAGATTGCTTTTTGGAGCGATAAAACGGGCGAATATGAACTTACGGTAATTGACACGGATAATCCTTCCGTAGAGAAAACTTTGACCGAAACCGGTTCAAAATTCAAATACCATTTGTACTGGTCGCCTGACGGGAAAAAGATTGTTTGGGTCGATAACGCAATGCGAATCAGATATTACGACTTTGATTCCGGAAAGATAATCGACATCGATAAAGGTCTTTTTATGTTTGAACCGAATTTGGAAAGCTTTAAAGTAAGCTGGTCCAAAGACAGCCGTTGGATAGCATATTCCCGCGGATTGGATAATCAGCATAATGCGATTTTTATCTACGACACAAAGTTCGGCGGTTCGCATCAGGTTACTTCCGGATTCTACTCCGATTCCGACCCTGTTTTTGATCCGGACGGGAAGTATCTTTATTATTTGACCAAAAGAACATTCAGACCGGTTTACAGCAGTATGGATAACACTTTTATTTATCCTAACGCAATCAATCTTGCCTTTGTTCCTTTAACCGAAGAAATTCCTTCTCCCTATGTTCCTAAAAACGACACGGTGAAAACAGAGGACAAAAACAAGAACGGCAAGAGTTCCAAAGAGAAGAAGAAAGATAAAACGGAAAGCGTTAAAATAGATTTCCGGAATTTTGAAAGCAGAGGAGAACTGATTCAGGTAGCTCCCGGAAATTATTCCGATCTAAGCGCGGTTGACGGAAAACCCGTTTATGTTCTCCATCCGAAGGCGGGAATTTTAGACGGCAAAAGCTCGATTAGATATTATGATTTTAAGAGTAAGAAAGAAAAAACAATAATCGACGGAGCCAGCCGGTATGAGATTTCAGCCGACGGCAAAAAAATGCTGGTTATGAAAGGCGCGGGACTTTATGTTGTCGATGTGAAACCGAAACAGAAACTGAAGAAAAAATTACCGACTTCCCAGATGATTATGAAGATTGTTCCGCGCGAAGAATGGAATGAAATTTTCACCGACGCATGGAGAATGGAACGCGACTTTTTCTACGACCCGAATATGCACGGCGTTGATTGGGAAGGCGTAAGAAAACGTTACGGAAATTTTATTAAATATGCCGTTACGCGTCAGGACGTAAACTTCCTGATAGGGGAGATGATCGGAGAAATCAGTTCGTCTCACACATACAAAGGCGGCGGAGATTACGAAAGCGCGCGACATGAAAAATCCGGAATGCTCGGTATAGACTGGGCTGTGGAAGACGGACATTACAAAATTAAGAAGATTATTAAAGGCGCGCCCTGGGATATTAACGGACGCTCTCCGTTGGCGCTTCCGGGAATTAACGTTAAGGAAGGGGATTTTATACTCGCGGTTAACGGCGCTCCGCTTGATATTTCTCAAGAGCCTTATGCGGCGTTTGAAGGGCTTTCGAATAAAACGGTAGAGCTTACCGTGAACGACAAACCTTCTTTTGACGGAGCTTGGAAAATTTACGTAAAAACAATTCCCGACGAAACTTCTCTCAGACACTCGGCTTGGGTGGAAAAAAACCGACAGTACGTTGCAAAGATGACGAACAATAAAATCGGTTATATTTATGTTCCCAATACCGGCGCTGAAGGACAAAATGAACTTTTCAGACAGTTTTTCGGACAGATGGCAAAGAAGGGATTAATCATTGATGAAAGGTTCAACAGCGGCGGACAAATTCCCGACAGGTTCGTGGAGTTGCTGAACAGAAAACCGCTGGCGTTTTGGGCGGTTCGCGACGGAAAAAACTGGCAGTGGCCTCCTTACGCAAATTTCGGACCTAAAGTAATGCTGATTAACGGCTGGAGCGGCTCGGGCGGCGATGCATTTCCGGACTTTTTCCGTAAGCTGAAGATTGGTAAATTAATAGGTTTGAGAACCTGGGGCGGATTAATCGGAATAAGCGGCGTTCCCTCGCTTATTGATAACGGCTATCTGACTGTCCCGACGTTTAGGATGTACAATCCCGACGGAACTTGGTTCAAGGAAGGGCATGGAGTTGATCCGGATATTAAAGTAGTTGATAATCCGACTGAACTGGCTAAAGGAATTGACCCGCAGCTTCAGCGAGCAGTGGAAGAAGTTCTGAAGGAGTTGAAAAATTATCCTAATCCTTATCCGAAACAGCCCCCTTACGAAAAGCGATAAAGGATTTTTGACAATTTCCAAAAGGCGGGTGAAAGCTCGCCTTTTTTATTTCTAAAAGAAACTGCCGTTTTTTAACATTCTTTTTTTTCGATTATAATTATCCCGAAATTGTCATTAGACTAATAGAAAGCTTTGCAAAATCTAAATTTGTCATATTGAGTCCGCCAATCCGCCAAGGCGGAGGAGTGTAAGCCGTCCGAAATATCTCTAAATTCGGTTATGCAAAGCCTTCTATTAGTTTTTATTGACCGCCATTAGGAAAAAGTACCGTTAAGTTGTTAAGTTACAACAAGTTAGCTGATTGCAAAATTGTTAACTATAGAAAAAAACAAGTAAGAAAATCTTACTTGTTCTATTTGTAGCACAGTCCGCCGCTGCGGACTATGGCTGAAATAATTCAGCGTTATGCTGTTTTTTCGCAGATTGCAAGCAATCTACGCTACAAAAAACGTTTGATTATTTGAGTTTTTAGAGCAGGAAAATTTTTCTCATGACAATTTTGGGATTATAAGATTATGAAAAAGTTTTTATTTCTTGTTATTTCTGTTAATCGGATGTATTTTTACCGTCGAATTAAATGATACAGTTTGTCCGGTAATATTTAATTGGATGTAATTAACGATTGATATTATCCGGAAAATATCGAGTTCAAACGGTTTTGTTCTTAGATGAAAAATTAAAACGGAGATAAATATATTTATGAAAAAAATTTTGCTGCACATAAAAAAACGTCTCTACCTTTATGTGGCGGTTGATTTCGTATTAGCCTTGCTTGTCGGTCTTTATTTTGACGTTCAGCAAATCAATATAAAAGCAATCAGCCTTTTTGCTGTTTTTTTGATGCTATATCCGATGTTAACCGGAATGGTTGTTGAAAAGATTAGAAGGGCTAGTCGTAATTATAAGTTAATATCGCTGACTTTGTTTTTTGCATTTTTTGTCGCTTCGGGGACCGCTTATGTAATTTCTCGAACGATTTTTGTGAATAATCCCGAGTTGGCATTAGGGATAATTTTAGTCGGGGCGATACCTTGTTCCAATATGTTAATCGGCTGGAGCGGCATTGCCGACGCCAGCGTCGAAGACGCGCTTGTAATTGCGGTGCTAGGATTGTTACTGATACCCGTTCTTTCGCCGATTATAGTAAAACTAAGCGGCGGACCGATTATCCCAATCGATACCGGAAGCTTAATTTTCACTTTGTTGGTTTACATTTTAGTTCCGTTGATTTTAGGATATTTTTCAAGACGGGAGATAATTCGCAGAAAAGGAATGCCTTATTTTATGGATGTTAAACAATACTTCCCGGGCGTTTCGGCGACGGGAATTTTGCTGATTATTTTCTTTTCCGTAGCCAAAGTTGCGCCGAAAGTTATTCAGCACCCGATAGTCTTTCTGCTCGTTGCCGTCGGTCTTTTTGGATATTACATAATTCAAACTTTGTTGTCGGTTTCGGCGGCAAAACTACTGCGATTAAATTATTCGCAGGGAATGATTTTAATTTTGGCTTCGATAGCAAGTTCACAGGCAATTTCATTGGCTTTGGCAGCGACTTTGTTTGGCAGCATGACGGTCTTTGCCCTTTCATTTAAGCCGATTTTACAAGTGCTGTATATTATGTTTTTGATTTACTCTTTAGGACCTAAGATTCAAAAGTTGCTTGAAGGTTCAAAGAAAAAAGCGGACTCCGAATCGTTGGATTAGTGTGACAATATCCGCTCCGCAGGGGCGGAATGAATCGGAAAAAAGATTTTTTTTAATTATTGAGAGTAAGGGAAATCTTCTTTATTTTTATTAATTAAATTAAAAGAGGTAATAAAATGGCTTCAATGGAAAAAGGTTTGGTAATAGATAAAAATGAAACTGACGTTTTGGAGGCGAAGGTTTATTCCTACATCGATTCCCTGGCGGAGTTTATTCCGAGAGAGCATGACAGAAACAGACTAAGCTTTGACCTGCTCAAATCAATCCGCGGCGAAGGGGATTCGGTCTTTTTAACAATTAAGAAAAACAAACTTGAGATTAAAAACATTTCTATCGAAGAACTTGCTTCGAGAATTGAAGAGGAGTTGAAAAAGCTCGGCTGATTTTTTACATAAGCTTTTAAACTGCGAGTACAAATTTTTCAGGCTGCCCGGAAATAATCGAGTTCCCGGATGCAGCCTTTTTCATTAAGTCGCTATTTTCAAATATCTTATCTTTAATCAGTAAATAAATAGTTTGAAAAAAACTTGATAAAACCTTAATTTACATTATGATGATTTTCGGAGTAACCGTGCGTAACCTTAAATATATAGTTTTATTCATATTTACAATATTTTATCTTACCTCATGCACTTTTTTTAAGCCGATGCTTAATCAAGTCGGGGTTTTGAGCGATTCGACACAAGTAGCTGATAACAACGCCGTAATAAATAATCTGCTCGAAGAGGCGCGCTCCGAATATCTTGCCGCTAAAAAGTACGCGAAGGAAGATAGTTCTCAGCAGGCGGTAAACAGCTACGAAAAAGCGCTGTCAACGTTGGACAGACTCGGGTATTTTCCTAACATTGAGGAAAATTCGGCTTATGCGGAACTTGAGCAGAGCATTCAGGAGAATTATCAGCGATATCTCTCCACGCTTCCCAACGCTCCGGACAGCTCTTCCAACACGGCGTTTCAGGAATGGATGAACTCTGTAAATGATGTTGAGATGGAAGACGATACGCTCGGCAGCTTGGAAATAAACGATGTGATAAACGTCGGAGATTTTAAACTCGAGGTGAACCGCTACGTCGAGCAATATATCGAATATTTTTCGGGACGCGGACGAAGAACCATGAAACGCTGGTTAAGCCGTTCAGGCAAATACTTTCCGATGATGGCTGATATTTTTAAGGAGGAGGGAGTTCCGCAGCAACTTATTTTTTTAAGCATGATGGAAAGCGGACTTAATCCGAACTCCCGTTCATGGGCGCGCGCCGTGGGATTGTGGCAGTTTATTCCCGGAACGGCAAGACTTTACGGACTGCGGATAAATTTTTATCTTGATGAAAGACGCGATCCGGAAGCGGCGACAAGAGCGGCGGCAAAGCACTTGAAGGATTTACACGAAGCGCTGGGGGATTGGTATCTTGCCCTTGCCGCTTATAATACCGGCGAAGGACGAATTAATTACGCGATTAGAAAAGCAAAGAGCCGGAATTTCTGGAAGATACGCCGTTTCATTCCCCGCGAAACAAGAAACTATGTTCCGCAATATCTTGCGGCAACGATTATCGGCGCCAATCCGGAGCAGTTCGGTTTTAAAGATTTGAAATATGAGACAGCTCATGAAACCAGAAAATTCTATATTGACGAAGCGATTGATTTGTCTGTAATCGCAAAGTGCGCCGGAGTTTCGGTTGGATTTATAAAGGAACTGAATCCCGCGCTTGTTCAGCATTCCACTCCTCCTAAAGGTTTGGGCGGATACGAATTGAGAGTTCCCGCGGAAACTTACGACGCCTTTGTTGAAAATATTAATAATGTCCCCGACGACGCTAAGATTCAATATGTAATTCACGTTGTTAAAAAGGGTGAGACTTTAAGCGGAATAGCGTACCGATATAAAATTAAGACGACCGTGTTGGCTAAGTTTAATAAAATTTCAACGAGGTCAAGAATTTACCCCGGCGTCAGGTTAAAGATTCCGATTTCGGGGAAAATCAATAACGATTTTGAACTCAGCGTTGACGAAATGCCCGCTGTCGATGAAAGCAAAGATTATGTTGAAAATTCTCCTTACGAATTAAACATTGAGGAAGATACCGGAAACATTGATTATTCCCGTTTCGACACTGAAAACATTGACGTCCCCGAGGGAAAAGTCCCGGTGGAATATACAATTAAACGTTACGACAATCTTGTTGATTTGGCGACGATTTTTAAAATCAGAGTTTCCGATATAAGAAATTGGAACGACTTGCCTTACACAACTTCAATTGGAATCGGGCAGAAAATAAAGATTTATGTTGACAGCTCGCAGGTTGATTTCTGCAAAGCCATAGATCACAAATCGAGAAATGAAAAGCTGAGAATACTTTACGCGAATTCCGGCGGAATGTGGGTAGCGCATAAAATTAGAAACGGCGAAGCGCTATCAACAATTGCAATGAAATACGGCGTTAAGGTTTCTCAGATAAAGAGGTGGAACAATATTCGCGGAAATAGAATTTATGTTGGGAAAGTTCTTCATATTTATACCGGGAAAGCTTCTCCCTCGATGCGTTACACAAAGAAGTCCGGAAAGACGCTGCATGGTAAAAATGTAGTTTATTACAAAGTAAAAAGCGGCGATACTATCAGCCAGATTGCAGAAAAGTTTAAAGTTAAATCAAGAGACATCAGGCGTTGGAATCATCTTAGAGGCAACAAGATTGTCGCCGGAAAAAGTTTGGTAATCCGCGCGGGAAAAAAGAACGCCGGGAGAATCGTAAAATCTTCCAACAACGGTTTTCACATTGTTAAAGCCGGAGAAACATTAAGCGAAATAGCGCTTAATAATCACGTTACCGTTGCCGAATTGAAAAAATGGAACAATCTTTCCGGCGTGAAAATTAAGTCCGGGCAGAAGTTGAAAGTAACCGGAAAAACTTTGGTCGCAAAAAAAAGAAGCGCCAAAAAAGTTGTTTATTCCGATTTGCCCGAAAAAAAATCTTCCGGGAAAAAGAAAATTTATGTGGTAAAAGAGGGAGAATCGCTTTGGCAGATTGCCAGAAAACACGATTGCCATGTCAGTGAGATAAAAGCGTGGAATAATCTTACGGATAATAAGATTAAGCCGGGAATGAAATTGAAAATTTATATGTAAAAGAATTAAGTAAAAAGGTAAAAGTAAAAAGTATAAAGTGAAAATTTGGGAAGCGAAGAGGTTCTTCAAGTTTTTTCTCTGATTTGTTTTTCTTGATGATGTTTAATTTTATTTTCGTTTTATTAAACCCAAAATTGTCATTAGAATTTTTTCTAATCTAAAATTTTTAAGAAAAATACTATTTTTTGTAACGTAGATTGCTTGCAATCTGCGAAAAAACAGCATAATGCTAAATTGCAGCCACAGATTGACCGTTCGCAAGCTCACTAATCAA
>WGCV01000020.1 GCA_015493615.1 Melioribacteraceae bacterium
CGGCAAACACATCGTCCGGGGCGGAAGCCCAAACGCCCATAAGGTAAGGATTTTCATAGTCAACATGCACTGTTTTCCACGTTGAACCGTCATAATGTGCAATTAACGCTTCGCCTATCTGACCGTGCAATGTTTCCCCTACCGCCCAAATGTCATTGGAATCGAGCCCAAACATTCCGTTTAGGTCCGCTTCAAAATAATCGTAATCTTCCCATTGGTTTCCGTTCCAGTGAACAATGTTTGTTCCCCAATCGCCTCTTGTTATCCAGCCTACCGCCCAAACATTATCCGGCGACGAACCCCATACGGCGTTAATCCAACTATTCCAATCCCCGAGAGTATCGGCTTCCCAAATTACTTCGTGAGACGTAGAATCCGGAGGATTTGGAGGCGTTGGCGGAGGCGGCGAGGTTACGTGATTTTTGCATCCATAAAAAATCAGAGACAACAAAAACAACGTTATCCAACTTATTGAATTTTTTCTTAAATAAAACATTATATTCTCCATATTTATTATTTAATGATTTATTACGGCAGCGGGACTTTCCCAACTATAAGAAGGCAAAACAAACTTATTATAATAAAAAGTTTCGTTTGTTTCAAAAAGCGCATATACGATATAACTACCTTGTAGGGAGAAGTAACTTGTGGAGGCTTGCGCAAAATAATTGAAATTATAATCCGGATTATTTGTCATTTGAATATTTAAATTATCGTTATAATACAATTGTCTTCCGAGTGATGTATAAAAAGTAACTCGTCTTATTTTACATTTTATGTTAGAACCGAATTTAATGAGATGGTTAGATTGATCAACATAGCAAAAGAATTCGGTGTCCCCGTAGGTGATTTCAACAAGTACTTTCAAAACAAGTTTATTTTCAACAAAAGCAAGACTTATTCCGAAATCAGAAATACTAAACGCCCTTTGTTGAATAAAATTATCGGAATTAAGTTCGTTTAATGCGGCATTGTATAATTCCCCAACATATATTTCCGGCTTATATTCTGCATAAAGACCCTTTAATAAGATACGCACTGATTCTGGGACATCCACCCATTTGTCTATTTCTTCATCAAGATTCTCAATTTCAGCCACTACCTCGCTTACCATAATATCTTGTCTTTTTACAATTATCGAAGGTGTCGCATCAATAGCGTAAGCAATTCCCAAAGAAGGCAAAGAAACATTAAATAAAAGATTAATGCCTATCCAATCATTCCTTATTTCTATCGTTGGTCTATTTAATTGAATGTCATAAAGAACGGCGCCTAATGTGTCAAACTCAAATTCACCGGTTAGATGCCGAAATACAAAATTTGGATCGTTAAATTGTGAAACCAGTGCTCTGTTAACGGCGGTTTCGCTTAATTCGAAATCTAAGGATATTGTTTTTGTACTTGAATATAAATAACAATTAATCAATAAGATGAACATAATAATTTTGTTTAACATTTTTTCTCCTTCAAGTCGTTAATAATAGATTATCTTTTTTATAAGCAGCAAAAGAGTGATTGTCTTAATATTGTAAAAAATATATTCAAAACGCTTTGTTTGTTCAATTATTAAAGCGCCGCAAACGCTTCCGTTTCTTTTTACCTTTGACGGCGGAGAGTGACTGTTTGGCAATATGTGAAACATTTTGTTATCTTCTTCCAATAATTAATCTTGCAAGATACGAATCCAACCCTACGGCTACCATTATATTGCCTTTGGCTTGGCACTTCCCATACCAACCGTTAAACGATACCGGACAACCGTAATCTTTCCAAGTTACTCCGTTGTAATGGACTACTCTTCCATAATTTCCTACGAGAAATACGTCGTTGAAATTAGTACCGCATGCATCCGAATAAAACGGAGGAGAAAAATTTATTTCTTCCCAGTCTTTCGGTGCGTTAGCTGCGGTTAATGTCCGCGACCCGGCAAAATAATATCTTCGTCCCGAGATAAACCATGAATGCCCGGAAGGCGGGAACTGGTAATCGGGGTCTATCTCTGTTAATCTTCCGTTGTTTAAATGGTAATATTTTATTACACGGTTAGGTTCACTCATCGGAGTAAACGCGTTAACGATAATTTCGTATTCACCTTTTTCTTCGTTGTAATCTCCGTATATTGTTCCGAACGGTAACTCCGTTCCGCTCTCTATCTTCTCCCAACCGCTGCGGTCGTAATGCGCTATTGAGCCGCCACGCCCAACAAAGTACATGTTATCCGAACTGCTTCCCCAAGCATTAGACAAAGACAAATTGCTATTTGTAATTTCTCTCACATCGTATATTTGCCAGTTTACGCCATCTCCATGAATTGGTAAGCTTCCAACCAACCAAATATCAGTTGAAGAAAAAGCAAATATACCCTCCAACGGAATTAATACTTCATTTCCTCTAAAGTTCACGATTATTCTCTTCAACTCCCACTCTTGCCCGTTCCAATGAACGGCGTTGTAAGGTTGTACCCACACGCCGTTGCTGTCCCATTGGTCGGTCCAAGAGGTGTGTATTTCTCCCACCGCCCAAATGTCGTTCTCGTTTATTATTGCCACGTCACGCAAGTCACTGCTTCCGTTTGCTCCGCCGAATGTAAACGTTTCCCAAGTAAAATTGTGGCTTGTCGTATCCAACGTGGCAGCGGTTACGGTTTGGCTTTTAACCGTCGGCTTCTGCGGTTTTATTAACTCCGCGCGGTAAGCGTATGCGCGGTTCGGCAACAGCCCTTCGTCGTAAATAAGCGTGTCGGCGGTAGTAAGCTCAAGCGTTTGTTTAAGCGAATCGTTTGCGTAAAGTTTTACGCTTGCCGGTAACTCCACATTTGTTTCGTTCAGCTTAATCCACGCTTCGGTGCAGCTTGCGTCTTCTACGGTAAGAGTAAGCGAGCCGCCGTTTCCGCCTTCCGGCTCGTTAAACATATTGCAAGAGGTTGCTGTAATAATTAAAATCGTCGTTAATAAAAATAACGGTAAAAGTATCGGGCGCTTTCTATTTGGCATAGTTATCCTCATAGTTTAATAATTAAGGTTTTACTCGGGGAGTTGTATTTGCTATTCCCTCTCGGTAAATTAGGTTTATACGCGCGGCGCATCGGTAAATCCCTCGGGCTGCGTAATCTTTTCTTTAACTTTTTTCTTCAAAACCATTTTTCTTAAAACCCCCTTTACTTTTTAAGTAAATTTGTTCTTTTACGAATCTATTAAAAAATGAATAATAAAGTCAAGAATATTATGTCAGTTCAAAACCTTCGAGGTTTTGAAAACGGTGTCACCAGCACCGGGGTGTTTTTTGTTATTTAGCTTAAAACCTCCTTCCCTATTATCTTTTTAACATCATAATTGTGCTTTTTGCATTGGCGTATCCAACAACGACGATAAGATTGTTTGTCATTCCTACTGAAAGCCATGTATATTCACTGTTAGTATCATAAGGCATTCCAAGTTGTTTCCAGTTAACTCCGTTAAAATATCTTATAGTATTTCGCTCGCCTACTACTATGATTTGATTTTCGGCAATTCCTCTGATTTTTGATATAAAACCAAAATATTGCCCATTCGTGTTTCCACCCCAATAATTTCCCGATAAATGTTTCTCAAAACCGGTTTTCCCATTTATTAATTTATATAACCAGCTGCCGGCAAAAAATATTGTACCGGTTTTACTTACCCATAATGTTTTTGCAACACCGTCAAAATATGGATTAAATAATTCAGTCGAACTTCCAAGAGATTTTCCTTCTTCGATGGTTTCAAATCCACTTGTATTTCCTTTTAACAATATTCCTCCGGTATCATACAATAAATCACCACCGGCTATATAAACATCTGTTCCATTCCCTGAATAAATATCATAACAATCATATTCCGTTCCGCTCTCTATCTTCTCCCAACCGCTACCGTCGTAATGCGCTATTTTCCCTTCATTTCCAACTATATATAGATCAGAACTTGATCTCCCCCAAATTGCATTTACTGTTTTGTCGGCAAAATCATTTAACACTGGATTCCAGTTTTTAACAAATTCTTCTCCGTTCCAGTGAATTAAATTTGTTACCCCAAACCATACATCATCGCTCGAAAAAGCAAAAACGCACGTTAATCGAGAAACGCTATTATCCCACATCACTCTCTTCAACTCCCACTCTTGCCCGTTCCAGTGAACCGCGTTGTAAGGGCCTACATAATTGCCGGAACTATCGTAATCGTCTTCCGTGTGTATCTCCCCCACAGCCCAAATGTCGTTTTCGTTTATTATTGCAACATCACGCAAGTCACTGCTTCCGTTTGCTCCGCCGAATGTAAACGTTTCCCAAGTGAAATCGTGGCTGGTCGTATCCAACGTGGTTGCGGTTACGGTTTGGCTTTTTACAGTCGGCTTCTGCGGTTTTATCAGCTCCGCACGGTAAGCGTAAGTGCGGTTCGGCAAAAGTCCTTCGTCGTAAATTAGAGTGTCGGCGGAGGTAAGCTCAAACGTTTGTTTAAGCGTGTCGTTCGCGTAAAGTTTTACGCTTGCCGGCAGTTCCGCATTTGTTTCGTTCAGCTTAATCCACGCTTCGGTGCAGCTTGCGTCCTCTACGGTAAGAGTAAGCGAGCCGCCGTTTCCGCCTTCCGGCTCGTTAAACATATTGCAAGAGGTTGCTGTAATAATTAAAATTGTCGTTAATAAAAAAAACGGCAAAAGTATCCGGCGCTTTCTATTTGGCATAGTTATCCTCATAGTTTAATTATTAAGGTTTTACTCGGGGAGTTGTATTTGCTATTCCCTCTCGGTAAATTAGGTTTATACGCGCGGCGCATCGGTAAGTCCCTCGGGCTGCGTAATCTTTTCTTTATCTTTTTTCTTCAAAACCATTTTTCTTAAAACCCCCTTTCCTTTTTAAGTAAATTTGTTCTTTTACGAATCTATTAAAAAATGAAGGATAAAGTCAAGAATATTATGGCGGTTCAAAACCTTCGAGGTTTTGAAAACCTCGAAGGTTTATGAGAACGCGGCAAAAGAAAAAGCGCAACAACTCCGTAAGAACAGTTAAAAGATTTTATGTAGCGCGGTCAGCCTAAGGCGGAGATTAGCGACTCCCGAAGAATGAGGAAAGAGCGGTCAATCTGCGAGTGGCTATGTTAAAGAACAAACGCAGATTGCCCGCTCCGCTAAGCAATCCGCTCTACAAAGGCGCTGCTTTTAAGTTTTTTTATGTTGTTAAAAACGGTTTAACGGCTGAGGTTGAATACCGGTGAGATTGCCACGCCAATCCGCTATCACGGATTGTCTCGCAATGACAACGTGTTTTTTAGCGGGAGAGACGGTCAACATGCGAGAGGTGATGTGGACAAAAACAAAAGCAGATTGCCCGTCCCCCCGCAAAAGTGCGGGGGGACTAAGCAATCCACTCTACAAAGGCGCTGCCTTTAAGTTTTTTATAATGTTAAAACTGGTTTAACTGCTGAATCTGAGCATTGGTGAGATTGCCACAGTCCGCTCCTGGCGGATTAAACACTTTTATCATTATACTTATCCGCCTCGGCGGACTTAATTCTCATTTAAATTGCGGCTTGTGGCAATATGTACATCTCAATAAAAAACCGGAATAAGTTATATCCCGAATTATTTATCATCCATTGTTTGTCTCATCCGGTAAATAATCGAGAGAATAAATCCCAAGCCCATAATCAAAACGCCAATCCAAATTAAGCTGACAAAGGGTTTAATGCTGATGTCCGCCGAAAGAACTTCTGCAGGCGCGGCGTCTGAAGCTCCTTTGGGAATTAACTTCAGCTTAACATTTCCGGTTGCATTCAAAGAAACAATTTTAATCGAGTATCCGTTGGAAAGTTTTGCCGGGAAATCGGTTTTAGCGCCGTTGCTTATTCTTTGTTTCGGATCCGCGGAGAATTTCTTTCCGTCAATATTAACCGTAAGATTAACGCCGAGAGTCATTTCCTCGCCGTTCATCATCTTCTCGACAAAGTTATCGGGCAAATCGAAATCGTTAAATTTAATTTCGATTCCGTCAACGGTTTTAGTCTCGCCTTTCGATAGTTCAACAATTTTCCCCGCTTCAGCTTTCTTGCTACCGTCGTCGTAGCTTATCGGAGAGATGTAAATATCCTTATCCCAGAAATTAATAACGCTCGGTTCTCGCATCAAACCGCCGTCCATTTCAGAGAAAAACATAACGGGAGAAATTACATCGACCTTATTTCCTTCATCAACAAGAACGTGAAATCTAAAGCGCTTGCCGTTGTAAAACGGCTCTACTCCCGTAAACTTAAAGTCTGCGCCGAATACGGAAACAGATTGGTTTTTAGGCAATTTAACATGCCGGGTTTGAGAATAGCCGCCGTTAAAAATTACTCCGAGAGCAAAAATTCCAATACCGATATGCGCTACATAAGCTCCGGTTTTTGAAAAATTCTTTTTAACAACGCGAATGAAGAATTCGGCGTTAATTTCCAACGCAAGAAATGTTGAGAAAACCAAGAACAAATAACTTATGTTATAAACTTTTCCGAAAATTATTACGCCCGCTGTTGCAATAATTGAGAATCCTGCAGGAAATTTTAATCGGTTTAGAAAATCTTTAACTTCAGTGTTTTCCCACTTAAGTTTAAGACTTACCCCGTTAAGAAACATAATAATAATTGCAAGCGGCAATGTCAGCAAGTTGTAAAATGCCAAGTCAACCGTGTTGCCGAAAATGGGAAGCGAAGTGCCGAAGATAATAATAATAGCCGCGGCAATCAAAGCGACGGAGCCGGTAAAAAGAGCAAGCTCGCGCGACCAGAAATTATCTTTATATGTAAAATGTTTTTCAAGATAATTCCACCTGTAAAGAATTGCCCCGATTCCGAGAAAAAGGAAAAAGAGCAAAAAAATCAAAAGAAGTAAAAATACGATTCTCCCCGGAGCGATAAACGAATGCACAGAGGCATCGCTGAGAACGCCGCTCCTTGTTAAGAAAGTACTGTAAATTACCAGAACATAGGTGAGAACGCTGAGAAGCAGATTCGTCTTAACAAATCTTCCAACTCCTCCGAAACGCTTCTGCGTTTTTTTCTGAACAAGCATTGTGTGAATTCCGGCAACTGCGACAATCCACGGAACGAGACTCGAGTTCTCCACCGGGTCCCAGCCCCACCATCCGCCCCAGCCGAGAACGCCGTAAGCCCAATAGCCTCCGAGCATAATCGCGATGCCGAGGACGAGGGCAACCGCAAGAAGCCACGGAAGCGATTGCCTTACCCAGTTGGCGTAATCGTTTTTCATCAAGGACGCTATTGCAAATGAGAAGGGAACCGCCGACATTGCAAATCCGATAAATAAAAACGGGGGATGAATCTGCATCCAGAAGTTTTGTAAAAGCGGATTCATTCCGTTCCCGTCAACAATAAACTGATTCACGGTTATTCCGTTTTCAAGCAGCTTGGCAACAAGGTCGTGCGAAATCTTCACAAAAAATGTTGACGACTGTTGATCCTGAAAAATAAATTTATCGATAAAAGGCAATCCGAGATAAGCGCTGTTTAGTTTACTTACCGGGATGTAACGCGCATGATCCCAAATATAGGTAAAGGGATTGGACATCAGAGGATTATTCAATACAAGAAGGAAAAATAGAGTAAGGGAAAAAATCATCATTACTCTCGGTTCCAAATCTCCCCGCTTACCGGTATAATCCATCAGAACCTGTCCAACGAGAACGGCAAAAAGCGACCATAAAAGGATGCTTCCCGCCTGTCCGGCAAAAAATGACGAAATCAGCATACCAAGCGGAAGAGTATTATCGCTGTAGCTGTAAACGTACTTGAACTCGTACTGGTGAGTAAGAATTGCATGAAGCAAAAAAGCAGAGGCGCCAATTACCGAAATAGTAGTAACATGAAAACCGATACGACCGAGTTTAAGCCCTTCCGGATTACCTTTGTATGCAAAATAATATGCAAAGATTGTAAAAATACTCGCGACAAGCGCGAGCATCAAAAATATATTTCCAATCATAGAATTATCTTTCTAATTATGAGTTTTTCCGTTCGCTGTTTTCCGCATCCTGATATTTGGACGGGCATTTCGTCAGGATTTCTTTCGCATGAAACACGCCGTTTTTATATTTCCCCGTAACCACAACGCTTGTTGCGTGCTCGAAGTTATTCGGGATTGTACCGTTGTAAACGACTTTCATTTCCTCTCCCCTGTCGTTTTGAAGAAAGAAAATAAACTTGTTATGATCGCTGTCCAATTTGTAATTTTTATCCTTATCCCAACTTCCGGTTACTTTTACGACGCGTCCGCTCTGTTGAATTTTCTGGAAATTGTCCTCGTATTTAACGTTTGTCTGAGTAAACAAATACCCTAAAACGCCAAAAAATATTACGATTATTAATCCGCCGATTATATATTTATTCTTCATCTTTAATCTCCTCCACTTCCTTTTTTATTTCTTTAAGTCTTTTATCCATACTGTTCATAAAAAGGAAAATTCCAAGCCAAATTACAAGGATAATAAGAAACACTATATAGATTGAATTCTCTGATAAAAACTCTTTCAAGATAACCTCTTTCTGTTAATCATTTTTTCTTTAATGATAATAGATTCATAATTGATTTTCCACATCCAATAATATAATATACTGAAAGCAATTAAGGATAGGAAAAATATCTCAAGCATATTGCCGTTCATCTTAAAATCAACTACGGGACCGGCGTTTGTGTCGTCCGCAGAGCCGGGATGCAAACCGCTCATGATTCTCGGCATTACAAAAACCAAAAAGGGAACGGTTAAAAAAGAGAAGATTGAATAAACCGCTGAAAGTCGCGCTCTTTTTTCTTCCGATTCAATAGAGGAGCGCAATGCAAAAAGAGAGCCGTAAATCAGGAGCAAAACGAATATGCTTGTTTCGCGCGGATCCCAATTCCAAAAGGACCCCCAAGTAAACTTAGCCCAAATCGAACCGGTTAGAGTAGCAAGGACTGCAAATACCATTCCGATTTGAAGCGCCGAAAGGGACTTTGCGTCGTCGTCCAAATCCTTTCTGTAAAGATAGCGTATTCCGTAAATCGTAGCGGTAAGAAAAGCAATCGATGCCAGCCATGCAGTCGGAACATGGAAGAAAATTATTCTGGCAAGCTGCCCCAATCCGGGTATGTCCGGAAACTGATTCCAGCCAACCGGATGACGCACAATCGGAAATGTTAATCCTCCCCAGAAGACAAAAATCATCAAAAGAAACAGGAGTATTTTCAAATATTTATTCACAAATTTCCTCTCATTAAAGACAAAATATACTATTTATATAATTAAGATAAAAATGAATATTTTTTCATCAAGCCGAAGTTGTCAGTAATCCGCCAAGGCGGAGTTATGAGTAATGAGTAATGAGAAAACAGATTCTCAGCTCTTACATCTTACCTCTAATCTCTTACTTTTTGTTCCGGTTTTCTATCTCAAAATAAAATCAATTCTTTCGATTTTCCCATCGATATTACTCCGCGGCGAAATATTAAATATTTTACAAAGAAGCGGATAGACATCAATGTTCCATATCGTCCCCGTTCTAAAGCCGGACTTGAACGCCGGTCCTTCGGCGATAAAAATTCCGTGCATATCGAGCGCGTCCTTATCATAACCGTGATTTCCTTTCATCGCATCTTTCCCGACAAAACTTTTTATCGAACGATTATCAACAAGCGACCAGCCCAAATCGGCTACAAGAATAATATCGGAAATAAAGGGATTGGAATCGAAGAAATAGTAATCGGGCATTTCACTTTTTTTATAAACTTTAAAATGAGTCTCGTTTTTCTTGAGAACATTATAAACAACGTCGTCTTCGCTATGAGTTGAAATCATCATTACCGGACCGGAAGACTGATATTTAACTTTATACCCTTTCAATATGTTTTCGATATTAATCACTCGTTCCGGCGAAATATCCGTCATACCATGATCAGATACGATAATAATATTAAGACTATCGAACATGTTAATCTCTTTCAGCCTTTTAATCAAGTAGCCGGTTACAGTATCCAGACGTGCGATTGCATAATTAACCTCTTTTGATTCAGGTCCGTAGCGGTGTCCGTAAGTATCGGTAAGAGAATAATACAAAGTGTAAAAATGGGGTCTGTCTTTATGAGGCATTTGCAGCCAAGCGGCTATTGTGTCAACTCGCGATTCGTAGTTTACGCTTTTATCATACCGCTTAAAAATATCGGGATGATGCCATTTCCCTTTCATAGAGGAAGCGGGCCAGAAGAAACTGGCGGTTTTGATTCCGTTCCGGTCAGCCGTTGTCCAAAAGGGTTCGCCGAGATACCATTCCGGATTTGAGACTTCCTTTCTGTCGCTCAACCGATAAACCTCACCCGTGTAAGGGTTTTCAAACTTATTCAAAATGATTCCGTGATTTTCCGGATACATTCCGCTTATAATTGAAAGATGATTCGGAAAAGTTTTTGAGGGGAAAGCCGGACGAAAGCTTTCGGCGCGAACGCCTTTTTTAATCAGCTTATCCAAATTTGGTGTTATGCCTCTGTCGAGATAATCCCACCTGAAGCCGTCAAAAGAAATAAGCAAAACGTAAGCGTCCGATTTAGGCTGAGACTGAGAAACAATCTTCAACGGGTTTGCGACAAATGCAATAAACAGCAGTAACAGAAAAAATTTGTTTTTCATTTTTATTCCGGGAATTTATTTAAAAATATTATCAGTGAACTTACTTAAAAAACTAATAAAAACCGTTAAAACGGTTTAAGCCTTTACAATAGTTTCATTAACCCACGACTTAAGTCGTGGGTTAATAATAACTTAATAATTTTTATAACCGTTTTAACGGTTTTTTAAGCGGACTTATTAGTTCAAACAAGAGCAGAAATTTTAGCGATAATTTTCTCTATTTTTTTTAATCCTTATTTATCAATGCGGAAAGATTCCGTATCAAAAAATAAGAAAAAAGAGTAAGCTGTAAAATAAAAAAGCCCCTAACTTAGGGGCTTTTTGAAAATAATGTTTAAGTATTTATTAGAGACGAATACCAAAACCTACATTGTAAGTTCTTTCCAATCCCATAAATACTTCAGCTCTCTGTGCGGAGTGTTTTTTAACGCCCGGAACACTTGTGCTGATTGCATTGTAACGACTTTCGTCGGTTGCATCAGAGATATATTCCGCGTCTGTCAAGTTGAAGATATGAGCGAATACATTCATGCTTACGCCAGCAACTTTGAAAGGAATAATATATCTGAAGTGGAAATCGAACAATGAATAGTTCGGTACTTGCCATACTTGAGATCTATCTGTTTCATCGGTTCTGCTGAACGGATCCCAGTCTGCATAATAGTTTGCATTGTAGCGCGCTACCAATTGTGCCGTCATACCTTTAACAGGATAAACAGAAGCGGAAAGGGCTACCTGAGTTTGAGGAGCGTCCCCAACCTTCAAATCTTTTACATAGTATTTGTATTCTACGTTAGGATCTGCCGGGTTGTCATAGTTTTTGTATGTACCGGTAACGTCGTTATCATAGTACCAATTTCCGAAGGAAGCCGCCATGTCCAATCTGAACATTCTAACCGGCTGCCAAGCGCCTTCAAATTCAATACCCATATGAACAGAGTTCATACCTGTCAAGAAAACCAAAGCTCCGTTTCCTGAAGTATCAACCTGTACATATTTTGTTTGTGCGCGGTCTTTCCAGAAAGTATAGTATCCGTTTAATTTTAATGTTAAAGCGTCTTTTGTATAATTAACGCCGGCTTCCACGCTATAGAATTTTTCGTTAGTCGGATGATCTGCAAATGTACCGGATCTGTCGTCAATAACCTGATCGAAAATCGGCACTTTGGAAACATAACCGAAGTTAGTAAATGCGGAAAGATCGGTTGAGAATCTGTAGCTGAATCCGGTTTTGAACTGATAACCGTTGAAGTATGAGGATTCAAGTGAGAATTCGTTTCCGTTATCGTCCGCGCGGAAGTGGTTGGTATATTTGTATTTAATCGTTGACCATGCCAATGTAGCATAAGTAGTAAATACAGGAGTAGCATACTCTGTCTGCCAGTAAGCGCCTAACCAGTTAATGTTATTTGTATTGTTGTAAGCGATTTTGTCGCCGAGTTTTTTCATATACTGAGCTGGTGTATCAAAAGCGTTTCCTGTATAAGTGTAATAGTCGCCGCCTAAAAGGTCTCTGACTTCACGATAGTGGTCAACCTGAGCAAGTCTGGCGTCGATACCGACTGTAGTTTTAATTTCGTCGTTAACTTTGTAGATTGCTTTTGATAATAATCCGTATGTCCACTGTGTGTTAACGCTGTTTCTCAAAATACCTTTCGATTCTTTCAAACCGTTGGAATCAACATTTGCAACGTTCTGTGCGATTGTAGCATTCCAGTCTGCGACTCTGGAAGGACCGGTATAATCCCATTTTAAGTGACCATAAGTACCGGTACCGCCGCCAACGCCGCCTGAATAATAAACGGTAGTATAAGCGCTTAATTTTTTGCTTAAGTTTGAATACCAGTTCAAGTTAACTTGAGGTTTGTGATAATAGTTTTCTCTTTCATTAATGAATCCGGAATTATATCTGTCTGCGGTTGAGCCGTCCCAATATTGTTTTCCGGTATAACTCGGGTCAACAGTATTCCAGTTTTCATTGTAGAGTCTTCCTCTCGGAGATTGCGGTTTAGCTTGAACTTGCTCGGAAGTATATCCGAGAACGTCTTTTGCGTATGTTGAATCATAAGCTGCTGCATTCTGTTTGTACAAGTTCTGCCCGTGTCTCTGAGGAGAGCCAACGGCGTATAATTCGATTCTGTTGTTAGCGTTAAGATTATAGGAAGCGCCTAAGTAATATGCCCAAGCGTCAGTCCAAGTTTTATCAATAACGCCGTCGCCTGTTTTTCTAACGATACCGAGAGTAACAGCCCATTTTTTATCAACCAAACCTGTGTTTCCGTACAAGCTGGTTTTCATAAAGGAGCCTGAACCGAATTCTTGTTTAAAACTGAATCCCAAGTTGTGAGCCGTAGGATCGGTAATGATATTCATTGTACCGCCGATTGCGGGGGTTGCCAAGTTAACTGCGGTTAGACCTCTTTGAACCTGAATTGAAGAAGTAGCGTCTCCAAGTCCGTCCCAGTTTGACCAATAAACCCAGCCGTTTTCCATATCGTTTACAGGAACACCGTTAATCATAACGGCAACGTTTCTCTGGTTAAAACCGCGAACGTTAATTCTGGCATCGCCTGCGCCGCCGCCCTGCTGTGTTGCATAAACGGAAGGAGTTGTGTTAAGAACCATAGGAATATCTTGCGAGCCAAGTTTTAATTCCATATCCTTTTTCTCAACATCAGTAAATGCAACCGGAGTTTCCTGTTCTTTAGCGCGATCGGCTAAGACGGTTACATTCAATGAAAATTGTTTGTCGCGTAACGAGAAATTAACTTCAACGTTGTTGTTAACGTTAACATTAACTTCTTTGGTTTCAAAACCAATATAACTACATACGATTGTGTAGTTTCCTTTGTCTAACTTAAATGCGTAGTGTCCGTTTTCATCGGTTGCGGCGCCTGTGTAGGTGCCTTTTACCACTACATTTGCACCGATAAGTTTTTCGCCGTTTTCAGCGTTTGTTACTGTGCCTTGAACGGTGTACTTCTGTGCAAACATTGCTGATGTTACGAATAACATCGCAAACACAAGGAGTTTGTAAGCTTTTCTCATTGAACAGCCCTTTGTTTGTTATTGATTAGTTTAGTTATTAGTTTATTTTTCATATTGAATAATAAATAAGCGTAGTTACAAAATTATTACAATTAAAAAATGGATATGAATTTATGGGATTTTGTGAATGTAAAAAATTTAGTTGATGCAAAATGAAATTCCGTTTCATTATCATTATTATCATTCTTATTTTTGATAGGCTAAAAGTTAAGAAAAATTTTAAAAACAAAAAATTTTTTTATTAAAAAATTGGACAATTATGAATGAAATTTTATTAAGCAAAATTCAGAAAATCAAGCTGGTTGTTTCGGATGTTGACGGTGTTCTGACCGACGGCAGCCTTTATTTTAGCGAAAACGGACTTGAACTTAAAAAATTTAACGTTAAAGATGGGCTCGGATTTGTGCTTCTGCAAAATGCGGGAATTAAAACCGGAATTATTACAACTGACAATTCACCAATAATCAACGCCCGCGCCAAAAGATTTAAACCTACGTTTCTTGTTTCCGGCACATGGGAAAAACCGGAGGCGCTCCATAAACAACTTGTGGAATTAAATATTACGATTGATGAGACCGCATATATCGGCGATGATGTTAACGATTCTGAAATATTGGGCGAGGTCGGATTTTCAGCCGCTCCATCAGATGCAGTTGAAAAAATTAAAAATAGAGTTGATTACATATGTAAAGCAAAAGGTGGGGAAGGAGCTTTCCGTGAACTTGCCGATCTGATTCTCGCACACTCAACAAATGCAATTAAGAATGAGAGATAAACCCATTTTTATAATTCTAAATCCGCTTTTCGGAAAAACCTTCAAGATTTTCAAGATTAAACAAATATTGAAAATTCAATTATTGTATTTTTGATAGCGAATTTCTGAATGAATCACGTAACCTTGAAGGTTGATTACATATGTAAAGCAAAAAGGGGGGGAAAGGAGCTTTCCGCGAACTTGCCGATCTGATTCTCGCACACTCAACAAATGCAATTAAGAATCAAGAATGAGAGATAAACCCATTTTCATAATTCTAAGTCCCCTTTTCGGAAAAACCTTCAAGGTTTTTAAGATTAAACAAATATTGAAAATTCAATTATTGTATTTTTGATAGCGAATTTCTGAATGAATCACGTAACCTTGAAGGTTGATTACATATGTAAAGCAAAAGGGGGGGAAGGAGCTTTCCGCGAACTTGCCGCTCTGATTCTCGCACACTCAACAAATGCAATTAAGAATGAAGAATGAGAGATAAATCCATTTTTATAATTCTAAGTCTCCTTTTCGGAAAAACCTTCAAGGTTTTTAAGATTAAACAAATATTGAAAATTCGATTATTGCTTTTTTGATAGCGAATTTCTGAATGAATCACGTAACCTTGAAGGTTAATCTATTACTGAATTTATAATTACACAAACCTGCGTTTATTCAAAAACATAATTTTTCGGAATAACCACAATTCCGGTCTCGGTAACTTTAAATTTTTCAGCGTCCTTTTCAGGGTCAAAACCAATTTCCGTACCCGGAGGAACGACAACATTCTTATCTATAATAGCACGGCGTATTCTTGAATGCCTTCCGATGTTGCAGTTATCAAAAATAATCGAGTCTGTAATATAGGAATAGGAATTCACTCTGACATTCGGTCCAATGATCGAACGCTCTATCAGCCCGCCCGATATAATCGTACCATCCGTAATTAGGGAGTTCAGCGCTCGCCCGATTCTTTCCCCTTCGTGGGAAATAGTTTTGGCGGGCGGAAACATAACCCGCTTAGCTCGAATCGGCCAATGCTCGTCGTATAAATTGAAGAACGGCGCAACGCTGATCAAATCCATGCTGGCGGCGTAATAGCTGTCTATCGTTCCTACGTCCACCCAGTAAGGTTCTTCCTTCTGATTTTCATCAACAAAACGATAGGAGCGAACATTGTAGCCGGCTTGAATCATAAAAGGAATTACATGTTTCCCGAAATCATCATGGGGTAAATTTTTCTTCTCCATCTTTTCAAAAACTTCCTTCAAAATAGCGGAATCGAAAATATAAATTCCCATATTCACAAACGAGTAACCCGGTCGGTCGGGAGCTTCCGGCGGATTGGTCGGCTTCTCTACAAAGTTAACAACGCGGTAATCTTTATCGATATTCAACACGCCGAATCTATCGGCTTGGTCAACGGGAACATAAAGCGAAGCAATTGAAAGATCGGCTTTTTTCTCCATGTGATATTCAACCATCTTCAGATAATCCATCTTGTAAATATGGTCGCCGGAAAGAATCAGTACGTTCTTGGCTTTCTTCGGAGAAATCAAATTCATATTTTGAAGAATGGCATTCGCCGTTCCGGTGTACCAGTTGTTCCCGATTTTCTGCTGAGGAGGAACAGTGTAAATGAACTCCCCAAGTTCATGATTAAAAATATGCCAAGCCTCGTGAAGATGCTCGTTTAGCGAATCGGACTTGTACTGCGTTAGAACATATATCTTTCTCAGTCCGGAGTTCAAACAATTGGAAAGCGCGAAATCAATAATTCTGTACTTTCCTCCGAAAGGGACGGAAGGTTTTGTGCGGTATTTTGTAAGAGGACTTAAACGTTCTCCTTGTCCGCCGGCAAGAATCATGGTAACGGTTTTGCGTATCAAAGACGAACCTTTGAAAGCCATATTAACCTCGAATTTTTGTTTATTAAAAATATTGAATTTACATTTCAACTACAATTTATTATTTGTAAGAATCTGCTTGAAATAAAAAATTAGCGCCTAATAAACTATTGTTGTCATTTTTATATTTCTTATGAAAAAAATTATTTTAACCATCTTTACTATTATCCTTTTCTTTCTGATTTATTATAGTTCGGAGATTAGCGAACTGTTCCTATATTTCGACTCCCAAAACGTAACATCGTTAAATAACTTTTTTGTTACAAAAGATGAAATAAAATCGCACCTCGATAAATCACATTATTATATCGACATTAAGTCAATATCGCTTAAACTTTCGGTTGACATGAATAACAGAAAGATTGTCGGAACGGAAATCGTAACGTTCAGATTAAACAGGAAAATAAAGCCCGTATTTAATTTTGACGACGAAATGAAAATTAAAGAATTAAAACTGAACTCGTACAATATAAAATTCGAGCGCAAAAATAATTTTCTTTCCATTGACTCGGCATTGCAGACCGAAAGATTGCAGACCTTGAAAATTCAATACTCCGGCAAACCTGAGAACGGACTTTATTTTTACGATAAAGACTACGCGAAATATCTTTACTCCGTTAACGAACCGATTTTCGCTTCCGGCTGGTTCGCATGCAACGATACACCCGCCGATAAATTTATGTTCTCTTTACAAGTTACCGTCGATTCCGGATATACCGCAATTTCAAACGGACAAAAAATTCTTGATTCGCTCTCCGGCGGCAAACGCAATCTTCTCTGGAAAAGCTCTTATCCCGTCGCCTCTTATCTGACGGCGTTGTATGTCGGAAAATATTCTAGAACATCAAAAACGCTTATAATCGACAATGATACTCTAAGCATGGAAATATATTCTTATCCGGAGGATCTAAGATCCGCGCGGGAAACTCTTTCGATTGCTCAAGACGCTATCAAACGGCTTTGCGATTTTTACGGGCAATACCCATTCATTAAAGATAAGTACGCCGTTGTCGAAATCCCTTGGAATTACGGCGGAATAGAAAACCAAACCGCAATCGGGATTGGAGAAAATTATTTCCTCTCGCCGGATATGTTCAGCGAGCTGTTCATACACGAGACCGCGCACGAGTGGTGGGGCAACTCGGTTGGAATAAAAAGCTGGGATGACATTTGGATTGACGAGGGAATGGCAAACTATTCGCAAGCGCTTTACTGGAAAGGCGAAGTGGGGGAAGCGGCTTTCAAAACAACGATGCTCTCGATGTTAAACAATGCGCTGCGGAAAGGGAAAATCCGAGGCAGAGGAAAAAATCTTTTCGGAAAAATTGTTTATGACAAAAGCGCGTGGATTTTCCGTATGCTAAACTACGAATTGGGCGATTCCGTTTTTATCAAATCGTTAAAAGATTACCAAGCTCTTTACAAATACGAAACCGGTAACGCCCAAAAATTAAAAAACGTTTTTGAGAAAATCTCGGGGAAAAATTTAGACAGCTTTTTCAGCCAATGGATTTGGGACGAATCGGGATATATTGATTTGGATTGCAACTTTAAAATGAACAGTAATTCAAGAAAGATAATTTTAACTATTCGACAAAAGAGCGAAAAAACATACAGCTTTATTTTGCCGGTCGGCTTTTACAATAACGGAGAAAAAATCGGCGAAAAAGATTTCCGCATTAACTCAAAAGACACTTCGATTGCTGTCGGAAACTTCAGCAGCGATTCCGTTGCCTTTGATCCGGATTATACATTGTTAAGAAAACGGGAATGAGTTCACCATATAAATGTCTAAAAACCGTTGAAACGGTTGCAATGTACAATAAGCATTATATTAACCTACGACTTAAGTCGTGGGTTAGCAATAACATAGAGAAATTAGTAACCGCTTCAGCGGTTTATAAATTTTTGAATTTGCATATCATCAACTTTTTTAAGTGGACTCAGGAAAGTTTTTCCGGCAAAATTATAGTGGATGGCGATTCTCCACGGCGAAGTAAATTTTGAATCGTGAGTTTGAATTAATTTTATAGGATTCTGATTCACCTTTGTTTGATTTTATTTTGGAGAAGCTCATATCAGCATGGTCGATGTTTTTCATTTTCTTTTTTTCTTTGTGTGTGATTTCTTTCCTACCCCGTCTCCGCCAAGGCGGAGCCACCCCTTCCTAAGGAAGGGGAATTTTAAAATTCCCCTCTTAATTCGCCAAGGCGAAAGTCGGGGTGTTGAAAAAACACAAATATTCAACGAAACAAAATCCACTTGCTCATCGCCTCCAACTCCTCTCTTGCATACCTTCAAGGAACAAGTACCTTGAAGGAAAGTAGTCTGAAATATTTCATCAACGTCTGTCATCGCGAGGAACTTGCGACGACGAACTTGCCCCGACCGTTTTTGGGTTGGGGACAATCACAATAACGAACACGGCATTTCTGATTATTTAAATGCGGTTTAATCGGCTTTGCACAAGGCGCGACATGATAAAAATAAAAACTCCCGCCTCAATTTTTGTTTTTTAATTTATCGCATGTATGAGGTTCCAAACATTTGGCATAAATATTAAAAACATATCCGGAAGGTTCCATGTTAAATTTCTTAGCGACTTTGTCCACAATCTTTTGAATATCCGGATCGGAGAATTCCCAAATTTTCCCGCATCCCTCGCAGATTATATGGTCGTGCTGCCGTCTGTCAAAATTAACTTCGTAACGAGTGGTTGACTGGTTAAAAATTCTTTGGGAAAGCAGATCGCATTTAACAAGAAGTTCCAAAGTATTGTAAACCGTAGCCCGCGAAACTTTTGAGCCGGCATTTTTCATCATTAAAAACAAATCATCCGCCGTGAAATGATTTTTCATGTCAAGCGCGGTATCAAGCACTTCAAACCTTTGCGGAGTAATTCTGTACCCCTTTTTAAGGAATGTCAGAAAAACTTCGTGAGCTTTATTTTTATCCATTTTTAACTTTTCGATTGTGATATACTAACATAAAAATTTTTTTGGAATATTTCACTATTTAGATTAAATTTAGATAAGCAAATTTTGAGATTAAGTTTTTAACTTCGTGAAAGCGAAAAAGTATGGGATGAAAATGAGAACAGCAAGTCAGTTAAACAACGGAGAGACTTCCGAAATAGTCGGAGTGGATTTGAATCATCCTTCCGCAAAAAGATTAATTGAATTAGGATTCACGCCGGGGCAAAACATAGAGTTAATCGGGAAATCGATTTTTAACGATCCCGTAGCTTTTTCAATAAGGGGAACAGTTGTAGCGGTTCGTAAAAGCGAAGCTTCCTGCATTAAGGTACGGTAGTTTTTCATGAACGTTATTTCTCTTGTAGGTCCTCCCAACGCCGGGAAGACCACTCTCTTCAATTATTTAAGCGGACAAAACTTAAAAACCGTGAACTATCCCGGCGCAACCGTCGAATATAATTCCGCCAAGCTGCAGAAAAAATTCGGCATCGACGCGCAGTTAATCGACACCCCCGGAATCGTAAGTTTGATTCCGGCGTCGTTGGACGAAGTCGTAACCGTTCAGGGAATTTATAACAATCCAGAGTACGGAGTTCCCGAGCTTATTATCGTAACTGTTGATTCAAGCCAGCTTTCAAGGCATCTCCTTTTGGTGGAAGAATTATTGGAATCGAAGTTCAGAATAATTGTAGCATTAACAATGGTCGATATTCTCGAACGAAAAGGCTTTTCGGTTGATTGCAAAAAACTCTCGGATAAACTCGGCGGAGTTCCCGTAGTAAAAGTTGATCCGAGATCCGGCGAGGGAGTTGATAAACTTCTCGATTACGCAAAAAAGCTGTTATCCGAACCTTTTGACGCAAGCCAAATCGTACCGGTAAATGAGGATAGCAAGCATCTTATAGACCTTTACAAAGGGATAGGGAAAATTGAGAAAGAAGTTATCCTTTCGAAAGACAAAACAGTTAAACCCTCCTCAATCCAAACTTCACTTCACGCGCCGGATGAATTAACTCTAAAAATAGATAAATTTCTTCTGAGTAAAGGCGTAGGATTTTTGGTTTTCATTTTGATTATGGTAGTAATGTTCGCATCAATTTTCTGGCTCGCCGCTCCGCTGATGAATTTGGTAGATCAATTTTTCGGACTGCTCGCATCATGGACGGTGGAATTGCTGGGCAAAAGTTTTATTACCGATTTTATTGCCGACGGTGTTATCGCCGGACTCGGCGCCGTTTCCGTTTTTGTACCGCAGATAATTATTCTCTTTCTGATTCTCGGACTTCTTGAAGACTCCGGCTATTTGGCGCGCGGAGCGATGTTGATTGACAGACCCCTTGCCAGGATTGGGTTAAACGGTCGTTCATTTGTCCCGCTGATGTCGGGTTTCGCATGCGCGATTCCGGCGATTATGTCAACGCGAACAATCCCGAACAGACGGGAACGGCTTCTAACAATTTTTATTATTCCGCTGATTAGTTGCAGCGCGCGTCTTCCCGTTTACGCTCTGCTGATTGCTTTTCTCGTTCCGGCGGGACACGCGCTTTTAAGCGGCGCGATTCTTGCGGCAATCTATATTTCCAGCATAACAATTACGATTATCGCCGCAGGAATTATTAATAAGGTTAGAGGAATAATCAAAGCCGAAGATAAATCATCCTTCATCCTGGAACTTCCCACATATAAAATGCCGAAGATGAGCGTTGTTTGGAAAAACACTTGGACGAGCACTAAAACTTATGTAAAAAGCGCCGGATTAATAATTCTTACTTTTTCGATTATTCTCTGGGTTTTAACTTTTTTTCCTAACTACAATCCGAAAATTGATACGGCTGACTTAACTCCAGCGCAGGTTGAAGCGCAAACCCAAGTTGCCCGTATTAACGGTTCCTATGCAGCAGAGTTAGGGAAAATTATCGAACCGGCAATGGTTCCGTTAGGACTTGATTGGCGTGTTGGCGTTGCCGTTCTCACTACATTTGCCGCCCGCGAAGTATTTGTGAGTTCGCTCGCGCTTATGTTTAAAATCACCGAAAGCAAAGACGATTACTCAATTCAAAGGTCTATACTTAAATCGATGAAAAACGCAGTCGCCGAAGACGGAAAGCCTTTATTTACAACCTCAACCGTCATCGGATTGATTATATTTTTTATCATCGCTCTGCAATGTATTTCGACGATGGCGATCTCCCGAAAAGAAACCGGAAGCTGGAGAATTCCCCTTTTTCAGTTCGCCATTTATTCCGGCGGCGCTTATATTCTTGCCGTTATTGCGGTTAATCTTCTGAGAGCTGTTGGAGTAAGTTAAAGCAGTGAACAGTAGTCAGTTATGAGTTATGAGTAATGAGTTATGAGTAACAAGTAATGTGACTTTGCCTAAATTAATAGAAATTGTGAACCCGTTCTGAATAACGGGTTACTGCCCACTCTACCCCCAACCAAAACCGGTCGGGAGAAGATTTGCGGATTACCGATTACTGTTCATTGCTTCCCTCAAACAAATCCTCCATTCCAATCGGCAGCGGAAACTCGGGTAAAATCTTTTTTGCGTTAATATAAAAAAGACGCGCTTTTTCTTTTTCGTTAAGGGCGTAATGAACAATCGATAAATGATAAAATAGCAGCCCCAAATCATCAAAATAATTAATCTTTTTTATTTCCTCCCAATATTCATAAAAGAGTTCCTTCGCTTCTTCGTATTTCCCCAAAAACAAATACTCATTAGCCGTGGAAATTAGGGAATTAGTTTTGTTCCTTTCATTGTGCATAAGGAATGAATACTTCCCTTCGGGAAAATCCCGAAACTCAAATCCTTCCGAGAACAGAATAGCCGAGAACAATCTTTCCCCTAAATTAGCGTCTTCTTTTTCCACACTGTTCTTATAAGGAAGATTAATTTCCTTAAATTTTTGAATAACCTTTTTGTCAAAAACCCCCGACATCCCATGAAGAAACTTTATAGATTTAACTTCAGCCAACGCCTCTAAACCAAGCTCTGCGGCATATTCATCAAAGCGCGGTCGTTTCTCTCCGTACAATACGTTTCCCCAAACGTCAACGTCGGGATTCTCCGAAACTAATCTTTGAATTTTCCTGAACCAGTCTTTATCGTTAAACCAATGGTCGTCGTGCAAAATAATAGTGCGCCGGTATAGCGGAAGCAGGTTGATTGAATAAGAGATGGAGGCGGCGTCATAGCCGAGATTGGGACGAAGAAAAAAGTAGTCAGGTTCAAACTCCTTTATTGCCGAAACTCCTTCGCAAGAGTATCCGTTCATCGTTACGGCAAGAGCAAATTCGTCTCTGAATTCCTTAAGATTATCCGCTAACTTCCATTTAAATATATTGCCCCAAGTTTTTTCTGAACTAACTACGAGAACCAGAAAACCCTCTTTAACTTCCAAAACACCCTCCATAGTTACCGCTTTATTCTTCCGCTATCGGCAGCGTAAAGGAAAACTCGCTTCCTTCGCCAAGTTTGCTTGTTACGTAAAATTCGCCGTTGTTTTTTGCCACAAAAGTTTTAACCAAGTTTAAACCGAGTCCGGTACCTTTTTCTTTATTTGTTCCAACGGAGCTTTCATGACTTTCGGTTTTCAAAATTTTCTCTATTTGTTCGGGGGTCATTCCAACACCGGAATCCTTAACCGTTACTTTTGCTTTTTTATCGTCAACTGATACTGTAATTTTTATCTCTCCCTTTTTAGGACTAAACTTAATCGCGTTCGAAAGCAAGTTGCGAATAATAAGCTCAACCGAATTCTTATCTGCCAAAACAAAAATTTCCTTCTCGCATTGAACATCAAGCGTTAAATTTTTCCCTTTTAATAGTGGATCTGTTCTTTCTGCAACCTCGCTGACAATTTCATACAAATTCTCTCTTTCAATTGTAAATGGAAGTTCGTCATTTGAAACAAGTATCCAATTCAGAAGATTCGTCATTAAAGTATTTGAAGCATTAGCCGAAAAATTAACTTCGTTTACCATAAATTTAATTTCATCCGGCTCCAAGTCGTAAAGCTCATTTACCAAGAGGGACGAAAAGTTAATTATTGCCCCAAGCGAATTCTTCAAATCGTGCGAAAAAATCTTTAACATCTGTTCTTTGGTTTCGTTTAATCTCTCCAATTCCTTGTTCTTTGTTCTGATTTTTTTTGTGTAATAAAGCACAAGCATCAAAATCAAAATAACAAGTCCCCCGCCTACAAACAAAAATACCTGAAGTTCGTTTTTTCTTTTCAGCTCCAGCTGATAAATTTTTCTATCCTTTTGCAGCGAATTAACTTCCGCTTCGGCAAGATGAAGCTTCTGCTGCTTTTCAAAATCAATTCTGTTTTTGTCCGCTATTAAAGAATTCAGAGAATCGCTTAAAGACTTATATTTATTAAAGAAAATAAGAGCGGTTCTATAATCGCCTTCTTTAACAAAAATCCTTTCCAACAATCTTGACGCTTTCACAAGCCACGGCAATGTCTTGTCGGTAATCGGGAAACTCAAAACTTTTTTAAGCGACTTCCGCGATTTAACAAACCTGTTTTGCTTAAAATAATTATATGCCGACAAATAGTTTAATCTTGCGATATAATTCTTTTCAATATTATCAGAGATTAACTTGCGAAGCCCGTTTAATAATCTCTCGGATTCCTTATACTTCTGTTCTTTTTGAAGAATCTCCGCTTTAACCAATGTCTCGCCGAGATAAAAATCCACGCCCAGCTTTTTTCCGGTTTGTTTTATCGATTTATTGATATACTCCAGAGCCAAATCGTATTTGCCCGATTTGAGATAATTATCGGCAATATTAGTTAGCACATAGCTGTAACCATATAAATCGTCGGCGTTTCTCAACATCTTTTCGGCTTCAAGGTAGTATTTACCCGCCTTTGAATAATTATGAGCGGAGCTGTAATCTTCTGCAAGATTATTATAAATGTACCCGATCGAAACAGAATCCTTATCCTGCTTGGCAAGCTCAAGAGCTTTTAAGAAAAACTCGGTTTCTTTTTCATAATCGTGCACAGAAAAATAAACTCCGGCAAGATTGATATAAGCATTTATCAGTCCCGCTTTAAAATTCAATTTTTCAGCATATTCCAACGACTTCTTATAATAAAAAAAGGCTTTGTCATATTCTTTAATATTATCGTAGGTGATACCTATTATATTATATAAATTGACTAATTCTTTAGTATTATTATGTCGGATTGCAACTTTTTCGGCAATATCAAAATATTTTTTCGATGAGTCAATCTTACCCTTTTGTGCAAACGTCCATATTATCCCGTACAATGAATTAACAATTCCGTCGGCGTAGTTGATACTCTCGGCTTTATGAAAAGCTTTTAAACCATAGTAAGAAGTCGAATCAATATCGGAAGAAAAGAATTTTCCTTCTTTTGTGATAAGACTGTCAACCTCTTTTATCTTGGACGAATCTGTTTGAGCGGATGCAAAAACTGAAGATAAAAAGAAAAGTAAAAAAATCGATATTTTAATAAAAAATTTCATGGGAGCGCTATCTGCTTTAGCATTCAATTCAATTCAAGCTTATAATATAAATAATTTCTCAAAAAAAAATTACTTTTTAATTGAACGAGAATTAAATCAAATTTTAAGTTTCAGAGAACTGATATCTAAAACATAAATTCTACTCTTTCTTCTTCAAACTTCTAATCTGCCGCTCGATATTATCCCACATCTCCGGAGGAATCATTTGCAGAATATTAAATTGCCCGGCTCCCTGCAGCCATTCTCCTCCGTCGATTGTAATAACTTCACCGTTAATGTAAGCCGAGAAATCGGATACAAGATAAGCCGCAAGATTTGCAAGCTCCTGATGTTCTCCCACTCTCCGGAGAGGAACTTTCTTTGCAAAATCGAACTTATCCTGATACTCTTTCGGCACCAATCTTTCCCATGCCCCTTTTGTGGGAAACGGACCGGGCGCGATTGCGTTGGTGCGAATTCCGTACTTTGCCCACTCAACTGCAAGAGAGCGCGTCATTGCCAAAACCCCGGCTTTACTGACTGCCGATGGAACTACAAACGCCGAACCTGTCCAAGCGTAAGTTGTAACAATGTTCAGTATCGAACCGGAAATTTTTTCAGCGATTTTCTCTTTCCCGAATGCGAGAGTAGCGTTGTATGAACCGCGCAAAACAATATCGACAATTTTATCAAACGCGCGGTGGCTCAGTCGTTCGGTAGGACTGATAAAATTTCCCGCCGCATTATTTACCAACACATTTGCGCTTCCTAATTTTTCCTTAACCGTTGCGAACATATTTTCCACATCATCGTAGCTTGTAACGTCACACTGAACCGCGAGAACTTCATTCCCGGTTTTGCCGGATATTTCCCCCGCTGTTTTTTCAAGCGTTTCGAGCTTTCTGCTCGCTATCGCAACTTTCGCTCCCAACTCGGAAAAATAAGCCGACATAGCTTTTCCCAAGCCTGTTCCGCCGCCGGTTACAACAATTATTTTATCGGCAAGCGCGTTCTCTCTAAGCATCGGTTGCGTGTAATTTTTGTTTTCTGAGTTCATAAGATTTTCCGTCTTGCTAAAAAACAGCGCTCCGGAACATATTAATCCCGAAGCGCTTAATTATTCGACACCTTTGCATAACCTAAATTTATCATATTGAGGACGATGTAAGCCGTCCGAAATATCTCTAAATTCGATGTAATTACCGGTTTTGAGATTCTTCTCCCGCTCCGCCTTGGCGGAGGATCAGAATGACAAATTACGGGGTTATGCAAAGTACTCTATCCATTAATTTTTAGAAACAATATTTATTTTCTTCAATTAATTTGTCCGCAACTTCACGGCGAAGTTTAACCGTATTAATCGGAGCAAATTTTGTAAAGCGTTTCAAACCGAGAAGCAATATCTTCAGCTCGTCTCCTTCGGCAAAAGCCGAAACCGCGTTTTTACCGTAAACGTTTATCTTATCCATTGCTTCGCTAACGTAAACGCTTGTCATCTTTGCGTAATATTCGGCTGCGGCTTCTCCTTTTATATTTGCAAGTTTAAGAGTGCGGAGAATAGCGGATTCGGCAACAAATGTTTCGATAATCATATCGGTAACATTCATAATAATTTCCTGTTCCTCGCCAAGTTTCTGCATAAATTTCTGAACCGCGGAACCGGCAACCATTAATATTGCTTTCTTGGATTCGTTAACGGCTTTCATCTCTTTCGCAAGAAGCCCTTCCGGTTCATCGCCGAGTGAAGGAATTCCCATTAGCTCTTTCTGAATCGCCATTGCGGGCCCGAGTAAATCAATGCGCCCTTTCATCGAGCGTTTTACAAGCATATCGACAATTAACAATCTGTTGATTTCATTCGTTCCTTCAAAGATTCTGTTGATTCTTGAATCGCGGTAAGCTCGCGCAGCGGGATATTCTTCCGAATATCCGTAACCGCCGTGAACCTGAACAAGCTCGTCCACAACAAAATCAACTACTTCGGAGCCGAACACTTTCATTATCGACGATTCGATTGCATATTCTTCAGCCGCTTTAATTAAAGCTTTGCTGTATTCTTCGCCTGCGGCGGTAAGTTCGTCAACCTTCTGAGCAATCAAGCCGCTGGTTCTTAAAGTGGCGGCTTCCCCTACGAATGTACGGATAGCCATTTCGGCAAGTTTGTGTTTAATTGCTCCGAACGATGAAATCTCCCGCCCGAATTGTTTTCTTTCGTTTGCATATTGAACGGCAACAGAAATGTAATGTTTTGCGCCTCCAACTGTCATGGCGCCTAATTTAAACCGTCCGATATTAAGAATGTTAAACGCGATGTAATGACCTTTGCCGATTTCACCGAGAACATTCTCAACCGGAACTTTAACGTTATCAAGGAAAAGCGCGCGAGTCGAAGAACCTTTAATTCCCATTTTGTTCTCTTCTTCGCCTCTTGTAAATCCTTCCGAATCGGTTGGAATAATAAAGCCGGTAAATTTATCGCCGTCAACTTTAGCGAATGTAATCAAGATATCGGCAAATCCGCCATTTGTAATCCACATCTTCTGTCCGTTTAGGATGTAGTATTTTCCATCTTCGGAAAGCGTTGCGGTTGTTTTGGCTCCGAGAGCGTCGGAACCGGAAGTAGGTTCGGTTAAGCAGTATGCCGATAAAATCTCGCCGGAAGCTAAGCCGGGTAGATATTTTTTCTTCTGCTCTTCGTTTCCGTAATATAAAATCGGCAGTGTCCCGATTCCGGTATGCGCCGCAAAAGCTACTCCATAGGAGTGACTCGGTCCCATCGCCATTGAAATCAGCGTGTTTGTGTCAAAATCCTGACCAAGTCCTTCGTATTCTTCAGGGACAAAAGTCCCAAGCAAACCGAGTTCCCCTGCCTGTTTCAGCAGCTTTTCCATCAAGCCGGGTTCTTGTTTGTCAATAGCGTCAAGCCGCGGCCAAATTTCTTTTTCGACAAAATCATTGACCGTGTCAATCATCATTTTTTGTTCTTCGTTAATATCCTCCGGGATATAAACGGATTCGGGCGGAGTTTCTTTTGTTATAAACTCACCACCCATTACTTTTTTGTTTTCTACATCTGACATAATTCTGCCTTTATTTTTATTTCTAAATTATTAGAGCCTTTTGCATAACCTAAA
Organism: Melioribacteraceae bacterium; assembly: GCA_015493615.1. GTDB lineage: Bacteria > Bacteroidota > Ignavibacteria > Ignavibacteriales > Melioribacteraceae > WGAL01. Next base: position 27,966 of record WGCV01000020.1, read on the forward strand.
TTTGTCATATTGAGGACGGTGTAAGCCGTCCGAAATATCTCTAAATTCAGTATAATTACCGGTTTTGAGATTCTTCTCCCGCTCCGCCGTGGCGGAGGATCAGAATGACATATAAAGTAATATTATACAAAGCCTTCTATTATTTCAACAATTCATAAATTCCGGCAACGCCTTGTCCGCCGCCAACGCACGCGGTTACCATTCCGTATTTTTTATCGCGGCGTTTAAGTTCGTTAAATATCTGCACGCTTAATTTTGCTCCGGTACATCCGAGCGGGTGTCCCATTGCGATTGCTCCGCCGTTAACATTTAATTTTTCCGTATCTAAATCCAATGTTCTGATAACGGCAAGGGATTGCGAGGCAAAGGCTTCGTTCAATTCAATAAGATCGATGTCGTCCTGTTTCAGTCCCGCTTTTTTCAAAGCTTTCGGGATTGCGGCTATCGGGCCGGTTCCCATGATCCGCGGATCAACTCCGGCTACCGCATAGGAAACCATGCGCGCAATCGGAGTAAGGTTAAGCTCTTTAACCATATCTTCCGACATTACCAAAACAAACGCGGCGCCGTCCGATGTTTGCGACGAGTTGCCGGCAGTTACGCTTCCGCCTTGTGCAAATACGGGTTTCAATCGCGCAAGCGCTTCCATATTCGTGTCGGCTCGCGGTCCTTCGTCGGTATCGACAACCCAAGTTCTCGTTTTCTTTTTCCCGTTTTCGTAAAAGACATCTTCAACTTCAACAGGAACTATCTGGTCTTTGAAATATCCGTTTTTAATTGCGTTGATTGCTTTCATGTGGGAATTGTAGGAAAATTCATCCTGGTCCTCGCGCGAAATCTTAAAATCCCTTGCGATTTCCTCTGCCGTTAATCCCATTCCCATGTAGTATTCAGGATGAGTCAGCGAAACCTTGTAGTTCGGCGCTAACTTCCAGCCTGTCATTGGCACTAAGGACATCGACTCAACCCCGCCGGCAATAATGCAATCCATCATTCCGGATTGGATTCTTGCAACGGCAGTTGCAATCGTATCTATTCCCGAACCGCAGAACCTGTTCACCGTTGAGCCGGGTGTGTCAATCCCGATTGCTTCAAGCGCAATCATTCTGCCTATTTGCAATCCTTGCTCCGCTTCCGGAAAAGCGTTTCCCACAATCACATCGTCGATGCGTTTCGGGTCTAATTCCGGTACGGATTTCAGCAGATGCTTAATAACATCCGCGCCTAAATCGTCCGGGCGCATAAAACGGAATCCGCCTTTTTTGGCTTTTCCTACCGCCGTACGATAACCTGATACTATATATGCTTCTCTCATAATAATTCTTTTATTTTATTTTCTAAAATCATTTATTAATTTCTTAACGGTTTACCGGTTGTAAGAATACTCTGCATTCTTTCCAGAGTTTTTCTTTCGCCGATTAAGCTTAAGAATGTTTCTCTTTCCAAATCGAGCAAGTATTGTTCGCTTACTCTGGTTCCTTCGGTTAAATCGCCTCCGCATATTGTGTACGCAAGTTTATCGGCGATCTTTCTGTCGTGCTCGGAAATATATCTTCCTCTTTCAAAGGAGTAAGCGCCGAGTATCAACGCCGCCAAACCGGTTCTTCCGAGAACTTTAATATCTTCTCTCATAATCGGTTTCCGGTAGCCCCGTTCGGCAAGCTCAATCGCGGCGCGTTTGGCGTCGGCGATTACTCTCTTGGGATTAACCGAGTAAACGTCCAATCCTTTTCTGAAATAACCTAATCCGTAAGCCTCTTCAGCCGAAGTCGATACTTTTGCCATTGCTATGTTAAGGAATTTCTCTTGCAGCTCGGGCAATTCCACGCCACCTTTTACGTAAGCGTCGGAAGCGCGCAGAGCCATTTCCTTAGTTCCTCCGCCGGCGGGAATTATTCCGACTCCGACTTCAACCAAACCGATGTAAGTTTCGGCGGACGCATTAATCTTGTCCGAATGGAGGCAAACCTCGCAACCGCCGCCGATAGCCAATCCGTGAGGCGCCGCAACAACCGGCACATTGGAATACCGAATGTGCATCGTCGTATTTTGGAACTGGCGAACCGCCATATCAATTTCGTCCCATTCCTGCTCGGTTCCCAACATAAACATCATGGCAAGATTTGCTCCGGCGGAAAAATGCTGTCCGTCATTGCCGATTACCAATCCGCGGTAATCTTTCTCGGCAATTTCAATCGATTTATTTATCGCCTCAAGTATCTCGCTTCCGATTGAGTTCATTTTAGTTTGGAACTCAAGATTAAGAATTCCGTCGCCGATGTCGTGAAGCGTTGCGCCGGAGTTTTTCCAAACGGGAGCGTTTGCGCGATAGTTATCAAGTATAATAAAATCAGTAGTTCCCGGGATTACCTTGTATGATTTGCTCGGGATGTCGTAATATTTTTTCTTTCCGTTTTCGATGCTGTAAAATGACTTAAATCCGCCGTCCAGCATTTCCTGTACCCATGGAGCGGGAGTCATTCCCATTTCGTTCATCATCCGAACTGTTTTTTCAACGCCGAGAACGTCCCATTGCTCAAACGGGCCAAGCTCCCAACCGAATCCGGCTTTCATACCGTCGTCAATCTTGTAGAGTTCGTCTGCAATCTCAGGGATTCTGTTTGATGAATACCGGAAAACGCTGAAGTTGATTTTCCTCAAGAAATCCGCTGCTGTATCTTTCCCGGCAAAGAGCATTTTAAGTCTCTGACGCAAATCGTCAATCGGCTTGGCTGCCGCAACCGAAGCAAATTTCGGCTTGGAACTCGGTTTGTACTCGAACGTATTTATGTCAAGTTCAAGGATTTGCTTCTTCCCCTTTTCATCTTTAATCTTTTTATAAAAGCCCTGTTTGGTTTTGTCGCCGAGCCAATTATTCTCGACCATTTTGTTCACATAATCGGGAATAGCAAAAATGTCCCTTTCCTCATCTTCCGGACAATCGTTATAGATGTTAGTGGCAACTTTAACAAATGTGTCAATACCAACAACATCAGCCGTTCGGAAGGTTGCGGATTTCGGACGCCCCGTAAGCGGTCCGGTTAAAGTATCGACTTCCTTCACACTCAGCCCGAGTTCCTTCATATACTTAAACACAGCCATAATGCTGTAAACGCCTATTCTATTGGCGATAAACGCAGGCGTATCTTTGCACAGCACTGTTGTTTTGCCGAGATACTTATCTCCGTAACTCATCAGAAAATCAACAACTTCACTGTCGGTATAAGGGGTAGGAATTATCTCAAGCAAAGGAAGGTATCTCGGCGGATTGAAAAAGTGAGACCCGCAGAAATTCTTCTTAAAGTCTTCGCTTCTTCCTTCTGTCATCAAATGCACCGGAATTCCGGAAGTGTTTGTAGTTACAAGCGTTCCGGGCTTACGGTATTTTTCAACATTACCGAATACAATTTTTTTAATATCGAGATTTTCCACAACCGCCTCGATTACCCAATCGGCAGTCGCAATTTTGTCCATATCGTCTTCAAAGTTGCCCGTTGTTATTCTGTGAGCAAACGACGATTTGTAAATCGGGGATGGTTTTGCCTTAAGTACGTTCTTAAGGTTTTCATTGGCGATGCGGTTGCGCACCGCTTTGTCTTCAAGGGTTAAACCCTTTTTCTTTTCGGCTTCCGTAAGTTCTCTCGGCACAATATCAAGCAAAGTTACTTTGCACCCGATATTTGCAAAGTGCGCCGCTATTCTGGAACCCATAACACCGGAACCCAAAACCGCTACTTCATTAATTATTCTTTTCATTTGTTTTCCGCTTTGTTTTACAATTTTTACGGTTATTTAATTATTTAATTTCTAATGCCGACTAAAAGAGGGACGGCATAAAATTTTTCTTTTTTGATTCCTTTCCATAACATAATATTGTCATTTTAATTTCTCTTCCGCAGAGAAGCAAACTGTCCCAAACCTTCCTAAATACAGCTTAATTCCCTGCTTCGAGATTCTTCATTTCGCTTTGCTCCATTCAGAATGACAATTTTTTCATTTTGAGCAAAACCATTATTTGTCATTCTGAAGTCGAACGAAGTTCGACTGAAGGATCTCCTTACACGCATTGGTTACAACAGTAATTTTGAGATTCTTCGTCCCGCTTAATGCGGGCCTCAGAATGACAAATATGAACTTTTTTTTCATTAATTATTGAGAAAATAATGCGATTGACTTTCATCTTCATAAAGCCTGTCGATTAAGTCCGCATATTTTTCTAAAATAACTCTGCGTTTCAATTTAAGCGTCGGAGTAATTTCACCGGTATCCGGGGACCAATTATCCGCTACCAAAACAAACTTTTTAACTTGTTGAACCTTACCGAATCGTTTGTTGTATTTTTCAACATCCTGCCAAATCCTTTCGTTCAGAACCGGAGATTTAACCATCTCCTCCTTCGAGCTGAGCTTAATGCATTTCTTTTTACACCATTTTTGAATAAACTCGAAGTCGGGAACAATTATGGCGGCGGGAAACTTTCTTTTGTTTCCTATCACCATAATTTGATCAATGAACAACGACTCTTTCATCTTATTCTCAATAGGAAGGGGAGCTACATATTTACCGCCGGAAGTTTTAAATATCTCTTTTATTCTATCGGTAATTCTCAAAAACTTTCCGTCGATAATTTCCCCGACATCGCCGGTATGGAACCAGCCGTCTTTATCAATTACTTCAGCTGTTGCTTCAGGCTTTTTGTAGTATCCGAGCATTACATTCGGACCTTTTGCAAGAATCTCTCCGCTTTCCTCATCAATTTTTATCTTCACTTCCGGAAGAGGAATCCCTACCGTTCCGATAAACCAGTCGCCGTCTGTAAACCTGTTACAGGTAAGTACCGGACTCGTTTCGGTCAATCCGTAACCGGGGCGTACCGGAATTCCGGCAGCTTCAAAAATTCTGCCTATTCTCGGCTGCAACGCCGCAGCTCCGCTAATTATGCCGAGCACATTTCCTCCGAGCGCTTCAACCCATTTATGAAATACAAGTTTACGCGCTATTCCGAGACGGAAGTTATACCAGGCGGAGTTTTTGCCCTGCGGATGATACTTATTTGCCAGATTAACCGCCCATCCGAATATAGCTTTTTTAATTCCGGTTAAATCTCTTCCGACTCCCATAATCTTATCGAATATCTTTTCCATAACGCGAGGAACGGTAGTGAAATAATTCGGCTGTACTTCTCTAATGTTGTCGCCGATTTTATCAATGCTTTCCGCAAAATAAATTGCTCCTCCGACATAGAAATAAAAATAGATTGCGGTTCTTTCAAAGATGTGGCTAACCGGAAGAAAACTAATCATTCTGTGAGTATTGTTGTGCGGTTCAACTTGGCGCACCTGAGTAACATCGCTTAGAATATTTTTATGCGTCAGCATTACTCCTTTGGGAACGCCTGTTGTCCCGGAAGTATAAATTATTGTAGCTAAGTCATCTTCGGTAACTTTTGCTTTCATCTCGTTAAGCCGTGTACGAAGAGATTCGTCAGCGGCGTCTGTAATTTCCGACCAATGTTTTGCTCCTTCAATTTTTTCGAAAGTGTAAACATCTTTAACGGAGGGAGTTTCATGCAGTATCCGGCGTACCTTGTCGTACAAATCCTTATTTTCAACAAATACCAGTTTTACGCCCGCATCGTTAAAAATATAAGTCGAATCTTCATCGCTCATATTCGGATAAATGGGAACGTCCTGCGCGCCGATTTGCAAAATTCCCAGATCAACTAAAGTCCACTCTGTGCGGTTGTAGGAAATGATTGCTATCTTATCATCCGGACCGAAACCTAACTTCAGCAGTCCGAGACTTACCTTATCGGCAATCTCGATAACTTGCTCGGTGCTGTACTTTCGCCAAGCGCCGGTTTTCTTGTCGCAGAGCGCGTCCTCCCGAGGATAGTTTTGCAGCTGGTATTGAAGAACATCAAAGATACGGTTTTGTAATACTTTTTCAACCATTTGCGCCTTCTATTTATTTAATGAAATTATTGCCGCTGATTAACAAACAAAAATAAGTTTAAGGACTTTAAATAGCAAGCGAAATTTCGCTATAAAAGAATATTTGCTATTAGCATTTTTTCAAATATTCCTTATATTTGTTGTTGGAATCAAAAACAAAAAAATGAACAGATTATCCGACAACTATATTAAACTTATTCTCGGGCTTAAATTAAAGCAGCTCAGAATTGACAAAGGGCTTTCATTATCTGAACTGGCAAGGGAAAGCGGGCTTTCCGTGTCGTATCTTAACGAGATTGAGAGCGGTAAAAAATATCCCAAGGCAAATAAAATTGCTTCTCTTTCCAAAGCGCTTGGCATTACATACGACAATCTGGTTTCGCTGAAGCTGACAAAAAATCTTGCTCCTATCGGTGAATTGCTTGAATCAAATCTTTTGGAACTTCTTCCGCTGGATCATTACGGAATTGATATAAACAAACTAATCACTTTAATGTCCGGAGCGTCAATGCAGCTTAGCGCTTTGGTTACTACGATTATTGAAATGGCTCGCGGCTCGGAAATGAGTCAAAACAATTTCAGTCGAACTGCATTAAAAACTTACAAGGAGTTTCACGAAAACTTCTGTGATGAAATCGAAAAAGATGTTGAAAAATTTATTGCAAAATATAAATTGGAAATAAATCCTCCTGTCAGCTATTCTGCGCTGAAACAATTTCTGAAGGAAAACTTTTCCTACAAGATTGATGAAACCGAATTAAAGAACCGCCCTGCTCTTTCCGGATTACGGGGAATTTTAATTTCCAAGCAGAATAAAACATTGCTTGTAAATCCACAGCTTACGGAAACTCAAAAAGGTTTTGTTCTCGGAAAAGAAATAGCTTACAACATTTGGGGAACGGTTGAGCGAAGCAATATTCATTCAAATTTTTCTCTGGAGTCATTTGACCATCTTCTGAATAATTTCCGGGCTTCCTATTTTGCCAATGCAATTTTAATCAACAGATTTTTGCTTGCTTCCGATCTCGAGAAATTTTTCTCATTGGATAAATGGGAACCGAAAGAGCTACTCTCTATTATTGATAAATATCAAGCAACCCCGGAAATGTTTTTTCAGAGAGTTACGAATTTACTGTCAAAACATTTTGGAATTAAGAAATTTTTCTTTTTAAGATTCAATACTCAGTTGGATAACAGACAGTTTTATCTCTCTAAGGAAATTCGCTTAAACATCAACGATAATCCGGGCGGCTACCAAACCGACGAACACTACTGCCGACGTTGGATTTCCATTAAGTCGCTTAAAAACTTAATGATGAAAATTGATAAAAATGATAAATATCAAAAACTCCAAGTTGATATTCTTCACTCAACATTTGCCGGAAGCAACGAGGAATATCTCTCTATTTCCATTGCCAAACGGAGAAGATTAAACAGCCGTGAACTTTACAGCGTTACTATCGGTTTTCTTCTTGACGATAATCTGAAATCAAAAGTTAGGTTCTGGGACGACCCTTCGATTAAACGCGCTATTGTCAGCGATACATGCGAAATGTGTTCAATCAAAAATTGCAAGGAAAGAGTCGCTCCGCCGAGTTCATTGGAGAGAAAAATTCAAGTCGAAAAAGTTAAATCTGAACTTGCGCGACTGATTAAGGATTACGAGTAATCCTAACTTTCAAACATTTTTTGTCCTCCCATTTTCTTCCGTTTTGATAGTACGCAGATAACGCAGATTAATTATGATTTTCTATGATTCAAAAAAAGTTTCTAAACTTCTAGAAGCCTTTGCATAACCAAATTTATTTGTCATTCTGATCCCGCCTTGGCGGGAGAAGAATCTCAAAAGCGGTAATAATACAGGATTAGAGATATTTCGGACGGCTTACACCTTCGCCGTGGCGAACTTAATATGACAAATTTAGGTTATGCAAAGCCTTCTTCTAAACAAATAAACCCTTTGTCCCAACCAAAAACCGGTCGGAATAACTTTGACGGAAAGGCTAATAGGAACAGAGGCGCAAAGGGAAGAAAAGACTGGAACCAAGGGAATGCACAACCGAGATCGTGCAAAATCATAGCACATCATTTAATCAGAAAAATCAAAGTTCAAGACAATTTTTTATACAGAAAAAAATCGGTCATACAAATTGATAATTGTACTAACAAAGCAATTCGGGCTTTGCTCCGTAGGAGCAATATCTTTGTAATAACAAATTAAACATCAAGCATAAACTCCAGAGGAGCGATACAAAACAAATTGAATATCTGATTACTCATTTGCAGTGCAGTGTCGCTCCTACGGAGCTAATTCTATAATTGAGATCTTCTTCATTACCAAGGTTACACTCCTACGGAGTTGTTTGACTTTTATTGAATATGACAATTTTAGGTTTTGCAAAGGTCTCTTTTCATTAACATCCCACTCCTCTTTTATTTTCCCAATTAGGGAAACCGCTATGACATATATCACACCCTGCTATTTCTTTTGTTGATTATCACAGACTTTAGAGCGTTCGGTTTATATATTAGAATCAAATTTAAGAAACAAACAAAGGAGAGCGCCATGAAACAGATAAGAACTACTTATATTTTTTTAATAGCCCTTTGGTTAACTTCCGGTTATCTTTTTGCTCAACTAAGTCCTCCTCAGGTTGAAGACGTTTACGGCGGAAGAATATTAGCGATAAACGGATATGCAAAAACGGCGGATTCATCACTCATTTACATTTCGACAGAGAGCGCAAATTCTATTTTTTACACTACGGTTTACTCAAACAGCACATCCCCGACTTTCAATGCATTTAAAGTAATGCCGGGCGTTGACGCAAACGCAGGCTACGGAGCCGCAATTCGTTATATTGATGTTAACGAATTATCAGGCAGCGTTTTCTTTGTCGCCAATTCACAATTATTAAGTTCCAATCCGAGTTCTCCTACGGTAAATTCACTCTATTCCGCTGATGTAAACGGTCTTTTAATTGAAAGCAATTATCTTTTCTTTACGGAATCGGGAAGAATACATTTTGGTACTGTGGATGCATCGGATAACTTCACGGAAGATTTGTCGTCACCCCTCGCACTTCCCGGAGTCGGAGGGATGAACACAATCACTATCGATCCTACGACCAATTATATGTATGTTTTCAGTAAAGATATTACCCCGGTTTTATTGAGAATAAACTCAACCTACACAACCATTAGCGGAGGTTCTACTGTAACGGATATTTCCCCTTCTACATTATCAACAGCTACGGAATGGACAGCATTTAACGTAGCGCCCGACGGAACATTCTACATGATGGGACATCAGGGACAGGATAAATATTGCGCTTATTCTACCGACCATGGAGCAACCTGGGTAGAATACGCAATGGGGATCGGAGGAATTTCAGGCGATAATATTGCCTTTGCCGGAAATTCAACAGCTTATGTTATTTATACAGCAAATGCGTATAACAACTCCAGCGGCGATCCTACTGCATGGTATGGCTTCGGCAATTCGGGATTTCAAACTCATCCCAACGACGGCTGGGTGTTTACGGATCCGATAAACGATATGATCGTTTACTTAACAACGGATCAGGGAATAGGGGCTTCGGTAAATCAAGGCAGCATTATTTTTGAAATTGACGACGGAGTTGAAGCCGTACAGGTCGAAGATTTCAGTATGACGCCTACCAAATTCACAGCATGGACGGCATCGAAGTCGGGAATCAGAAGAGTGGATAATTACCCGACTTCCCCGACTTGGACAAATGCGATTTTTCCCAACGGAGATGGTTCCCCCTATCACTGCATTGAAATGGGGCATGCAGATTCAAATGTAGTTTATGCTGGAAACTTAAGAATATACAAATCATTAAATAACGGAAGTACTTGGAGAAGAATTTTTAGTCCTGAAGATCCGCCTTATAATTTCCCCAGTGTTGAAATTTTTGCTAATGCTGTTAAGGAATGCCCATGGAATCACAAACTCTTAATGGCGGGTTGGGAAATGCAGGACCCCGCAAGAAAAGGGGGCGTTTTCTTCTCAAACGATTCCGGAGCCACTTGGGAGCAGGTTCTTCTTGAAGCAAGTTCAATCGGTGAAGATGTTGATGTAACCGATATTGCATTCAATCTTGAAGGGAGCGATACGGTAGCATACGTAAGCGTTAAATATGATTTGGCTTATCCCCAGGGCTACAGCATTTATCGACTTGTAAGGACCGGTTCAATCTGGGCGCCTTCACAGGATATGAGCCCATCTAATACAAGCGTCGGTTATACGATAGTGGCTTCATTGCTGGATATTCAAGTCAGCGTTACAGGCGATACGGTTTTCACTGTCGGTACAGACGCGGGGAATAATCATCCTACAGTTTACTATAAAGATTTAACCGGAACCGGACTTTGGACGCCTTTGACCGTAAGCGGTTTTCCGTTTGGGAATGAAGAAGCCACTGCGGTAACGATTGGCGGACATACGCTTTATGCCGCTGTTGACGCCGATGTTTATTACTTGGACTTAACTTCTCCGACAAGCTGGACGCTCGGTTACGCTTATCCGGTTGGTACCAGAATCAATTTCCTCTATTATGATGATTTGCTCGTCGGAACTTCACTCGGGCTTTTCGGACATCCCGATGCGAACCCGAACGGAATAGATGATTTGGGAAATAACAATGTAAAGCAATTCGAGTTGATGCAGAATTACCCCAATCCTTTTAATCCTACGACTGTCATCAATTACGCTATTCCCAAAGCGGCAAATGTAACCTTAAGCGTTTACAATCTGCTGGGACAAAAAGTCGCTACTTTAGTTAATAAGCAACAAGCAAAAGGAAGATACTCGGTTAATTTTAATGCCAAGAATCTTTCAAGCGGAATTTATATCTATAAACTTGAGACGGACAATTATATTCAAAGTAAAAAAATGATGCTGCTGAAATAGTATTTGTCACTCAAAAGCATCTCCTCTCCGGGCGCAACGAGTTTTGCGTCCGTTTTTTTTATATTCCGCATACTAAAATTTCCCCCTTCTCGCGAAGCATAATCCCAAAATTGTCTGTAGGAAAAATATTTAATAGAAGGCTTTGCATAATCCCGAAATTTGTCATTCTGATCCCGCCTTGGCGGGAGAAGAATCTCAAAACCGGTAATAGTACCGAATTTAGAGATATTTCGGACGGCTCTCACCGTCCTCAATATGACAATTTTAGGTTTTGCAAAGGTCTCTAATAGTAATCCCGAGGTTAAAAAAAATATTTTGAAAAACTGTATAGCGTTACGGATTGCGAGCCCATTATAAAAACAAACCGTCCGCCTCGGGCGGATTGCGAACGAACGAAGTGAGCGCGGCAATCTCACGAATGTTCAACCTTAGCAGTTAAACCGCTTTTGAATATTTTGTAATTGTGAATTTTTTAGTGAGATTGTCAAAATACAAGTTCGGAGATTCTTCATTTCATCAGCTATTATTTGTGATATTCTGACGGCGACCTTCAGAATGACAAGCGTGGAGTTTGAGTCAAATTAGTTTTTGAACGGTTATTCATAAAAAACCTCCGAGAGACGCTTACGCGCCGTCCCGAAGGTTTAATAATGAGGATGATAAAAAAAAAACTGTTACTTCATCAAAATCATCTTTTTGATTGAAGTAAATCCGGCGCTCTGCATTTTGTAAAAATATATTCCCGATGTTAAATTACTTCCGTCAAATTTTACTCGGTGTGTTCCGGCTGAAAGCTTTTCATTCAGTAAGTCCGCTACCTTTTGACCGAGAGTATTATAAACGCTTAATTTTACGGTACTCTCTTTCGGTACGTCGAAACTGATTTCGGTTGTCGGATTAAAAGGATTCGGGTAATTCTGCTTTAACGCAAATTTTGTTACTGGACCGAGGTCAACCGAAACAATACCGGAATACTTAAACGCGCCGTCCAAATCAATTTGTTTCAATCGGTAGGAATAGCTTCCCTTTTCAAACGGATTATCAATATAGGAATAATATTTTACGGAGTTGCTGTTCCCGTGTCCCTGCACAAAACCAATCTCTTCCCAGCCGCTTTCGCTCTGCATGCTTTTCCTTTCAACTTGGAAACCGTAATTGTTAACTTCGGTTGCGGTAACCCAGTTAAGTTCCACATTATTACCTTTAATGGTTGCTGTAAAGGATTTTAATTCGACAGGGAGAGGATCGGATTCCCCGAGACCGGAAATATCATCTGTTGGATAACCGTCCCACTCCGTCGCGGGATCAAAAGCGTCGTTTGGATTTGTGTCTCCGCCTGTAATTCCGTGTTTGCGGTGAAGAGTATTATCAGCTGTAGAAGTTAATCCAGTCCCCCATTCCGTACCCGGATCAAAACCTATTTGCCCTATTGCGTCAATAATCGAGACGCCTTTTTTCAGAATTACAGCGTCATCGCCGTTAAATGATAGCGAACCCGTCGTCATATCTGCAACCGCGAGAATCTCCGCCGAAGCGCTTGAATGCGCAATAACAAAAGTTGAAGCGTTTGCAATTGTTCCCGTAAGACTTATTGTTGAGCCCGCGGTTGTATTTCCGTTAAAGTAAATCTCAATAGTGTAATTATCGTTTTGTAAATTTATATCGCTTCCGGTATTATTGTATACCTCCAAAGCTTTATTGCTGGAAGTTCCTTCTATATATTTTGTAAATAAAAGATCTCCGAACGAAGATGTGCTTGCAGGAATTGTATGCGCCGAGGGAATTGTACCTTCCAAATTATAGTTTATTTGAGTTCCGGCTCCATTATAAGAATAAACGTAAAAATAATAATCAACCGTATCCGATAAGTTTGTAAAAGTATAGCTGTCGGACGCCGAATAATCAATATTAACCACAGCCGCTCCGTCGCTTAAATCAGAATCATCGGTATAAACTTCGCCGTCAATCGGAATAAAATAATTATCTCTGTCATAACCCATAAGCAAATATCCTGAAGGAGCTTGTGAACCGGCGGCTGCATCCGTCCAGGAAAGCGTAACCGAACCGCCGCCAGACGCTGCCGTAAAATTCTGAAGTTGATTTGACGGTTCGGCGGCATAAACCGGAGAAAGTTTGCTTAAATCATTAAAATCTATATAATTAACATATTCAGGATGATCAACAAAAGGATTTCTGTTATTTTGCAAAGTTTCAATGTAATCGTTTCGTTCAACTTCCCATTTGTCGGGAGGATCTTGCTTATTCCACAAAAGTAAAGTGTTTAAGTCCTCAGGCGCTTCGTTTATCGAAGGGAGCCGCGTATTATTCAGCCAGTTAATAGTCCAGCGATTACCGCCGACGCCGTCATATCTTACCAACATATAAAGTATGGCTCTTGCCGCATCGCCTTTGTGTCTGTCTCGAGGTTCATAAACGGTAGCGCCGTTTACATCTGTTCCTACTTTTGCTCCGAGATACTGACTTGTTACATTTTGTACAATTCCGAGGGGATGGTTACTCCGAACGACATTTGCCTTATTCTGGTTAACCGGAAAAAGATGATGCCGGTCGGAATATTCATCCGTGCTTTTGCTTCCGTGTGTCGGCATCCAACTGTAAGCAAATGTATGTTCTCTGCTCATTTCTGTTGTTGGCGTCCAGGCAAACGGGGGCGTGTAAACCTGAATAAAACCGGAATAGACTCCTACAACCGAACGTGTCCCGTCGCCGTTGTCGTAAGATTCATAATTCGGAATGATATCATTTTTATAATTTGCGTACGTTACCTTATGATAATTATTTCGAATTAACGTTTCGAGGTCGCTTATAAATGAAGTACTTTCCGGATTAATACCGGAATAATATTGCGCATTTGAAATTGAGTAAAATGCCAATAATGTTAGAAGAATTAATTTTATTTTTACTTTTTTCATTAGTCTGTTATTCCTAAAGTTTTCCGTTTGCTCACTATTAGTGAACTTTGTATATTTTAAAATTTCCAACTAGGGTACGCCAAGTTTGCCCCAACTGCTTTTTGTTGGGGGCAGAAGTATGAGCAGTACGGAATATCTCTAAATCCGTTATAATTACCGGTTTTGAGATATTTCCGCCAAGGCGGATTCCGCTTCGCTCAATTCAGAATAACATATAAATTAGGTTATGCAAAGCATTCTAATAAATTTCCGCGCATTCTAATCGGCGTAAAAATCTTTTTCTTTCAAATAGACTATCGAAGATATTTTGATAATGTTAAATTTTTGTGAGACAAATGGGAATTATTTTTCGCGCAAAAGGAATTATTGATCCCAAACTTGTCATTAATAATTTGTTCAACCGGAAATTTCAGATTATAAAGAGTTAAACCTGAAGGATACATTCCGCCACGGCGGACTCTGGCTGAAATAATTTAGCGTGATGCTGTTTTTTCGCAGATTGCAAGCAATCCGCGCTACAAAAAAATTGATATTCGAGTTTTTGAGCGGAAAATTTTTTCTAATGACAATTTCGGGATAAAAGGAAAACAACTCCGTAGGAGTGTAACCTTGGTAAAAATAGAGACCGCCATTATCTTTTAGCTCCGTAGGAGCTATACTGTTCTGCAGATGAATCAGTTATTCTATTCGTTTTGTATCGCTCCTACGGAGTTTATGGTTGAAGATTACTTGTTTATTACAGAGGTTTTGCTCCTACGGAGCAATGGAGCAATGTATAAATCATATCGTTTATGTAATTGTTTGAAGGCTTTGCAGAACCTAACTTGAATAAGCTGAAACCAAAGAAGTCTAGAAGTTAAATGGGAAAAAGAATCTACGAAAACCTTATTACTAAAGGACTTTATAGTTTTAAAAATAAATTCTGCCAAAAATAACACAAATTTTACCGGTAAGGCGCTAATGACAATTTTGGGTTGAATAACTTCCATTGTATTTGTGGAACATATTGCAGAAATACATTGGGCTGTAATAGAAATTCCGAAAAAACCTTCGGGTAACGCATAAGCGTTATCCCGAAGGTTAAATTGTGTGAAAGAATTTTTCCGTCAGTTTAGCGGAATTATTACTTCATCAAAATCATCTTTTTGATTGAAGTAAAGCCGGCGCTCTGCATTTTGTAAAAATATATTCCGGATGTTAAAGCGCTTCCGTCAAACTGTACGCGGTGCGTTCCGGCGGATAGATTTTCGTTCAGCAAATCCGCTACTTTCTGTCCGAGAGCGTTATATACGCTTAATCTTACTCTACTCTCTTTCGGCACGTCAAAACTGATTTCGGTAGTCGGATTAAAAGGATTCGGGTAATTCTGCTTTAACGCAAATTTTGTTACTGAACCGAGGTCAACCGAAACAACATTTGAATACTTGAAAGCTCCGTCCAAATCGATTTGTTTCAGCCGGTAGGAATAGCTTCCTTTTTCAAACGGGTTATCGATATAGGAATAATATTTTGTCGAGTTGCTGACGCCGTGTCCCTGCACAAAACCAATCTCTTCCCAGCCGCTTTCGCTCTGCATGCTTTTCCTTTCCACTTGGAAACCGTAATTGTTTACTTCCGTTGCCGTAGCCCAGTTAAGTTCTACATTATTATCTTTAACTGTTGCAGTGAAGGATTTTAACTCGACGGGGGTAGAAGTTGCAGATAAATTTACTAGATCTAAATATGCTGAACCAGTCGACCTTGAGGACATATACCATCTAATATAATACTTCCCAGTTAAATTCAATGTAACAGTAATTTTTGTATAGGTATCCGTAATTTCACCACCTGAGCCATTCTCAGTTATTGTTTCTTGATCAGTATAGTTATTATCATCAGTAGAAGTTTGTACTTTAATCGTCCAATTATCAGGGTCGCTTGAAGTTCTTATATAAAAAGTTAATTCGCCAGGATCTGTTTGTTGATCAGTTCTTAAATAATCTCCTGAACTATTAAATCCAACTTTATGGGTACCATCATAAGCAGAGCCAGTATTTAAATATCCTCCACTTATGACCCACCCAGTTGGGGTCCCAGATTCAAAACTTTCATCTGTAATTGTTGCAAATGAAATACTTGTTAATAAAACACTAAGCGAAAAAATCATAAATATTTTTTTCATAAAAGCCTCCCAAGCTTGGTTAATTAGTTAATAGTTTACATAAACATTAATAAAACAACCGTTCCAAATAGGAACGGCTGTCCAATATTTTTATACAAATCTACTTCATCAAAATCATCTTTTTGATTGAAGTAAAGCCGGCGCTCTGCATCTTGTAAAAATATATTCCCGACGTTAAATTACTTCCGTCAAATTTTACTCGGTGCGTCCCTGCTGAAAGCTTTTCGTTCAGTAAGTCCGCTACCTTTTGACCGAGAGTATTATAAACGCTTAATTTTACGGTACTCTCTTTCGGTACGTCAAAACTGATTTCGGTAGTCGGGTTAAAGGGATTCGGGTAGTTCTGTTTTAACGCGAATTTTGTTATTGAACCGAGATCAACCGATACAATATCAGAATACTTAAACGCGCCGTCCAAATCGATTTGTTTCAATCGGTAGGAATAGCTTCCTTTCCCAAAGGGATTATCGATGTAAGAATAATATTTTGTGGAGTTGCTGTTCCCGTGTCCCTGAACAAAACCAATCTCTTTCCAGCCGCTTTCTCCTTGCATCTTTTTCCTTTCAACTTGGAAACCGTAATTGTTAACTTCTGTTGCAGTAACCCAGTTAAGTTCCACATTATTACCTTTAACGCTTGCTGTAAAAGATTTAAGCTCGACGGGGAGTTGCGAATCATTGCTTGCCAGAACAACTTCGCTAAAACTCGGAATATTAACCCATAATTCATCGTTCCCTGCGTCATAATTCATTGTTCCAAAAGAAGTAAAACTTCCGGAGCCTTCTTCGCTTCTTTTATAAAGAACTATTGTTGCGGTTGAAGGGTTGCTTATTCCGTCTAACTCGCTTGCCTTAAATCTTATTTCGGTTGCGCCTCCAAAGCTAATAGTCCCTCCGTCAATAACCCAACGATACTCGGAGATATTGGATTCCGAAATACCGGAAATATGCGCGGGGGGGTTATTATATTTTTTTACCGTAACATTGCTGGCTGAAGTAACTCCAATAAAATTAATCCTTACTGATGTATTGGTAAAAGTATAAGAATTATCCCCTAAAGCAACGCTGGCTGTATAACTTCCCGCAGGAACCGGAATGAAAGTATGGGAGCCAAGGTCGTCAACATTATCCTGATCATATAAATCCCATTCAGTATCCAAGGTAGTAAAAGCTCCGGATCCTGTTCCGCTCGGATTTGTTCTTACTCCGACTGCGACATTTGACTTGCGACGCAAAGTTTTATTTGCAGTTGAATAAGAACCGCTTGTCCACGCGCTGCCTGGATCGTCGCCGATAACGCCAAAAATATCGACATATTTATTTGTATTTGTATTATAAATCGCAATTGCATCGTCCCCGTTGAAATTACAAACGGAACTGTTAATAACCGTTCCCGAGTATATTGTTGCCGATGAATTTGCAAGAACTAAAGTCGAACCATCGGCAAGAGTTCCGGAAAGATTCTCGGTATTGGACGCGGAAGAAGCTCCATTTGAATAAAGTCTTACTTCATAATTTGTTAAATCTACATCGGCGCCTGTCCCATTATAAATTTCAATATATTTGTTATTGGCGCTTCCTTCCACATATTCGGAAATAAATAAATCAGTCGCGCCTTTCGGAGCTGCGCCCGTAGTCGCATTTGCGCTCGGTACCGTACCGTCTGTTTTGTAATCGATATGAGAACCGGAATTTGTGTAAGGATAAATTTTGAAATAGTAAATAGTTGAAGCCGAAAGCCCTGTCCAAGAATAAAAACTTGTTCCGTGCGACACATTTACCGCGCCTGAACCATCGGAAAGATCCGTGTCGTCCGATTCATCCGTTCCGTCTGACGGATCCGTAATGTTATCCGCAGTTGAAGCTTTAATTAAATATCCGTCGGGAGCGACCGCGCCGTCGTTTTCCGTCCAGCTTAAATTAATTTGGGAAGAACCGGAAGCCAAAGCGGCAAATCCCGTAACATGATTCGAAGGCTCTTCTTTTGCAGTTGTAGCGTTTGTTACAACGCCCGAAGAATAATTGCTTGATCCGTCAACGGACCATGCTTTGTAGTAATATGTTGTGTTAGGTGTTAAACCGGAATGATTATAGGAAACATTCGCTCCGTTGTATATCACCGTTCCGCCGCCCGTAATTGTACTTCCGGCAGTATAAGTAGAACCGTCTGTCGGAGTACCGAAACTATTTGTCGTGTTATATGCAAGCATTACGTTATCGCCGCTGGAATTTTTATCCCAAGACAAATCAATGTTATCGCTACCCCCGGCTGAAGCGGAAAAATTGGAAGGATTAACAATGCCGCCGGAAACTACTCCAGAAATTTTAAAATTATCAAAACCTCCGTAATCAGAGCCATTCTGTTTAACACTTACTACAATATAAACATTACTTGTGCCATCGGGGACATTAATACTGACCGTTCCGTTTTGATTTAGATTACTCGCTCCATCGACTAATAGCACTTCGCCTTGACTTGTACTATTAAAAAATGCTTCATATTTAATATCATCGCCAGTATCATATCCGTTGACTTCATAATCAAAACTTAAAACCACATCGGAATACGAAGAAATATCCACATTGGAAAATGTAATAGTTCCCCAATCAGCAGTACCATTTGGGGAATTTAAATCCTCTATTCCCCAAAACTTTATTCCTTCCGATGGAATAGTTGAGAAATCATGAAATGTACTATCAACAACTGCCCAAACATCTCCATTTGAATTAAAAGTAGCCGGGTTTACAGTATAGCTCCAAGTATCATTTGCAGTTCCTTCAAATCCTTGGAATTTAATAGTTGTTTGTCCCTTAATTAAAATCGGAATGGTAAAAACAATCAACAATAACGAATAAAAAACATTCTTCCTCATAGCATTTTCCTCATATTTATTAGCGCTCTGACAGATATTAGTTTTGTGAATTTTTTATTACTCCTTTTAAAGTTTAATACTATTTTCAAATAATTGCAAATTAATTTTTTTAAAAAGAAATTCCGGAGCATATATTCTATTTTATCAAGGAAAAACGGGAAGGCATAATTAAATCCAAAATTATCATTTGACATTTTTTTCTCCCTCGTTCAATAAATGAACGGCAATTCAAAATTCATAATCCGCAATTTAGGTTCTTATAAGAAAATTCGTATTATCTTTAGCGGAATATTTTTCAAGTACTCTAAAGCGCTTTAGTAGTAAGGTTTTTAGAGATTCTATTTCCCGTTCAATTTTTCGTCTTTTGGGTTCTACAAATATAAAATAAATTGAACAGCGTTCGTAGTTCTCGTGATTTGGGGATATGCATTATCTGTAGGTTTCACACATAGTTATTGTAGATTAAGGCGCTTCGCGCTTTTAAAAGGGAATGTTGTATTTCTGAATCTCGCGGTTCGCAAAAACCGAAACCGAACAAACTAACTGCGAAGCAGTTGAATTCACAATAGCCCCGAATTTAATTCGGGGTAAATGAAAGAAAGGAGAAATGCCAACTGCGAAGCAGTTGAATTGACACAAACACTCTTTCCTTATTATTTATATTGCGTTATCTTTGGCGAAATATTTTTCAAACACTATAAAGTCATTTATTTGTAGGGCTTTTAGAGATTGTTTTTTTATATTTTTTATTCCGGCTTGCCTAAGTTGGGTATCCAAACTCCATTCATCTAAGAATCCAATATTCCGAATGTATTTGGGACGCTCCATTTTCTTGAACTTAACCGAACAGTTGCAAAAGGGAATTACCGGCTGTCCTCTTCCCCGCACAACTCATCTTTTATATCAAGAAGATATGCTTTTGCAGCTTCGTAATTGTTTTCTATTTTCCCTTCAAGTATGGCTTCTTCTATTTTAGATTTGACAATTCCGACTTTTCTGGAGGGTTTAAGACCGCATATTTCCATTATTTCGTCGCCCCGAACAGGCGACTGAAAGGCGCGAAGTTTATCTTTTTCGCGTACATCCTGAACCTTCTGCATAACAATGTTGTAGTTGTTAAGGTAGCGCGCGACTTTCTTCATGTTTTTGCTTGTTATGTCTGCGCGGCAAAGCGTAATAAGGTCGTCGAGATCGTCTCCCGCTTTTACTATTAATCTGCGGATTGCAGAATCGGTAACCGTCTCCGAGACGAGCGCAATCGGGCGCAAGTGAAGGCGCACAAGATTTTCCACATAAGGCGCATAGGTTAGCGGGAACTTCATCTTCTTAAAAATCGGCTTTACCATACGCGCGCCTAGTTCCTCGTGCCCGTGGAAAGTCCACCCGGTGCCTTCGACAAATCTTTTTGTCGCCGGTTTTGCAACGTCGTGCAGCAGCGCGGCAATGCGCAGCCAAAGGTTATCGCTCACCCTAGCAACATTATCAACTACATCGCAAGTGTGAAAAAAAACATCCTTGTGATGAAAGTCCTTCCGCTGGTCAACTCCCGCAAGGTTAGCAATCTCCGGGAAGACAACCTCAAGCACTCCCGTTTCAAACATCAGCTTTAGTCCCACCGAAGGCTTCGGAGCCGACATTATTTTAAGAAATTCGTCTGTGATTCGCTCTTGAGTAATAATTTCAAGCCGTTTGCGGTTTTCAATTATTCCTTCTTTTGTCTTATCGTCAATTGTAAAACCAAGTTGTGCGGCAAAACGAATAGCCCGCATAATTCTGAGCGGATCGTCGGAGAAAGTTATCGCCGGATCGAGAGGAGTTTTGATAATTTTCTTATCCAAATCTTCGAGTCCGTTAAAGTAATCTGTTATCTTTCCAAAATCTTTACCGCTTACCGACGCCGCGAGAGTGTTGATTGTGAAATCCCTCCGCTTAATATCGTCTTCAAAAGTTCCCTTTTCCACAACCGGATTTCTGCTTTCGCGGCTGTACGATTCTCTCCTTGCCCCTACAAATTCAAGGTTTAACGAATTGTAGCGGAAATGCGCAGTGCCATAAGTCTTGAAAATATTAATCTGCTCGATGCCCAGTTTTTCCGACAGAAGCTTCGCAAATTCGGGTCCGTCGCCGATTACCATAAAATCCATCTCCGTAAAAGGACGCTCGCGCTCAATCAGAACATCGCGAATAAATCCGCCGACAAGGTAAACTTCCGTTCCGAGTTCGCCTGAAGTCTCTTTGAACTTGTCCCAAAAAGGATACTCATTTAATTTCGTTATTAATTTATTTTCAGCTTCGTTTAATGTCATTTTAATTTTTTCCGGTTTCCTACCAAATCTTAATTTTGTTCGCTAAATTTCTGTTTTTATAAAACCATTCGACTTTGCTTTTAAGATTCAAAACAGCATAAGCTCCTATTGTCGAATCATTTATATTTATTTTATCAGAGTAATATTTTGCATTGTCAAAATCAATTTTTCTTAAAAAATATTTTGCGAGCAGATAATTCGTTTTAGAATCAAAATTGTTTTTCCCCTTTGCCGACAGAGATTTCAGCCGGTTTTCCTCGGCGTATGGAATTAGTCCGCGCAGAAAAACTTCATCGTTCGTTTTAAGATAAAGTTTTTTCAGCAGGAAGAATTTTTCCCGCCCGTTCGATTCGAGATACTTTACGGCGTATTTTCCTCCCTGCCGGATAAGCGCTTTGAAAAGGGCGGAAACTCCCCGATAGTAAAAAAAAGGAGATTCTTGTTCCAATTCGGTTAAAACTTTTTCCGCTTCGTTATACTTGGCGTTCAGAATATTAACTTGGGCAAAAAGGAGGAGAAAACGAAGTTCAAATGAAGATTTTTCAAACTTAATTTTAACGGAGTCGAGAAGAGAAAGCGCTTCTTCCTTTTTATTTTCTTCAAGGAGCGTATTTACAAGCCCGAAAAGAGCTTCCGGCGTTTGAAATCGTTCGAGCAAATCATAGTACGTTTTTTCCGTTACGTTAAATTCTTTATCCTTGAATTTGTTCTCGGCAAAGTTAATACGCGCGGCGACATAATGACGGCATCTTCGCTTAAAAACCGATTTACTCCCGAACAAAATTCTATAAATCTGCGAAGCAGGTTTTACCCTTACGGAATCGAGACTTTCCTTAAATCCATCTTCTACGCTTTTAAATTTCCTCCCGTAAACTTCCGCAAAATTATCCGTAGAGTAATATTTTTTAAATTTAGTGAATCCGTATTCATTAATTAAATACTGAACAAACGCGCCGGCAAAAAGATAGCCGAACGCGGGAGAACTATCGAAAAAACTTACTCCGGAAAAGAGTTTCTCCAAATTAATATTCACTCCATGTCGGTAAACTAATGCAGCCGCGCTTTTAATGGGAAGATTTAAGATATTATCTTCAACGGCAGCCGCAAAACCTTCAATTAAAGCGGGATTAAAATCTGCCGCCAGCTTTGCCGGACCGACTCCGAACTCCGCCGAAACAGCATGCGCCAGTTCGTGCTTAATTGTCGAGGACGCAGTGTTTCGCTCAATAAAAACAGTATGTTGCCACGGTTTGGAAACATCCGCCGCCGCGCTTCCGAACAATCTCGCTTTCTGTTTTGAACCGGAATAGATGTACGAATTTATCGGCAATGATATTTTTAACTTTGTGATTTTCTCAATCTCTGTCAGAAGATACCGCTCTTCCATAGTTTTGAAAATAACTTCATTTTTATCTGCCGGATAAAAAAAACGTAATATTATTTTTTCTGTTTGAGAAGAGACAACAGTGTTGCTTTTTACCCTTGTAGCGTTTGTGTCAAAACCGAGAGAAGGTTTCAACAATATGACAAAGATTATAAAAATTCCTCCCCCGTAAATTAAGGACTTAATCCGGTATGTTTTGTAAGCCAAATAATAAACGACAGAAAAAATTACCAGGATGCTTAATCTGTAAAGAATTATTTTTTCCGTAACCGGAACAAATTCGTCATAAATCGTTCCCGGGAAATAACCGAGCAATACGGAGTAGGAATAAATTTGAGGATAGAAATAAATTTCCATCAATGGAATAACGAGCAGAAGAAGAGTTACGGAAATGAAAAAAAAAGTTTTCCTCTTAATTCCCGCTTTGCCGAGAGCCAAGATAAACAATACCGAGTAAAAAAATGAAAACACCGAATAGAAAAAATAATATTTTATCCCGAAAGCAAACGGGCAAGCCCCGCAACAATTAAACGCGAATGATACTATCGCCGGCGTTATCAATAAAAGAGAAAGATAAACCGGCTCGGAGGAAATAAAGTTATACAAACCGCATTCGTCGCTTCTTTTTCTTCTGCAAAAACTGATTACCGAAAACCCTCCGGCAAACCAAAGTAACAGTGAATTTACAAGAGCAAATTCATATCCGAACTCCGAAGTAAGGGGAAAAAGTTGAAGCGCTAAATCGGCTACAGCCAAAGCGGACAAAATAATGAGTCCGCTTTCACTTAATTTGTAGAGACTTTTGCAAAACCTAAATTTGTTGTACCGAGTTCGCCACGGCGAAGATGCGGAACCGTCTGAAATATCTCTAAATTCGGTATAATTACCCGTTTTGAGATTCTTCACTTCGCTTCGCTCCATTCAGAATGACATATTACGGGGTTTTGCAAAGACTTCTTGTAAATATTCAAATTAATATTCTTCCGTTTTTACTCTGACTATATCTGCGTTAAGCGCCTGAAGTTTTTCCTCGATTTTTTCATATCCGCGATCAAGATGATAAATGCGGAGAACTTCGGTCTTCCCTTCGGCAGCCAAACCTCCGAGCACCAATGAAGCCGAAGCGCGTAAATCGGTTGACATAACCTTTGCTCCTTTCAATTTACTAACACCTTGCACCATCGCAGTATTTTCGATTAAATTAATCTTTGCGCCGAGCCGCCTTAATTCGGGAACATGTTTGAATCTGTCAAAGTAAATTCTGTCGGTAACTTGCGAATTCCCCTCCGCGAGCGTCATGTAAGCAAGCCACTGCGCCTGCAAGTCCGTCGGAAATCCGGGATAAACCGCAGTGGCTACATCAACCGGTTTAACGGCGGTCGATTCGGCGTCAACATAAACCGTGTTTTCGGAGAATGCGATATTTACTCCGCTCTCTTTCAGTTTGTCGTAAAGAATATCAAGGTGATTAATATTCCGGTATTTTACTTCAATTTTACTTTTAGTCATAGCCGCCGCAATCATTAAAGTACCGGCTTCTATTCTGTCGTCGATATTTTCACATTCGATTGGATGGAGCTCGTCAACGCCTTCAATTTCAATTGTTTTAGTGCCGATACCGTTTATCTTCGCGCCCATTTTTTTTAACGATTCGGCGAGCAAAGTTACTTCAGGCTCAATTGCGGCGTTTGAAATAAGCGTGGTTCCCTTTGCGAGAACCGCCGCCATTAATGCGTTCCCGGTCGCTCCCACGGATGAAATATCGAAAATAATTTTTGCGCCGTGCAACCTCTTTGATTTTGCGATTATATATCCTTCCTCCAAATCCAATTGAGCGCCGAACTTCTTCATCGCTTCGAGGTGAAGATTTATCGGACGAGGTCCCCACGCGCATCCGCCGGGCAAGGAAACTTTGGCGTAACCGTATTTTGCCAGAAGAGGTCCGAGCACATATATTGACGCGCGCATCTTTTTTACATGCTCGTACGGCGCTTCCTGCGACGTAATACGGGAAGTATCGAGAATCAAATTGTTATTTTCAAACTCGGTCTCCGCGCCGATATGAGCAAGCAGTTTTTTCATCGTGAAAATATCATTTACTTCAGGTACGTTTGTGAAAGTATTTTTTCCGTTGTTAAGCAATGACGCCGGCATTAAAACTAAAGCGGAGTTTTTTGCTCCGCTGACTTTTACACTGCCTGATAATTTTTTACCGCCGTGTATTATAAATTTTTCCATATTCTCTTTTTATTTTGTCTTGGGATTTACCTTTAATATTGTTCCGTTTCCCCCTGCTATTAATAATTTCCCATCCTTCGTCAAGTCAAAATCGTTCAAAGGATAAAAAAGTTTGGACGAAACCGATTTCCAACTGAGTCCGCTATCCTTTGAAATTAATATAACGCCTCTTTTCCCTACCGCAATTACGGTAATGTTATCAATAAACTTAACCCGGCTTAAAGCCATTAAATTTTTTGTGGGAGTCGGCTTCCATGATTTTGCGCCGTCATTTGTAATCCAAATGTTTTCTCCGCCTCCTACGGATATTGCGTAATCGGGATTTTTAAAAGAGACCGACCTCAAGTAAGTGGATGATTTCAAATCTACTTTATCCCAGCTCTTTCCGGTATCGGTAGTGCGCAATATTGTTCCGTTCCAGCCGACGGCAACGCCGAGATTTTTATCGGGGAACTCAACATCGTACAAAACATTATCGGAAACATTCTTTATTTGGTACCAGGTTTTCCCGCCGTTTTCGGTTCTGAAAATAGAGCCTTTACTGCCGACAATGACGCCGATGTCGCCATCGATAAAAGTAATGTCAAAGAGCGACGAAGATGTCTGGAAAGGAATAACTTCCGCGGTTTGAAACAAATCTCCGGTCTTGACAACCAGTCCGTTTTGCCCTACTACAAAACCGCTCCCGTTGTTAAAAATAAAGCTGGAATAAAGGTTGTTCTTCTTAAAAATATTTGTCGAATCGTCGCCGATAAGCGAAACCTTTTCCCACGAATCTCCTCCGTCAATTGAGCGTAGGAACAAACCGGAATCGGCTAACGCAAATCCGATATTGTCGTTAACAAATTCAATATGATTTAAATTCAGCTTAGTGTGCGCGTCTATTTTTGCGATTGATTCAAAATTAAGCTCGCCTCCCGACTTAAAGAAATTATTAAGATTATATTTTTCGAGCTTAATTAAATCGGGACTTTTAATTATTCCGTCAACCTGATTAACTATTAACTTTACAACAATTAAAAGCACAATTATTATTGATGAAAAAACCGCAATCGGCACAACTTTGTTTTTTTTCTTTTTCTTAAGCGCGTATGCGGCGCCGGCGGGACTGTAGGATTTGAGCTTCTCGAATTTCACAATATCAATATAAAATTCTTTGCAGTCGCGGTATCTTTCATCGGGATTTTTAGCGAGAGCTTTAGCCACAATTTCATCCACTACGGGAGGAATATCGGGAAAACGCGTATGAATAAGAGGAGGAGCTTTTTTTGTATGAGCTTCCAAAACCTCAAATTCGCTGTCTCCCATAAACGGCGGATCTCCGGTAACCATTTCGTAAAAAGTACAGCCGAGCGCGTATATATCCGTTTTATGCGTTACGTTGCTTCCTTTAATTTGTTCGGGACTCATATAGAACGGCGTTCCTACTTTCGCTCCGGTACGCGTTACCGACGAATCGTCAAATATTGATTTGGAAATACCGAAATCCATTATTTTCGCATTCCCTTCGGGAGTAATAATTATGTTGGAAGGCTTGATGTCGCGATGAATAAAGCCTTTAGAGTGCGCATAGCCGACCGCGTCAAGAATTTGTTTCATCAAATAAATTACGTCGTCAATATGCAGACGGCGTTTCGTGTAAATTATTTTATCAAGACTTTTCCCCTCGACATACTCCATTACGATTCCGAGCATTCCTTCGTAATCGAGAAAACCGTAAACCGTTACAATGTTCTGGTGATTCATCTTAGCTTGGTTTTTCGCTTCCCGCTTAAAACGCTCCCGCATATTAGGATTGTCAAACGTCTCCTTTTTCAGAAACTTGATCGCCACATAGCGCTCCAGATTAATCTCGTACGCTCTGTAAACAATCCCCATACCGCCTCTTCCGAGGACTTGGATTATCTTGTACCCTTGAATTGTTTTCCCGATTAAATCGCTCATCGCATTATATTTTTTTACAAAAAATTAATATAAATATTATGGAATTAAAATTACAAAAATTCGTTGTGAAAATTCCATTTTAAGAAGCGTTTACTTTTAAAACACTTTGCATATCCCTGTAAAACATCATTCTGCTCCTCCGCAAAGGAGAAGCGGGATCTAAATGACAATTTTAGCTCTACAATATTTTTGTCATTGTGGACGAGGCAAAGCGAATTCGCCTTGGCAGAGTAAGTGGTAAACTGCCTTAAAATTATTCTCGTATTTAGTCCCTTATCAGTAAAATTCGTGCTATTTGCGGCAGAACATTTTCCCATATACTCTAAAGTCCCTTGTTGATAAGGGGCTCAGAGATTATTTTTGCCCAACTTTTCCTAATTTTGTTTCCGGATTGTACAGGTTGAGTTATGCAAAACTTTCTGATAATTACATAAACAATATGATTTTGTACTTGCTCCGTAGGAGCAAAACCTTTGTAATAAACAATTAATCACAAATCAATAGCTCCGTAGGAGCGATACAAAAAAGACAATGTTTATCTCGTAAG
>WGCV01000021.1 GCA_015493615.1 Melioribacteraceae bacterium
GATGATAAAAAATTAACTATGCACAACAAAAAATATAGTGCATTTGGCAGATAGTGTTAAAAATGAAGATGATAGCAATGAATAAACATAGTAATAAATTGAAAATCTGGAGCATTGAAATGCCAAACGCACCATATTTAAACCGTTAGCTGCAATTGAAAGAAAAAATTAAAATAAATGAAACATATACTTCTGAAAAAAGCATTTGAATACAGAAAACGTAAAGAGATAAAACCACCAAAGGAATATGTTTATAATTTTATTTTAGGTGTCTGGATTAACGCTATTAATAATATACCGTTGATTTTTTCGGATGATTTCAAGGCACAAGGAACAAAAAAATTTGATATTGAAACAGGTGAAGACAATAAAGGACAATAAAAAAGAAATAATATGAAACATATTTTATTACAAAAAGCTCTTAAATACAAAAAGAGAACTAAAATTGAAGAACCCAAAGGGTTCTTATTTGACAGTTTATTTGGTGCTTGGATAAATATTAAAAACAAAACACTATTGATACAAGCAGCTGACTTTAAGGCATTAGGAACAAAAAAAGAAGATATTGAAACAGGTGAAGATAGAAAAGGTGAATAATAGTAAAATTTATCCTGAAGTTTTACTAATCTCTAATCGTTTTGATTTCTCTACTGATTATATTGCGGTAGAACTAGCAAATCAAGGAGTAGATTATATTAGAATTAATCGAGATGAATTAAAAGATTATTCTATTGAATTTGATCCTATAAAGCCTGAAATAACAGCAAAATATAAAGATTATTCTTTTGTCGTTTCAACAAAATATTTAAAGTCCATTTATTATCGAGCTCCAACTTTCTTGAGAGATATTTTTCAAGAAGGGCTCACAGAAGAGGAACAATTAATCCGAACTCAATGGGCGGCTTTTGTACGTTCGCTGTGCGTATTTGAAGATGTAAAATGGTTGAATAATCCAGTAAACATTTATAAAGCAGAAATAAAACCATATCAATTATTCCTTGCTAATAAATTAGGAATGAGAATTCCGAAAACAATTATATCTAATTTAACTCTAAATCTTGACTTTGACTTTGAAGCCATAAAATCAATTGACACAGCAATTGTTAGCAATGGTGACTATGAAGGTTTTGTTTATACTGAAATATACAAAAGAAATGAATTGGAAGAAGTAAAGTATACATCACCATTTTTTATTCAGCAAGGATTAGTACCAAAAATTGATATCAGGGTCACTGTAGTAGAAAATAATGCTATCGCAATAAAAATCACAAGTGATAAAAAAATTGATGAAGACTGGAGAAGGTATAAAAATGAATTAACATATACTGTTTTTGAGTTACCCAAATCTGTTAGGGATTTTTGCATAAACTATACAAAAAAACTCAATTTGAATTTTGGAGCAATTGACTTAATTCTGTATAATAATGAATATTACTTTATTGAAATCAATCCAACAGGGGAATGGTCTTGGCTACAAAAAAACACAGGATATAAATTTGATAAATTAATTGTTAAATCATTGCTGAATGTATAAAATAATGAATAAAATTAAATATTTCATATTAGAACAAATTTTTCCAGGTTATTACGCTAGTCGTTCAAATAAAAAAGTAAAGAAAAAGTATAATGAACAGGAAAACTATGATGTGAATTTAGATGACATTACAGGTGATAAACAGGAATATATAGACTTAGTTAAAGCAGATTTGAAAGAACAACACGATAGAAAAAAAATTATTGAAGAAAAAGCCAAATCATTATTATTTATTATAGCAGTTTCTGTAACTGCAATTACCTTTTCTCTATTATACCTTAAATCAATTGAATATAATTTATATCAGCTTATTGCACTTGTATTTTTAGGAATAAGTATTTTGTATTTTGTTCAAGGAGTGATAAAAGCATTGCAAACATTAAATATTAGAAAGTTTCATATAATTCAAACAGACGTAGAAATATCAAATAATAGTTACAAGCTCACTAAAAAGAAATCTGATGAAGATTTCTTAAAAGAATTGATAAAAAGCAAACAGCAAAACGATTTAATAAACATTCTTTTATCAAATTATGCTTTTGCTTCCTTTAACTTAATTAGAAACGGAATTATTTTCTTTACATTATTCTTTGCAGCTACAATTTATGGAAATTATTTTACTAAAAAAGACAATTCTATAGACAAATATACTATAAAAAAGGAAATAAAAACAACCATAAATGATACAACAACTTTGACTATCCCATATACTTTTGAACTTAAATACGATATAAATAATTTAAAAATTAACAAAAATAAGAATTGATAACTGTGGCTAACATAGTGTATAAGTAATGGCGGGCAAGATGCTAAAAATGAACAATATGAATAAAATGAACAATAGTGCAATAATGAACAAAAGTGCAGATAATTCCGCCACTACTCATACACATAGCCGTTGTAGGCAATTTAGATAAGCATCGTAGATTATAAAAACTTTTGAAAAGGATATAAACAATATGACTAAATTTTCAGAACAAACATTTGACAATTGGAGAAAGCCAGCAAGTGAAACGGAAGAACAACGTATTTCAAATGCAATCTCAATGATTAAAGACGCAATAGGTGCATCGGACAAATTAAAAGATAAAGATATTGAGATATTTGTTCAGGGTTCTTATGCAAATAATACCAACGTCAGAGCAAATAGTGATGTAGATGTTTGTGTAATGCTAAAAGACACTTTTTATTCTGAATATCCTGATGGTAAATCCAGAGACGACTATGGGTTTACAGCCGGAACAAATAATTTCAATACTTATAGAAGTGATTTAATAAAAGCCTTAATTGACAAGTATGGCGAAGACAATATAAAATCTGGAAATAAATCAATAAAGATAACGGAAACTTCATATAGAGTTGAAGCAGATGCTGTTCCTTCATTTCAATATAGAAATTATAAGTATCAAAACAGCAGTGACTCAGAAAAGTTTATTGAAGGAATTAAATTTTATGCTGCAAATACAAATGAACAAGTTATAAATTATCCAAAAATTCACATTGATAATGGAAAAAAGAAAAATAAAGATACTCAAAGAAGATATAAAAGACTTGTTCGGATTTTTAAGAGAATTAGATATAAAATGATTGATGATGGAGAATCAGTGAACAAAGGGATTACATCTTTTCTAATTGAATGTTTGTTGTGGAATACACCTGCATCATTCTTTAATGATTATGATACTTGGACTGAAAGATTAAAACAAGCAATAATATACCTTTACAATAAAACGAAAGATGAAAAAGATTGTAAAGAGTGGGGTGAAGTTTCCGAAATGCTTTATCTTTTTCATAGCGGTAGAAAGTGGAATGTGAAAATGACAAATGACTTTTTAAAACAAATGTGGAATTATTTAGAATTCTAAAATGAAATATTTAAATCGCAAAATATTTATTTGGTTATTATTAGGTGTTTCGGTAGTGTTTTATCTGTCGTATTTGTTACTTTTTCCATTAACAGAAAAGACTTTATTAAACTATTTAAAGCCAATAACAACAGTTGTAACTCTTGATACAATTGTGGTATTCTTATTTACAAAATGGATATGGAAATGCAAGTTGCTTTATAGTTGGCTCGTTCCTTTTCCAAACTTAAATGGAACTTGGAAGGGAGAAATTAAAACAAATTGGATAGACGAAAAAACAGAAAAAAAACCTGCACTAATACCTGTAATATTGACAATAAAACAATCTTTTACGAATGTAAGTTGTGTTATGCGAACAGGTGAGATGAATAGTTATAGTTTTATTAGTGGCTTTGTGATTGAGAAAGAGAATCAAATATTAAGACTTGGATATTCTTATGATAGCATTCCGAAGCAAACGGTTAAAGATAGAAGTCCACAACATTTTGGGACAATGTATTTTGACATTATTAATAATGGCAACAAAAAGGAATTGAGTGGGGATTATTGGACAGGGAGAGAAACAACAGGAAGAGTTGAATTAGAATTCTGGAAGAATGAACATTTAGAGAAATATCCAGAAGAATTAGGAGAACATTCTGTGACTAAAATACGAAAAGAAGAATAAAAAAAGCCGATAACAATGTATATAAGTCATTGGGCGAGTGATAGTTAAATTGAAAGATTATGAATATAAATAAACGGCATAGTAAATTGAAAAGTTGCTGCAATAAAACGCCCAACACCTCATATACTAACCGTTGTAGCCAATTTAAAAAACAAAATTTACAAATATCCCAATAGAGAAATAGCAGATAATTAGTACATTTGCTAAAAAGTAAATAATGAAATTAGAAAAGCAATTTACAGAAATACAACAACTGATTAATAGAGCCAAAGTAAAGGCTTTCAATGCTGTAAATACAGAGTTGATTAATTTGTATTGGGAAATTGGTAAGTATATTTCTAATAAAATTGCTAATCAAGAATGGGGAAAAGGAATTGTTAAAAATCTTTCGGATTATCTAAATAGAATTGAACCTGATTTAAAAGGATTTTCTTCGCAAAATTTGTGGAGAATGAAACAATTTTATGAAGCATATCATACAAATCCAAAACTCTCGCCACTGGTGAGAGAAATATCTTGGACAAATAATATGATTATTCTTTCAAAATCTAAAACCGAAGAAGAAAGAGAATTTTACATTCGATTATCAATAAAAGAAAGACTATCAAAAAGAGAACTCGAAAGACAGATAGATAGTGGCGTTTTTGAAAGAGTAATTTTGTCGGAAGAAAAACTCTCACCGGTGGTGAGAGAAATACACCCATCAGCAAACCAAGCATTTAAAGACAATTACATACTTGACTTTTTATCTTTACCAAAAAAATATTCTGAAAAAAATTTAAGGAAATCAATCATTCAAAATTTAAAGGATTTTATTTTAGAATTTGGAAAAGATTTTGCCTTTGTAGGCGAAGAATATAGAATTCAAGTAGGGAAAAAAGATTTTTATATCGATTTGGTTTTCTATCATCGAGATTTACAATGTTTAGTAGCGATTGATTTGAAAATAACGGATTTTAAACCGGAGTATCTTGGTAAAATGGAATTTTATCTTGAAGCGCTTGATAGAGATGTAAAAAAAGAACACGAAAAACCAAGCGTAGGTTTGATTTTATGTAAAAGCAAAGACAGTAAGATAGTTAAATATGCTTTAAACAGAAGTATCTCACCGACACTTATATCGCAGTATGAAACTAAATTAATAGACAAAAAATTGCTTGAAAATAAATTGGATGAATTTTTTGAACTCGGAGAAAACAATGAATAACAAAAAGTGTATAACATTGTATATAAGCAATGGCGGGCAATGTGCTTTAAATGAAATGAATATGAATAAAATAAACAAAGGTGCAATTATGAAAGTGAGTGCCATAAAATCCGCCACTGCTCATATACTTGTCCGTTGAAGGAAGAATAAATCTCCAGCATTAAAAAATTATTTTTTTTGTAAAAAGGATTTTTAATGAGTAAAATAGAACGAAAAACACAGTCTGATTTTTATAATAAAGTTGCTGATTTATTGAAATAAGCACGTAAGAGTGTTGTTCAAACAGTCAATAAAACAATGGTTTACACCTATTTTGAGATAGGTAAAATGATTGTTGAAGAAGAACAAAAAGGGAAAGAACGTGCAGAATATGGTGAACAAATTATAAGAAGGCTAAGCAGAACCTAATTTATATGACATTCTGATCCCGCCTTGGTGGATTGGCGGACTCAATATGACAAATTTAGGTTGTGTAAAGGTCTCTTTGAGTTTTGCGGACGGTTACAATTCTTATCCTCACAGTTCATTACAAGTATTATTAAAAGGGAGGTAACTCAATGGCAAATAAGGAATTGGAAATAAAATACAAACACCCGATAATTTTTTATGTTTTATCAACAATTATTCCTTGGACTTTTTGGATTGTTACTGGAAAACTTAGTCGTGAAACGAGCCCAAATATCTCGCTCATTTCCGGACTGGGGTTTTTGGGCTTATTAACTCCAATGATAACCGCGTTCTGGCTTATTCACAAAGAGACGGGATTAAAAAAAGATTTGGGGAGAAGGATATTTAATTTTAAAAGCATCAAACCAGTTTATCTTATCCTGACTCTGTTTTTGATGCTGGCAAGTATTCTGTTGGCGCAAGCTGTATCATTGTTATTCGGTTACAGCGCGAATCAATTTACAATAACAGGACATTACACTTTCAGCTCGGGAGTTTTTCCCGTTTGGTTTTTGCTTATCATAGCTCCGATAATTGAAGAATTGGGCTGGCATACTTATGGCACGGATGTTTTACGAACAAAGTTTAATCTTTTTTACACTTCAATAATATTTGCGCTTTACTGGGGCATTTGGCATATCCCGCTTTCAACAATAAAAAATTATTATCAAAGTAATTTGGTTGAAACGGGATTAATATACAGCATTAATTTTCTTGTTAGTATTTTCCCCTTTGTAATTATTATGAATTGGCTTTATTATAAGTCAAACAGAAATATTATTGTCCCGATTATTTTTCATATTACGGCGGGATATTTTAATGAGATATTTAACACTGATCCAATGAGTAAAGTTATTCAAACTGTAATTTTATTGATTTTTGCAAGCTGGATTATTCTAAGGGAGAAAGATTTCTTCTTTGATAAAAAAATTAATCTGAATATGAACGAAGAGTTAAATTAAACCGGCAGATAGCAAGCATAGAACATTTGGCGGACACTAGATGTAAGACGTCAAACGCCAGACGAAAGACGAAAAACGCCAGACGAGAAACGTGTTATATAAAGTATTATTTATTAGCGTATTCTTTTAGAATGTTAGAGGTTAGAGGGGAGATGTAAGAAAAAACGAAAAACGAGTAAGTAAATTCATCCATCCGCCATGGCGGAATTCATTCATCCTTTCTTAAATTTACCACCTGATTGTAATTACGTTAATTGCTTACATTTCTGATGCATTGTTCCGGTTAAATTTATAAATTATCAGCACAATTTTTAAATTTATTTAAGGATGACCGGCGTGTTCAGAATAAACAAACTCGTGCAAGGTTTTATCGTTGCGGCTTTATCATTATTTATTTTTAGTGTATTAACCGCTTGCTCGGACGGGGGGCGGAAAGCGCCGAAGACCGAGACCGCAAAATCGGAAAGCAGTTCTTCCGCATATAAATTTGAGAAGGATGGTGAGCTGACATTTTTAACAAAATCGGGGAATTTTATTACTTCAATAGATATTGAAATTGCCGACACCGAGCAGAAAAGAATGCAGGGGCTAATGTTCCGCGAGCATATGGACGAAAACAGGGGAATGCTCTTTATTTTTCCGCGCGAGGATTATCAGGCGTTTTGGATGAAAAACACCGTAATTCCGCTTGATATGATTTTTGTTAATTCTAAGAAAGAGATTATTAATATTCACAAAAACACAACGCCGTTTTCCGAGCAGACTTACCCCTCAACCGCTCCGGCAATTTATGTTATTGAAGTCAACGCCGGTTTTACGGATAAATACAATATTCAACCCGGGGATAAAATTGTTTGGAGAGTTTTAAGATAAGTTGCGGTAGGAACATTAGCGGTTTGCCGCTGTTTTATCAATACGCGTTTTCAACAGAGTTATAAAGGGTAAATCAATATTCGAAAAGTGTTGTTAATATTATTATTGAGTCAATTCTCAAGCTTGGTTTTTGCTCAGCAGTTTGAAACAAATCTGCAGCTCTACTTGAAGCTCGCTAAATCGATTTCAAATAAATTGGCGGAAACGCACAGTATCTCCGCTTATCCAGACAGTGGCAATTACTCGGAATATTCGATACTCTACAACTCTTGGAAAAAAGGGAAAAAATCAGACACGTTAGAGAATCGGAAAATCAGAATAGATACCGCGATAACGGAATATTCCGATTTGTACCGGGACGGATTATTCGGCGATTATTATCTTGTAAGAAAATTGAAACTGATTTACGCGCCCGTTAAACAACCGGCGATGCGCGACTCCGTGATAATTTCAGATACGCTTCTGTTCGATAATGTTTCGAAAATTGAAAACGGAGCTTTCCCTTTTACAAAAGGGAATCTGCCGGACGAACCGTTTTTCTCCTCTGTGCTGGAACCGATAATTTACGTGGGCGTTACAATCAGCGTTATTTATCTATTGTTTATTACAAGAAGTTAGTCGGTTTTATTGTTTAGTCGAAGGTTTTGCATAACCCAACATGTTACCCGAAAAGCAGTCGGGGTAAATTCTGAATCTTGCAATATACGGGATAAAGAATCTCATAACTTGTATTTGCGCAAATCCTAACTTAGAGATTCTTCTTCCGCCCAAAAACGGCGGAATCAGAATGACAACATTACATAAATCCCATATCTGTCATTCTGAGTCCCGACAAAGTCGGGAAGAAGAATCTCAGAACCGGTAATTATACCGAATTTTGAGATATTTCGGACGGCTCACACTCCGCCCCCGACAAAAAGCGGTCGGGGTAAACGTGGCGGACTCAATATGACAAATTTAGGTTTTGAAAAGGTTTCTATTCTCTAATGAAATGAGAAGTTTTGAAAAATTGTTGCAAAACTTTTAAAGCAGTTGTGTGAAAAGGTTTGAGAGGAGCGTAAAATTAGCTATTTTTAAAAATTGTATTTTGATAACTTAAAGGAAAAATTGATGCGTAAAATTATTGCATTGTTTGCACTGCTTGTTTTAATAAATGCCTGTTCGACAAAGGTGGATACTTCCACGCTTTCGCCGGAAGAATATTACAACTACGTTAAGGGTTTGTACGACGACGGCGATTACCGTTCCGCGATTCCGGAATTTCAGTCGATACTGCTTCAATATCCCGGAAGCACAATCAACGACGATGCGCAGTACTATCTGGCGATGTCTTATTTTAAGGAAGACCAATTTATTCTCGCAGCTTATGAATTCAGCAAGCTGATTAAAGATATTCCCGCAAGTCCTTATGTGCCGGACGCCCAATTTATGCTGGCGGATTGTTATTACGAACTTTCCCCCGATTACAGGCTTGATCAAAGCTATACGAAAAAGGCGATTCAGGAATTTCAATCTTTTCTCGATTACTTTCCCACAAGTCCGAAAGTAAAAGAAGTTGAGGAGAAAATAGACGAACTTCACAACAAGCTCGCGCATAAGGAGTTCAGCATAGCGCGATTATATTACAGAATGGAATATTACAAAGCCGCGTCCATATATTACACAATCGTTTTGAACGAATTTTACGATACAGATTACGCTCCGCGAGCATTAGTCGGGCGAATCGAAGCCGAGTTGGAAATGAATAAAAAAGAGGACGCGTTAAAGGATATCAAAAAGTTTTATAATGATTATCCCGACCGCGAGGACGAACTTAAGCGCGTTAATGAAATATTAAAAAATAATTTCCCCAACGAAAAGATTAAAAAGAAATGAATAAAACCGTAAGCGAATCAAAATTAACAATGACTGAGCTGGTTCTCCCTCATCACACGAATCAGCTCGGGAACCTGCTTGGCGGACAGCTGATGCATTGGATTGATATTTGCGCGGCGTTATCGGCAGCAAAACATTCTCAGAGAGTATGCGTTACAAAATCAGTTGATTTTATTGACTTTAAGGAGCCTCACAAGCTTGGGGATGTTGTTGTGCTTGAGGCAAATGTTAACAGGGTTTTTAATACTTCAATGGAAGTTATGGTCAGCGTTTATAAGGAATCGTTTCGCGAGGGAATTAAAAGATTAAGCAATACTGCTTATCTTACTTTTGTGAGCGTTGACGACGACGGACAGCCGGTGAAGTCGTTTGACATAATACCGGAAACCAACGAGGAGAAAAAATATTATGAAGAAGCTCTTCGCCGAAGAGAAGAACGCTTACGTAAGAAAGGTATTTAGAAGGATTTTATTTTTCTTTCTCCTCTTTTCCACTTTTGTTTTTCCTCAGAAGAATAATTTTCCGATCTATGAAGTCGCCGATTACCCTACTACCGCGGGGCTTAACAAAATCTTTGTCGCCGACATTGACAACCGCGGTCCGTACGATTTGGTTTTCTACAACAATTCCGATTTGGGATATACGTTTCATTCTTCTGAGAGATTATGGAAGCCGAAGCGGAAATATTTTTTCTATCCGATTTCCTCAATCAAACTTTTAAAGAACGCGGGAAAAGGCATTAAGCCAAAATATATATTTACTTCCGAAAACGCCGGAACAGTGGGACTGGTTTCTTTTACCGAGTACGGCGGAATGCGGCTTTTGAATGTTAAGAAGGTGAATGATTACCCTGCAAAAGTAGATGCGGGAAAATTTCTCGCCGTTCCCGAAAGGCAAGCGGTTGTTTTCGGCG
This sequence comes from Melioribacteraceae bacterium, assembly GCA_015493615.1. Taxonomy (GTDB): domain Bacteria; phylum Bacteroidota; class Ignavibacteria; order Ignavibacteriales; family Melioribacteraceae; genus WGAL01. The sequence continues at coordinate 10,344 of WGCV01000021.1, forward strand.
GGGATTTTTCCGGACTTTCCCTTTTCTCGGAGAAGAATTTTAAGCTGAAGGAAACAAAACTTTTCAGCGCAGGGCCGTATTCTGCGGGCGGCTTAGTCGATATTGATATTGACGGAATGAACGATCTCGTCCTTTTCAACAACGCCTCGCGGAAGCTGCTCTATTATCTTAACGTTGCCAACTCGTTTCAGATAGCCAAGGAAGAGGAACTCGCCGGAGAGATAAGAGAGTTTAAAGTTAACGATTTTGACGGCGACCGCGTTCGGGACTTTTCCTTTTTGCTCGGAGATTCTCTCTGCATTTACATCGTTAATTCCAATCCTCAGAATATTAAGCGTTTCTCGATATTTGTTGACGGTTGCGTCGATTATAAATTTCTTAATATTAACGCGGATAATAAAAGAGACATTCTTGCCGTCGATTCAACCGGACAAGTTTTTGCTTACTACAACAAAGGTAATAATAAATTTACCGCGGCAAGATTTATAGATAGAATTAAAGGGATTAGAACTCTCGCCACGGTTTGGAATGTTGACCGGAGAAAACTGATTCTGCTGACAGACGAGGGACATTTTTCAACGTTTGAAAAAACGGACAATATCGATACGACTAAAAGCATTCTGCTTTACGGCAACGATTTTATTCATCCCGAAATCGAAGAGAGCGGCAAAACGCTTACTGCATACTGGCTTGACAAAAAAAACTTCCGTCTTAACTCTATTTCCGTTTCGAAGATAACGGGGAAAATTTCCGCTGAAGATTCTCCTTTACCCTTTTCGCCCGATAATTTTGAAATTGTAAAAAGCTCCGCTTCGCCTCTGTTCCTTTTTGAAAAATATTTATCCGCCGGATTTACATACGCCCTTATCGGGAAGGGGAATCGGGAATCGATTTTTACCGATACAAATAAAATAGAGGTTTTGGGAAAGTTTCTCGTCGAAAAAAAATCCGACTCGCTTAATCTTTATTTGCCGGTTAAAAATAAAAAGAATTTTACTTTCGATACGCTCTCTATCTCTCCCGCTCCGCTTGCCCCGCTTTCGGCAGAGAAAGGAAAACTCATTTTTCTTGATAAAAACAACGAGCTTGTTTTTTCTCATCTTGAAAAAGAAAAAATAATCGTCGATACGACATATCGCGTCGGGAAAACCTCCGCTTTATTTGAATCGCCGTTCAATAATTTTTCGTCTGTCGTAATCGAGGCAAACGGAAGCAGACTCGGCGTTTATGCAAGCGATACTTTAACGACATATTACAGCTCGAGATTTTTAAAAGCCGCCGATATAATTCCCCGTTTGGCGCGGTTTGACGGGAAGCGTTTTCTCATTGTTTACGACAAGGGACGCGGATTGTTTCTTAAAGCTGAAATGAAAAAGGGAAAAGGTTATTTGAGATTCAGACCGATTTTTATGGCTGCGGATGTTGTGGATTTTTCAGCCGTAAGAATTAAAGATAAAAATTTTATCCTTTACTTTAACAAAAAACTAAACGCGTTAACGTTCAAAGAAATTTTATGAAAAAAATATTACTTACGCTTTTCCTTCTTGCCCTATCCGGAGCAAGAGGACAAAATAAAGATTCGTTGCTGACGAATTTTCTATCTCTAAAAAATCAAAAAACAGTTGACGGAAAACCGGCAAAGTGCGAGTTTGAAACTGTCGCCCGGCTTGCCGCCGAGTATTCACGGTATTCTCCCGCGGAACAGAAAGAGATTGCTCAAATTTTAAGTCGCCCGCAAACCGACACAAGCGTTGTTTCTCCCAACGGTAAATTCAGAGTTCACTATAATTTGAATTCCTCCTCTTCTCCGAAGTATGATATTGCCGAGTTCCTTGTTGCGCTCGATTCGATTTACGATAAGGAGATAACAGAAATCGGTTTCCCTATGCCCCCTTCGGATAACGGCGCGGGAGGCGACGACCTTTACGATTTTTACATTATCGATCTCGGCTCTTGCTGTTACGGCTATACAACGCCGGAGGTTTCTCTCGGTAACGACAAATACACATCCTTTGTAACTTTGGATAACGATTACGGAAACGGATTCTATACTCACGGTATCGAAGCGGCTAAAGTAACCGCCGCTCACGAGTTTAATCACGGCGTGCAGATCGGAAACTACATTTACAGAACTTCCGATTCCTATTATTACGAACTGACATCAACCGCGATGGAGGACTTTGTTTTCGATTACGTCAACGATTACATCGCTTATATGGGGGAATATTTCCGTCATCCGGAATATTCGTTTCCACAAAACAGCGGCTACAATTTGGCAATCTGGGATATTTTTGTCAGAGATGTATTCGGTTATTCCGCTATTGTGGACACTTGGAAAGAGATGCCGAATCATTATGCGGTGCAAGCTGTTGATTTCGTTTTTAATCAAAACGGAAGTTCATTAAAGAGAGGTTTTAACGAATTCGGTAAGTGGGTTTTCTTTACCGGTTTCAGGGCGAAGCCGGGCAGCTATTTTAAAGATGCCGCAAAATATCCGCTTCTTTCGATTTACGGTTGGAACGGCGATCCGTTATTTTCGGAGCAAACCGTAACGCTCGAGCCTGTTTCAAATCTCTACAGAAAGGAGATAATCGGCGGCGATACATTGATTACGCTTATTACAAACGGGGACGTTAACGGCGCGCTCAATTCGAGCTACAGAACGATTGACGCAAACTACCGGCTCTATCAATCTCAAGCGGAAGGAATAGAAATTACTCCCGATTTATCTTACAACATAACAAGCGATTTGCTTGAGGAACTTTCCGTCCTTCATTTCTTGAACAATGATTTGGCGGGCGCAACCGCGAGCTTGGAAACGACTTCCACCGTTTATCCGCAGCCGTTCAGATACGGCGACGATTCGTATCTCTATTTCCCTTTAAGCAAGGGGGCGTCGGAAACGGCGCGCCTAAAAATTTACTCCCTTTCGGGAAGATTGTTATTTGCGAAAGAGTACAGAGTAAATTCCGGAACAAGCGCTCTCGGCTGGGATGTAACGGATTTATCGGGCAATAGATTGGGAACAGGAATTTATATTTACGTAACGGAAAAAAACGGTAATATATTACGTGGAAAATTTGCCGTAATTAATTAATTTAACCGAACGGATTTTTTGAAACTAAAATAAGCTTTTTCAAGACGGAAAAACTTTGTTGCCCTATGCTATGGGTAAGCGGAGAAGATAATTTTAATTGTTGTCGGAGACTATTTCTTGACGATTAGAAAGTTTAGTATAACTAATAATATGTCATTCTGAGTTGATACGTCAGACGAAACGAAGAATCTCAAAATTAGAATTTGTGCGAAAAGAAGTTTTGAGATTCTTCTTCCCGACTTAGTTGAGGATTCAGAATGATAATTTTAGTTTTGGTTAAGGTCTCGTTTTATTAACAAAGCTGTAAATACATTACAACGGAACGGATGAATAATTTTTCAGTCGAATTAAATAACGTAACCAAATTTTTCGGGCGATTGCTTGTTTTTAAGAATATTAACTATTCTTTCACTTCCGGCAAGGTTTACGGAATTACGGGAAGAAACGGTTCGGGAAAATCAACCGTGTCGAGGATAATCTGCGGAATTAGTTCGGCTTCAAAAGGGAAAATCATATATTCCCACAACGGGACAGAAGTCCCGCGCGAGGCTGTTTACTCCCATGTCGGTTTTGTCGCGCCTTACCTTGTTCTTTACGGCGAATTTACGGCGCTTGAAAATCTAAGCTATTTCGCGGAGATAAGGGGAACGGAATTTGACGAAGAGCGCGCTAAGTTTTGGCTGAACGAATTTGAGCTTTACAAAAGAAGAAACGATTTGCTGAAAGGCTTTTCATCCGGGATGCAACAGCGAATGAAGTTTATTTTCGCTTTAATTCACAACCCCGATTTTTTCATTCTCGACGAACCGACTTCAAATCTTGATGTTGCGGGGAAAAATAAAGTTTACGAAATCATTGAAAAAACGGCTCGGGAAAAGCTGATAATAGTCGCCTCCAACGAGGAGAGCGATTTGGAACTTTGCTCGGAATTTTTGAATGTTGAAGAATTTAAGGCGGTAAGATGAAGTCGGTAGGCGTATTCAAAAAGGATTGGGCTTCGGAGCTGAGAACGCGTTATGCGATTAACGCTCTCGCTATGTTTATCCTCGTAACTATCAGCGTAATTCTTTTTTCGGTCGGGCAGGAAACCTTAAGCGGCGAACTTACCGGCGGACTGCTGTGGGTTGTAATTTTCTTCTCCGCGATGTCGGGGCTTTCGCGCGGGTTTGTTTCGGAGGAGGAACGGGGAACCACGCTTACGCTTCATTTGATAGCCAAACCCTCTACAATTTTTACGGGAAAGTTCCTGTTCAATCTGCTTCTTGTTTTTATAATGAACATCGTAATATTTTTTCTCTTCTTGGCATTTTTCGATTCGTTTGTTATTGAAAACGGACTGATAATTACGCTCGCTTTTCTCTTCGGAAATATCGGCATCGCTGTTTCATCAACAATAATCGCCGCGATTATTTCAAAGGCAAATACAAAAGGAACTCTTTACCCGGTGCTTTCATTCCCGATTTTATTACCTCTGATTTTAATTTTAATTGAACTTACAAATTTTGCAATTGTGGGAACCACGCTCGATGAGGCGTTTGTCGATATTGCAATTCTAATTATTTACGATATTATTATGATAACGGCATCTTACATGCTGTTCGATTTCATCTGGAACGATTAAGGAGGAACAATGACAATAAAGGAGAAACAACAACAATTTATAGACGACCTTGCCATGTTTGAGGATTGGGACGATAAATATCAATATATAATTGATTTGGCAAAGGATGAAGAAACTTTTCCTGAGGGAGAAAAAAATGACAAGAACAAAATTACCGGATGCCAATCGCAAGTTTGGTTTCTTGCAAAATTGGAGGATGGAAAAGTTCACTTTTGGGCGGATAGCGATTCCGTGCTGGTAAAAGGATTAACGGCGATGCTCGTGGAGGTTTATTCCGGACATACTCCCGATGAGATAATCGCTAATCCTCCGGTTTTCCTTGACGAAATCGGTTTAACAAGTCACCTTTCCCCGACAAGGAAAAACGGACTCAGTTCAATGGTGAAACAAATTCAAATGTACGCCGTCGCGTTTAAGTCTGTTTTGGACGGGAAGAAATAGTTGCTTCTTTGCTCTATTCAAATCAAAAAAATAAAAAAAGTTTAGAATTCTTATTCCGAGTCCCCGACTAAGTCGGGGGCGAAGAATCTCAAGAATAGTATTATCGCCGGCACAGAAATAAACCCAAAATTGTCATTAGAATTTTTTCTAATCTAAAATTTTTAAGAAAAATACTATTTTTTGTAACGTAGATTGCTTGCAATCTGCGAAAAAACAGCATAATGCTAAATTGCAGCCACAGATTGACCGTTCGCAAGCTCACTAATCAA
>WGCV01000022.1:0-75000 GCA_015493615.1 Melioribacteraceae bacterium
CGGAAAGAGAAGTAAGGAGAAAGGAAACTTTTTTCACCCTCATCGATGAGTTTTGTGTATCGGAATATTTTAAAAAAGTGTTGCCCAATTAACCGCCTCTATTTTATGAAAACAAATTATTGATTTTCTCGGTTATTTGCAAATGAAGAGCGAAAATATTTTGGGCTGAAGATAGTTCGCAGAGTTTGTCTCAACCGCTTTTTGTTAGGGACGGCTTATGAATTAAGAATTAAGAATGAAGAATGACATATAAAGTAGGTTATGCAAAGCCTTCTATATGTTTTTTTGATGCGCAATTCAAAAAATAGGTAGATTCTGAAATTCTATTTTGATATTTTACAACTCAATTTAAAAATAAATTATTACCCATGGAAAAATATAAGATTAAGAAAGGACTCGACATTCCCCTCGCCGGCGCGCCGGAGCAGAAAATAGCCGAGGAGAAGTTTACCTCAAAGTATGCGATTGTCGGGGACGACTATGTCGGGATGAAGCCGACAATCATTAAGAAAGAAGGCGATTCCGTAAAAAAAGGTGAAGCTCTTTTTACGGCGAAAAAATTCCCCTCCGTTAATTTCACTTCCCCTGTTTCGGGAAAAGTTGTCGCGGTTAACCGAGGCGCCAAACGAAAATTTTTATCGATGATAATCGAAAAGGAAGGAAACGATGAAGTTACTTTCGACTCTTTCCCGCTTGATCAAATAAAATCTCTCGACAAAGAGAAAGCGATGTCCGAGGTGCTTGCTTCGGGACTTTGGGTTGCATTTAAAACGCGCCCGTTTTCCAAAATTGCAAATCCCGAAACTGTTCCTCATTCGATTTTTATCAACATGATGGATACAAATCCGCATGCTCCTTCGATGACTAAAGTGTTGGAAGGAAAGGAAGAGTTTTTCAGAGCGGGCGTTGCCGTAGTTGAAAAATTTACCGACGGCAATATCAATATCGTAAAATCACCGAAAGATAATTTTACGATTGAAGAAAACGAAAAGATAAAAGGTTTTGAGTTTTCAGGTCCTCATCCCGCCGGATTGCCGGGAACGCACATTCATTTTATCGATCCTGTCGGCTCTAATAAAACCGTTTGGTACATCGACGCGGAGGATGTGGCTGCAATCGGAGCTTTATTCTTAACGGGGAAACTCGATACTTCGCGCGTGATTTCAATCGCGGGACCGATGGCGAAAAATCCGAGATTGATCAGAACTTCGCTCGGAGCGAATGTTTCCGAATTGGTTTCCGGAGAAGCGGATTTGTCTTCCGATGTTAAGGTTATTTCAGGCTCGGTGCTGAACGGAAGAATCGCCGAAAATGAAGTGGAATATCTGGGACGCTTTCATAAACAGATATCGATATTAAAAGAAGACCGCGAAAAACATTTGCTCGGGTGGGCAATTCCTACGCCTAAACTTTTCTCGGTTAAGAATATTCTCCTTTCGGCGCTTACTCCCAAGAAAAAATACAATTTAACAATGGCGTTAAACGGCGGTAAAAGAGCAATCGTGCCGATAGGGAATTACGAAGCCGTTATGCCGCTTGATATTCTACCGACATTTTTGTTAAGAATGTTAGCCGTCGGCGACGTTGAAGAGTCCGAAAAACTCGGCGCTCTTGAGCTTGACGAGGAAGATTTGGCTCTTTGTACATTTGTCTGCCAATCTAAAATCGAACACGGCGTTAATTTAAGAAATCTATTAACTACAATTGAGAAGGAAGGATAGTGAGCTTACGTAGTTTTTTTGATAAACATGAAAAAGAGTTTAAGGAAGGAAAACTTAAAAAATATTTTCCTCTCTTTGAAGCCATAGAAACTTTCCTTTATTCCGGAGGAGAAAACACAAAATCTCCGACATTTGTCAGGGACGCAATTGATTTAAAGAAGACGATGACGACTGTGGTTATTGCGCTTCTGCCGGCTGTTTTTATGGCTCTTTATAATACGGGATATCAGATAAATTTGTCCGTCGCTTCTTCGGGCGCGGCTAATCCCGGAACTTGGCAGGGAAGTTTGCTCGCTTCGCTCGGACTTCCGTTTGACGCCTCGAACTTTTGGAGCGATGTTCTTTTGGGATTTTTCCATTTTCTGCCTCTTTATCTTGTTACGCTTGTAGCGGGCGGTTTTTGGGAAGTCCTTTTCGCAGTTATCCGCGGGCATGAAATTAACGAAGGCTTTTTTGTAACAAGTCTTCTTTTTCCGCTGATTGTTCCCGCCAGCATGCCATATTGGGAAGTGGCGCTTGGAATTTCGTTCGGCGTTGTTTTCGGCAAGGAAGTTTTCGGAGGCGTGGGAATGAACGTTCTCAATCCGGCTCTTGTCGGACGCGCGTTTCTCTTTTTTGCTTACCCTGCCGCTATTTCGGGCGATAAAGTTTGGGTTGCGGTTGACGGATTAAGCAAAGCTACTCCTTTGGCAAAATTAGCCGAAGGGGGGTTGGCACACGCCGGAGTAACATGGTGGAATGCCTTTATCGGTTTAATTCCCGGTTCGATGGGAGAAACCTCAACTTTGGCAATATTAATCGGCGCGGCGTTTCTCCTCTACACCGGAGTAGCATCGTGGCGGATAATGTTGAGCATACTTATCGGAATGGCTGCAATGGCGTTTACCTTTAACTTAATCGGAAGTTCAACCAATCCCATGTTTGAAGTTACTCCGCTTTGGCATTTTGTCCTCGGCGGATTTGCGTTCGGAACGGTTTTTATGGCGACCGATCCGGTGAGCGCCGCGGTTACAAAACAAGGTCAGTTCTGGTACGGCTTATTAATTGGAGTGATGGTTGTTCTCGTACGGGTGGTAAATCCGGCTTTCCCGGAAGGAATGATGCTGGCAATATTATTCGGAAACGTTTTTGCTCCGATTATCGATAAGATTTTCATAAATGCAAATATCAAAAGGAGACAGTTAAGAAATGTCGTCTGATAGTGTAAAGAAAACGATTGGCGTCGCTTTGGGAGTTTGTGCTGTCGCCTCGATTTTTGTATCGACCGCCGCGGTGGAATTAAAGCCTATCCAGGTAGCGAACAAAAAAGCGGATATGGTGCGTAATATTCTTGACGTCGGCGGTTTTGATAGCGAAAGTCCGGACTTTAGTAAAGTGTATGAGGAACACATTAAGCCTGAAATTATTAACTTAAAAACAGGCGAGGTTATTCCCGAAGAAAAATATACGAAAGAATTAAATCCCGATGATTTTGATATAAAATCCCTTGCCGACAGTAAAACTTACGGCGAAGCAATACCTCCGAATGAAGATATTGCCGGAATTAAAAGAATGCCGAAATATATGGTTGTTTATAAAGTAATCAAGGACGGAAAATTATCTGAGTACATTCTTCCGATTTACGGTAAAGGTTTGTGGTCCACAATGTACGGTTTGCTTGCTTTGGATAAAGATCTTCACACGGTTAAAGGACTTACCTTTTACGATCAGGGTGAAACTCCCGGACTCGGTGGCGAGGTTGAAAATCCGAAATGGAGAGCTTTGTGGGTAGGCAAACAGGCTTACGATTCGACCGGGCGTCCGATTTTGCAGGTGATTAAAGGAAAAGTCAGCGCTAATGATCCCCGTGCAAAATATACTATTGACGGACTTTCCGGAGCTACATTAACAACTCGCGGCGTAAATAACTTGGTGCATTTTTGGCTCGGGAAAAACGGCTACCTTCCGTATCTGGAAAATTTAAGAGGTAAAAAACATGAGTAAAAAACTAAGTTATAAAGAAATTTTGTTCGATCCGGTTTTTAAGAATAACCCGATTGCGCTTCAGATCCTTGGAATTTGCTCGGCTCTTGCCGTTACTTCCAAAATGGAAACGGCTGTGGTTATGGCTCTTGCCGTAACTCTTGTAACGGCTTTTTCAAACTTTTTTGTAAGTCTTATTCGCAAGCACGTTCCGAGCAGCATTCGTATTCTTGTTGAGATGACGATTATCGCATCGCTTGTAATTATTGCCGACCAGCTTATCCGCGCTTTTGCTTTTGAAATCAGCAAACAGCTTTCGGTTTATGTCGGTTTGATTATTACCAACTGTATTGTTATGGGGCGCGCCGAAGCATACGCTCTGAAGAATCCTCCGGTGGAAAGCTTTTTGGATGGAATCGGAAACGGATTGGGATACAGTTTTATTCTTCTTACGGTCGGATTTTTCCGTGAATTGTTCGGATCGGGAACGCTTTTCGGCATATCTATTTTGCCTACGGTTTCGAGCGGCGGTTGGTACACAACAAACGGTTTGCTTCTAATGCCTCCGAGCGCATTCTTCTTAATCGGATTGCTGATTTGGGTAATTCGCACTTTAAAACCAGAACAAAGAGAGAGCGATTGATATGTTTGAGCATTATCTGAGTTTATTCGTAAAATCTATTTTTATTGAAAATATGGCTCTTGCCTTCTTCCTGGGAATGTGTACATTCCTCGGAGTTTCCAAGAGAGTTGAAACCGCAATCGGTTTGGGAATAGCCGTCGTTGTCGTTCAGGCAATTACGGTTCCCGTAAATAATTTAATTTACACAAATGTCCTGAAAGAAGGCGCTCTTTCGTGGGTTGGTTTACCCGATGTTGACTTGAGTTTTTTGGGATACATAACCTACATCGGAGTAATTGCCGCAATCGTACAGATTTTGGAGATGTTTCTTGATAAGTTTGTACCGTCTCTTTATAATGCGCTCGGAATATTTCTCCCACTGATAACGGTAAACTGCGCAATTATGGGCGGCTCGTTATTTATGGTTGAAAGAAATTATACTTTCGGCGAAAGCGTTGTTTACGGTTTCGGTTCGGGAATCGGCTGGGCTTTGGCAATTATTGCGCTTGCCGGCATCAGGGAACGATTGAAATACAGTAATCCCCCGAAGGCTTTGCGCGGTTTGGGACTTACATTTATCACGGCAGGTTTAATGGCTATGGCATTTATGCTCTTTTCGGGAATTCAACTTTAGAGGAAAATGAATGGAAGGATTTAGTTTAATAATATTGGGAGTGGCGCTATTTATCATAATAGTTATCGCTCTTGTATTGATAATTTTACTGGCAAAATCAAAGTTAGTTTCAAGCGGGGAAGTTGAAATTAATATTAATGACGATCCCGAAAAATCTGTAAAAGTGCCTGTCGGTTCAAAACTTCTTTTTGCCTTAGCCGATAAAGGAATTTACGTTCCGTCCGCATGCGGCGGGCAGGGCACCTGCGGCGAATGTAAGCTGGTTGTAAAAGAAGGCGGCGGAGATGTGCTTCCGACCGAAAAGGGGAAACTCACCCGGACTCAGATTAGGGAAGGGTACAGACTTTCATGCCAAGTTGCCGTTAAGCAGAACTTAAAAATTGAGATTCCCGCCGAGATATTTGATATCCGGAAATGGGAATGCACGGTTCGCTCCAACAGAAATGTGGCTACCTTTATTAAAGAGCTTATTCTCGATTTGCCTGAAGGTGAAAATGTTGAATTCCGCGCCGGAGGATATATTCAGATTGAAGCTCCGCCTCATACGGTTTACTACAAAGATTTTGATATTGAAGAGCAGTACAGACCCGATTGGGATAAATTCAATTTGTGGCGTTATGTATCAAAAGTTGACGAGCCGATTGTTCGCGCTTACTCAATGGCAAATTATCCTCTCGAAAGAGGGATGATAATGCTGAATGTCCGTATTGCAACTCCTCCTCCGAGAATGCCTGACGTTCCTCCGGGACAGATGTCCTCCTATATTTTCAGTCTGAAGCCGGGCGATAAGGTTACGATTTCCGGTCCTTACGGAGAATTTTTCGCTCGCGATACGGATAACGAGATGATATTTATCGGCGGCGGCGCCGGAATGGCTCCGATGCGCTCACATATTTTTGATCAGCTTAAACGCTTAAACAGCAAGCGGAAAATGTCATTCTGGTACGGCGCGCGCAGTCTTCGCGAAGCGTTCTACGTCGAAGAATTTGACAAACTTCAGGAAGAGCATCCCAACTTTAAGTGGTATCTCGCGTTATCCGAACCCCTTCCCGAAGATAACTGGACGGGGAAAGTCGGATTTATTCATCAGGTTCTTTACGATACTTATCTTAAAGATCATCCAGCGCCGGAAGATTGCGAATATTACCTCTGCGGTCCGCCGCTGATGATTAGCGCCGTTACCAAGATGCTTGATGACTTGGGCGTGGAAAAAGAGAACATTCTTTATGATGATTTTGGCAGTTAATCAATTTGAGCTTGTGTAAACAAGCTCTTTATTTATAAATATTTAGGAGTTTATATGAAAACAGCAGAAGATCTACTGAAAGAAAAAGGGACTGAAATAATTTCCGTAACTCCCGATACATTAATTAACGAAGCCGTAAAATTGATGGTTGAGAAAAATATCGGCGGCATAGCAATTAAAGAAGGGGATAAATATGTCGGTATTTGGACTGAAAGGGATTTACTTCATAATGTGGCGGATGATTCTTACGACTGTAAAATAACTCCCATAAAAGAACTGATGCAAACAAATCTGATTACTGCAAATTATGATGAAAGTATTTATACTTTAATGGATAAATTTCTCGGTAAAAAACTTCGCCACCTCTTTATCGTAAAGGAAGGAAAAATCATCGGTTTGCTCTCGATTGGCGACGTAGTTAAAGCAAATCTGAATGAAAAGACAAAAGAACTTGAAGAATTAAACGCCGTATTTAGTTGGGATTATTACGATAACTGGCGTTGGAGAAAATAGAAAAGGCGCATTTTTTTGAAAAAAACATCTTTATTACTTCTATTTATAACCTTAGTTTTTATTTCATGCGGAAAGCAAAGTTCCGAAGAAGTCGTTCTAACAGGAAAAACCATGGGAACGACTTATTCCGTTAAGTATGTAAATCCGGCGGAAAAAGTAAATTTATCTCAAATACACATAGAGATAGATTCTGTTCTAAAACATGTAAATATGGAGATGTCCACTTATATACCCAATTCTGAGATTTCGAGATTCAACGCATTTAATAAAACGGAGTGGTTTCCGGTTTCCAAAGACTTTGTGGTTGTCCTGAGACAGGCAAAATATGTGGCAAAAATCAGCGACGGTTATTTTGACCCCACAATTATGCCGCTGGTTAATCTTTGGGGATTCGGACCGGAAAAGCGGGACGAAAAAATTCCCACGAGCGCAGAAATAGATTCGGCGAAAAAACTTGTTGATTTTACATTAATTGAAGATAAAATCGATAAGCCGGAAGTGAGAAAAAAATCTTCGAGTGTTTATCTTGATTTCTCATCAATTGCAAAGGGATACGGAGTAGATAAGGTTGGGGATTTCCTTGAATCTAAGGGAATCGAGAATTACCTTGTGGAAATCGGCGGAGAACTTCGCGCACACGGAGTAAAAGCCGATAGTTCGATTTGGCGGGTTGGCGTTGTAAATCCTAATGAAAAGGGAATCAGCATAGCGCTTAAACTTCACGATTTGAGTATCGCGACTTCGGGCGACTACATGAATTACTTTGAAGTAAACGGAAAAAGGTATTCACATACAATAAATCCTAAAACGGGCAAACCGATTACTCATAATCTCGCCTCGGTTTCAGTCGTAGATCCTTCATGTATGATTGCCGATGCCTACGCAACAGCATTCGATGTTTTGGGACCGCAAAAAGGTTTTGCTTTGGCTGAAAGTCTGGATATTCCCGTTTATATGATTATCCGGAAGGGAAATAAATTTGAAGTAAAGATGAATTCCGAATTCAAAAAATTATTAGAAGAAAAGTAATTCACCTCTTTTTTACGGCGCTTCATGCCCTTTCGACGCTGTCCATAGTCTGTACCACTGTTCGTTAGTCAATTCAAGATTAAATGCTTTTGCGGCGTTCCGGATTCTCTTAATTTTACCGCTACCGAGAACAATTACGGGATTAAGCGGTAGTTTAAGAAGCCAAGACAATGCAATTACATCATATTCCGCTCCGGTTTCCTCTCTTAATTCTCCGAGCACATATCTGATTCTTTCTCCCTTTTCGCTTTTATCGGTAAAAATTCTTCCCCCTGCCAGAGGCGACCAAACCATCGGTATAATTTTATTCATTTGTAAAAACTCAGAATCGCCGTTTTCGAGATGTTTGAAATTAAAGAGGTTAATCTCGATTTGGTCAGTCGCAAGTTTAAAGGGAAGGAACGATTGGAGAAGTTCAAACTGGGAACGAGTAAAATTGGAAACGCCGAAATTATTAACTTTGCCGCTGTTTTTCAGCGATGTGAATGCTTCGGCAACTTCTTCGGCGTTCATCAGATAATCGGGACGGTGAATTAAAAGGAGGTCGAGATAGTCGGTTTTAAGGTTTTTAAGCGATTTTTCAGCTTCGGCGATAATGTAATCTTTAGTTGTATCGTAGCAGTGAAAGCTGTTTGCGGGACGATTTTTGCTTACGAGTTTTATACCGCATTTGGTTACAAGCTGTATCTGACTTCGCAGGTGAGAATTTTCACCGAGTATGTTCCCGAATACCGATTCGCACATGTAATCGCCGTAAATGTCGGCATGGTCAAACGAAGTAACACCGATTTCAGTTAATTCCTTGATAAAACCGAGCAACTCTTTTCCGCTAAAATTCCATTTAAGCAATCTCCAAAACCCGAGAGAAAGTTGTGATAATTCCAAGTTGTCGGATATTTTAAGTTTGGGTATCATAATGGTGAGTCCTAATGTCTTTTATTAAAGATTTCTGTTATATTATATGTGTCATCATTCCAATTTTCGGGATTATTGATAATATAATTGCAGATTTCTTGATATGATTTTTCATCACGAATGATATGGTCATAAAATCGGGATTGCCATTTGAATTCCAATATTAATTTGTGTGCCTGTTTTGATACAGCAGATTTATATGAACCAATAATTGATGAAATCGTATTTTTGCCTTGATTCTGAAATCGTTTTTGCCCAATTGTTTGTTCCGGTTGTTGTGGTTGTTGTGGTAGAGACAAGGCATGCCTTGTCTCTACATTGTCGTCATCATCATCATTTGTTAAATTTAAAATTCCATGAACATGATTGGGCATTACAATAAATTCCCCCAATGCAATATTTTGTGCATGGTTCGGAATTTCAAACCATAAATCATACGCTAATTGACCAATTTCGGATAAATTCATTTTCCCGTTATTGATATTTCCGAAAAATTCTTTCCTGTTTGCAGTACAAATGGTAATGAAGTAAGAACCAAACGACCCGTAATCCCACGATTGCAACCGTGTTGATGCAATACGATATTTATTTTTGAATTTAGTTGCTTTTTTAGAATTCATAACCTGTTCCAGGCGATTAATAGTTGCTCAAAAAGTTATAGCTCCTTTTCAAGTAATTCCTATTTTGAATATAAATTAAAATCTACGGAAAGACAAATAGTGAGGAAAAGGGGCGGTTTGATTATTCATACTAAAAAAGTTTGTTGCATTGTTTTTGAGAAATAATTTCCATTATCCAAACTGATTAACTAATTTCAGAAAAAATCTCAAAAAAAAGATTTGCATTAATATTAAAAAAGCCATAAATTTGTTGCTCTTGAAATTTATATGTTCATAAATATAATGAAAGTTTTGGGCGGACGCCGGAGTTGGAGAGCCGGGGCGGACTGTAAATCCGTTGGCATACGCCTTTGGGGGTTCGAATCCCTCGCCGCCCACAATGAACTTTTAAGTTCTTTTTATTGAATTTAATTTAACTTTACGACTTTCTCTATTTCTCAGTCGCAAAAAGTTACGCTAATACCGGGTAAAAGTTAATTTACGCTATTTACACGCGGGAGTAACTCAGTTGGCTAGAGTCACAGCCTTCCAAGCTGTTGGTCGCGGGTTCGAGTCCCGTCTCCCGCTCAACTTTCCCCTATTTGTATTAGCAAGAGTGAAAGTAATTTCACTTTCACTCTTATTTTTTATGCTGACGTAGCTCAGTCGGTAGAGCACATCCTTGGTAAGGATGAGGTCACCGGTTCAAGTCCGGTCGTCAGCTCTAAGGCAAATGAGCCTTACGCTCGGAAAAATAAAGTTTTGGAGATTTAAAAATGGCAAAAGCAAAAAACGCAAGAATAAGAATAATTTTGGAAAGCACAGCCGGAACCGGCTACAGATATACTACCACTAAGAACAAAAGAAATCATCCTGGAAGAGTTGAGTATAAAAAATACGATCCCGTTATAAGAAAGCACGTGGTTTTTAAGGAAACTAAATAAATTTTTAATACGAGAGTGGCTCAATTGGCAGAGCAGCGGTCTCCAAAACCGCAGGTTGGGGGTTCGAATCCCTCCTCTCGTGCAAGCATAAAAAAGGTTAAACGATGAAACAGAAGATTATCGATTTTTTTAACGATGTAGTAAAGGAAATGAAAAAGGTAACCTGGCCTACAAAAGACGAGTTGATTGAATCAACCAACGTTGTTATTGTAGTAAGTTTACTTTTTGCTTTATTCACTTACCTTGTTGATATAGCGCTGGTTCAAATGATAAGGGGAATATTCTAATTGGAAAATTCAGCGGCTAAATGGTATGTGGTTCGCACATTTTCAGGTCATGAAAACAAGGTTAAAAACCTTATCGAAATGGCGATAGAAGATGATGAATCGCTGCGTGAGAGAATAATCGAGGTACTTGTTCCCACAGAAAAAGTTTTTGAAGTAAAAGATGGAAAGAAAAGGACTAAAACCAAAAACTTTTTCCCGGGTTATATTTTGCTGCACGCAATAATGGATACTAAGGTTTACGACGTTATCTCGAATACTCAGTCGGTAATGGGATTTTTGGGCAATAAAAACAAACCGATTCCGTTGATGCCCGACGAAGTTAAAAGAATTATCGGGAAAATCACAAAGGATCAGGATGTTGAAAGAACGGAAACAATGTTCAGAACCGGCGACTACGTTAAAATAATCGATGGACCTTTCAATAACTTCTCCGGCTATATTGAAGAAGTGAACGAAGAGAAGATGAAAATGAAAGTTATGGTTTCAATTTTCGGACGAAAAACTCCGGTAGAATTGGATTTTATACAAGCAGAATTAGAAAAATAAATTTAAAAAATAGGTTTAGTTATGGCAAAGAAAATTTCTGGTTACATCAAATTACAAATTCCTGCGGGACAAGCTAATCCTTCGCCTCCTGTTGGACCTGCTCTTGGTCAGCGCGGCGTTAACATTATGGAGTTTTGTAAGCAATTCAATGCTAAAACAGCCGATAAGGCGGGATTAATTATTCCTGTAGTAATTACGGTATATGCTGATAAATCATTTACATTTATTACTAAAACTCCTCCTGCAGCTGTTTTAATAAAGAAAGCGATTAAATTGGATAAAGGCTCGGGCGAACCGAATAAGAACAAAGTCGGTACAATAACAAGAGCGCAGCTTCAGGAAATTGCCGAAGCAAAAATGCCGGATTTGAATGCAAACGACATTGACAACGCAATCAATATGATTGCCGGAACGGCACGCAGCATGGGTGTTAAGGTTCAAGATTAAGAGAAAAGATTAATTAAAAAATTTGTTGGTATAGGATATGAAAGTTTCCAAAAGAGTTAAAGCGATAAAAGAAAAAGTCGATCTGAAGAAAGAGTATTCTTTAGCCGAAGCGATTGATTTGCTTAAAGAAGTTTCGAGCGTAAAGTTTGTCGAATCCTTGGATTGCGACATCAGACTCGGCGTTGATCCTCGACATGCAGACCAGATGGTTCGCGGTACGGTAATTCTGCCTCACGGAACCGGTAAAACAGTTCGTGTTTTAGTCTTTGCAAAACCGGAAAAAGCCAAAGAAGCTTTAGAAGCGGGCGCCGATTATGCGGGACTTGAAGAATACGTTGAAAAAGTTAAAGAAGGCTGGACTGATGTTGATGTAATAATTGCAACCCCGGATACTATGGCTGAAGTCGGTAAGTTGGGTCGTATTCTCGGACCTCGCGGTTTGATGCCGAATCCGAAGGTTGGGACTGTTACAATGGACGTTGCAAAGGCAATCAAAGAAGTAAAAGCCGGTAAAATTGAGTTCCGCGTTGACAAAACCGGAATTGTTCATACTTCCTTAGGAAAGTTGAACTTTGAGACTGACAAGCTGGTTGAAAACGTAGCGTCTTTCTTAAAAACAATTATCAGACTGCGCCCCGCTTCGGCAAAAGGACAATATGTTAAGTCCCTTTACTTAGCAAGCACAATGGGACCCGGACTTAAGATAAACAAAGACGAAGCTTTATCGCTGACTAAATAAGATTACGCACTCATTTACACATATATGCTTCTAAAAAAACTAATAAGAAATTTAACTTAGGTGCAAAATGAATAGAACCGAAAAAGCAGAACAAATTGCAGAAATCAAGGAGTTGTTCGAGAACTCCCAGGCGGTCTATTTGGTTGATTACCACGGTATCGATGTGGCGGACATCAGCGAATTGCGTCGTGAGTTCAGAAAGGAAGAAGTAACCTACAAAGTATTTAAGAATACTTTGGCTAAAAAAGCGATTGAAGAAATCGGCGGTTACGACGAATTTAATGATATTCTGGTTGGAATGACCGGATTTGCATTTACCGGAGAAAACTTTGTAGCTCCGGCAAAAATCATTAAAAAGTACTTTGACGAGAAGAAAACATTTGCTCTGAAAGGCGCTTACATTGATTCTACTTTCTACTCAAGCGATAAGCTGGATGTTCTGGCGTCCATGCCCACAAAAGATGAAATTATGGCGAGCATCGTCGGCAGCATAGCGCAACCCGCTACCGGTATTGTCGGCGCAATAAATGCCGTAATGAGAGATTTGGTAAGCGTAGTTGATCAAATAAGCAAAAAAGAAGCCGCATAAATTTTTAATAAAGATATTTAAAACAAGGAGAATATAAAATGTCCGATAAGATTGCAGAAATCGTTGAACAAATTAAAGGTTTAACATTAGTTGAAGCCGCCGAATTAAAAACAGCTTTGGAAGAAGAATTCGGCGTAACCGCAGCAGCCCCTGTAGTAATGGCAGGCGGAGCGGCAGCAGGCGGCGATGCGCCGGCAGCTGAAGAAAAAACTGAATTTGACGTTGTTTTAGCCGGAATCGGCGACAAGAAAATCAACGTTATTAAAGTTGTAAGAGCGCACACCGGTTTGGGATTGAAAGAAGCTAAGGAATTAGTTGATTCAGCTCCGAAAGCCGTTAAAGAAGGCGTTTCAAAAGAAGAAGCTGAAAAAATTAAAGCTGATTTGGAAGAAGCCGGAGCAACTGTCGAGCTTAAATAAGCTTGATTAAAATTACGAATAACATTTAAAAAAGTGATAGGATGGAGTAATCCGTCCTATCGCTATATATTTTTTTTAAAGCATAATCTATTTTTATTTGGAGGTTAGGATTGGACAACATTAAAATAAATCCCAAAAATAAAAGAATTACCTTCTCGACCATTGCTCCTGTCTTAGATATGCCTGATTTGTTGGATGTACAACTCCAATCATTTGAGGATTTCGCTCAAATGAGAGTTAAACCCGAAGAACGTGAAAACAAAGGATTGCAGTCGGTATTTTTGGCTAATTTCCCGATTTTTGACAATAAAGAGTTTTACAGATTAGATTTTATCAGTTATAATGTTGAAAAACCCCGCTTTTCGCAGGACGAATGCGAAGAACGCGGATTAACATATAACGCTCCCGTCAAAGCCAAATTACGTCTTTCAACGCGGGATGATGAAACCGAAGAATACATCAACAGTATTGAGCAGGAAGTTTATCTCGGTAATCTTCCCTTTATGACTGACAGAGGAACGTTTATTATTAACGGCGCCGAGCGCGTTATCGTTAGCCAGCTGCACCGTTCCCCGGGAGTTGCATTCTCGCAGACCGTACACCCGAACGGAACGCCAATCTATTCGGCTCGCATTATTCCTTTCCGCGGTTCATGGGTTGAGTTTGCAACGGATATACATCATATCATGTATGTTTATATCGACAGAAGGAAAAAATTCCCTGCGACGACATTGCTCAGAGCTTTGGGATATATAAGCGACGAGGAAATTCTTAATATTTTCCAACAATCCGTTGAAGTTAAAAGTAAAGATTTAAATTACAGCGAGCATGTAGGAATGCCCGCTCTCGAAGATGTTATCGATGTTAACACCGGTGAAATTTATGTTTCGAAAAACGAAGAACTTACCGAAGAAATTATCGATAACATTAAAGCTTCCACGGTTGAGAAAGTAAAATTAATTACAACTCCTACCTCATATGAACAAGATTTAATACTGAATACATTAAAGAAGGATCCTGCTCAGACGAAGGAAGAAGCTCTTTTTGCCATTTACCGCCAGTTGAGAACAGGCGAAGCGCCCGATATTGAAACGGCGCAAGGTTTAATCGATAAATTATTCTTTAACGAAAAACGGTACGATCTGGGCGAAGTAGGTCGTTTCAGAATGAACGATAAACTCGGGCTCAACATTTCGCTTGATACCACAATCTTAACGATTGAGGATATTATTGCGATAATGAAGAAAATAATCGAGCTTAAAAAGGGAAATATTCCCGTTGACGATATTGACCATTTGGGAAACAGAAGAATCCGCACCGTCGGCGAGCAGCTAATGCAGCAGTACAATGTCGGGATGGCGCGTATGGCGAGAACCATTCGCGAAAGAATGAACATCCGCGACGCCGAAAATATGCAGCCGCAGGATTTGGTTAACGCAAGAACAATCAGCAGCGTTATTAATGCGTTTTTCGGTACAAACCAGCTTTCCCAATTTATGGATCAAACCAATCCGCTCTCGGAACTTACGCACAAAAGAAGAATCTCCGCTTTAGGACCGGGAGGTTTAACGCGTGAAAGAGCCGGATTTGAAGTCCGCGACGTTCACCATACGCATTACGGTCGCCTTTGTCCGATTGAAACTCCCGAAGGTCCGAACATCGGTCTTATTTCCTCTCTGACAATTTATGCGAGAGTAAACGATTACGGTTTTATCGAAACGCCCTACCGCAAGGTTATAAACGGCAAAGTTACGAAAAAGGTCGAATACCTGAGCGCCGACGAAGAAGATCAGTTTATTATCGCTCAGGCAAACGCACCGATTAACGAAAAAGGGGAGTTTCTGAACGAAAGAGTTAAATGCCGTTTTAAAGGCGAATTTCCGGTCGTTCATCCCGAAGAAATAAACTATATGGATGTCGCTCCCGCTCAGATTATAAGCGCCGGCGCATCATTAATTCCTTTCCTTGATCATGACGACGCCAACCGCGCGTTAATGGGATCCAACATGCAGCGCCAAGCTGTTCCGCTTCTGAAACCGGAAGCGCCGATTGTCGGAACCGGAATGGAATATAAATTGGCTCACGATTCACGCTCCTTAATCCTTTCCGAAGGAAAAGGCGTTGTTGAATATGTTGACGCAAAGAAAATCACAGTAAAATACGATATAGATCCCGACAGCGAAGAAGCGTTAACAACTTTTGACGAATACAGAACTGTCGATTACCGTCTGATTAAGTTTTCCGGAACAAACCAGGAAACCTGCTTGAACCAGAAACCGGTTGTTAAAGTCGGTCAGAAAGTAAAAAAAGGGGATGTTTTAGCCGACGGTCATGCAATGGAAAACGGAGAGTTGGCTCTCGGAAAGAACGTTTTTGTAGCATTTATGCCGTGGCGCGGATATAACTTTGAAGACGCTATTATTATCAGTGAAAGACTTGTTCAAAACGATACCTTTACTTCGATTCATATCGAAGAATTCGAGCTTCAGGTTCGCGAAACGAAACGGGGACAGGAAGAACTGACAAGGGATATTCCGAACGTAAGCGAAGAAACCACGCGTAATTTGGATGAAAACGGAATCGTGCGGGAAGGCGCGCTTATCAACGAAGGAGATATTCTCGTCGGTAAAATTACGCCGAAGGGGGAAAGCGATCCTACGCCCGAAGAAAAACTGCTGAAAGCGATTTTCGGCGATAAAGCGGGCGACGTTAAGGACGCGTCTAAAAAAGCGCCTCCCGGATTGCACGGAATCGTACTTAAAACGCGACTTTTCAGCCGTAAAACAAAAGATCCGGAAACTAAAAAACGCGAGAAAAAACAGCTTGAAGAACTCGATCGTAAATTTGAGAAATCCAAAGAAGAATACTACGATAAACTGGTTCAGAAGTTGTACAAGCTTACTTTAGGTAAAACGACTAACGGAATTCACGATCTCGACGGTTCGGTTGTAATTAAAAGCGGAACCAAGATTAAGGAAGGCGTTTTTGAATCCCTTGAAGACGTTACAAAATTAGATTACAGAACCGAATGGTTCGATGACGAAAAGACAAACGAATACATCACTAAATTATATCGCAGTTATTATGTTTCTTTCGCCGAAATGCATGAAACTTACAAACGCGACAAACTGAATATCATCGGCGGCGATGATTTACCCCCGGGAATCGTTCAGCTTGCAAAAGTTTATGTTGCCAAAAAACGTAAACTGCAGGTTGGAGATAAGATGGCGGGTCGCCACGGAAACAAAGGCGTTGTCGCCAAAGTTGTGCCGGTTGAGGATATGCCCTTTACCGAAGATGGAACTCCGGTGGATATTATTCTTAATCCGCTCGGCGTGCCTTCCCGTATGAATATCGGGCAGATTTACGAAACCGTTCTCGGTTGGGTAGGAAAGCGCTTGGGTTACAAATTTGAAACTCCGGTGTTCGACGGCGCAAAATTCCACGAAATCGAGGAATGGATTAAAGAAGCCGAAATCGGAGAAGGAAGTAAATCCACGCTCTACAACGGATTAACCGGTGAGAAATTCCATCAGAAAGTTATGACCGGATATATTTACATGCTTAAACTCGGTCATATGATTGATGATAAACTTCATGCGCGTTCAACAGGTCCTTATTCGTTAATTACTCAGCAGCCATTGGGCGGAAAGGCGCAATTCGGCGGTCAGAGATTCGGAGAAATGGAAGTGTGGGCTTTGGAAGGTTACGGAGCATCGCATATTCTTCAGGAAATCTTAACCGTTAAAAGCGACGACGTTCAGGGAAGAGCTAAGATTTACGAAGCTATTGTTAAGGGAGATAATATCTCCGAACCCGGCATTCCTGAATCATTTAACGTTCTGATAAAAGAACTTCAGGGATTAGGACTTGAAATTAAACTTAATTAAGAATTTTTCTACAAGGAGATAAATCTATGCGATTCGGAGCGCAAGAAAGAAAAGTAAAAGATATAAAAAGCATTACGATCAGCTTGGCGAGTCCCGACGATATTTTGTCGCGTTCGCACGGCGAAGTAACAAAGCCCGAAACGATAAATTATAGATCATTTCGTCCGGAAAAAGACGGTTTGTTTTGTGAAAAAATATTCGGACCGGTAAAAGACTGGGAATGCGCATGCGGTAAATATAAAGGCATCCGTTACAAAGGAATTGTTTGCGACCGATGCGGCGTTGAAGTTACCCAAAAAAGCGTTCGCCGCGAAAGAATGGGACATATAGAATTAGCGGTTCCGGTAGTTCATATTTGGTTTTTTAAAGCCCTTCCTTCCAAAATCGGGAATATTATCGGCTTAAAAACCAAAGAACTTGAAAAAGTAATTTATTATGAATCATATATAGTTATTAATCCCGGTCCGACAGGTTTGAAGAAAAAAGACCTGCTTTCCGAGGATCAATATTACGAAATCTTAATGTCGCTTCCGCAGGAAAACGAAACTCTCGAAGACGACGATCCTAACAAATTTGTCGCAAAAATCGGCGGAGATGCGGTACGTACGCTTCTTAAAGAATCCGACGTTGAGGCTCTTTTTCACGAGCTGAAAAACCGTTTGGCTGAAGAAACATCACAGCAGAAAAGATCCGATTTGCTGAAGCGTTTGAGAGTTCTCGAAGCTTTTCGCGAAAAACCGGGCAAGGTTCCGAATAAGCCGGAATGGATGGTGATGAGCATTATCCCCGTAATTCCGCCGGAATTAAGACCTTTGGTGCCTCTCGAAGGCGGAAAATTTGCTACAAGCGATTTGAACGATTTGTACAGACGCGTTATCATCCGCAACAACAGATTGAAAAGATTAATCGACATCAAAGCGCCGGAAGTAATTCTCAGAAATGAGAAAAGAATGCTTCAGGAAGCCGTTGACGCGTTGTTTGATAATTCCCGCCGTTCAAGCGCGGTTCGCAGCGACGGAAACCGTCCGCTGAAATCATTATCCGATATGCTGAAAGGAAAACAGGGACGATTCAGACAAAACCTTCTCGGTAAGCGCGTCGATTATTCCGGACGTTCGGTAATCGTCGTTGGTCCGGAGCTGAAACTGCACGAATGCGGTTTGCCGAAAGATATGGCGGTTGAGCTTTACAAACCTTTTATCATCAGAAAATTGATTGAAAGAGGTTATTATAAAACTGTAAAAAGCGCAAGAAAAGCCGTTGATCGTAAGGAAGATGTTATTTGGGAAATCCTCGAAAAATTAATCGAAGGACATCCCGTAATGCTTAACCGCGCCCCGACGCTTCACAGATTGGGAATTCAGGCTTTTCAGCCGAAACTTATCGACAGTAAAGCTATTCAGCTTCACCCGATGGTTTGTACCGCGTTTAACGCCGACTTTGACGGCGACCAGATGGCGGTTCACCTTCCACTTTCTTTCGAAGCGCAGTTGGAAGCCACTCTTTTGATGCTTTCAAGTCAAAATATTCTTTCGCCTCAAAACGGAAACCCGATTGTTGTCCCGACTCAGGATATTATCCTCGGAATTTATTATCTGACGAAAGTTAACGACGGCGAACTCGGCGAAGGAATGATTTTCAGCGACAAACATGAAGTGCTGCTTGCTTATGATGAAGAAAGAGTTTCGCTGCACGCGAAAATAAAAGTCCGCATTAACGGAAAAATAATTGACACAACTCCCGGTAGAGTTATTTTTAACCGCATTGTTCCCGAGGAAATCGGGTTTATCAACGAGCTTTTGGTTAAGAAAAACTTTAGCGGATTGATTTATAAATTATTTACCAAACTCGGTAACGAAAGAACGGCTAAATTCCTTGACGATTTGAAAGATTTGGGATACGCATATTCGACCAAAGCCGGTATTTCCATCAGTTTTAGCGATATGATTGTTCCTTCCGTAAAAGAAAAGCTTATTAAGGAATCGAATGAGGAAGTAGGTAAAATCTTTGACGAATACGAACAAGGTTTGATTACCGACACCGAACGCTACAACAAAATTATTGACGTTTGGACTTACACAACTAACGATATTGCCAAAGCTCTGATGCTGGAACTTAAAAAAGACAGAAACGGATTTAATCCGCTTCACATGATGGTTGATTCCGGCGCTAGAGGTTCTCAGGAGCAGGTTCGTCAGTTGGCGGGTATGCGCGGATTGATGCAGAAACCGCAGAAAAACCTTTCGGGACAATCGGGCGCAATTATTGAAAATCCGATTATCGCAAACTTTAAGGAAGGTCTTTCCGTGTTGGAATACTTTATTTCAACTCACGGCGCGCGTAAAGGTTTGGCGGATACGGCTCTTAAAACAGCAGACGCCGGCTACCTAACGAGAAGATTAACAGACGTTGCGCAGGATGTAATTGTATCCGAAGAAGATTGCGGAACGATTCGCGGCGTTTATATTAAAGCGTTAAAAGATGGCGAGCACGAAAGAGAGCCGCTTGCAGAACGCATAACGGGACGCGTCGCTCAGGAAGACGTTTACGATCCTAAGACCGACGAAATTTATGTTGAAGCGGGCGAGTTGATTACCGAAGAGATTGCCGAAAGAATCGATGATGCAAATATTGATTCCGTACTGATAAGAACCGTTTTAACATGCGAAGCGGAACACGGAATTTGCGCAAAGTGTTACGGACGTAACCTTACGACCGGAAAACTTGTCGAAATCGGCGAAGCCGTGGGAATCGTGGCGGCGCAATCAATCGGCGAGCCGGGAACGCAGCTTACTCTTAGAACTTTCCACTTGGGCGGCACTTCATCGCATATTGCAAGTCAATCGCAAGTTGAATCTTCCGTCGAGGGATTTGTTCAGTTTGAAAAAGTAAACTTTGTTGAAAATACCAAAACCGATATTTTCGGAGATACCACTACGGCAAAAGTCGTTATCGGAAGAAGAGGAGCGATTAATATTGTTGATTCCGATAACCGCCAGATTAAACGTTACGAAGTTCCTTACGGCGCGGAATTATTGGTCAACGAAGGAGCAAAAGTTAAACCGAAACAGCCGTTATATACGCATGACCCGTATAACTCGGTAATCTTAACAGATATTTCAGGACGCGTAAAATTTGTTGATTTGGTGCCCGGAGTTTCCGTAAAAGATCTTTCCGACGCGCAAACAGGTCACGTTCAGAAGGTTGTTACGGAATTTAAAGATAAAACTTTGACGCCTTCTATTGTTATTATCGCCGAAGACGGAACCGAAAAAGCGTTTAACATGCCGATTGGAGCTTATCTTTCCGTTGACGAAGATGAAGTTGTTCAAGCCGGTACGGCTTTGGCAAAAATTTCTAAGGAAGCAAGCAAAACGCGGGATATTACGGGCGGTCTTCCGAGAGTAACGGAATTGTTCGAAGCGCGCAGTCCGCATGAAACGGCTGTAGTGTCCGAAATTGAAGGTATTGTGAAGTTCGGAGCAAGAAAAAGAGGTTCGCGCGAAATTATTGTCGAATCGTTTGACGGCTCTATTCAGGAAGTTTACAGCGTTCCGATTGGTAAACATACTTTGGTTCAGGAAGGGGATGAAATTCCCGCCGGCGAAAAAATAACCGACGGACCGATTAATCCTCACGATATTCTGAAAATCAAAGGAACCAACGCGGTTCAGGAATATCTTGTAAATGAAATTCAGGAAGTTTACCGTTTACAGGGCGTTAAGATTAACGATAAACACATCGAAGTTATCGTTAGACAGATGCTGAAAAAAGTTCGCGTTGTAAGCGCTGGCGATACGGATTTCATCGACGAAGACTTGGTTGATCGCGTTAAATTCAATCACGAGAACAACAGAGTTCAAAATATGGTTTACGTTCTCGACCCCGGCGACTCCGATTTACGTGTAGGTCAGTTGATTACTCGCGCAAAATTCAGAGAAATCACAAATGACATGAAACGTAAAGAGAAAAAAGTTCCGGAAGTAAGAGACGCCGAACCGGCTACTTTTGATAACGTTTTGCTTGGAATTACGCAGGCGGCATTATCAACGGAAAGTTTCATCTCAGCGGCATCGTTCCAGGAAACCACAAAAGTGTTAACCAATGCGTCTATTCAGGCAAAGGTTGATAATCTGTTTGGTTTAAAAGAGAACGTTGTAATGGGACATTTGATTCCGGCAGGTACAGGATTAAAGAAATATAAAGATTTAATCATTGAATTGCCGGAAGAAGAAAAAGAAATTCTCGAAGGCGGAGAAGAGGGTGGCGAAGACTCTCCAGAAGCTGAAGAGAAGTAATTTTTCAGATTTTTAAATAACATAACTTGACAAAAACCCTCAATATAGATATATTGAGGGTCTGAAATTTTTGAAAGTGTTGGAGGAATAGTGCCTACAATTAATCAATTGGTAAGAAAAGGCCGTAAGAACATAACATACAAAAGTAAAGCTCCGGCTTTAGATGGAAATCCTCAGAAAAGAGGAGTTTGCACAAGAGTTTACACGACTACGCCGAAAAAACCTAACTCGGCTTTGAGAAAGGTTGCGAGAGTTAGATTAACAAACGGAATTGAAGTTACGGCTTATATTCCCGGCGAAGGTCATAATTTGCAAGAGCACTCAATCGTAATGATTAGAGGCGGAAGAGTAAAAGATCTACCCGGCGTTCGCTATCATATTATTCGCGGAACATTGGATACCGCAGGTGTCGCAGAGCGTAAACAGAGCAGATCAAAATACGGTACTAAGAAACCTAAGGCTAAATAAAAGTTATGAGAAAGAGAAGAGCAGAAAAACGATACATTAAACCGGATCCGAAATTCAATGATGTTTTGGTAGCTAAGTTTATTAATTACATCATGTGGGACGGTAAGAAAAACACAGCACGCGAAATTGTGTATGATAGTTTTGATATTATTGAGAAGAAAACTAAAAAGCCTGCTTTAGAAGTTTTTCAGAAGGCGGTACAAAATGTACAGCCCTTAGTTGAAGTAAGAAGTAGAAGAGTCGGCGGCGCAACTTATCAGGTCCCGATGGAAGTAAGACCTGACAGAAGAATAGCGCTTGCGTTCAGATGGATTAAAAATTACGCCAGAGATCGCAAAGACAAATCCATGGCGCAGAAATTAGCGGCTGAGTTATTGGCGGCGTCCAACGGAGAAGGCTCATCAGTTAAGAAAAAAGAAGATACTCACAGAATGGCAGAAGCTAATAAAGCGTTTGCTCATTTCAGATGGTAAAAGGATGATATTAGGATTAGATGGCTAGGAAAAGAGTAGATATATCGAAAGTTAGAAACATCGGCATCATGGCGCACATCGACGCGGGTAAGACCACAACAACAGAGAGAGTTCTCTATTATACGGGGAAAACCCACCGCATCGGCGAAGTGCATGACGGCGCCGCTACTATGGACTGGATGGAGCAGGAAAAAGAACGCGGAATCACTATCACAAGCGCGGCAACAACGGCTTATTGGAAAAACCACCAGATTAACATCATCGATACTCCCGGACACGTTGATTTTACCGTAGAGGTTGAAAGATCTCTTCGTGTATTGGACGGAGCTATTGCGTTATTCTGCGGAGTCGGCGGGGTTGAACCTCAGTCCGAAACTGTTTGGAGACAAGCCGATAAATATAAAGTTCCGAGAATCGCATTTGTTAATAAAATGGATAGAACCGGAGCTGATTTTTATGCTGTAGTTGATGCAATTAAAGATAGATTCGGCGCAAACGCCGTTCCTATCGCGTTACCTATCGGTTCGGGTGATTTATTCGCGGGCGTTATCGATTTGCTTGATATGCACGCAAGAATGTACAATGACGAAACGCTTGGGGCAACCTTTGAAGATATTGAAATCCCCTCCGATTTGATGCCGATTGCCAATAAATACAGAACATTAATGCTTGAAGCCGTATCTGATGTTGACGATACGCTTCTCGAAAAATATTTGGAAGGCGAAGAAATAACAAAACAGGAAGTTGTACGCGTACTCCGTCAGGCTACTATCGAATTAAAGATAGTTCCTGTGCTGGTTGGTTCTGCATTTAAGAACAAAGGCGTTCAGATGCTTCTTGACGGAGTAATTGATTTTCTTCCTTCGCCTATTGATGCGGGCAATGTTGCTGCAACGTCGGTTAAGACGGATGAAGAAATTGAAATTAAACCCGCTCTTGACGCTGACTTTACAGGTTTGGCATTCAAAATTATGACCGACCCCTACGTGGGAAAATTAACTTACGTCAGGGTTTACAGCGGAATGCTGAAAGCAGGTTCTTACGTTTACAACTCCAATTCCGATAAAAAGGAAAGAATCGGTAGATTGCTGTTAATGCATGCCAATCACCGTGAAGACATGGACGAAGTAAGAACCGGCGATATTGTAGCGATTGTAGGATTGAAACATACCCGTACCGGCGATACGTTATGCGGCAATGAAAAACATGCCGTTATGCTTGAGAAAATGGCATTCCCGGAACCTGTTATCCAAATCGCAATTGAGCCTAAATCGAAGGCAGACCAAGATAAATTATCTGAAGCATTGGTTAAATTATCAGAAGAAGATCCGACATTTAAAGTAAAAGTTGATGATGAAACCGGTCAGACACTCATCAGCGGAATGGGAGAACTTCATCTTGAAATTCTGGTTGACAGAATGAAAAGAGAGTTCAAAGTAGAAGCTAATGTCGGACAACCTCAAGTTGCTTATCGCGAAACTATTACTAAAGCAGTTGATGCCGAAGGTAAATTTGTCAAACAATCCGGCGGGCGCGGAAAATACGGTCATGTTTTAATTAAAATGGAACCGAACGAAGCCGGTAAAGGATTTGAATTTGTCAACAATATTGTAGGCGGAGCAATTCCTAAAGAATATATCAATCCCGTTGCCAAAGGAATTGAAGAAGCAATGAAAAACGGCGTACTTGCCGGTTACCCAATGGTTGACATTAAAGTTACTTTATATGACGGTTCTTATCATGAAGTCGATTCAGATGAGTTGTCATTCAAAGTTGCCGGTAGCATGGCGTTCCAAAACGGAGCAAAAAAAGCCGCTCCCGTATTGTTGGAGCCGATTATGGCAGTGGAAGTTACGACTCCGGAAGAATATCTCGGCGATGTTATGGGAGATTTGAACTCAAGAAGAGGAAAAATCGAAGGATTTACACCGAGAAGAGACGCCCAAGTTATTAAAGCAATGGCTCCATTATCCGAAATGTTCGGTTATGCAACAAGATTGCGTTCCATGACACAAGGAAGAGCGATATATTCAATGCAATTTGATCATTACGCCGCGGTACCTAAATCCGTTGCGGATGAAATTATTAAATCTGATAAATAAACAAATAGAGAAAGTTATAAAAAAGTTAAAAGGAGAATTCAATGGCTAAAGAAAAATTTGATCGGAGTAAACCTCACGTTAATATCGGTACAATTGGTCACGTTGACCATGGTAAGACTACATTAACCGCCGCTATCACAATGGCATTGGCAAAAAAAGGTTTATCTGAAGTAAGAACATTCGATTCTATTGATAATGCGCCTGAAGAAAGAGAACGCGGTATCACAATTGCAACCGCTCACGTTGAGTATTCAACAGCAAATCGTCACTATGCGCATGTTGACTGCCCTGGTCACGCTGACTACGTTAAGAATATGATTACGGGCGCCGCTCAGATGGATGGCGCTATTTTGGTAGTAGCTGCAACTGACGGTCCTATGCCTCAGACGAGAGAGCACATTTTGTTGGCTCGCCAGGTTGGCGTTCCGAGAATCGTTGTTTACTTAAATAAAATTGATATGATGGACGACGAGGAATTAATTGAACTCGTTGAAATGGAATTAAGAGAATTGTTAGACGAATATGAATTCCCGGGAGATGAAATTCCGATTATTCGCGGTTCCGCTCTAAGAGCATTAGAAGCCGCTTCGGACGAAAGCGTTCCCGCTGACGACCCGAGATTGGATTCAATCTGGGAGTTAATGGATGCAGTTGACTCTTACGTTCCGCTTCCGGAAAGAGATATTGACAAACCTTTCTTGATGCCTGTTGAAGACGTCTTCTCAATCACCGGACGCGGTACTGTTGCAACCGGTAGAGTTGAAAGAGGCGAAGTAAAATTGGGCCAGGAAGTTGAATTAATCGGACTCGGAGTTCATAAAAAGACTGTTGTTACCGGTATCGAAATGTTCCGTAAGGAATTGGATTCAGCAATGGCAGGCGACAATGCCGGTATCCTTATGAGAGGTATCGACAAAAAAGAAATTCAGAGAGGAATGGTTTTGGCGCAGGTTGGCTCCATTACTCCTCACACAAAATTTGAAGGCGAAGTTTACATCTTGTCGAAAGACGAAGGTGGACGTCATACGCCTTTCTTTAACGGTTACAGACCCCAGTTCTATTTCAGAACAACCGACGTTACCGGTATAGTTGATTTGCCGGAAGGCACCGATATGGTAATGCCCGGCGATAACGTAAAACTTAAAGTTTCCCTGATTACAGAAATCGCTATGGAAGAAGGTTTGCGTTTTGCTATCCGTGAAGGCGGAAGAACAGTTGGCGCTGGCGTTGTAACGAAGATATTTGAATAAAAACTTCTTAACCGGGAAAGACTTAGTTCTTTCCCGGCTAAATTTTAGGAGAAAAAAGTGGCTGGTCAGAAAATAAGAATTAAACTAAAATCGTACGATCATCAGTTGATTGACAAATCAACCGAGAAGATTATTAAAACCGTAAAAAGTACGGGAGCGGTAGTATCGGGCCCTATTCCGATGCCTACCAAAAGAAGTGTTTACACTGTTTTAAGATCTCCTCACGTTGATAAAAAGTCAAGAGAGCAGTTCGAAATCAGGTCACATAAAAGAATAATCGATATTCATAATTCAAATAACAAAACCGTCGATTCATTAAGTAAATTGGAAATTCCGGCGGGTGTTGATATTGAGATAAAATTATAATTGAGGAAGAAGATGCCTGGTTTATTGGGAAAAAAGATAGGAATGACGAATATTTACACTGAAGATGGTGTCAATATTCCTGTTACAGCTATTGAGGCAGGTCCTTGTACGGTTACTATTGTCAGAACCGAAGAGAAAGACGGATATAATGCGTTACAGATTGGATTTGGTGTAAGAAAGGAAAAACACTTAAATAAACCGCAGATAGCATATTACAAGAAGAATAATTTGCAACCCGCAAGATATCTGAGAGAATTCCGCAACTTTGATGTTTCAGAATATAAAGTCGGCGATGTAATTACAACCGAAATCTTTACCGAAGGAGAAAAAGTAAAAGTCTCAGGTAATTCAAAAGGTAAAGGTTTTCAGGGCGTAATGAAACGTCACGGATTCAGTGGAGTAGGCGGAAGAACTCACGGACAGGGCGACAGAGAAAGAGCTCCCGGTTCAATCGGTCAAAGTTCTTCACCCTCCAGAGTTTTGAAAGGAACTCGTATGGCGGGACGCACAGGTAATGAAAGAATTACTACAAAGAATTTAGAAGTTGTTAAAATCATTCCTGAGAAGAATATTATTTTTGTTAAAGGCAGCGTGCCCGGCGCTATTAATTCAGTTGTCGAAATTAATAAATAAGAGAGAATGATGAAGTTAGAGGTTTATAAAATAGATGGTTCAAAATCGGGCGAAACAGTTGAGTTGACCGATGATATCTTTGCAATTGAACCTAACGACCATGTGATTTATTTAGCAGTAAAAGCTCACTTAGCGAATAAAAGACAAGGTACGCATAAGGCTAAAGAAAGAAACGAAGTTTCCGGCGGCGGAAGAAAACCTTGGAGACAAAAAGGAAGAGGTACCGCAAGAGCAGGTACAACGAGATCTCCTTTGTGGGTCGGCGGCGGAACAATTTTCGGACCTCGTCCGAGAAACTATCGTCAGAAGTTGAATAAAAAAGTATTGAGATTAGCGAGAAAATCTGCTTACTCATACAAAGCAAAAGCCAATCAGATTATGATTGTAGAGGATTTTGATTTTGAAGCGCCCAAAACATCGGAATTCAATTCAATACTCAAATCATTGAATCTTGATAATAAGAAAGTTCTTTTGCTTACAAATTCAACAAAAGAAAATGTTTACAAATCCGGTAGAAATATTCCTAAGGTGAATATTGTTGAAGCGGAAAAAGCGTCAACTTACGATTTGGTTAATAACCAGGTGTTGGTTATTGAATCGGGCGCAGTTGAAAAAATTGAAAAAATATTAAACTAATCGCTGGAAGATTATAAGATGCGTAATATTTTAGTTAGACCATTAATTACAGAAAAGCTCACGGATTTAACCGAAGCAAACAATCAAGTTGGCTTTGTCGTTAAATATGACGCAAATAAAATAGAAATTGCGAAAGCTATTGAAGATAAATTTGAAGTTGAAGTCGTTTCTGTAAATACGATGAAGTATAAAGGTAAGGTTAAGACTCAATTTACTAAGAAAGGACGATTTGTCGGCAGAACGCCGCGCTTTAAAAAAGCTATCGTTACTTTGAAAGAAGGTCAGACTATAGACTTAATTGGTGAAGTTTAGGCTAGCGGAGAATTAAATGGGAATTAGAAAATTAAAACCAAATACACCCGGAACAAGATTTATGTCAATCTCCACTTTTGAGGAGATTACAAAAACAACTCCGGAAAAATCATTATTGGCGCCATTAAAAAAATCTGGCGGTCGTAATAATTTAGGTAGAGTAACTTCGCGCCACAGAGGCGGCGGACATAAAAGAAGATACAGAATTATCGATTTTAAGAGAAACAAATTTGATGTTCCTGCTAAAGTTGCAGCCATTGAATATGATCCTAACAGAACCGCTAGAATTGCCTTGCTGCATTATGCCGACGGAGAGAAAAGATATATTCTTGCTCCCAACGGACTGAAAGTAGGCGATACTGTAGTTGCAGGGGAAGGCGTTGAAATTAAAGTTGGTAATGCCCTTAAATTAAAAGATATGCCTCTCGGAAGTTATGTTCATAATGTTGAACTTAAACCGGGAAAAGGGGGACAATTAGGTCGCTCGGCGGGAGCTTCGCTTCAGCTTGTGGCAAAGGAAGGGAAATACGGAACTCTTAAAATGCCTTCAGGCGAGGTGAGATTAATCAGCTTGGAATGCATGGCTACATACGGAGTTATCGGTAATTCCGATCATCTGAACATAAGTCTCGGTAAAGCCGGAAGAAGCAGATGGTTGGGAAGAAGACCTCATACACGCGGCGTTGCGATGAACCCTGTCGATCACCCGATGGGCGGCGGCGAAGGTAAATCATCCGGCGGCGGTCATCCGGTATCACCTTGGGGTCAGCCCGCAAAAGGATTGAAAACACGTAAGAAAAATAAAGCTTCTGATAAATTAATTGTGAAAAGAAGAAAATAAACTAGAGTAGGATATGCCAAGATCAATTAAAAAAGGTCCATTTGTAAGTTATAAGTTGTTGAAGAAAGTTCGTGAAATGAACGAACGGAACGAGAAGAAAGTGATTAAAACTTGGTCACGGGCAAGCATGATTGTTCCTGAATTTGTCGGACACACAATTGCTGTCCATAACGGAAATAAAATGATTCCGGTTTATATTTCGGAAAATATGGTAGGACATAAATTAGGCGAGTTTGCTCCGACGAGAATTTTCAGAGGACACCCGGGAACTAAAGCAGAAAAAGCTGCGCGTAAAAAGTGATTAGAGGTTTAGAAATGGAAGCTAAAGCAACACATAAATATATTAAAGTGTCACCTCGCAAAATGAGATTGGTAATTGATCTCATCAGAGGAAAATCCGTAAGCGAAGCGATTGAAATTTTGCATTTTCATCCGAAACACGCTTCAGATTATGCGGAAAAAGTTTTGAGATCGGCTGTCGCCAACTTGTTTAATAAAGAAGAAGGCGCAAATGTCGATATGTCAGATTTATATGTAAAAGAAGCTTACTCGAACGGCGGTCCGATGTTGAAAAGGATTCAGCCTGCCCCAATGGGAAGAGCGTACAGAGTAAGAAAAAGAACTAATCATTTAACTATAGTAGTTGCTACTAAAAGCTAAGTAGGAGGAATTTTTGGGTCAGAAAGTAAATCCGATAGGTTTTAGAGTAGGTGTGATACGCGGTTGGGAATCCAACTGGTTTGAATCTAAAAGTTATAAAACAAAGTTAGCTGAAGATAAAAAAATCAGAACCTATATTCGTAAAAGACTGAAAAGATCCGGCGTATCAAGAATAGTGATTGACAGAACCTCCAAAAATCTTTCGATTACTATACACACTTCAAGACCTGGAGTAGTTATCGGAAAAAGCGGAAAAGAAATTGCTCAGTTAGAAGAAGAATTGAAGAATTATTTAAGTAAAGATGTTAAGGTTCAGATCAATGAAATTAAAAGACCTGAATTGGATGCTTATTTAGTTGCCGAAAATATTGCACAACAGCTTCAAGGAAGAGTGTCGTTCCGACGCGCCATGAAATCGGCAATTCAGAATGCCATGAGAATGGGCGCCAAAGGAATAAGAATTAAATTAGCCGGAAGACTCGGCGGCGCTGAAATGGCAAGAAGCGAACAATATAAAGAAGGAAGAATTCCCCTTCATACAATAAGAGCAGATATTGATTATGCTACAGCTACATCACAAACTATTTACGGTTCGATTGGTGTTAAGGTGTGGATTTTCAAAGGTGAAGTTTACGGTAGAAGAATAAGCGAATAAGAGTTCGGAGATAGTTTTATGTTAATGCCAAAAAGAGTAAAATACAGAAAATCTCAGCGTGGAAGAAGAAGAGGAAAAGCGCAGAGAGGCCACAGAATCGCATTCGGTGAAATGGGATTAAAAGCCTTGGATGCCGCCTGGATTACTTCGCGCCAGATAGAGTCGTGTAGGGTTGCAATTACACGTCGTATGAAAAGAGATGGAAAAGTTTGGATCAGAATTTTCCCTGATAAACCGGTATCCAAAAAACCTTTGGAAACCAGAATGGGTAAGGGAAAAGGAGCGCCGGAATTCTGGGTAGCGGTTGTAAAACCGGGCAGAATTATGTTTGAAACAGCCGGCGTCGCCAAAGAGATTCAGCAGGAAGCATTGAAGTTAGCTTCATACAAACTTCCTATCAAAACTAAAATTGTAGCGCGACCTGATTATCAATAAACGAAGGTTAGAAGGATAAAGATGAAAATCTATGAAATTAGAGAAATGAGTTCTGACGAGATTGTTAGAAGAATAGCTGAAGAAGAAAAAAACTTAGTTGATTTGAGATTTCAGAACGAGCTTAGAAACTTAACCAATACGGCTAAATTGAAATTAGTAAGAAAAGATATCGCAATGATGAAAACCGTATTGAGAGAAAGAGAATTGGAAGCTCTGAAGAACGAGAATAAAAATCAGGAGATAAATTAAGTCCATGGAGACTAGAGGAAGAAGAAAGACTCGTGTGGGTGTTGTGGTTTCTAACAAGATGGATAAAAGCATTGTAGTTAAAATCGAAAGAAAAGTGAAACATCCTTTATATAAAAAGTTTTTTAAGATTACTAAAAAAATAATGGCACACGACGAGAAGAATGAAACCGGAATCGGCGATGTTGTAAAGATTATGGAAGTGAGACCGCTCAGCAAAAGCAAGAAGTGGAATTTGGTAGAAATAATCGAGAAAGCTAAGTAAAGTGCTGAAAAGGAGTTTTTAGAAAATGATTCAACAAGAGACATCATTAGTTGCTGCGGATAATTCAGGCGCCAAGAAAGTCGTTTGTATTAAAGTGTTAGGCGGCAGCGGCAGAAAATATGCCAGCGTCGGCGATATTATCGTTGTTACGGTAAAAACCGCTATTCCTAACAGTAATGTTAAAAAAGGCGAAGTTTCGAAAGCCGTTGTTGTTCGCACCAAAAAAGAGATAAGAAGAAACGATGGTTCATATATTAGATTTGATGAAAACGCTGCGGTATTACTTAACAACCAGAATGAACCTCGCGGAACGCGTATCTTTGGCCCGGTTGCCAGAGAACTGAGAGATAAGAAATTTATGAAGATTGTTTCATTAGCGCCAGAAGTGCTTTAAAAGTTGGGATGAACAATGAAAATTAAAAAGAACGATAATGTGATTGTAATTGCAGGAAACTACAAAGGAAAAACCGGAAAAGTTTTGAAGGTATTTCCCAAGAAGAACAGAGTGATTATCGAAGGCGTTAATATTAGAAAACGTCACACAAAGCCAAACCAGCAATATCCTAACGGTGGGATTATTGAAAAGGAGATGCCTATCGATGCATCCAACGTTATGCTGGTTGATCCTAAGACTAATAAGAAAACAAGAGTTGGTTATAAGGTGATTGTGGATGATAAGACTGGTAAGAGAAAGAGCGTAAGAATTACTAAAGTAAGTAACGAAATGTTGTCATAAATTTTAGGGTTTTGTAACAATGGCAAAGAAAAAAGGTAAAACAGAAGAAGTAAAGAAAGAAGCTGAAGAGAAAATTACTCCGAGAATGTGGACAAAGTACCACGAGGAGATTATCTCGAAGTTAAAAGAAAAATTTGAATATAAAAATGTGATGGAAGTTCCTCGCCTTGAGAAAATTGTTGTCAATATGGGTGTGGGAAGCGCTGTTCAGGACTCTAAAATTTTAGACGAAGCATTGACCGCGCTTACTACAATTACTGGACAAAAACCATCGGTAAGGCAGGCTACCAAATCAATCTCTAACTTTAAGTTAAGGGAAGGGATGAAAATCGGAGCGAAAGTTACATTGCGCAACGAACGTATGTATGAATTTCTCGACAGATTAATTACTACGGCTCTGCCGCGAGTAAGAGACTTTAGAGGAATTCCCGATAAAGCGTTTGACGGAAGAGGAAATTATACTTTGGGAATTAAAGAGCATATAATTTTCCCTGAAATCAATATTGATAAAGTCAACAGAGTTTTAGGAATGGATATAACATTCGTAACTTCCGCTAAAACGGATAAAGAAGCTTACGAACTTTTATTAGCATTCGGCGTTCCTTTTAAGAAAAAGAATTAAGGTAATAGAAAACTTATGGCAAGAAAAGGATTAATATCAAGAGAAGCAAAAAGAGAAGCATTAGTTAAAAAATATGCTCAAAAAAGAAAAGAATTAAAAGAACAGGGAGATTGGGAAGGATTACAGAAGTTACCCCTTAATTCTTCTCCTGTCAGATTAAGAAACAGATGCCAGATGACAGGTCGCCCAAGAGGTTATTACAGGAAATTTGGAGTTTCGAGATTGGTACTGAGAGAAATGGCTCTGAATGGCGAAATTCCTGGCTTAAAGAAATCAAGTTGGTAAACGAGAATTAGGAGAGATAATAAATGCCAGTTACAGATTCGATAGCTGATTATTTAACGAGAATTAGAAACGCTGTTAAAGCCAGAAAAAAATTTGTTGAAATGCCTTCTTCAAAAATGAAGGAAGGAATTTCAAAATTGTTGAAAGAGACTAACTTTATTACTGATTACGAAGTAATTGAAGATAATAAACAGAACATCCTGAAAATATATTTGCAGTATATTGACGGAGCGTCTTCAATTCAAGGATTAAAAAGAATCAGTACTCCCGGTTTACGTCAGTACGTTTCAAGCGACTCAATCCCGAGAGTATTAAACGGATTAGGTATTGCTATAATTTCGACGTCAAATGGATTGCTAACAGATAAACAAGCACGTGAAAAAGGTGTTGGCGGAGAAGTAATCTGCCACATTTGGTAAAAATTTAAGAGGTAGAAAAGTGTCTAGAATAGGTAAGAAACCGATAAATATCAAAGATGTGGATGTGAAAATATCCGGACAGGACGTTACCGTAAAAGGTAAATTGGGCGAGCTTTCTATGACCGCTCATCCGAATATTACTGTTAAAGCTGAAGGAGACGAACTTATAGTTACCCGTCCAAATGACCAGAAAGCAAATCGTGCGTTACACGGACTGACAAGAGCGTTGCTGCAGAATATGGTTACCGGCGTTTCCGAAGGATTTAAGAAAAGTTTGAAAATAGTCGGCGTGGGGTTCCGTGCGGAACTTAAACCAAACGGATTGCTCTTAAACGTTGGTTACTCGCACCCGATTTTCTTTATTCCTCCGAAAGAGATAAAGATTGAAGTTACAAGTCCGACGGAAATTACTATTAGCGGAGCTGATAAAGAGTTGGTTGGTAACGTTGCCGCTAAGATTCGTTCATTCAGAAAACCCGAACCTTACAAAGGTAAAGGAATTAAGTACAGTGATGAAGTAATTATCAGAAAAGCTGGTAAGGCTGCCGGTAAATAAAGGAGTTAGATAAAGATGCAAAAAAGAATTTTTAAGAATAGAAAAAGAGCGCAGAAGAGAGTCAGAAGTCAGGTGCAGGGAACCGCGACAAGACCGAGACTTTCTGTTTACAGAAGCTTGAATAATATTTATCTTCAAGCAATAGACGATACAACCGGCAAAACTATTGCGGCAGGCTCGAGTTTATCGAAAGAGGTTGCCGACGCCCTTAAAGAAGCAAAAAATAAAGTAGCAAGAGCTGAAATTGTCGGCGAGTTTGTCGGGAAAAAAGTAATGGAAGCCGGAATTAAGGAAGTGGTTTTCGACCGTGGATGGTATAGATACCACGGCAGAGTAAAAGCCGCAGCCGACGGCGCGAGAAAAGCAGGATTAAAATTTTAATTAACTGCCGGGTCGTCTAATGGTAGGACTACGCCCTTTGGAGGCGTCTGCAGAGGTTCGAATCCTCTCCCGGCAGCTAAGATAAGATTTGAAAAGTTGAATAGAAATAATGGAGAAAGAAATTGAGATCTAAAAAAGTTACGATACTTGACGGATTGAAAGAAAAGGTTGTTCACATAAATCGAGTAGCTAAAGTTGTAAAAGGCGGTCGCCGTTTCAGCTTTAACGCTATTGTTGTTGTTGGCGATGGTAACGGACATGTAGGCGTAGGATTAGGCAAGGCTAACGAAGTAACTGACGCAATCTCTAAAGGAATTGACGACGCTAAGAAAAACGTTTATAAAGTTCCCGT
The DNA here is from genome assembly GCA_015493615.1 of Melioribacteraceae bacterium. Taxonomy (GTDB): domain Bacteria; phylum Bacteroidota; class Ignavibacteria; order Ignavibacteriales; family Melioribacteraceae; genus WGAL01. The sequence continues at coordinate 34,094 of WGCV01000022.1, forward strand.
CATTAAAGGAACATTACCTCATCAGATTATAGGTAAATACGGCGCGGGACGCGTACTTCTTAAACCTGCTTCGCAAGGTACGGGACTTATTGCCGGCGGCGGAGTTCGCGCTGTTTTGGAATTAGCGGGAGTTCAGGATGTACTGACTAAATCATTAGGCTCCAGTAATCCTCATAACCAAGTTAAAGCCACATTAAACGGATTATTAAGCTTGGTTGATGCAAATACTATGGCAAAAAGACGAAATATGACAGTAACAGAATTGTTTAATTCCTAAACGAGGTGATTAGATGGCTAAGAAATTAAAGATTACGCAAACAAGAAGCATTATTGACAGACCTAAAGATCAAAAGAGAACGATTGAAGCGTTAGGTTTAGGAAGACCAAACTATGTAACTATTAAAAACGACACTCCGCAGATTAGAGGAATGATAAATAAAGTACAGCATTTGGTTAAGTTTGAAGAAATTGAAGAAGATGAGGCTTAAATGGATATCTTAAGTAATTTGAAATACGCCAAAGGCGCGAGAAAACAGAGAAAAAAAATTGGTAGAGGCGAAGGCACGGGTCGCGGCGGTACTGCAACACGCGGTATGAACGGACAAGGTTCCAGATCCGGATTTAAGCATCGCGCTTGGTTTGAAGGCGGACAGATGCCTTTGCAGAGAAGAGTTCCGAAAAGAGGATTCAAAAATATTTTCCGCATTGAATATCAGGCGGTAAATGTATCTTCGTTACAAAAGTTAGTTGATAATAATAAATTAGAAGATAACAAAGTTAACGCAGTTGTTCTTTACAAAAATGGTTTGATTTCCAAAGCCGCTTCTCCTTATAAAATTCTTGGTAACGGCGAATTATCGGCAAAATTGGAAGTTGAAGCGCATAAATTCAGTGCAAGCGCAAAAGAAAAGATTGAAGCTGCTGGTGGAACTATTAAAGAGATTGTAGATTAATGGGAAAAATACAAGAAACTTTCAGAAATATTTTTAAGATTCACGAGTTAAGGCAACGAATACTCTATACTTTGGGACTTTTGGTTATTGTTCGAATCGGCGCTCACATAACTTTGCCCGGTATCGATCACCATCTGCTTGCCCAAGCAATGGCAAACAAAACTTCGGATAACCTCTTCGGGTTGTACGATTTATTTGTCGGCGGAGCATTTTCCAATGCGGCGATTTTTGCTCTCGGTATTATGCCTTACATCAGTTCCTCGATTATTTTCCAATTGCTGGGAGCTGTTGTTCCTTCTATCCAAAAACTTCAGAACGAAGGGGAAGAAGGCAGGAAAAAACTTACGCAGTGGACGAGATACGGAACCGTTCTTATTTCCGCATTTCAGGCTTGGGGCGTAACGATACATCTTAAAAATATTAATATTAACGGAATTTCGATTATTCCACCTGAAGTTCAAGGTATTTTCTGGACGATTACAACGATTACGTTGCTTGTTGCCGGCACTATCTTTATGATGTGGTTAGGCGAGCAGATAACGGATCGCGGAATAGGAAACGGAATTTCATTGATTATTACAATCGGTATTATCGACAGATTACCTTACGCTTTGTTGGACGAATATCGTCTCCTCGCGGCTGGACAAAGAAACCTGGTAATCGAGATTGTAATATTTATCTTGTTGTTCTTCATTGTTGCCGGTATTGTTTTGGTAACAGATGGAACAAGAAGAATTCCGGTTCAATATGCAAAACGCGTTGTCGGACGGAAAGTTTACGGCGGAGTTACACAATACATTCCGTTGCGTGTAAATACTGCAGGCGTTATGCCTATCATTTTTGCACAGGCAATTATGTTTATTCCGAGTACGGTATTGTCATTCTTCCCGGATAGTGAGTTTTTACAGAGCTTGTCGGGATATTTACAATATACATCGTTTACGTACTCATTTGTTTACGCATTAATGATTATATTCTTTACATATTTCTATACGGCAATTGCATTTAATCCGCAGGATGTTGCGGAAAATATGAAAAAACAAGGCGGGTTTATTCCGGGTATCAGACCGGGTAAGCAGACGTCCGAGTTCATTGATAATATTTTAACAAAGATTACATTACCGGGATCAATCTTCCTGGCGATTATCGCAATTCTACCGGCGTTCGTATCACGAATGGGAGTATCAGGAAGCTTTGCAAGATTCTTCGGCGGCACAAGTCTGCTGATTATTGTTCAGGTAGCATTGGATACATTACAGCAAGTTGAATCTCACTTATTGATGAGACATTACGACGGATTTATGAAATCCGGTAAAATGAAAGGTCGCAAGTAGGCGCTGAATTGATTATAATTAAAACGAAAAAAGAAATTGATTATATAAGAGAAAGCGCGAAGATTGTAGCGGAAACATTACAGCTTTGCAAAGCGCACGCCAAAGAAGGCGTAACTACTTGGGAACTTGATAAGATAGCGGAAGATTACATCCGGAGTTGCGGAGCTAAACCTGCTTTTAAGGGATATCCCGAAGGAAGCGATTTGCCGTTTCCCGGAACTATCTGCGCATCTGTTAACGAAGAAGTGGTTCATGGAATTCCCGGCGACCGAGCTTTGAAAAACGGCGACATCATTTCAATCGATACCGGAGCTGTTAAAAACGGCTATTACGGAGACGCGGCTTTAACCGTGGCGGTTGGCGAGATTTCGGAAGAGAAAAAGGCGTTAATGGATGTTACCGAAAAATCCTTATACGCCGGAATTGACCAAGCACGGGTTGGAAACAGAATTGGCGATATCGGTAATGCAATCGAAGAATATGTAAACAAATACGGTTTTGGAATCGTAAGAGATTTATGCGGACACGGAGTCGGAAGAGAACTTCACGAAGATCCGCAGATAATGAACTTCGGTAGAAAGCGTACCGGAGCGTTAATAAAAGAAGGAATGACAATCGCTATCGAACCGATGATTAACCTCGGAACGTGGCGTGTAAAAGTAAAAAACGACGGTTGGACGATTGTAACGGCGGATGGTAAGCCATCGGCTCATTTTGAGCACACGATCGCGATAATCGACGGAAAACCGGAAATATTGAGTAGAGTATAATGGCGAAACAAGAAGCGATAAAAGTAGATGGAGTAGTAACCGAAACATTACCGAACGCTCATTTCAGAGTTAAATTGGATAATGGGCATGAAATTATTGCGCATGTTTCAGGTAAAATGAGAATGCATTTTATCAAAATATTGGTAGGAGATAAAGTTTCAATCGAGATGTCTCCCTATGATTTAAGTAAAGGTCGGATAACTTATAGGTATAAATGATATGAAAGTACGTGCATCAGTAAAGAAAATTTGCGAGCATTGCAAAGTAATTAAAAGAAACGGCGTTGTAATGGTAATTTGTAAAAATCCAAAACATAAACAACGTCAAGGTTAAAAGAAATCAGGAGGTTTTGAATTGGCTCGTATAGCAGGAATTGATTTACCCAAGAATAAGAAAGCATTTATCGGATTAACTTATATTTACGGAATCGGCAGACACACTGCCATGGAAATTCTTACCAAGTCCGGAGTTGATCCTGAAAAGAAAATAATGGATTTGACTGAAGAAGAAATTGCTAAAATCAGATCCGTGATGATGGATAACTTCAAGGTTGAAGGAGCTTTAAGAAGCGAAATTCAACAAAATATCAAACGCTTGATGGATATTGGCGCTTATCGTGGATTGAGACATCGTAGAGGATTACCTGTTCGCGGACAGAGAACTAAGACAAATTCAAGGACACGTAAAGGAAGAAGAAAGACAGTAGCCGGTAAGAAAAAAGCGGTTAAGTAGTAATAATTTAATCAAGGAGTTTAGAGTTGGCTAAGACTACGAAAAAGACAAAGAAAAAAATTCATGTTGATGCGAATGGAGTTGCTCATATAAAAGCATCATTTAATAATGTGCTTGTAACAATTACGGATATTTACGGCAATACAATTTCATGGTCGTCCGCAGGAAAAAACGGATTCAAAGGTTCGAGAAAGAACACACCGTTTGCCTCGCAGGTAACGGCGGAAGACGCAGCTAAAGAAGCGTATGATCTCGGATTAAGAAAAGTTGACGTTTATGTAAAAGGTCCCGGATCCGGACGTGAAGCGGCAATAAGAGCATTAAATACGGCAGGTTTGCAGATTATGTCTATCAGAGATATAACTCCGATTCCGCACAACGGATGCAGACCACCGAAGAAAAGAAGAGTTTAATTAGGAGAATATTAGATGGCGAGATACACTGGTCCTGTTTGTAAATTATGTAGAAGAGAAAAACAGAAATTGTTTTTAAAAGGAAGTAAATGTCATTCCGAAAAATGTCCGTTGGAAATTAAAAATTATCCTCCCGGTGAACACGGAACCGGAAGAAGGATGAAATTTTCCGAATACGGAGTGCAGCTTCGCGAAAAGCAGAAAATTAAAAGAATTTACGGCGTACTGGAATCACAATTCCGTACTTATTTTGAAAAAGCCAATAGACAAAAAGGCGTTACAGGCGAAAACCTTATCAAATTGCTTGAAAGAAGAATGGATAACGTAGTTTTTCGTCTCGGATTTGCTCCTTCAAGGAAAGCTGCGCGCCAAATGATTATTCATAAACACTTCCTTGTAAATGGGAAAACAGTTAATATTCCTTCTTATTTATTAAAAGCCGGCGACGTTATTTCAGTTAGCGAGAAGAGTAAAAAAATGGATATCATCCATGATACGCTTCGCAGAACGAAAGATAATCTTTATCCTTGGCTGTTAGTTAACAAAGCTGAACTTTCCGGCGCTTTTAATGAGATACCTGCAAGAGAAGATATCCCGTTGAATGTAAATGAACAACTTGTTGTTGAGTTGTATTCGAAGTAAGATTAAATAAAGAGGAAATAAATGAGTTTAACGTATATTAAAATGCCCGAGCATGTTATTCTTGAAGAGGCAAGCGCAACGGAAACATTCGGAAGATTCACCGTACAACCTCTCGAAAGAGGTTTCGGCGTAACTCTCGGAAATGCGTTCCGCAGAGTTCTGCTTTCGTCCTTAACCGGCGCAGCGTTTACCGCAATTAAAATTGACGGCGTTCTTCATGAATTCAGCACTGTTGACGGCGTCGTTGAAGATGTTACGGAAATAATTTTAAATTTGAAACAAGTTAAGATGAAAGCAAATGAAAAAAGAAACGGAAAATTTGAAGTTTCTTTTACCGGACCTCACGAACTTACAGCGGGAGATTTGGATGAAGCTTGCTCTGACATCGATATATTAAATAAAGATCATCATATTGCCACATTGAACGAAGGAGCCAAACTGACAATGGAGCTTCGTTTCGGTCTCGGGAAAGGATATGTTCCCGGCAATGCGCAGCATATCGAAGATCAGACTATCGGAATCATTCCGATTGATTCAATTTACACGCCGATTGAAAAAGTTAACTATCATGTTGAAAATGTTCGTATCGGCGAAAGCAACGAGTTTGAAAAATTAACGTTGGAAATTACAACCGACGGTTCGATGACCGCAGAAGACGCGTTATCGAATGCCGGCATTATATTAAGAGAACATATTAATCTCTTTATTAATTTCGATTTGGAACAGGAAGAAAAAATCGAAGAACCGGAACACGATGCCGAGTTTGATTCTATCAGGAAAAAACTTCTGACTAGTGTTGACGACTTGGAACTGAGCGTACGTTCTCATAATTGCTTGAGAACCGCTAACATTAAAACGTTAGGGGAATTAGTTAGTAAAAATGAATCCGAGCTGCTTAAATTCCGCAACTTCGGAAGAAAATCCCTCGCCGAATTATCCGAAATCGTAAAAAATTACAATTTGGAATTCGGAATGGACGTTGATAAATATCTAAAACCAAAATCTGATGAAAATTAAGGCTATAAAGGTTAAACTATGAGACATCGCGTTAAAGGCATAAAATTAAGTAGAACGGCTAGTCACAGAAAAGCGACGTTACGCGCGTTATCTACAGCTCTGTTGAAACATAAGAAAATTCGTACGACTTTAGCAAAAGCCAAAGCCACCAAGATGTTCGTCGAACCTTTGATTACCAAAGCTAAAAACGATACGGTTCACGCAAGAAGATTAGTTGCGAGAGAGATACACGATAGAGAAATCTTACAAGAGCTTTTTGGTGAAATTATCGAAAAAATCGGCGATAGAAATGGGGGTTATACGAGAATCGTAAAATTGGGCACGCGCCCGGGCGACGGTTCCGATATGGCTATTTTAGAGCTTGTTGATTATAACCTCGGCGAAGATGTAAAGCCGAAGAAAAAATCAACAGCAAAAGAAGAACCTAAGGTTGAAGAAACCGAAGTTGTTGAAGATACAACCGAAGTTAAGGAAGAAGCAAAAGCCGAAGCCGAAGATGCTGAAGTTGTTACTGAAGAAGCGGTTGAAGAAACTGCTCCCGAAGAAAAAGCTGAAGAAGCAACCGAAGAACCTGAAACTGAAGCAAAAGCCGAAGAAACAGCAGAGGAAGAGAAAAAAGAAGAAAAAGAATAATTTCTTTTAACTTTTTAAGTAAAAGAGTAATCGCATGGCGGTTACTCTTTTTTTATATCTAAACCGAATATTATATAGAAGACATTGCATAGTTTGGTAATGCGTTACCCCAACGAAAAAGAGTCGGGGTAAATTCTGAATCCCGCAACAAGCGGAATCCGTCACGGCGGATAAAATATTTTACATCTTTATTCAAAAAGGGAACATACCGCAGATGAAAGCGGAATTTTTTAAATCGGTGCACACATTGTCCCAACTGCCTGAGACGAATAAGCCTGAAATAATATTATGCGGTCGTTCAAATGTAGGGAAATCTTCCTTTCTTAACTCGTTTTTCAACCGGAAGAATCTTGCTCAGACGAGTTCAAAACCCGGAAAAACCCGCTCGATTAATTATTTTGACGTTGACGGAAAATTTTTCTTTGTCGATTTGCCCGGATTCGGTTACGCTAAGATTTCCGAAAGCGAGATAAAACGGTGGCAGCGGCTAATCGAAGGATATATTTTTTCCGAAAGAAATTTTGCCGCCGCCTTTCATTTTGTGGATAGTCGTCATGGAATGACAAAACTTGATTATCTTCTGCACGATTTTTTACTTGAAAGAAATATCAGAATGGTAATAATATTATCTAAAGTTGACAAGCTGAAAATGAACGAGCAGAGAACGGTTAAGAAAAAAATTATTGAAGATTTAGAAGGTACTGTAAGCGAAGAGAATATTTTCATATACTCGGCTACTAAAAAGACAGGGAAAAAAGAAATTAAAAGCTTTGTTAATTCCTTAATTAAATAATGAATTTTATTAAAACTTTTATTATACTAAAAGTTTGAAAAATAACTACTTTAGCCCGAATGCGTATTAACAAAAAAAGTAAAAAAAGAATCGGCTTTTTTTCATTGGTCCCTTTATTTACGACTATCCTGATAGTTGTTGATGATTTGACCATAAGAATTATTACGGGCGTTATACTTGTTATTTACGTCGGGTTTATTATTTTTCTCCGAGATTCCCTTAAAGAAGAGGGCTTTGACAGAGTGGAGGAAAAACTTAACCGGGAGCCTGTAAAATTAAAACCGGAAAAATTTCTTGATGAGGATGGCGAATTTGACACGGGCGAGGAAGGATTTAAGATTGTTAATAAAACTTCCACGGCTATGGATATTCCTCTAAGCGGAGCCGAAGAAGAAGAGAAAGTTTTAACTCCCGAAGCGATTAAACTCTACAATGAGATCATCTCCGAAAATCTGCCCGAAGATGTAGGCGACGACGAGGAATTTGAAGCTTTACTTAAAAAAATTCTTCATGTTATCAAGGATAGTCTTGCCGTTCATTCCGCGCTTTTTTATATCTACAATCCCAACACCGAAAAAATTTCATTGAGAGATTTTATTTCCGCCACAGTCGATATAACCGCGCGGAAATTTGATTTGCAGAACGATGTTCTCAGCAAGATAGTGCGGGAGAAAGAGCCTCAGATTTTACTTAATATTTCTCCGGTTTCAGAAGCGGATAATATTCGTTACTATTCGCATCCGCAGGGAATCAAAAGTTTTTGCGGAGTGCCGTACGAATACAGCGGGCAGCTTATCTTGATATTGGCAATCGATTCCAAAAGTCCGGAAGAGTTCGGGATAGAAACGACATATATTTTGGGAAGATATATCAGAATTATTGCGACGCTGATTTCCCTTTTTGAGGAAAGGCATTCGGAATCGGTTAACGAAAACAGATTAAAAGCCTTGCTGAAAGCGGTTTCGCTCCAGCGGAATTTCAAGAACATAAAGGAACTCGGCAATTACATTTCCGCGGTTGTCGAAGGAATGGTCGATTGGGATTTCTTTACTTTTATTATTTATGATTTGAAAGAGAAGAAATATAAGATAAGCAATGTTTCTATCAAGAAGGAAAGCTTAAAGTACGTAGGAGAAAATCTGGAGATTGACGAGAAGAACTCAATTGTCGGAAAAATTTTGAAAAGCGGCGAACATGTTTACGTTCCGGATTTATCAGTTTCCCAGGCGCCCCGTTTTTCTTCTTCGGAAGATATTTCGTCGGACGGCTCGTTCTTAGCAGTTCCGTTGATTTACGAAGGACATAATTTCGGGATTGTTACTTTCGAGCTTTTGCGTAAGGATAAATATAATTCCGGAGACGTGCTTTTTCTCAAAAAGGTTTTTCATCTTTTCGCTTATTATATTCAATGTTACTCGAGCCAGAAGTTTTTGCAGTCCTTAATTTCCGTTGATGTGGAAACGGGCGTTCTGAATAAAAAGCATTTCCTTAAACAGCTTGGAAACGAACTTAAAAAAGATAAGCTGATGAAAATCGGAAGCGCGCTTGTCCTAATCAAGATTGATGAATTTATGGATGAGGATTCCCTCTTTGAGAAGGGATTTGTTACGAAAGTTGTCCGTTTGATTTCACAAATGATTGTAAAAGAAACTACCGAGCTAAACATTATCGGAAGACTCCACGAACGCGTATTCGGGATATATTTTTATAACTCGGATTTAAATGATGTTACGGTTTGGGCGCAGAAACTCCGTACGTTGATTGCGCGTGAAAGCTTGCCCGTTCTTTCAAAACAGAAAAACTACACTGTTTCAATCGGGATTGTTTCCACAAAGGAGAAAGAAAGCGTTGAAGACGTTATTGCCGACGCCGAAATGGCGTTATCGAAAGCGATAAAAGAAGGCGGCAATAAAGTAGTAAGTTAGAAAAATCTTTAATCTTGAATATCGACTGGGAAAATCGCCGGTTTATCGGGGAAATGATTTAACAGTCAAAAAGTATAGAGAGGAAAATCAGCTTAAATCATAAATAATCTTATTAATCAGCGTACGGTTTTGTTAATTAACTGAGAATGGATTAATTGATAAGGATATAATTTTAACGATATGAATAATTTTATAATTATAGTTTTGGACGGCGTCGGAGCGGGCGAAGCTCCGGACGCAGATAAATACGGAGACGCCGGAAGCAACACTTTGGGCAATATTGATAAATTTGTCGGCGGACTTCAGCTTCCGAATCTCGGAAAATTCGGGCTTGGGAATATACTTCCGCTGCAAGGCGTTCCACCGGAAACCGCGCCGCTTGCTTCGTACGGAAAGATGAGGGAAGTTTCAACCGGAAAAGATTCCACAAGCGGTCATTGGGAAATCGGCGGACTGAAAGTTGAGATAGATTTTCCCTACTACCCCGGCGGATTCCCGGAAGAAATAATTAATCTTTTTCTAAAAAAAACCGGACTTAAAGGAGTTCTCGGAAATAAGCCCGCGTCCGGAACCGAGATAATTAAAGAACTCGGAGATGAGCATGTTAAAACCGGATTCCCGATTGTTTACACTTCCGCCGATTCTGTTTTTCAGATTGCCGCGCACGAGGAAGTAATTCCGTTAGAAAGACTTTACGAGATTTGCGAGATTGCCAGGAACGAAGTTCTGGTCGGGAAAAATTCTGTGGGCAGAGTAATTGCCCGTCCGTTTGTCGGGACATCGGAAAATTACACGCGGACTACTAACCGCCGTGATTTTTCAATCGATCCGCCGAGCGACACGATTTTGGATTACGCACAGAAAAGCGGAATTGAAACCGTAGCGATTGGGAAGATTAACGACTTGTTTGCCCACCGCGGAATTTCATTCGGCATTAAAACAAAATCGAACGCCGAAGGAATTGAAGCCACAATAAAAATGAGCAAAGAGAAAAAAAGCGCGTTTATTTTTACTAATCTTGTTGATTTTGACGTTTACTACGGACACCGGGACGACCCGGTCGGTTTTCATAAAGCGCTGCAGGAATTTGACGCAAAACTCCCGGAGATTGTTGAAACGCTTGACGAATCCGACGCGCTTGTGCTGACTGCCGATCACGGCAACGACCCGACTACGCCCAGCACCGATCATTCGCGCGAATATGTTCCGCTCCTTTATTACAGAAAAGGAAAACCCGGGAAAGATTTAGGCACGCGCGAAACTTTTTCGGATGTCGCTCAGACTGTCGCTCATTTTTTTAAGATAAATAACGATTTGCAAGGAATCAGTTTCCTGTATGGATAAAACGGAAATCAAAAATATAATTGTGGAAAAGCAAAAGCTCCCCGAAGATGTGGTTGAGAAATTTCTTAAAACAAAGGGGAAATTGAAAGTTACTCCGGAGATAAAGAAGATAATTGAAGAAATTGAAAAAAATTGAGTTTTTATCGGAAACCGATATTATTATCGAACATCTAACAATGGCGCAAACGGAAGAACTTTCCGCATTGGAACTGGCGATGACAAAAGGCGTTCTTTACACTACTGTTCTTAACGCTGCGGAGATTAAACTTCTTGCCGCGGATTCCGATAATGAAAAATGCATTAATGATATTCTTTCTTCGCTGCATATTCTCGGATTGCATTACAGATATTCGGCGTATGTAAATGAGTTTTATCCCGTTATGAAGAATGTGCGCGACGCTTTGTTTTGCGTTACGGCAAAAATTAACAAATTGCCCATTTTAACGGACAAGCCCGAAAAATTTATAGATACGGGATTGCAGGTTTTAACAACAGAAGATTTGAGGAAGTTATGATATTAGGACGAGTTATCGGAACGGTTTGGTCAACGAGAAAAGATGAAAAACTCGTCGGATCAAAATTTTTAATTGTCCGCCAGCTTAATCTGGATTACACTCCGAAAAACAGTTTTGTCGTCGCCGTTGATTCTGTTGGCGCGGGAGTTGGCGAGGTTGTTTTATTCGCTCAGGGAAGTTCGGCGCGCCAAACAACCTTAACAAAAAATAAACCCGTTGACGCTGTGATTATGGCAATAGTCGATAAGCTCGATATTTCCGTAAAGGATAAAGAAAAGGAAGTTGCGGCGGAATGAATCTCGGGCGCGTAATAGGAACAATTTGGGCGACAAAAAAGTATGAAGCGTTAGAACATCAGAAGATGCAGCTGCTTCAGCCCTTAAAATTTAATTTGGAAAAAGACGGCGACCCGATAATTGTTGTCGATACAATCGGCGCGGGGCCCGGCGAAGTGGTTTTTTATATAACATCCAGCGAAGCAGTAATACCGATGGACGTCGATATGGCTCCCGTAGATGCGGCAATTGTTGGGATAGTTGACAGCATAAATATTGAAAATAATTAGGAGGTAACTTTGAAAATTACCAAGCAATTTACTAACCGTGAAAGTCAATCACTGGATAAGTATTTGCAAGAGATAGGGAAAGTGGATTTGTTGACTCCGGATCAAGAAATTGAATTGGCAATAAAAATAAAAAAGGGAGATCAGCGCGCGCTTGATCAGCTCGTTAAAGCAAATCTCCGTTTTGTGGTTAGCGTTGCTAAACAGTATCAAAACCAAGGTTTGTCCCTCGGTGATTTAATAAACGAAGGCAACCTCGGATTGATAAAAGCTGCAAAGCGTTTTGATGAAACAAGAGGCTTTAAGTTTATTTCTTATGCGGTTTGGTGGATTCGACAATCGATTCTGCAAGCGCTTGCCGAACAATCCCGTATTGTTCGTCTTCCGCTGAACAGAGTCGGTGCGTTAAATAAAATCGGGAAAGCGTACAGCAATCTGGAACAGGAGTTTGAACGGGAACCGAGCGCAAGCGAACTTGCAAAAGAACTCGATATGGATCCGAGCGAAGTGGCGGATACGCTGAAGATTTCCGGCAGACATGTTTCGATGGACGCTCCTTTTGCGCAGGGCGAGGATAATCGTCTGCTCGACGTTTTAACAAACGACAAACAGCCGCCGCCCGATCAGAAGTTGATGGAAGATTCGCTCCGGAATGAAATTGAAAGAGCGCTTTCGACATTGACCGAAAGGGAAGGAGAAGTAATTAAACTTTACTTCGGATTAAATAAGGAACACTCTTTAACGCTTGAAGAAATCGGTGAAAAATTTAATCTTACGCGTGAAAGAGTAAGACAAATTAAGGAAAAAGCAATCCGCAGACTGCGGCACGCTTCAAGGAGCAAGAACTTAAGAGCTTACTTGGGCTAAAATGCTCAAAATAGCATTAAGATATTTTCTGGGAGGAATTATTCTCGCGCTTATAGCGGGAGGATGTTCCTCCTCTTCATATCAATCGAGATACGACAAAAAAACTCCACCGCAAGAAAAACCCGCAAAAAAAGTCCGGTTCTCATCGGAAAACGATTACGTAACAGAGAAGAAAGAAGATACGGCGGTTAAACATTATTCCAATCCGGCGAACGGCAGCTCCGAATTTGATGAAGAACCTGTTGAAGAATATAAAATTGACGTTAAGTCGTTTGCCAAAAAATTTAATCACATTAAGGAGATGAGCGCGGCTCTTACTCCTCGCGAAAAACTTCTTTTTGAAGTGATTAAGTATGTTGAAACGCCTTACCAGTACGGAGGAAATTCTCTTAACGGAATCGACTGTTCGGCGTTTACGCAGAATGCTTTTGCGCACGCGCTTAATGCTAAACTTCCGAGAACCGCAAAGGAGCAGTTCGAAATGGGAACGGATGTGCCGGATATTGAATCGCTTAAGTTCGGGGACTTAATTTTTTTCAATACAACTGCGAGAAGCTATCCGGGGCATGTGGGAATTTATTTGGGAAATTATCTTTTTGTACATGCAAGTCAGTCGAAGGGCGTTAAAATCTCATCATTAAAAAGCGCATACTACCGCACAAGGTTTATCGAAGGAAGGAGAATTTACAAGTTTTGATATATAAGGAGGCTTTGCATAACCCCTTTTCGTCATTGCGAACTCCGATGTTTTTTATCGGAGTGTGGCAATCTTCCATATTTTGGATGGTTCTTTTGAGATAAAACTCCTCAAAATAACTTAACTATAATTTTTTTGAGGTTATGCAAAGGCTTCTACAAAATTCTTCTAAAAAAAATGCTTGGATATTTCATTTAAAAAGATTTCATTTGATTTACTTTTTTGGAGAAATAAATTAATATGAAAAAATTAATATTAGTTTTAATGGTTTTAAGCGCGGTCAATATTTTCGGACAAGTTTCGGGAATTTCCGCTTCAAAGCTTTCCAATTATTGTACCGATCCTGTTCCGCAGAATACTTTTGAATTTGAGCCATCAATATATATTAATTTTTCCGAAGGTTATTATATTTCAAGTTCACGGTTTAATTCTTTTCTTCCCGGTAAAGATAGTCTTAATACGGCATCCGATTTGTTTTTCAGGTTTACTTACGGAGCGGCAAAAAATCTTGAAATAGGATTTACCGTACCCTCCTCGATGAGCAATATAGGATTTGGCGCGAAATATAAAATTCCTTATTCATTTGATAAAAACACATCATTCGGCGCTTTGGCGGGATTGAATCTCCCTTTGGGCAACAGAGGATACAGGTTATCGGGAAAAAGCGATGTGAGCGAACTTTTCACTTATGGAGTAGCCGGAGGATTAATAATTTCGCACTTTTTTACCGATGATTTTTCGGTTGATATTAATGCCGTCGCGCAGAAAAATTTCCCTTCCTGCACGGCTTCGGATTTTAATTCTTCCGGAATTTTTGCCGGAGCGGATTTCGGATATTACTTCGTTAAAGGCATTCAGGCGATAATCGGATTTAATTACTCAGCGTTAAGTTTTAACGCTCCCGATTTAGACCAAAGCTCGCTTCTGCTTAATGCCGGCGTTACTATTGAGCGGGCGAAAGATTTTATTATCGTGTTGAATACGCCGGTAACAATTTTCGGAGAGAATGTTGACAAAACCTACGGATTCGGTTTTGCGCTGACAACTGCACTCCACTAAGTTTTGTTAGAGTAAAGAGAATATTACGACCTTATCGGTAAAATTCCTGTTATTTCCGGCAGAATTTACTGTCAGATGTTCTAAAGTCTTTTAATAATAAGGATTTCAGAGATTCTATTTCATATTCAACTTTTAATTCCTTTGAATCCGCCTTGTCCGAGTTAGAATATGCAAAAACGTATGATAATTATATAGGCGATATGCTTTGGGACTTGCTCCGTAGGAGCGATACAAAACAAATACGATATCTGACACTTGGTAGAGAGTAGTGTCGCTCCTACGGAGCTAATAGATAATGGCGCGCTCTTTATTACAAAGGTAACGCTCCTCAGGAGCTGCTTCCTTTTTATAGAATTTAAAACAACCTCTTTGATGTGTTGACACGAGACACAATCTGACCGGATGGAGTATGAAATAATATCTAATTCTATTATCTTATCTATGGTTTATGTCCTTGAAACCTTATCGGTATATTTATGTTTGTTTTTTCGCAGATTGCAAGCAATCTACGCTACAGAAAACGTTTTGATATTCGAGTTTTTGGAGCGGAAGAATTTCTAATAGAAGGCTTTGCATGACCCCGTAAAATGTCATTCTGAATGGAGCGAAGCGAAATGAAGAATCTCAAAACCGGTAATTATACCGAATTTAGAGATATTTCGGGCGGTTTCCACTCCTCCGCCTTGGCGGATTGGCGGACTCAATATGACAAATTTAGGTTAAGCAAAGCCTTCTAATAATAATTTACGGACAAATAATCCGCTTGTTTCTACGCGCTTGCCTTAATCGCCTCCAATATTTTGCTTCTGAACTCCGATAAATCCACCGGCTTGGAAAATACATGCTTAACTCCCTGAGTCTTCAGCATCGTCGCTTCTTTCGGTGAAATTTTTCGCGTCAGAACAATAACGGATGGTTTGATTTTTTTCTCGTTTGTTTTCAGAAACTCGAGCAAATTAAATATCGAATAATTTTCAATGTTGGTTTCGGACAAAATCAAGACCGGGGCTTTTTCCGAAATTATCCGTTCGATCTCCTCTTTTTCCTTTGCCGTTTCAATAATAAATTCTGGAAAAAGTGATTTGATTAACTTTGAGTAAAGAAGCAAATCGGTTTGGTTTTCATCCGTAAGCAATATTAAGGATGAAGAAATCGGAATGGTAAAAATAAACTTCGTCCCTTCTCCCAGTTTACTCTCAACTTTTATTTCGCCTCTGTGCTTTTTGATTATTTCGGAAACAAGGGAAAGACCCAGCCCCGTGCCTTTTTCGCCCGCCGTTCCGAGATTTGTAAATTTGGAATCGGGACGGAAAAGTTTGGGAATATCCTCCTCGCGGATCCCCGTTCCGGTATCAGCGATAGTAACCTCAATTACATTCGAGTTCTCCGGTTTTCTTGCTGTTATGGAAATCGAATCGCCCGCTTTAGTGAATTTAATCGCGTTTCCGAGCAAATTATTAAAGACTTGTGAAAGGAGATTTTTATCTGCGTGTACAAAATAATTTCTGTCGATTTCAGATGAGAGATTAACTCCTTTTTTCATTGCAGTTCCCTGCAGCATCGCGAGCGAATTTTGCGCGACTTCCGAGAGAGAAAGCTTTTCCGGATTGAATTGAATTCTTCCGGTTTGGAGGCGCGTCCAATCAAGAAGCGAATTTACCAGTTTCAGCATTGTGTTGGACGAATCCTGAATGTACTGAATGTACTCCCTTCTTTTTTCTTCAGGCAGAGTGTTGTCGTTAAGAAGCAAATCCGTAAAACCGAGCACCGAGCTGAAAGGCGTGCGCAAATCGTGCGAAATAATCGAGACGAATCTGTCCTTAGCGTTGTTCATCGCTTCTAATTCATCAACTTTTTGCTTCAGTTCTTCCTGACGGCTCATCAGCGAAGTAACGTCTTCCAACGATGCAAAAATTTCAACGGCGTTCCCTTCGGAATCCCGCTTTACTTTGATGATTTCGCGCAGCCAAATTATTTTGCGGTTTTTGGTTATTACGCGGAAGAGCAATTCTTTTTCGGATAATGCTTTGTTTGAATAAAATAAGCGCAATTCACGGATTAGCTCTTTTTTGTCGTTGGGATGTATTAACTTTAGCCACAACTTGGGATTGCGGTTCAGTTCGCCGGATGAATAACCGATTATTTTTTCGCTGTTGTCCGAGTAAACGGGCGGAGTAAATCTTCCGTTTATTTTTTTTGATTGCCAGAAAAACTCGGTTATGTTTTCCGCCAAATCATTATATCTTTTCTCTAATTCTTCCGATTTTATCTTTTCTTTAATTCGTTCCGTCTCATCCGAAATGCCGAGATAGTAGCCGTCGCTTCCTTTTACAACATGTCCGAAGAAAACTCTGCCGTTTCTGTCGAAGGAAAATGAGGACTCGGTTGGAGGAAAAAGTTCATCATGGTTTACGGGAATTACTTTTTCGATGCCGCTTTTTTTATCTCCGAAGATTTCTTCTGCAAGAAGATGATTTTCACTCAGCTCAAGTAATTCCCCTTTGGTATTATATTTTATGATGATGTTTTTTCTGTAAAAGAGCTTTTTCAGAACATTAAGTTTTTCCCCTAATTTTTCAATTTCGTTTTTCGGTTCCGTAATATCGAAGAACTCGGCGAGAAGAAGGGAACTGCTTTTGTCAAACTTTTTTAATTGAACCTTAAATTGTTTTCCTGAGACTTTAATTTCAATTTTGCGAACGGCGTCAATATCAGTGGAGAATAACACCTCCGAAATTAATTCGTTTGTTATTTCAGGAACAATCCGCTCAATTTTACTTTTCTTCGCGGTGTTTTTCCCAAAAAGGGAAGAAACAGAACTGTTGGCAAACTCAATTCCCCCCTCAGAATTAATCAGAAAAACCGGAAAATAAACCGAATTTAGTACCGAGTGTGAAAGCTGAGCCGCCTTGAGCCGGTTCTTCAGATTTTTCTTTTCGCTAACTTCAGCAGTAACGTTTTTCAGCGAGATAAAAATCAGCTCGTTTCCTTTATCTTTTAAGATTACAGGCTTGTAAGCGATATTAAAGTATTCTCCTTTCTCCGATTCGATTAAAAAGTTGTTTTCCTTAATTGCTTTTATTATCGCTTCTCCCGGGATTATTGCCTCGAATTCCGTGTTTGAAGAGTAAATAATTTTGCCTTCTTTATCGGCGAGGCAGTAAAAATCGGAAACCGCGGAAATAGCGTCTTTAAATTGTTTCGTTCGGAGAATGCTCTCCTCGTGCGTTTCCGCCGCAACAATCAAATCCTCGAAAAGGAGAAGCGCGCCGGTAAATTTACCCTCTTCGCTAACGGGAACTCCTTTAACTATTACGGATAAAAACTTTCCGAGAATCTTTTTGTCGAATTCAATTTCCTTTTCGAAAGGAATTAATTTCTTAAGATTTTCTATTTCTTCCTCGAGTCCGGCGGAAATAGCTTTTATTTCGTTTACCGGACTGTTTAAAAGACCATCTTTACTGAGACGAAAAAATCTCTCGAACTGGAAAAAAGTGTCGTTAACGAAAACGATGTTCAAATTTTCGTCAAGTGTAATAATGCCGACCGGTAGTTTATCTAATATATTCAATTCTATGTTCTTCGTTTATTATAATATTCAATTGTTTTATGCAAATTTTGTTCCGAAAAATACCCTCCGGAAACGCCATTTTTTATCAATCTGAGTGCATCGAAATGAGATTTAGTATTAAAAACACACAGTTAAATAGTTGTTAGTAATCGGAAGTTAACGCCGGTTCTCATACGGTTAATTTTAATGCTTCGGAATTAGCCGGGGGCGTCTATTATTATGAGCTTAACGTCAATGATAAGTTTATACAATCTAAAAAAATGATGCTGTTGAAATAAATTGTAGAAGAAAAATCCCCGATTCGACAGATTCTTTTCCCCCTTTCAATTAATGCGGAAGCAATGTTGTCAACTTAAGAGTTTTTTTCAATTAACCCATTGCTTCAGCAATGGGATTAGAACGTAAAAGAAATGACGTTAAACCGGTTTACCGGTTTCATTTACCTTTCGGCATATAAACCGGTGAACCGGTTACAGCAATTGTGGTTTTCCTTTTACCCACTGATGAATCAGTGGGTTAATGAGAATGAGTTTTCCTTAAGCTGACAACATTGCCGCATTTTGCGGGGATTAGCGAACTGTGTTACAATAAACTGTTTGCCAGCTGAAAGTTCCGATTGAAAAAATTTCTAATGACAATATTAAGTTTAAATTCTCTAAAGTCCTTTATTTGTAGGGCTTCTATAGATTATTCTTTTTGTCTCGGATTGGTCAAGTCGGGAAATTTAATAAACAATTTATATCCCTTTTTTTGAAAGTAGAATTTTACAACTATAATTTTTTGGAATATAATTTAAGAATAACGCTATCTGAATTTTGAGCAAACAGGAAAGCGAACATAAATTATAAAAATAATTTCCGAAAAACTGCTTTGAAAAAATCCAAAAACATCGTACATTTAAAAAATTAAAAGAGAGGCGAATTTTAATGAGGGATATAAGTTGAAAGTAATCCCGGAAATATTTTATTCCACTATCCGCGAGGGAATCCATGATTAAAGCAATTAGGGAGATTGGAGAATACGCTCTTGCAAGAAGCGGGAAAAGCGTTGAAAATCCTCTTGAAATTTTAGTTGATAATCCGGCAAACCGGCAAACGAGAAATATTCTTTTTATCAAAGTTAAAAGCGAAGGCGAAAATCTTTTTATAAATTTTAATTATAAAATCTAAGGATTGCTATGCTTAATTCATTATTACAAATAGGGGAACAATTATTTAATTCGGACGATTATGGTCCAAATTATCTCATATTCTATGAGCCAAAACTTAATAATAAGAAAGAACATCACTATGTTCTCGAAATAGTAATTAATTGCGACGTAGGAAAAATTATTATTGATAAATCGCAATTAAAAAATTATGATAAACAAGCCTACATAAAACTAAAAAATTTAACTCTCAGCGGTAATACTAAAAAATTTTATGTAACGGCATCTTTCGATAAAATCAAGCAAATTGCAATTTCATTTTGGGGTAAAAATTTTGACGGAAAGTCACAACTTTTGGAAGAAATTAACAATGTATCGCCTGAATTAGATGATTCGATTTTTGTAAATGCGATAAAATGTATCTCCGAGTTACCAGAATTTTCAGGTGTTTTTGATAAGAAAATCATTAACGAAAAAATTAATCTTGCAAAAAACGAAGAAATAGTTCTAGTTACCGTCGCCATAATAAATAGCGAACTTGGAATAACGCAGTCTGTTAATCTCGGAGCGTTAGAAGGTTACGCAGAATTCCTTGAAAAAAAATTATTATCAACAGACGGCGGTAAAAAAGGAATTAACTATGTAAACGGAGCATTTTCAGAAAATGTTGATACGCCTCAATTTTTAAGCAGATATAACCTGAATTATTTGTTTGTTACAACAACCGTCAATTCCCTTAATAATTTTAAGAAGAAGAACGCAAAGAAAAATTATCAAATTGATACGACAGCCAAATTTTACTTGGAAATCGCATCTAAATACGTATTAAACAACTTGCGAACAACGATTGCGGGATTACAGACGGTTATCGTTCCGCGTTTTTCGCCTAAAACGGAAATCGACTTTCTATCGTTAGAACCTAAAATTTCAAATAAAATAGACATTGCTTTTACATATAAAGATTTTAGCGAGGAAATTGACGTAAATATCGGCGACGAAGTAGATGAAAATATTTTTTGGGTAAATTTTATAACATTTGACTCCGGTCAAAAGAAATATTTTAAGATTTATAATCAAATTACCGACGTTCCTTATTTCCGGTTTCTCAGTATTATTGGAGCTTTCAAAGAAGCCGGAAATCAATTGTCAAATTATAATAAAGGATTAAGAAATTTCAATTTATACGGATTTTACAAATCAATTCCCGTTAATAAGTCAAAGTCAAACTCAAAAAATATTAACAAGGCGTTTCTGTTAATACAAGACATTTTGGGAAATAGAAAAATTGACGCATCTGATTTATTCGAAAGTTATTCCGAATTAGTTAGAGCGTATTATTATAAAAGAACCGGCGCTTATTCAAACATTAGCGACTTCGGCAAAGATAATTTTGATTACAGAGTAAATGACGCGGTTTTCGCGTACTTAACAATTTTTAACGCTTTAATGAAACTCGGAATTTTAGATAATCATAATTTTAATAAAACAAAGGAGGCAACAATGCTTACTGAAAGTCCAAATGATTTCGGAGACAAAATCGAAGAGTTTTTCAAAAAAATGGGCTACTCAAATGCGCAAAAAGCTTTATTCTATCTCGGTAGAATGCTAAACGCAATTGCATATCAACAAAGCGAAAAAAATCACAAAAGCAAGCCAATTCTTAATAAGTTGAATTTTAACGGAATGGACAAAAAGGAAATAATCGATCTTCAATACGATTTATTTGAAAAGGCGAGGCAATACGGCATTGTTGATAAAATCGAATTTGATAACGCAAGATTTACAGAATATTTTGAATACAACAACTGGAATTTGAAACCCGAAGAATCGCTATTTTTTATTTTATCAGGTTATTCCTTCGGGCTATCCGTTGCAAATAAAAAAGTAGAAAATTCAGACAGCCAAGTAGAAGAAGAAATTAACGATGAACAACAATTATTTATTAATAAGGAGAACTGAAATGGGAGAAATTATTAAAAACAACTCGGATTTTTTGTTTCTTTACGAAGCGATTCTTTCAAATCCAAACGGCGATCCCGATCAAGAAAACCGCCCGAGAATGGATTACGACACAAAAACAAATTTGGTTACGGATGTCAGGCTAAAAAGATTTATTCGGGATTATCTAAGCGATAACGGCGAAGAAATTTTTGTTGATATGGAAAGCGATTCCAAAGTTTCAATGGACACCAAAATGCAAATTGAAGTGAACAAAATTCTTTCAAAAGAAGAAAATGTTGATGCAATATTTGAAGGATATCCCGAATTAAAAGAGAAATTTTTACACTTATTGCCACAAGTGCAAAACGGACTTTTTGACGAAGAGAAAAAACATGAAATATTTAAAAATGTCAAAAAAGATAAAGAACTCTCAACCTTTATTTTAATACAACTTGTAAAAAAATACTTTATTGACGTTAGAATGTTTGGCAGCGCTTTTGCGGTGGAAGGATTTAAAAAACCGTTCACCGGGGCAATTCAAATAAATTGGGGTTATTCTTTACATCCTGTTGAATTGGTTAAATCGGATACTATCGTAACTATTATGAACGACGAGGAAAGCACTTTCGGTAAGGATTATAGGCTCTATTACAGCTTAATAGCCTTTAACGGAACTATTAACAAAAATGCCGCTAAGACTACCGGACTTATGGAAAAAGATAAAGAAAAATTTATCGATGCGGTATGGAACTCTATCCCGTCAAATCCTACTCGTTCGAAACTCAATCAATATCCGAAATTATATTTGGAGATTGTTTATAATGAGAATTTTTCGAACGGTTATTTCGGAGATCTAAGACAATATATTAATGTAAACGTTAAGAAAAATGAAAGCGGCGAGGAAGTCAGCATTAGAAAGTTTTCCGATTTGGAGCTTGATTTCAGCCCTCTTGTGAATTTAATAAAAGAAAACAAAGGCGAAGACAAACCAATTAAAAAAGCAATAATAAAAACAAGTCAAGATATTAAATTAAACTTGGATTAACTATGGAAATCTTAACTTTCGATATTGTCGGTAAATTTGCCCATTTCAGGAAGTATTACTCAAACTCTACGGCATTATCGTTTACGTTGCCACCGAGAACAACCGGTATGGGAATACTTGCGGGAATGCTCGGGAGGGAGAAAGATTCATATTATGAAGACTTTTCGTCCGATAAATTAAGAATTACCGTTTCGCTTCTTACTTCCGTAAAGAAATCTTTTCACAGATTGAATTATTTGAAAATCGAAGGTGAAAAAGATTTCAGGGGTGGACACAAAGACGGCCATGTTCAAACTCCGTTTGAAGTTGTAACGCCAATTGATTTACGAAAAGGAACGCTAAAATATCGCGTGTTTTTATCTTATTTTGAAAACGGCAAAGACGTTTTTCAACAAATAAAAGATAAAATAACGCAGCGCGATTTTCATTATTCGTTATCGTTGGGAACGGCGTTTTTCGGAGCGACGATTGTAAATCCGCATTTTTACTCCGACGATAAAATAACTGAAAAATATTCCGAAGACAAACTTGTTGAATTTGATTCTTCCGTCGATAGCGAAAAAGTTGGCAACATTGCTTTTGATGCCAACGAAGTAAAAGATTTTGTGATTGAAGAGGAACAATTGCCAGCCGATTTTAAGGAAAATTTCGATAGGGAAGTCGTGAAATTTATCAGAGTTCTTTTTATCGACGGCGGGAAAAAATTACCTGTAAAATATACAGGTAAATACTATTCAATAAATAATGAACAAGGGAACGTAATTAACATTGCTTTTTGGGAGTAGAGATGTTCTACTCCCATTCTAAAAAAATTTCCGAGAACGAATACTTCGGCGTAAAAACAATAGCCGAACATTCCGCGAACGTTATCAAAAACTCGCTGGATTTATTTTCCAAACAAGTTAATTCCCAAAATTTCTCAAACGACGAAATCACCGAGTTAATTTCCACCATTGCCAAATTGCACGATTTGGGGAAATATACTCCTGATTTTCAAAATTATCTCTTAAAAAAGGACGATTATGACAACGAACTGAAAAACCACGCTCGAATAGGCGCTTTTGTCGCGTTCAATTCTCTGATTAATAAGTCGTTCCAAATGGCGTTTATCGCGTATTTTATAATTAAGAATCATCATTCCAATCTTAAAAAATTAATGGACGACACTTTCATTAGAAAGGACAGAACCGACCTTGCTTTCTTATCTGAAACATTTAGCAAACAAAAGGAAAAGTTAATCGGACTAACAATGGAAATTGAACAAGAATTGAATTTTCAGAATTTGTCCGATTTTCTTGCGCTCCCTTTTGAATTTTCAAGTATGTCGCAAAAAGAGATAAGAAAAAACGTGAAAAAATTATTTATCCAGTCCAAAAATTGTGAAAACTACTTTCTGATAAATTATGTTTTTTCAATTTTAATTGAATCGGATAAAATAGACGCATCGGGTAACATCATTTACAAAAGGAAATCATTAGATAAGAATTTGGTCGATAACTATATTAATTATAATTTTCGAAATACAGATAACTTAAAATCCGAAATAAGGAGAAACGTAAAAAATTTTGTCAACGAAATAGACTTGAATAAAGATAAAATTTTTACTTTAACCGCGCCAACGGGAATTGGGAAAACATTAACCGGGCTTGATTTTGCGCTTGAATTACGCGAAAAAATTTCCAGAACAACAGGCGAAATTCCTCAAATTATTTATTCGTTGCCTTTCGTAAACATAATTGAGCAAGCAATCGACGTTTATAATAGAGTCTTTGAAGATAAAGCAAAAATTTTAGTTCACTACCAAAATTCTAACGGCGAAATAAATTCATCCGTCGATTACGCACAGAGTTTAATGTTATTGGAAACTTGGCAATCCGATATAATCATAACTTCGTTCGTCCAATTAGTTGAAACCATAATAACCAATAAAAATAGAGCGATTAAGAGATTTTCACATCTTGCAAACGCAATAGTAATTTTAGATGAAATTCAAGCGATAGAAATCGAAAAGTTGCCTCTAATCGGTTCGGTTATTTATTATTTGTCAAAATTATTAAATACAAAATTTTTGTTAATGACAGCGACAAAACCTTACATTTTTGAATTAGCCGAAAATTTGGTGAATGAAAAAATTAACGCCGTTGAACTTTTGCCTAATCACAAACGGATATTCAACTTATTTAAGAGAACCAAAATAATTTCAGAGATAAACAAAACTCTTGAAGATGAAGATTTTATTAATCTGTTTTTCGAAAAATGGGACGGAAAGTCTTCCGCCCTTATAGTCTTAAACACTGTTAACAGATCTTTGTGTATATACAAAAAGTTAAAAGAAATATTAGATAAAAACGAAATTGATAATCCCATTTTTTATTTATCAACCAATATTTTGCCCGCTCACAAATTGGAAATTATCAATAAAATCAAAGCGTCTCTCAAGAACGGCGAAAATCCAATCTTAGTTTCAACGCAAACTGTTGAAGCCGGCGTTGATATTGATTTTGATATTGCTTTCAGGGATATCGCTCCGATAGATTCAATTGTTCAAGTCGCCGGAAGAGTTAATCGTTACGGGGAAAAAGCAAATTATTCCAAAGTTTATATTATAAATTTCGGCGATTGCAAAAAAATATACGGAAGCATTGTCGAAAATATTGTGAGCGCAATTTTGCAAAAAGTAAAAGAAATTCCGGAAGAAAATTATTTAGACCTCATAGAAGAATATTTTCTTGAAATAAAAAATAGAGTCGGCGAGTACGCCCTTGATAAGTCAAAAGCAATCTGGGACGCAATTTGTAAATTAAATTATACGAGTTTTTCGGATGATGAAATTAGTATTTCTTCATTTAAATTAATCGACGATAAAATAAATTACATTCAGGTTTTTATCGAATACGACGAAAAAGCATCAAATGCCTTAAAAATATTCAACGATTATTTACTTGGCGAACGAAGTAAAGAAGATTACCAAAAAATAAAATCGATTTTTTATTCGTACGTATTAAAAATTCCCAAATACTATATTGAATTAGTAAATTACCTTACAATACAAAACACGGAAGTTTATTTAATTGACAAAGAAATGAAAGACGATTATTATGATTATAATTTCGGATTTAAAAGAACAATTTGCGAAACTGAATCACAGATTGAATTTATTTAATTTCATTAACCACTAACAAAAAACAAAACTATGCAAATACCTTTAGCTTACGTAAAGTTTCCGGAAGTTCAGTTACATCAGCATTACGGGCATAAATTACGCGGATATTTCGGGAACTTGTTTAAGGAAAAATCTCCTTTGCTCCATAACCATTACGACGACGGCAGATTGCGTTACGCTTATCCTCTTGTGCAATATAAAGTTATCGATAATGTGCCGATGCTTGTCGGGTTCGGAGAAGGCTCGGAGCTTTTAATTGAATTGTTTACCCGGATTAAGAGACTTGAATTGGGCAATTTTGTGGTGAATATATATTCAAAAAATTTAAAGAGAAAAATTTACGAACCGGAAATATCGAAGGAGAATTTTAATCGTTACAAGTTTAAATCGTTGTGGATGGGCTTAAATCAAAACAATTTTAAAAAGTTCTCGTTATTGCTGCCGGGCGATGAACAAACACTATTTTTGTCGAATATTCTTGTAGGAAATATTTTAAGTTTTTTTAAAGGCGTCGGTTATAAAGCGGAGGGAAAAATCAGCGCGCTTCCCAAAGTAGAGGCAAAAACCACAATGTTTAAGAATAATAAAATGACGGCGTTTTCAGGGGAGTTTTATACTAACGCGGTTTTACCGGATTACGCGGGTCTCGGGAAGTCGGTTTCGCGAGGATTCGGGACGATTAAAAGTTTTTAGTTTATTAGAAGGCTTTGCATAACCCCGTAAAATGTCATTCTGATCCTCCGCCAAGGCGGAGCGGAAGAAGAATCTCAAAACCGGTAATTATATCGAATTTAGAGATATTTCGGACGGTTTCCACCGTCCTCAATATGACAAATTTAGGTTGTGCAAAGGTCTCTTATAATTTATGAGTTTACTAAAGAAAGGTCTAAAAACCGTTGAAACGGTTGCAATGTATAATAAGCATTCTATTAGCCCACGACTTAAGTCGTGGGTTAGCAATAACATAGAGAAATCAGTAACCGCTTCAGCGGTTTATAAATTTTTGAATTTGAACATAATCACCTTTTTTAAGTAGGCTCATATATACTAAAATCATTTCACCTTAAAGTGAAACGCCTTTTGGTGAAATAATTGAATAAATTATAGTGAAACAACAACAGCGGGAAAACGATGATTTTATCAATCGACACTTACGGCGCTTACCTTCACGTAAAGGACGATATGTTTGAAGTCCGCATAAAAAAAGAAGATGAAACAATCAGGAGAAAAATTGCGCCTGCAAAATTAAACGCAATTCATCTTTCCAAAGGAGTAAGCTTAAGCGTTGACGCAATCGAACTTGCCACGATGCACAACATTGAAATTCTTTTTATGCAGTTTGAAGGAACGCCTTACGGAAGGGTTTGGTCGAGTAAGCTCGGAAGCACTACAAAAATCAGAAAAAGCCAACTTATCGCAAGCGTAACAAATAGCGGAACGGAGTTCGTAAAGGAATGGATTGTCGCTAAAATTTCCAATCAGAAAGATTTTCTTAAAAAGCTGAAAAAACACAGGGAGGATAAAGCGGCGCTTTTTGTAAGCGCGATAAACAAAATCGAAAAAAAAGCGGACTCGGTTAAAAAACTATCCGGAATCAATATTTATGAAATTGCCGATGAATTACGCGGCTATGAAGGTTCGGCGGGAAAAGAGTATTTTCGAGTTTTGGGACAAATACTTTCCGAGGAATACCGGTTCGACAGCCGCTCGTTTCGTCCCGCAAAAGATCCGTTTAATTCATTTCTTAACTATGCTTACGGCGTGCTTTATTCTAAGATTGAACGCGCTTTATTGATTGCGGGCGTCGATCCCTATCTCGGTTTTCTGCATCGGGACGATTATAACCAGAAATCGATGGTGTTCGATTTTATCGAGCCGTACAGAGTTTGGGCGGACGAAACGGTTTTTAAACTCTTTTCCGCCAAAAAAGTAAATAAAAGTCATACGGAAAAAATTTCCGGAGGATTTTCATTGAATAAAAACGGAAAAATATTGCTAATGGAATCAATAAATAAATTTATGGAAGAAGATAAAGTAAAATACAAAGGGCGGAATCAGTCAAGAAACAACATTATTCAGTTAGACGCGCATTCGTTTGCCGCCAAACTGATTAAGAAAAAATTAAAACCGGAGGATATAGAAAATTATGATTTGCTGGGTGATGTATGACATCAAAGACGATAGGGCAAGAACGAAGATTTCGAAAGCTTGCGAAAAAGCGGGACTTAACAGAGTGCAGTATTCGGTTTTTCTCGGAACGCTTGAAAAGTCTTTTTTAGATGAGTTGCAGATAAGAATCGAGGAATTGATAAATGCGGAAAAAGATTCGGTTTATATATTCCCGATGAGCAAAAACGAACTTAGGGAAACCGTTTTATTGGGGCAGGCGTTCGATAAAAAAATGATTACCGATGAAGTAAAACAATTATTTATGTGAGAAATAAATGGAAACGGAAAGTTTATCGATAACGCCCTCGCATATTATCGAATATTTGTATTGTCCGCGATACATTTATTTTATGTATGTGCTTTCAGTTCCTCAGCGCGAAGAACTTTACTATAAAGCAATGAAAGGAAGAGAAATTCATCAGAGGAAAACAGTTGTAAATCCGGAGTATTTGAGGAAAAAAATAAAAGTAATTTCAAAGGAAGTCGAAGTGTATTTGACCGGAAAAAATTTGCGGGGCATTGTTGACGAGGTATTGTTTTTATCTGATGGAACGGCAAGTCCGCTTGACTATAAATTTGCTCGCTACAATGAGAGAATTTACAAAACTTACCATACGCAAGCGCATTGTTATGCTAAGTTAATAATGGAAAATTATAAAGTGGGAGTAAAAAAAGCGTTTCTTGTATTTATCCGGAGTAAGAATAAAGTGGTTGAATTCGATATAACAGATAAGGGAATAGCGAAAGTAGATTTATATATCAATGAAATCGGCGAAATAATCGAGAATAACAGATTCCCGAGAGGAACAAGCTCAAAATCGAAATGCCTTACCTGTACATATCGGAATATTTGTGTCAGATAATATTTTTCCCGCATGCAAATTTATTGAAGAAATCGGTTATCTATTTTGTAAGTGATTGAGAAAAAAGAAGTTGCGGAGAAAAATTTTTCGGAAGAACTTAATTTTACGCGAAAAATCAAATCAAAAACCTGTTATTATATTTAATTTAAAATTACTATTTTTGCTTAAAGTATTTGAAATAAACGGCTTATATCGCGGGCTGTTTTTGAATGAAGTCCAATAAAACAAGGATTGAAACTTGCGGGAATAGACCGGAAAACGGCGTCCGTCAACGGGTTTTTGAATGAAGTCCAATAAAACAAGGATTGAAACTATGCATCGGCAGATTATGGGCGTAAAAGACCCAAAGTTTTTGAATGAAGTCCAATAAAACAAGGATTGAAACTTGCGGGAATAGACCGGAAAACGGCGTCCGTCAACGTTTTTGAATGAAGTCCAATAAAACAAGGATTGAAACCGACAGAGACCGTTTTTGAGACTTACACAAGCGTCGCGTTTTTGAATGAAGTCCAATAAAACAAGGATTGAAACTGGTCGTGTGATTGAAGTTCTATCGTAGCATTACGCAGTTTTTGAATGAAGTCCAATAAAACAAGGATTGAAACCGGATGTTGATGTGCGTTCCATTTTCGATTGCTGTTGTTTTTGAATGAAGTCCAATAAAACAAGGATTGAAACAGGAGAGAGGAAAAGGAGAGAGAAATGAAAAGAATTGTTTTTGAATGAAGTCCAATAAAACAAGGATTGAAACTGGATAAGGGGAAAGCCTATATCGAAGCGATAAGAGTTTTTGAATGAAGTCCAATAAAACAAGGATTGAAACTTTTTCATCTCCTCTCTCAAGGATCCGACGCTATCAAGTTTTTGAATGAAGTCCAATAAAACAAGGATTGAAACTACAACTTTTTAAGCTCTAATGGCTGATTGGAGTTTGTTTTTGAATGAAGTCCAATAAAACAAGGATTGAAACTCCGGTGTTAAGTGGCGTTTTTCTATTGGCAGAAGTGTTTTTGAATGAAGTCCAATAAAACAAGGATTGAAACGTGTTAATAATTCAGTTTAGTGGTAGTTTTCGGCACTGTTTTTGAATGAAGTCCAATAAAACAAGGATTGAAACAAATTGAGGTTCATAAGTTCAGAGACAATGTCGTTTGTTTTTGAATGAAGTCCAATAAAACAAGGATTGAAACGAAAGGGCTGCGTATTCTTCGCTTGCCGTCCAAAAGGTTTTTGAATGAAGTCCAATAAAACAAGGATTGAAACAACCACGCAAAGAAAAGCGGAATCCAATCGTTTTCTGTTTTTGAATGAAGTCCAATAAAACAAGGATTGAAACCCCATACAGAACAATGGTAAGCCGCACCGGAAGTTGTTTTTGAATGAAGTCCAATAAAACAAGGATTGAAACTCCAATGCCTTTAACTCAGCCTCTACAGCCGCAATGTTTTTGAATGAAGTCCAATAAAACAAGGATTGAAACCGGCTGCTTGATAAGTGTCATAGAACCAGCCGCCTAGTTTTTGAATGAAGTCCAATAAAACAAGGATTGAAACTTGATTATCTGCAAAATGCCTTTGAGCTTCCGGAGGTTTTTGAATGAAGTCCAATAAAACAAGGATTGAAACATCTCGGCGTTTGCCTCTTTTTTCTCCTCGTATTTGTTTTTGAATGAAGTCCAATAAAACAAGGATTGAAACATAGAAAATGGAATTGATTCTTTTTTTATTTGGTTTGTTTTTGAATGAAGTCCAATAAAACAAGGATTGAAACTAGACGGCAAACAAGCCGCCGCCACTTTGGAACTCAGTTTTTGAATGAAGTCCAATAAAACAAGGATTGAAACTTGGCGAAATAAATATTCCGGGCAACCGACGCGGCGTTTTTGAATGAAGTCCAATAAAACAAGGATTGAAACTCAACGGTCTTTCTTTTCCACGTTTTTCGTTGCGGAGTTTTTGAATGAAGTCCAATAAAACAAGGATTGAAACCCGAGACGGTAAAAAAATTAAGATAATTGAAAATATTTGTTTTTGAATGAAGTCCAATAAAACAAGGATTGAAACTTATTCTCGTTTATTATTATCTGTTGTTAGAAATAGTTTTTGAATGAAGTCCAATAAAACAAGGATTGAAACCAGAAAGGACAAAGGGATGGTTTCCTCTCTTTCCCGTTTTTGAATGAAGTCCAATAAAACAAGGATTGAAACCAACGGAGTTAGCGCGGAGAATGCGAGCATTGATTCTCGTTTTTGAATGAAGTCCAATAAAACAAGGATTGAAACCCGGCAGCTTCTTCTCGGTCGCTATGCTAATGGCTGTTTTTGAATGAAGTCCAATAAAACAAGGATTGAAACATTAAACGCAAATCCTGTAACATCTCAAAAGAAATGGTTTTTGAATGAAGTCCAATAAAACAAGGATTGAAACCCTTGTCGCCGTTTTCAACGATCATTACGTCGTAATGTTTTTGAATGAAGTCCAATAAAACAAGGATTGAAACTTTACATTGTCAATAGATGCCGAAGGGTCTATCCCGTTTTTGAATGAAGTCCAATAAAACAAGGATTGAAACTGTTACAACGATAATTTTGAGGAGATAAAAAATGATTAAGTTAGGCAACAGCGGGCATTACAAGGACGAGATTATGCGATAAATTGAAGAATACAAAAACAGAAAAAACCTTACAAAGAGGGAAGCCGGAATTTCGCTTTATATGAAAGCCGATATTTTTTTGCAATTTGGGATAATGACGGTGAACGACGCGGTTGACGTAATGAAGAAAATAAGGGAAGAATTTGGGCTTGACCTTGACGAAATGGAAGCGACGATTATTTGATAAAAGAAGGAGTACAAAAATGACAATTGACAAAGATTGGATAATCAAAGACTTAAACGATATTTTTGAGGAGTTTGTCGCAAACAATTGGTGGAAAGACAAATTGAGATGCGCTTCTTTAATAGGAAGAATTGATACGCTTAGAGATTTGGAAATATTAACCGAAAAAGAAGCGGATGAATACCAAAGCAAAGCGGAAAAACTTGGGAATATTACCGTTGAAGAATTTGATAAGATTTTATTTTACGGAGATTAATAATGATTAAATTAGGCGAAAGCGAACATTACAAGGAAGAGATTTTGCGACAAATCGAAGAATATAAGGACAGAAAAAACCTAACAAAGCAGGAAGTGGGAATTGCGCTTTATATGAAAGCCGATATTTTTGGACAGTTCGGCATAATGACGCCTAAGGATACGGCGGAAATGTTAAAGAAAATTGTGGAAGTTTTCGGGCTTGACCTTAATGAGATGGAGTAATTAATTTTTTAACCCAAAATTGTCATTAGATTAAAAATTTCTAATGACCGCCATTAGGAAAAAGTTGATTTAAGTTATTAAGGAACAGCAAGTTAACTAACGCCCAGCTGTTAATTTTAGACAAGAACTACGTAAGAAAATCTTACAAAATAAAATGAGAATTATTGGCAAAACAGTCTGCCAAGGCAGATCGATATAATTTCGTCACATTAAGTTATTCGACCCCCACGAGGTCGTATATAATTATTAACTCATTTAATTATAAATCCGCATTGGCGGAATGAATCCTTCGGATTCAACTGTTTAAAATCTGAAATTTCCGATTGAATAAATTTCTTAATGACAATTTTGGGTTAAATTTAAGTGGCATTAAAAACAACAATTAGAAAGCAATGTTTTGCATTTCTTTTTTCCCTCTCAATTTGGGTTGAAAGGGAAAAAAGAATTTTACTCATATCTCCTTAAAAATTCGCGCAAGTGAGTTTCCGGGGGCTTTGAATTCCAAGTCGAGGAAATAGCCGAACGGCGTTTGGTAAACATCGTAGCCGGAGTTTTTAAGCCGTTCTTCGGCGTTATCGAAAAGCTGTTTAATCAATGCGGGATTGGCTTTGCTTTCGGAAAGATGCGCGAAGGAGTGAAGTACGATTCGCTCGGTTTCGTTTTTACGCGCAGCCCATTTCAGCTGCTTAATCATTTTAGTTTCAACCGCCGAAAGTTTCTCTTCGTCTTCCAGCTCAAGGTGGATGAAGCCGACGAGGGCGTTCTCGATTTGTTTTTCTTCGTTAATGTCGGGTGCGTCTTCCCAACCTTTCCGGTTGGTTTTATATCCGAACAAGTCGGCGTAAATCATTAAAAGTTTCATAATTTTCTCCGAATAATTTTTTGATTGAGATCGTTGAGCCTACTTAAAAAAGGCGATTATTTGCAAATTCAATAATTTATAAACCGCTGAAGCGGAGGAGTGGAAACCGTCCGAAATATCTATATATTCGATATAATTACTGATTTTGAGATTCTTCACTCCGCTTCGCTCCATTCAGAATGACATATGACTTTTGTTATGTAAAGACTGTTGATTATATATTACAAAAGTTCCGGCTATAAAATCGTGCAGAGCCTGCTTGCGGCGCGTAAAGCCCGCCATGATAAAACCGAACATCAAAATAAAGGATGAAATTATTTTACTGAAATATCTTGCGGATGCCCGCAAAAAGGAAATGCGCTCATAATTTTCATCAGTTACTATTATTCCTACCGCGGCTTTCCCGAGCGTTGCCTGCTTGGAGGAAGATTCCATTAAAGCAAAGTAAAGCCAGCCAACCGCTTCAAAGAGTAAAGCAAGAAAAATAATAATAATTGAGAATCCGAGCGTGTAGTCGTCAAAGCGTGCGGAAGCGGCATAAAGCGCCGAAGTATATTGCGGGAAAGAATCGGCTTTATCAAAGAGAGGCGTCAAGAATCCGAAAAAAATCGTAATGGGGATAATGAGTACGGATTGAATAATCAACACAATGATTTTATCAATAATGTAAGCTACAAACCTTATCCAAAATCCGGCGAATTTAATTTCCACTTTGTTCCTCCCTGTTTATTTCTTTATGTCTGTTTTTATAAAGCATCCCGATTTCAGCTCCGAGAAGGAATAAGATTGAGGAGTAGAAAATCCAAAAAAGGATAACGATTAAAAGCAGGAACGCTCCGTAAAGATTTTCAGCCGCAAGAAAATATGTTACGTAGTAACCGAAAATGTATTTCATTATCGCCCAAAGCAGCGCCGCCCAAAAAGCCGAAAGCGCAATAACTTTATGACCTATTCTTTCGTATGGAATTATGTAGTAGAAAAAATAGAAAAGTAAAAATATAATAAAGAATGAGGAGAGTGAAAGCAGATATGTAAGGAGACTGCTTATCCTCAACTGTTGAAGTATTTCCAATTGAAGCGTTGAGTTAATTAAAATCTGAATTGTCGGAAAGATTGTAGTTGTAAGGAGCATAATAACAAGAAGAAGTAAAATCATTCCCAAATCTTTTATTAAACCGTACCATGCGCTTTTCTTTTTTTCAACGCGGAAGATATAATTTAAGATTGAACGGAGACTGCTGAAAAGCCATGTTGAAGTAAACATTAAACCGAAAACTCCCACGTAGCCGATAATATTTTTATAATGGAACGCCGTTGGGATGCGCGAAGAAATATAATGTTCGATATATTGCGCAAAATCGGGGTAAGGAATTATTGTATCGATAAGTTGATTAACGTAATGCATTAGCAGTTCGGGCGAAACAATAGTCCCCAGTATTGCCACTACAACAAGAAGAAAAGGAATCATGCTGAGGATTAAGGAGAACGCGATTCCCGCAGCCGATAGAAAAATATGGTCGTCCTCGATTTTTTCAAACAGTCCGCCGAAGTAATATGAGGTGAAGTCGAAGAACTTGCGGAGTTTTGCTATGGAGAAGTTCCGTGAAAGCGCTCTTAAAAATTTAAACTTCATGACTCATCTTTACGGGAATTGTATTGTAATAAATGTCGGACAGCTTTTCTGAATCAATATTCATTAAATTGTTAACAGTTAAATTTTTCTCCGTAACTTGTCCGAGAAAAGTAAGAGGGACGTTGCCGCCGGAGATCAGTTTTTCAAACGCTTCTTTGTTTTTCGGCGCAATCGAAACAATTACTCGCGATTGTGATTCCGAGAAAAGGGAAAAGTCGGCGCGCGTTTTAATCGGAATTCTAACGGAAGCTCCTTTTAGCGACTCGCGGTTCGCAACGCAGCACTCCGCCAATGCCGCCGCAATTCCGCCCTCCGAAATATCGTGAGCCGAAGCAATCAGTCCGTTTTCAATTGCCGCAAGAAGTGCGTTCTGCAAATTTCCTTCTCTTTCCAAATCGAGATTGGGGGCGTTTCCTTCGACAAGATTAAATATTGTTTTAAGATATTCGCTTCCGCCTACTTCCTCAAAATCTTCTCCCAGCAGATAGATTAAATCGCCGGGATCTTTAAACTCGGATGTAACTGTTTTGGATAAATCTTTTATTAATCCCACCATCCCGATAACTGGCGTCGGGTAAACGGTTGAATCGGGACTTTCGTTATAGAAGCTGACATTGCCGCCGGTAACCGGAGTATTTAAAAATTTGCAGGCTTCTCCCATCCCTTCGATCGCCTGTGAGAATGTCCAGTAAACTTCCGGAACATACGGATTGCCGAAGTTTAAGCAGTTTGTAACGGCGAGGGGTTTTGCTCCCGCGCAGACAATGTTGCGCGCCGATTCGGCGACGGCAATCATAGAACCGACTTTAGGGTTTAAGTAAACGTAACGCCCGTTACAATCGGTGCTTGCGGCAATCCCTTTGTTTGAGCTGCCTATGCGGATAACCGCCGCGTCCGATCCGGGCGGGACAATAGTGTTTGTTTGAACTTTTGAATCGTACTGTTCAAAAACCCAATGTTTGGAAACTATGTTCGGCGAAGAAAAAACTTTTATGAATGTTGATTCAATATTATCCGGTTCGGGAAGGGAACTGAAATCAAACGAGTGTTTTTTATCGAGATATGCCGGACGTTTTTTCTCGCGGATGTAAACCGGCGCTCCGCCTCCGAGCACTAAATTGAATGCGGGAACTTCAACTTTTTTCTCGCCCGAATAATCGGCGTCGATTAAATCTTCGTCAATTACTTCTCCGATAATCTCGCAGTTCAAATCCCATTTATTAAAGACTTCAATGATTTTATCTTCGTAACCTTTTTTGGCGACAACAAGCATTCTTTCCTGAGATTCGGAAAGCATTATTTCGTAAGCGGACATTCCCTCTTCCCGCAGCGGAACTTTGCTCAGATCGATTTTCATTCCCGATTTTCCCTTTTCGCTCATCTCCGAAGTTGAGCATGAAATTCCGGCGGCTCCCATATCCTGAATGCCGACAATCCAATCATTCTCGATAATTTCGAGCGTGGCTTCAAGGAGAAGTTTTTCCGTAAAAGGATCGCCTACTTGAACGGAAGGACGTTTTGATTCCGATTTTTCCGACAGCTCTTCCGATGCAAAAGTGGCTCCGTGGATTCCGTCGCGTCCCGTTGCCGAGCCTACAATCATTACCGGATTTCCCGTTCCCTTGGCAACCGCGGAAGCTGTTTTTTTGGCGTCAACAATGCCGATTGCCATTGCGTTAACAAGGGGATTGCCTTGATAAGAGTCGTCGAAAAATACTTCGCCGCCTACGGTAGGTACGCCGAAGCAGTTTCCGTAATCTCCGATTCCCTTGACAATATTCTCAAACAGGAAACGCGTGCGGGGATTATCAAGCGAACCGAATCTGAGTGAATTAAGCGCAGCGACGGGGCGCGCGCCCATTGTGAAAATATCGCGGAGAATTCCTCCAACGCCGGTAGCTGCCCCTTGATAAGGCTCAACCGCCGAAGGATGGTTATGGCTTTCAATTTTAAATGCCACGGCTTGTCCGTCGCCGATATCAACCAATCCGGCGTTTTCTTCTCCGGTGCCTACCAAAAGATGTTCGCCGTCTCGCGGGAGTTTTTTTATTTCGGCGATTGAGTTTTTGTAACTGCAGTGCTCGCTCCACATAACGCTGAAGATTCCGAGTTCGGTGTAATTCGGAGTTCGTCCTAAAATTTCACATACCCGCGCGTATTCTTCTTCGGTTAAGCCGTGTTCCAACGCAAGCTGAAGTGTAACTTCCGGTTCTTTAATCATAATTAATCTTTAAAAATTTTTGTTTTGGCGAAATCAAATTGTTCAGTTAAAACAGTAATCCGAAGATAACCGATTTTTCGGATAACCGGAGGGAATGTAAGAAGCAACAAGACGCTTTCCCGTAAAAAGTATTTTTCCGAAAAACTTAAATATCTTTATTTTTATCAGTAAAAATAGATGTAAATCACAAAATTTTAATAATTTAGTTCTTAAATTAAGAATTAAAATTAAAAGAAAGGAATTTGATTATATGAGAAGAGTAAAATTATTAATTCTGTTGATCATCTTTGCAGCTCCATTGTTAGCTCAGACAAATAATTTTGAAGGTAAAATCGTACTTAAAGTCAATACTGGCGGTAACGACAACTACATGAATTATCTTATAAAAGGGAATGCCGTCAGAATGGAAATGCCGCAAATGCCGGTTGGTTACATGCTTCTGAGAGATTCTACTTTTTATGTTGTAATGCCGCAGCAGAAAATGTATATGTCGGTAAGCGCGCAGCAACAGAAAATGATGGGAAGCGGGGACCCGCTGAAAAATTTAGACGATAAAAGAAAACCGGTCAAAACGGGAAGAACAAAAAAAATCCTCGGCTATACGTGCAACGAGTATGTGATTAAAGACGACGCGGGAACGACTACGATTTGGGCGACCGACAAGTTTATCAATTTCCCGGGATTTGACGGCACGGGGGACGATGCAATGAGAGAAGTTCTCGGATTGGAGAAGTTTTTCCCGATGTCGGTAATTTCAACGGAAAACGGCGTTCCGGTTACAATGGAAGTAACAGAAATCAAAAGCGAATCAGTTCCCGCCGAAAAAATGGAACTGCCGAGCGATTTTTCAGAAATGAAAATGCCGGGGAATTAATTTGAAAAGGGCGGTTATATTTTTCGTTTTGGCGTCGCTTTTTTTTACCTACGGATGCGGAAAAATAGAAAGCGGCAAAGCCGGTCAGAGGCAAGTTAAAGAGACAAAATTAACGTTGCTTAAGTTGTCGGCTCCTTTCAACAAAAGGGATATGGAATATTCGGGACTTACGTGGTACAAGGATAATCTGGTTCTTTTGCCCCAATATCTGTTTGGACGAGATTCACAAAGCGCTCATGGATTTATTTTTACGATAAAAAAATCAGTAATTTTAGATTATCTGAAAAATCCCGAAAACCATGAGGCGATTAAGCCCGACACTATTGCTGTTTTCGGAGAAGGATTAACCCGTTTTAACAGACACGGTTCGGGATATGAATCGATTGGCTTTATTGGCGACAACGTTTATGTTACGATTGAGTCGATTGGAGAGCCGACAAGGACATTTTTAATAAAAGGGAAGATTAATAATTCAGGGAATAAGATTACGCTTGATTCTACCACGCTAACTCAAATTCCGCTTCAGACGAATATTTTGAATATCGGCTATGAAACTATGGTAATTGATGGGGATAAAATTATCGTTATTAACGAAGCAAACGGAGCGAATGTAAATTCAAATCCGAAAGCGTTTATGTACGATCAAAATCTGAAATTGACTTCGTCGCTTTCAATGCCGCATATCGAATATAGAATTACCGACGCGACGCGCGCGGTAGGGAATAAATTTTACGCAATGAATTATTTTTGGACCGGCGACCGTAATGACTTGAAACCCGGTAATGATTCTGTAGCGACCAAATACGGCATAACGTCTTCACAATCCGCCACAGTTGGCGTTGAGCGCATTCTGCCGTTTGTAATCGCTAAAAATAAAATTGAACTCAGTGGAGAACCTCCCATTTATTGGAAGGTTATTCCGAAGAAGGGTAGGAATTGGGAAGGTATTGCGAGACTTGACGACAAAGGATTTTTACTTGTAACGGATACTTTCCCGACTTCGCTTTTAGGTTTTGTAAAAAAAACTAATTAATAAATGTGTATCACAATAAAGAGAGTGTAAAATGAAAAAAAGATTCGCGTTTACGTTGATTGCAGTATTTGCAATGTTTCTGTTTTCGTGCACCGATAATTCTGTTGAACCGGTCGAAGAGAATGGAGAAATTGCTTTATATTCAACACCTTCCGGCGCACAAATAATTATTGACGGAACAGTTAAAGGAACAACTCCCGATACCGTTACCACTAAAGTCGGGATGACAAATATTATGTTCCACTTAACGAATTATGTTGATACGACAATTACTATTGGCGTGTCGTCTGATAATTTGGAAGTGCTAAGCGTAACTTTAACTCCGGTGAGGATAAAATACGGATTGATTAAAGTTTGGGAAACGGGAAATAATTCGACCACAGAAGAGCCGAGCGGAATTGATTTATCCGCGGGCAACCCGATTTCGATTTCCGGAGCGGACAGTCTGCTGGCTGATATTTATTACACCGGCTCTAATTTTACAATCAGAAGCGCAAGCTATCTCGGAAATAATTTCAGGATTACGCAATTTAAGGAAGGGTCAACAACCAATATTAACGATGGTTTGGATTCGCCCGTAAATGATGCGAGCTGGGTTAGAAGCATGCCCGACGACGTTAACGGGAACTATTATTTCCTTTATGACGCCGACGGAAATTATTCGAAATTCAAAGTTGTAAATACCGGCGGGACGGCGACTTGGAACGATCCGAAATGGGTGGAAGTAGAGTGGATTTATGTAAAAGCGCCCGGCGTAACTTCCTTCTGATAACTTTCCCGAAAAAGTAAATTAAAAAAGCCCGAAGTAATATTCGGGCTTTTTTGTGTTGCGGAATTATCTTTATAAAGATTAATTGAACTGATATCTGATTCCAAGCTGCATCTGCCATCTTGAAAATATGCTCGCATCATTGATGAATGTAGTTTGAGCTTTGTTCTTATAGTTGAATACCGGTTCGCCGTCCTTAATATTGTTTGAAGGATCCGAATCAAATCCTACTAATTCCAACGGAGCCAAAGCGGAAGGATCCGCAACTTTTCTTACGCCCCAATCGGAATTCAAGAAATTCGGCAGATTAAGTACGTCAAGCGTGATTTGAACTTTTTGAGGACGTCCCCATGCGTTGAACATAATATCCTGCGCGATTTTCATATCGAGATTAAAGTACCATGGGTTCAGCAGTCCGTTTCTTTCGGCTATTTCGCCCCGATGTGAACTTAAGTAATCGTCCTGACTTATAAACGCGTTTAGTTTATCCCATTGTTCCTGCGCGCTTACAGTATTTCCGTTTTCGTCAACGTAAGGCGCAAGGTAAATATCATTCTGATCTTTAGGGATGTAGATTAAGTCGTTGGAGCTGCTGCCGTCTCCGTTTACGTCGCCCGCGTATGTAAAGGAATATCTGTTCCCGCCGGAATAAACATAGCGGTTTCCTTCGGCAACTTCGCCGAATACGCCGACTGTTGTGGCGAATGTTTCATTCCAATTTTTTTTGTAGTTCAAAGCAAGTATAAAACGATGTTTCTGCCCGAACTGCGAAGGGCTTAAATTCGGATTATTCGGGTCGCCCTGTACGGGATTTCCCTGCCACAAAACGCTGGCGATTTCGGTTGACTGCATCACGTTTTTTG
Organism: Melioribacteraceae bacterium; assembly: GCA_015493615.1. Lineage (GTDB taxonomy): Bacteria > Bacteroidota > Ignavibacteria > Ignavibacteriales > Melioribacteraceae > WGAL01. Next base: position 73,821 of record WGCV01000022.1, read on the forward strand.
CGTCGATATAGTTATAAGCAAACATTGCATTCATCCCGAAATCGAAGTATTTGCGCAGTTGAGCCGTAAAGTTGAAGTTGTAGCCTTTGTTAGTGTTATCAAGCACATACGCGCCGCGTCCGTCGGGATTAAGCTCGTTGTTGCCTGCGCCTCCGAAATAAGGTCTGCCGTCGGCTAGATATCTTTCGGGAGCTTTTAAGTCGGCGTTTCTAACATAAATTGCGTCGATGTCTTTTCCGTAAATGAACTCCAATGTTCCGACCATGTCGGCTGGAAGCATTTGGTCAATGGCAAAATCAGTAGTCCAAACCTGAGGCCATTTGAAATCGTTCGACATTGCGTTCAGATCCCATGATTGAGCCAATGTTGAATTATATTTTGTCGGTCTGATAGGTCCGGCGGGGTATAAGTTCGGGTTTGCACCCGGATTTGAAATTACATTACCAATCCATACAAAAGGAATTTTTCCGGTAAAGACTCCGGTTCCTCCGCGGAGTTGTGTGGTTCTGTTGCCGTAAACATCCCAGTTAAATCCGATTCGCGGTGATAACATCGGCGTGGCGCCCGGAAGTTTGCTCTGGTCAACGGTTTCCGGTTTTCTGTTAGCGTCAAGCAATGTCAGACTGCGTGACCAGGGATTATCAACAGGTTTGGTAAAATACATAGGAACATCTACTCTTAATCCTAAGGTTAAAGAAAGATCCTTTGTAATTAAATATTCATCCTGTCCGTAAAGTCCCAATTGCGCAACTTCAATAAATTCCCCTTTGTAAGGACCGGAGCCGACCATTCCTCTTAAGTCAACAAAATTGGAATCGTTCGGGTCGGTTAATCTGAAAAACTCGTCCAATGAGCTGAATGTGCTTCCGCCCCAAGCAACAGGGAGGAAGAATAATCCGTCTCTGAAGATATTGAATGAGTTGAAGAATTTGTAATATTCAAAAGTGCCGCCGACAGTGATTACATGTTTATCGAGATAGTAACTGAAGTTATCGGTAAACTGAAGAACGTCCTGATCTAAGATGTTGTGAATTGAAAAAGGTTCGTCGCCCATTGTCGTATAAGTAACGCCGTCCTGTGCAATTTCAACCGTCGGGAAACCAACAGTAAACGGATGCCTCTGATCTCTGAACTGATTGTAGCTTGCAAAGAATCTGTTGGAAGCGTTATGGAATCGTGA
>WGCV01000022.1:80000-141733 GCA_015493615.1 Melioribacteraceae bacterium
CAAGCGACTCAGCGCCGACAATAATCGGGACTAAAACTGCTTGCCGAAGCTGTGGATTCATAGAAATGGTAGAGGAACATTCTATGTGCACTGAAGCCGAACTGCGAGGTTTGGTGGAGCGCATAGAAACGCAAATGTAGGCATAAGTAACGATAACTAAGATGAAAAATCTTAGCGCCGCAAGTCTAAGGTTTCCTGAGCAATGCTAATCATCTCAGGGTTAGTCGGGTCCTAAGCCGAGGCCGAAAGGCGTAGGCGATGGTAAACGGGTTAATATTCCCGTACCCGGTAAAATGCGTTTGACTGTAAGGAGGGACGCAGAAGTGAAGGTCAGCCACCTGTTGGATTAGGTGGTCTAAGTGTGTAGGCGGGGAATGTAGGCAAATCCGCATTCCCTTAACGCTGAGGCACGAACGGGAGTCCTTTGGACACAAACTGATCGTAATCATGCTGCCAAGAAAAGCTTCGTACAGGAGTGTTTTATCGGTCCGTACCGCAAACCGACACAGGTAGACGGGATGAGTATTCTAAGGCGCTCGAGTGAGTCGTGGTTAAGGAACTCGGCAAATTAGCTCCGTAACTTCGGGAGAAGGAGCGCCTCAAGTAGGTGAATTTTTTACAAAAGGAGCCGAACGAGGCCGCAGTGAAAAGGCCCAAGCGACTGTTTAACAAAAACACATGTCTCTGCGAAGTCAATTAAGACGAAGTATAGGGACTGACACCTGCCCGGTGCTGGAAGGTTAAGAGGAGGGGTTATCCTTCGGGAGAAGCTCTGAATCGAAGCCCCAGTAAACGGCGGCCGTAACTATAACGGTCCTAAGGTAGCGAAATTCCTTGTCGGGTAAGTTCCGACCTGCACGAATGGTGCAACGATTTGGGCACTGTCTCGACCACGAGCTCGGTGAAATTGTGGTACCGGTGAAGACGCCGGTTACCCGCAGATGGACGGAAAGACCCCGTGAACCTTTACTGCACCCTAGCATTGGGTTCGGGCAAGTCATGTGTAGGATAGGTGGGAGACTGTGAAGCCGGGGCGCTAGCTTCGGTGGAGTCACCCGTGAAATACCACCCTTGGCTTGTTTGGATTCTAACCGCGGCCCTTGAATCAGGGTCCGGAACAGTGTTAGGCGGGTAGTTTGACTGGGGCGGTCGCCTCCCAAAATGTAACGGAGGCTCTCAAAGGTTCCCTCAGCATGGTCGGTAATCATGCGTAGAGCGCAAAGGTAAAAGGGAGCTTGACTGTGAGACATACAGGTCGAACAGGTACGAAAGTAGGACTTAGTGATCCGGCGGTTGCGAATGGAAGTGCCGTCGCTCAAAGGATAAAAGGTACTCCGGGGATAACAGGCTGATCTTGCCCAAGAGTTCACATCGACGGCAAGGTTTGGCACCTCGATGTCGGCTCATCGCATCCTGGGGCTGAAGAAGGTCCCAAGGGTTGGGCTGTTCGCCCATTAAAGCGGTACGTGAGCTGGGTTCAGAACGTCGTGAGACAGTTCGGTCCCTATCCTCTGCGGGCGCAGGATACTTGAAGAGATTTGCTCCTAGTACGAGAGGACCGGAGTGAACGAACCTCTAGTGCACCAATTGTCGCGCCAGCGGCATCGTTGGGTAGCTATGTTCGGAATGGATAAGCGCTGAAAGCATCTAAGTGCGAAGCCAACTCTGAGATTAGGTATCCCTTTCGTCTTTGACGAACTAAAGACCCCTTGGAGATGACGAGGTTGATAGGCTGTAGGTGTAAGTGCGGTAACGTATTTAGCCGAACAGTACTAATTGGTCGTGAGACTTAACCAATTTTATTAAAAAATATATTCTAATTCAACTCTTCCGATCTTAAATTTTGATTAAAATTTTTGGTGGCTATAGCTAAGGTGATACACCTCTTCCCATTCCGAACAGAGAAGTTAAGACCTTAAACGCCGATGGTACTGCGTGGGCAACTGCGTGGGAGAGTAGGTAGCCGCCAATTTTTATTTTAGCCCGTTTCGCTTTGCGATTCGGGCTTTTTTTTTGTGATTCTATTTGTTATTATTATGTATTGATAATTAATAAATAATTTTGAGGTTCCAATGAGATCGTTTAAATTCTTGATTTTTTATTTCTCTTTATTTGTATCCCTTTTTGCACAAGGTTCAGCCGGAACTTCCGCTAAGTTTGAATATAGAAAATTAATTGATATGGAATCAGCCGGTATTTTAGAAAAAGGTTTTGTAGCGGTTACAACTCATGCTTTACCTTATGGCGTTGTAGATATGGGGCTTGAAGTCGGAGTTTTTGAGAATCTCAGTTTCGGGATTTCCTACGGTGGAGAAAATATTATTGGTGATTCTCAAATTAAATGGTACAGCTGGCCCGGTATCAATATTAAATACAGGTTAATTAATGAATCTGAATCTGTTCCTGCTGTTGCTTTAGGATTTGATTCTCAGGGAAGAGGGAGAGAAAATAAAGAGCTAAAACGGTTTGATTATAAATCGGATGGGTTGTTTGTTGCAGCTTCAAAAAATTTTAATTTTCTCGGTTATTTAAGTCTGCATGGAGAAATTAATTACTCGGTTCGAAACGGAGATGGCGACAGAACACCAAACTTGAAAATCGGGCTTGAAAAAACAATAGGCAAATCTGTTTCTTTTCTGGCAGAGTATGATTTCGCGCTTAATGATAATGGAGAACTTTCGTTTGGGGCGGGTAAAGGATATCTTAATTTTGGAATAAGAGCTTCTTTAGGAAAAGGATTAACCTTTGGAGTTGATTTAAGGAACATGCTGGAAAATAAGAAGATAAACTCGGCAGTTGCCGAACGAGGAATCTTTTTGGAGTATGTTTCACCTATTTTTAATTAGCTGTACAAATTTTAGTCATTGAGTTTTTATTATAGACAAAGCCTTTCGGGTTTTGTCTTTTTTTTATCCTAAATTACAGAAACACTTTGGCACTTAAATTGTTGTTCATATAGTAAAGAATAACAGGAGTTAGTCATGAAAAAAATAAAAATACTTAGTCTGATTGTATTGATGGGATTTTCGCTTTCAGGTTGCTATACGCAGATTGCAAAGGAAGATCCATACGCTTCGGAATACTCGCGGGTGAAAAGCGAGCGAGAAAATAATTACTCCAATTCGGATAATTACAGTAAGTCGGGACAAGATAATCAATATTACGGCGATAATAATGATTCAACTTATTATTCCGATCAAGATGGAGAATCAGCATATTACAGAGATCAGAATGATGACGGCGATACTTACATCAATAATTATTATTTTGACGATGACGACGATTATTTCCCGAGTTACAGAAGATATTTCTGGAGTTACACTCCCGGCGTAACAATTATTGATTTCGGATATGATCCTTGGAATATTTATTATTGGGGAAGCTGTTGGGCATGTTATCCCCCGTATTATTCCCCGTATTATTATAATCCGTACGGACCATATTATACGGGGTACTGGGGCTGGTACGATCCATATTATTCACCTTATGTTTGGAATGACGGATTTTATAAAACAAGAAGGAACAGATATTATGCGGGATTACGAAACCGAACTTATCTGAACGGAAGAACCGGACGAAGAGGGGGCGTTGTAAGGCGAACGAGCGGGACTGTTGCAAGAAGAGGCGATAGCGGCAGAAACGGAGTTACTCGCAATGAAGGAGTATCGCGCAGAGCGCCAGGAGTGAGCAGGGAAGTTAATCTGGATAACTTATCAGCCGGACGCGCCGGAGCAAACGGGAGCAAGAGAGGAACGGTTAGAAACAATCGAAATGAAAACACTCGTCCTGTTAAAAACAGAGAAGTTAGAGAAAGTCGCAGAGATAAAATAAACAGCGGAAGAACTCCGAGCCCCGTTGTTAGGAAGAAAAAATTGGACAGAAGAAAAACCGTTGATACCGGAAGAAAAGTTAAAAATTTTAATAGAAAGTACAATACGTCAAGAAGATATAAAGATAACGAACGTAACGGACGGAACGAGAGAAGATATCAATCCGAAAGAAAAAATAAGAAAGAAAGCGTACGGAAAAAGGAAAACCGTTCAAGAAGATATTATGTTCCTCCGGCACAGAGAAGAAAAAGTTCTTCAGAGAAAAAATACAGACCGGCTCCGCCGAGAAAAAGTTACACGCCTAAGCGCGAGACTTCAAGAAGTTGCTCCTCACCGAGAAGAAGCGAGAGAAGCTACTCTTCCTCGCGTAGCAGAAGTTCTTCGCCAAGCAGGTCGTACTCGGCGCCTTCGTCCTCAAGCCGCTCATCAGGGCGCTCTTCGGGAGGTTCGCGCGGCGGTTCATCAAGAAGTTCAAGAAGAAGATAGGAAGGAATGGAAATGAAAAATAAAATGTCAAAAATATGCGGACTAATTTTTATTCTTATTATTAGCGGAACATCCTTAAGCGCGCAAACTTACAATGATGCCCTTCGCCTTGCCGAGCCGGGAATTATTAATTCCGCCGCGGGACTTGGAATGGGCAATGCGACAATGGGAGAAGATATAGGTTACTCGAATTTCTTAAATAATCCTGCCGCGCTGGGGCTTACGAACAGTACGGAATTTGCCATTTCTTTTAATTTCGATTCGGTAGCTTCCGACAATTCATTTTTTGCCAATAAAACTAATGTTAATCAAAATTCTAACGGAATAAGGGAGTTGGGTTTTGTCTATAAAGTCCCGACTTCACAGGGAAGCATGGTTTTCGGATTCGGTTACAGTCAGATTAAGAATTTTAATAACATTACGCAATTCAGCGGATATAACGCGTCGAATACCTCGATGATTCAGGATTTGACTTCCGTCAATTCCCAGCTTACATACGATTTACGCTTAAGCCACGGCGTTTATGATTCCGGCGGAAATTACCTTTATGATGAAACTTTGATTAACGGCGGCTTGCAGCAGGAAGGAACGATTCAGGAAAAAGGAGAAATAAACACGTGGCAATTTTCCGGAGCGGTGGAAGTGGCAAAGAATCTTTACGTAGGAGCGACAATAAATCTGCTCGGAGGAACATATTCCAACGACAGAGAGTATTCCGAGATCGACACAAAGAATCTATACGGAAATAATTTACAGATAGACCCGGACGACCCGTTAACCGTTGATTTTCAGGAGTTTGACGTTAATGATAATATATCTTGGGATATTGACGGTTTGAATTTAAAAGCCGGTTTTGTTTATGATATGTCTGAAACGCTCAGGCTCTCCGGCGCGATTCAAACGCCGACAAGTTACGATATTAAAGAAACTTACTTTGTGCAAGGTTCCAGTTATTTCAAAGACAATTACGGCTATGATGTTACTCCGCAAACGAGCAAGTCGGAGTATTCCGTTTTAACTCCGTTTGTTTACTCCTTTGGCGTTAATACTTTTTATAAATTTTTAACATTAAGCGCGGAAGCCGAATTGCTTGATTATTCTCAAACCGAGTTCACAGACGGCTTTACCGAACCGGAAAGAATTCAGAAGAATAAAGATATTGCAAGCGCTTTGGGTTTTGCGCCGCGATTAAGATTCGGAACGGCTTTTGATATTCCGGGCGCCGGCATTACTTTGAAAGCGGGCTACATATACGCCTATTCTCCTTTTGTGAATGCGCCAAAAGAAAATAATAAACAATATTTTACCGGAGGCGTTGATCTATTTACAGATAATGAATTTGTTGTTGACATTGCCGGCGCGTACGGATATTGGAAAGATTATATTGATATTTACGGAGACGGCGTAGCGAGAGTTAACAGAGACGTAACCGATTTGAAAATAGTCGCATCGTTGAAATACAAATTCTAAATTTTGATATAAAAGAAGGCTTTGCATAACCTACTTTATATGTCATTCTGATCCTCCGCCAAGGCGGAGCGGGAGAAGAATCTCAAAACCGGTAATTATACCGAATTTAGAGATATTTCGGACGGCTTACACCGTCCTCAATATGACAAATTTAGGTTATGCAAGGTTTCTAAAAGCTGTAAAAGGGATGTAAAATCGGAATGGTTTCATCATCCCTTTCTTTTTATATTTTGAAACAAAATAAATTAAGTTAAAAACGGATGATAAAAGGAAAAGCAGTTAGAATTGAAAGCAAGGATATTTACGTTCTTACCGAAAAAAATAAAGAGCTTAGATGTTCGCTTCCCGGAAAGTTTAAGAAAAAGTACAATCTTAAAAAAGATAAACTGAGAACTCTCGACATCGTTGCCGTCGGCGATTACGTGGAGGTTGAACTTGCCGCCGCAGACCACGGAATAATCAAGAAAATTGAAGAGCGTAGAAATTACATTTCTCGGAAAGCCCCGAGAATTAAAGGTTCGGGAATAAGAGGAGGAAGATTAGAACAAATAATTGCGGCTAATCTCGATTTGTTTATTCACGTTGCAAGTATTAATGAACCAGAGTTCAATAATCGCTTTGTTGACAGAATGATTGTGATTGCCGAGAGCAGTAATGTGGAATTTGCGCTTCTAATTAATAAAATCGATTTAGCCGAACCGGTAGAATACCAAAAATGGGAAAAGCTATATAACAAACTGGGATATAAGGTGATTCTTACAAGCGCCGAAGAGAAGATGAACATCGATGCAGTGAAAGATTTGATAGCGGGGAAAACTACTTTGCTGTGGGGACAATCGGGAGTAGGGAAGTCCTCGATTGCTAATGAAATTGAACCGCGAATAAACTTAAAGGTTGGGGAAATCAGTGATTTTTCGGGAAAGGGAAAGCACACAACCGTAACGAGCCGGTTAATCCGTTTGGAAAATAATACGGAGATAATTGACACCCCCGGCGTTCGGGAGCTTGAGCCGTTCGGAATTAAAAAGGAAGATTTGGGACACTACTTTGTCGAGTTCGGGGATTTCATTCCCGAATGTAAATTCAATTCGTGCACTCATTTTCACGAGCCGGGATGCGCCGTACGCTCGGCTGTGGAATCGGGTGAAATTACCGCAGAAAGATATGAAAGCTATTTGAATCTTCTGCAGACAGTGGAAGAGGATATAATTTTTTAATATGTGAAAGTTTTGCTTTGGAATATCTTTGGTAATTCAGTAATTGATAAACCTTTGAGGTTTAACTGATTTTTTAAGAAATTTGCTATTTTTAAAACAAAAAACGAATTTTCATTATCTGTAGAATATTCAAAACCCTGAAGGTTTTTTCGAAAACAATTTTGGTTGGTGTATTAAACGCGGATAAAATAATTACTGCCGGAAGTGCAACTTGATTGGATTTTCATAGACGCGGACATTTCTGTATTTGCAATTATATCAAATTTATTTCCGCAAATTAATTACGATTTCCCTAATTTATAAAATTAAACTAAAAATTTTGGGTTATGAAAAAATTAGCTCTCTTTTACGTCTTAACATTATTGTTGGCCGGTTGCGCTTCTTCGGAACGCGTTGCGGATAAAGCTGTTTCCGTCAATGACGATACCGGCAGAATAGAAAATTATTTTAAATCCCGCGCTGCTGAAAACAAATTTATTAACGGTTTGATTCGCGAACAGAAGGGAGATTATTCCGGCGCTATTTTAGAATATTACGATGCTTTGAATTACGATTCAAGCGCGGGAATTTATTACACGATAGCCAAAGATTATTACGCCTTGAATAAAATCAGCAATGCGCTTAACAATATTCAAATAGCTATAAATAAAGAGCCGCGTAATATCAACTACAGATTTCTTGCCGCATCAATTTATAAATTTGCTCACTTACGAGATTCTGCCGTAACGCAGTTTAAGGCAATACTTAAAGCCGATTCCACTAACCCCAAAGCTCTGTTCGGGTTGGCGAAGCTTTATGAAGCCAAACGTCCGATGGAAGCGATGGAGCTTTATAAAAAAGCGCTTGATGTTGTCGGTCCCGACTGGGAAGTTCTTCTTGCAATGGCGGATTTAAGCGAAAGGTTGGGACGGCTCGAAAAGACAATCGATTACGTGAAAAAGCTGATTTCATTGGCTCCGTCTAATCTCAATCTTAAAAAAATTCTGATAGAACTTTACATCAGAGATAAAAAATATGACGACGCTCTCGCGGCGCTCGATAATCTGATTCCGCTTTTCCCCAATGATTTGAACTTGATAGAATATAAGGCGCATATTTATGTGATTAAAAAAGAATGGGGTAAAAGTTTTGAAGAATACCGGAAAATCATAGGGAGCAACGATGTTAAATTCAACAAAAAGTTCCTGATTGCCGCATCATTTATTAATCAGGCTCAAACCGATAACGATACAACGCTTCTTCCGTATGCGGAAAAATTAATGCTCCGGATAGATTCCGATTCGCTTGATTGGCGCGTCAAAGCGGCTCTCGGCGATGTTTATCAGCGGGAGCGGAAAGATAGTCTTGCGATTGAATACTTAAAGCAAGCCGTAAATCTTGCGGAATGGAACAGTACAATTTGGGTGCAGCTCGGCGGACTTTTATTCGATAATCATAAGTATGACGAAGCAATTGCGGAAATGACAAAAGCCGTGGACCACTTCCCCGATAACTTTGTAGTAAATATTATTCTCGGGCTATCGTACTCGCAGAAAGGGGAAAATAAAAAAGCAAAGAAATTTCTGATGAAAGCCGTTTCGTTAAATCCTAATGATTTGAACGCCAATTCGGCTCTCGGCTTTACTCTTTATCAGCTTAAGGAATACAAAGACGCCGAAAAATATTTGCGCAACGCAATTAAGATTTCGCCCGATAACGCGCAAATTTACGGTATGCTCGGGATGATTTACGACGATCAAAAGGAGTGGCAAAAATGCGACGAAGCGTATAAAAAAGCGCTCTCGATTGATTCTACAAGCGCACTGACAATGAACAACTATGCTTATTCTTTGACCAAGCGTGATTCGTCCGACCTTAAATACGCGCTGGAGCTGGTAAATAAAGCTCTTGAAAAAGAACCGGAAAATTCATCCTATCTCGATACGAAAGGGTGGGTTTTGTATAAAATGGGTAAACCCAAAGAAGCCGCCGATTATGTTTTGCGCGCCCTGAAAAAGGACGAGAAGAATGAAGAAGTCCTTAAGCATATGGCGGAAATATACAAGGCGCTCGGAGAGGATGCGAAAGCGAACGAATATTTTAAGAAAGTTAAAGATGCTGCAAAAGTAAAGGAAGCCGCGCGGGAAAAACCGGACGGGAAAAAAGGTAATAAACAATGAAAAGGATTCATCTTTATTTTTTAACAGGCTTGTTTGTTCTCGGACTGGCAAGCGGATGCGCCGAAAAAAAAATCGTTAAAAGAGAATCTGTAATTCCCGCCGAAAGAGTAATGATTAAAATGGAGGCGAAGCGGAGAAGAGTAAAAACGTTTCTTGGGAAGGGAGCGATTCATATTCGCGCGAAATCGGATGAAAACAAATTTAATTTCATCCTAAAATTTAAGAAGCCCGATTCATTATACGTTGCCGGTTACGGACCGTTTGGGATAACGATTGCGGAGTTCATTCTTACCGACGACTCTTTTGAATATTACGACGACGTTCATAACAAAGTCTATCGCGGGGAAAATCCGGGAAAAATAATCGGAAAAATTTTTAATATTAACCTTGCTCCGAATGAATTTCGGAATCTGCTTATCGGTCTCGCGGATTTTAATCTCGATTTAAGGCGCGCTCCCCAAAAATATTATTACGATAAAAACTATTTTCACCTAGTTTTTCAGGATTCGGCAAATACAATCAGAAAATATGAAATTGGAAGAAAAAAGATGGCGCTTGAAGAGTTTGAGTTTGCCGGCGTAAAATCAAACGCAGTTAAGTTGAATGTGAAATATTTCGACTTCAACGATTACGCTCGCGGAAAATTATTTCTTCCGTCTAGGATAAAAGTTGTTAGCAAAAATCCTTTTACATCGCTGAATATTACCTACAAACATATTGAGATAAATAAAAAAATATCTTCGCTTAGATTTTTAATCCCTAACGATGCTCAAATTATCGAATGGTAGCTCGAACATCCAAAATATTTTTTTTGCTCCTGTTTTTTTTCGCTGCGATAAGCGGTCAAACCGTGCGGCAGATAAAGTCGAAAAACAAAGAGCTTACCAAAATTCGGGAAGAAATCAGTCGGCTCGAAAAAGATGTGAGAAAATTGTCCTTGAGAGAAAAATCAGCCGGAGCGGAACTTGAGAATATCGAAAAACAGATTTTTCTGGTTGAAAGATTAATCGAAAAAACGAACCGGCAAATTAAGAGAACTAAAATCCGCGTATCAGAACTGGGGAACTCAATCGACGGATTGGAGAAAGAGAAAAAAAGAATAAATGCGGCTCTTAATCAATATGCCGTATGGCTTTATGAATCGCGGGATGTCGGACTTCTTGATTTCCTCCTCGATTCCAAATCCTTTAATGAAGCGTACGATAAAGTTTATTACTTCATCTTCTTTAACCGTTCAGTTAAGGAAAAAATCAAAAAACTGAATAATATTAAATCAGAATTGCAAGTGAAAAAATCTCGGTTAACAGAGAAAGAAAGGACGCTGAAAACGCTTGTCGCTGCAAACAAAAAAACAGCGTCAAAATTAAAAAAGAAGTTAACCGAACAAAAAACGATGCTCGCGGAAATCAGAAAAAACAAAAAGCGGAAAGCCGCTCTCGTTGCGAGGAAGAGGAGAAGCGCAAAGGAAATCGCCGGATTAATCAATAATTTGATTAAGAAAGAAAAGGAGCTTGAAGAAGCCAAACGGAAAGAGAAACTTGCCGCCGCCCAAAAGATTAAAAAGGAGAAAGCGACGACTGAAAAGAAAAATGTCTATTTCCCGAATGTTAAATTCGGCGTGCTAAAAGGAAAACTGCCATGGCCAGTTAAAGGAGGACGAATTGTAAAGAAATTCGGGAAAGTACGAAACAGCAAGCTGAAGACGGTTACCGTTAATTCGGGCATCGATATTAAAACAGGGCGGGGAAAGCCAGTGCGCGCCGTAGCCGGAGGCGTTGTTTCCACGATTGCTTGGCTTCCCGGTTTCGGAAGCGTAGTGATTGTATCGCACAACAAAAAGTACAGAACCGTTTACGGACACCTCGGAAACATTAAAGTTGAAGAGGGGGAAAAAGTGAAAGCGGGGGAAGTCCTCGGGAATGTATCGGAAGGCATTGAAGGCAACATTCTCCATTTTGAAATTTGGAAAGAAAGAAAATATCAAAATCCTCAGAAGTGGTTGGCGAGGAAATAGTTTTTTATGAGTTTAATTGCGTCGATAAAAAACAATCCTCTTCTTGTGAAGAACTTTTCTTCTCTAACATTACTCCAGTTTTCAAACTATCTTTTCCCTCTGATTACTTTTCCATATCTTGTTCGGGTTTTAGGGCCTGAAAAATTCGGCTTAATTAACTTTGCCGCGGCGTTTGTGGCGTATTTCAGCGTTTTTACCGATTACGGGTTTAACCTTTCAGCGACGCGGGAAATATCAATTCATAGAAAAGATATTGGAAAAGTAAGCTCTCTGTTTTCGAATGTAATGACTACAAAGCTGATTCTATTTTTTACGGGAGCGATTGTTTTTCTTCCTCTCTTATTTTTAATCCCCAAGTTTTCAGCCGATTACCTGATTTACATGGGAACATATCTATTTGTTTTCGGAAGCGTCCTTTTCCCCAGTTGGTTTTTTCAGGGAATGGAAGAAATGAAATATATTACGATAATTAACATCGCTGTAAAAACGGTTTGGTTGATTTCTGTCTTCCTCTTTATTAAATCTTCTGCTGATGCTTTATTACTCGTTTTATTGAATTCTGCTTCATTAATATTAATCGGGGCAATTAGTTTAATTGTGATTAAAACAAAATTTCATATTTTTTTCAGAAGACCACTTGTTTCGGAGATTACGCGGCAGCTATCGGAAGGATGGTATTACTTTGTTTCCACTGCGTCGATAACGCTCTACACAAACTCAAACATTTTCATACTCGGACTTTTTACAAACAACGAAGTTGTAGGATATTTTGCCGCTGCGGATAAACTTCGTATGGCGATACAAGGATTGTTCGGCAATGCCGCGCAAACCGTTTTCCCCCATTTATCGCTGATGTTTGAGGAATCAAAAATTAAAGCGGTTCGTTTTGTTAAAAAATATCTCCGTTTAAGTCTGCTTGTCGCGGGTATAGTTACATTAACGGTTTTTATTTTCTCAAAGGAAATTGTTGTAGTGGTTCTCGGACAAAATTATTTGAGTTCGCTGCCGGTTTTTCGTGTTATTCTTTTCCTCCCAATTATTATATTAGTGAGCAATATTTACGGGATTCAAGTAATGTTAAATCTCGGATATAAAAAGGAGTTCTTCAAAGTAATTTTTTATGCGGGAATCGGAAATCTGATTTTGTCTTTTGTTTTAGTGCCAAAATATTATGCAATCGGTACGGCTTTTGCGGTAACAATTACTGAGATAATTGTTTCTCTCGGTATGTGGGCATTTACACAAAAAAAGAAGTTACTGAAGGAAAACGATTAGTTGTGGTTATTAGTTTAAATTAGTCATCTTGTAAAACGATTTGACAAAATACCCGCCTTTTTGTAAAATGATTTGACAAAACAACTATTTTCTTGTAAAATAGAGTGTCAAATTGGAATAATTATGGATATTGAAAAAATAATTGAATTACATCGACAAGCTCTTTCACTAAACAGCAAATACAAGAAAAAGAGATTTGTTGCTCAAAAAATATTGGAGGATGCCGGGAATCATTTTGTCGGCGTAATAGGTCCGCGCGGGGTTGGGAAATCGGTATTATTCAGGCAGTTAGCTTCTCTTGACGAAAATTCAATTTACATATCGATTGATTCGGTTGATTTCGAGAATTTGTTTGAGCTTGTAAAAACCTTGTATGAAACTTACGGGTACAAAAATTACTTCCTCGATGAAATCCATTTTTATAAGGATTATGAAAAAGACTTAAAAACTATTTATGATTTTTTAGACGTAAAAGTTTTTTTTACAAGCTCGGTTTCTTTATCTCTTTATGAATCTGCTTACGATTTATCGAGAAGAGTGAAAATATATAATATTTTTCCATTTAGTTATCGGGAATATCTTTTTTTTAGGGAAGATAAGAATTTGAATGTATTGAAATTGATTGACATTAAAAATAAAGAATGGAATCCGGAACATATTAGAAACGGGCATCTTTTTCAAAAATATATTTCCGGCGCTTTGATGCCTTTCTCCCTTGAAGAAGCCGATATTTTGCCAATGATGAAAAATATTTTGGATAAAATAATTTTTAAGGATATTCCGTTAGTTGCAAGTTTAAGGATTGAAGAGTTAGATATAATAAAAAAAATTGTCGGATTTATAGGCAAATCCCAAATTGACGGAATAAGTTATTCAACCCTTTCCAACAACTTAAAAATTACCAAATACAAGGCGGAACAATATATAAACCTTTTGCAGAAGGCTTTTGTTGTGAATGTGATTCTCCCGAAAGGGACAAACGTTCTGAAAGAGCCGAAGATAGTATTGGGACTGCCTTTTAGACTGCTTTATAAAGATTACGACGAGGCAATAGGTGGATTAAGAGAAGATTATTTTGTCGGGTGCGTAAAAATGTCCGGGAAGAAAATTCATTACTTAAAAACAAAAAAGGGAAAAAAAACGCCTGATTATTTAGTAGAAGAAAATGGGAAGGAGTATATTGTTGAAGTCGGCGGAAAGGGAAAAGGAATTAGCCAATTTAAAGGAATAGATTTGGAAAAATCAATTATTTTCACTGATGCAAATATTGTTGAGGGAATTAAAAGACCATTGTTTCTATCGGGATTTTTAAGTTGAAATTAAATATGAAATACGATTATCTGATTGTCGGAGCGGGATTTGCCGGAGCGGTAGCGGCGGAAAGATTAGCATCCAAAGGGAACAAAGTTTTAGTGGTTGAAAAGCGTTCGCACATCGGGGGCAATGCGTACGATGAATACGACGAACACGGAATTTTAGTCCACCGCTACGGACCTCATATTTTTCATACCAACAGCAAAGATGTGTTTGATTATTTATCGCAATTTACAGAGTGGCGGTTTTACGAGCATCGCGTTCTCGCGCAATTAAACGGCGAACTTTATCCCATCCCGATTAACAGAACCACGATAAATAAATTGTACGGTAAAAATTTCCGGACTGACGAGGAAGTGCGGCGATTTTTTAATTCCGTAAGGAAAAACATTAATACGGTTACAAACTCGGAAGAAAAAATCGTTAGTCAAATTGGCGAGGATTTGTTTGAAAAATTCTTTAAGCGCTACACAAAAAAGCAGTGGGGAATTGAAGCGAACCAATTATCGCCTTCAGTGTTGGGTCGTATCCCCGTTAGAACAAACACCGATGATAGATATTTTACGGACAAATATCAGTTTATGCCCAAAGAAGGTTATACTAAAATGTTCGAGCGGATGTTGAATCAAAAAAATATTGAAATTATGTTAAACACAGATTACAAAACAATTGTAAACGATGTTATATTTGACAAAATGATTTACACCGGACCGATTGACTCTTTTTTCGATTATAAATTCGGTAAGCTGCCATATCGTTCGATTAGGTTTGAGTGGGAACACTTTGATGAGGAATTTCATCTGAAAGCAACTTCGCATAATTTTGTCGGTAACGAGATCGAATTTACACGCAAAACAGAATATAAATATATGACCGGACAAAAAAGCGGAACGACTACACTCAGTACGGAATATCCGACATCTAAAGGAGATCCCTATTATCCGATTCCGAATGATGAGAATTATTCGCTTTATCAGAAATACAAAATTGAATCTCAAAAGTTAAAAAATGTTGAATTTATCGGACGTTTAGCGGAATATAAATATTACAATATGGATCAGGTAGTGGGGAAGGTTTTGTTGTTATGGTAACTATACGATATAAACGAATAAAATATTTGGAAATTATACGATGATGTCGTATATCAACATTTATAAGAAAGCAATTATATATTAATATGAAAAGATTACCAAAAATATTTTTATTTATTGGCTTTTTGGAAATTGTTTCAGGTGTAATTGTATATCCTAAAATTGCAATATATTGGAGGAATTTGCCCATAATTAATTATTATAAACCAATGATGCAATATTCATATTTTTCAATAATTATTGGTTCAATAACAGCTTTTTTAGGAATAATTTTTAAAAAAACTAAGAAAGAAATATTAATAAATATTTCTTTCCTTTTTATTTCGTTGTCATTTATTTTTTTAAGTGACAGGTTATTACTAGCTAAATATGGTTTGGGGCTTTGGGAATATGACTGCGTTTTGCATTATAAACATCGTCCAAATACAACTTTTTCTTGGGGAGAAAAATTTGAGAACAAATTAATTAAAATAAATTCACAAGGTTATCATGATGATGAGTTTACTTTTAAGAAAAGGAATAATGAATTAAGAATTTTTGTATTAGGGAATTCAATAACAATGGGGCATGGCGTAACAAAAGAGGAAACTTTCTCTTCTCAATTAGAATTGTTTTCTTCAAAACAGAAAGTAATTAATGTTTTTAATCTTGGTGTACAAGGATATAGCACTGAACAAGAATTAGAAGTTTTTAAAAGAGAATTAAAATTTAATCCAGACATAGTTTTATTGGAATTTTGTTTAAATGATATCACTGAACCGATATATGTTAATAAAGACCTGGGCGGCAGCGGTTTCGATTATCATAGAGTTTTTCAAACCAAAAATAAACTTATTGGCCTTTTTGTAAATGAAACCGGATTTGGAAGATTTATTTACTGGCAGAAATATAAAAGTGAAATATCTAAGGAAAGAGAAAAGGAATTATTTTCAATCAAACAACTCTCTATAAATCCTTTTAGTAATGAAAAATTTAAAAAGAGTTGGAATAGAACAAAAAATTCAATTATAGAAATAAAAAAAATTTGCGGTAGAAAAAATATTCCTTTCATCATTTTAATTTTTCCCTATACATTTCAATTATGGAAATATGATTTGCAAAAACCTCAACAATATCTTAAGAAATTTTTAGCATCTGAGAAAATCCATTATATAGATTTTACTGAAGTTTTTGAGAATAATATGACGACAAAAGACATTAAAAAATGTTTTTTAGACGAAGATCATTATACAAAGTTTGGACACTCAATTATTGCTAAAACAATTTTTGAGTTTTTAACTAAAAACTCTTTATTATGAATAACCCGCTAGTTACCGTAAATATTTTATCTTTTAACAGAAGAGACGAACTGCGTCATACTTTAACAAAAGTTTTTGAGCAAGATTACAAAAACATTGAAGTAATTGTAGCTGATAACGCTTCTTCGGATGGATCGCCGGAAATGGTTGAAAAGGAATTCCCGCAAGTAAATTTGGTTCGTTTGAAAAAAAACATAGGTATTGCCGGCTGGAATAAAGGTTTTGAAATTGCTAAAGGGGAGTATGTTTTGGTTTTGGATGATGATGCTTTTCCCGAAAAAAATACGATAGATTTATGTTTGGGATCTATGCGGAATAAAGCGGAAGTGGCTTGTATTGCAATAAATACATTGGATATTAATAAAAAAATAAGAACTAAATGGTTGCCTTCGGAAAATGTTAGAGAGTGTTTTTGGCCTGTTTTTGTCGGTTGTGCGGCGTTTTTTAGAAAAAATTATTTAGATTCCGAGCCAATGCCGAAAGATTATTTTATTTATCAACATGAATTACCTGTCTCGGCTGATATTTATTTGAATAATTATAAAATTTATTTTCACCATAAAATAAAAGCATACCATAATTTTAAATCAGGCAATGTCTATAGTCAATTTTCCGATAAGTATTTATTTAGAAACAATCTTAAGTTTATATCAAAATATCTACCTGTTTATTTGGCAATTATGTATTGGTTTCAAGCTGTTGCGTTTTTTTTTACGCGTTCAATTAGACGACGGTGGTTTAAAGATTATATTGAAATTGTTTTAACAGTCAAACCTTTTATATTAAATAGTAAAAAAATTAGTCTTGATTACTTTTTAATGTTACGTGATAAGCATTATTTTAATTTACCTTTAATTTCAAAATTAAGCAGATGAAAATTCTTTTTTTAGTAAATCAATTACTTAATGTTTGCGGAATAAGTAAGCATTTTTATCATTTACTTAGCGGATTAAAGGAGTTTTATCCTGAAAACGACTATTTTGTGATATGTGGCGGAGGCGACGCAATTGAAAAATTCGAGAGATTAGGCGTAAAAATATTAGTAAATGAGAATATTAGACATGAAACAAGAACTTTAAGAGGGTATTTAAAAGGAACTTACGATATTTATAAATTTGCAAAGCGTAATAAAATAGATATCATTCATTCTCACCACCATTATGCCGCAAGTATGGCACAAAAGGCGGTTAAATTTCTAAATAGCAAAACCGTATTTACTAATCACGGTATTTTGCCGAAAATCGGGTTGCTAAATCATTTTAACGCGGATTATTTTATTGCGATTAACGAGCATATTCGCGAATATTTGTTGGAAAATAAAATTGCTAATTCTCAAAGAATTTCGCTAATTCGTTTGGGATTCCCAAAGTTCGAATTTGAAAAGAAAAAAAACAAAAAAATTAAAGTAATTTCCGGCGGAAGATTTGTAAAAGAAAAAGGATTTGAAGACTATATTAAAGCGGTTTCAAAACTTCCTTCCGAAGTTATGGGCAAAGTTGAATTTTATTTAGCTGGTTCTGGTGAAGGAGAAGCAAACTTAAAAAAACTTAATTATGAATTAAATGCCGGAATTGAATTTTTAGGAGAAATTGAAGATTTTCAAATTTTTTTAAAATACACTGATATTTTTGTTATGCCAACGCATTTACCAGAGGGGTTCCCAACAGTTATTATTGAAGCGGGTTTATCGAAAAATTTACTAATTGCATCTAATTTTAGGGGCGCCCAATCTGTTTTATCCAATCAAGAAGCGTTGATTTTTTCTATTGGAGATGTTGAAACTTTAACGAAATTATTAAGTGACGCAATTAATAATTATGATAAATATATCAATAAAATTGAAAAATTGGAAAAATTAATGACGGAAAAGTTCTCCATTGAAGAAATGACTGCTAAAACATATAACTTTTATCAAAGGATTCTGCGGTGAGACGTAAAATTTTGTTTTTGTTTTATCGAGAGCCAAGAGTCGACGGATATTATAATACTTACAAACATTATGTTTTCCTGAATGCTTGTAAAGAGAAATTTAACGTAAGATATTTGACATATGAGAAAATTGTTGACGGTAAATTAGTAACGCCAAAAGACGCGCCTGGCACAATTAATAAAATAGGAAATTTATTTTTAGGTAAATCTTCAAGGATTACACATTATCAGAGTAAAAGTTTTTTCCGTGAGTATTTGAGTATTCTAAATGAGTTTAATCCAGATATTATTTATGTTGAACATGTTGTTATGATGCAGTTTATTTTAAGAAAAACGAACGGCGCGAAAATTGTTTTTTACGATGATGAAAGCGTTCTGTTTCAAAAAAGCATTGGTCTTTTACACGGACTAAAAGAGCAAGTTAAAAATTTTAATCTTGAAAAACTTGAATATCAAGGCTTAAAAAGTTCCAATTTAATATTGACAATTACCGACGAAGAAAGAGATTTCTTAAAAAATTTAACTAATAATCGTGTTGTAACCGTATCTTGGCCAATTGATTTGAGCAAATACAGTTATAGTTTTAATCCGTATAATGATAAAAGATTTAACATTTTGTTTGTAGGTAATTTTTCTCATTACCCAAATCGTGAAGCCGCGAAAATAATTGTCAAAGAGATTTTCCCTAAATTTAAGAATAACAAAAAAACTGTATTCACAATTGTTGGCATTAATACTCAAAGAATAAAAAATATTTTGCCGAAGGGAATAATTGTATTTGAAAATGTTCCGGATGTTAAACCTTTTTTGGAGAGAGCGGATTTATTCATCGCGCCGATATTTTCCGGCAGTGGAATGAGAATAAAAATTTTAGAAGCGGCAGCTATCGGCGTGCCGTTATTAATATCTGAAACTGCTAATTTCGGTTTTAATTTTGAAAACAATAAAGAATGTATTATTGCTGAAAACAAAAATGAATTTGCTTTCATGATCGAAAAGATTATTAATAAGTCTAAAAAAGAAATGAGAGAAATATCATTAAATGCACGAAAAATAATTGAATTAAATTTTTCGAGAGAAGTTATTGGGAAGAAATTTATAAATTATTTGGAGGAACTTTTTGATTAATTGAATGAGAATGAAAAGAGTTGTATTAAAATTTGTATATTATAGATTCTTGCAAAACATAAAATTGTCATATCGAGTTCGCTACAGTGAAAAAGGATGCTGTACAAAATATCCCGAAATTCAGCGTATTTGGTTTAACGGCGGCTATGTTGATAAGTTTCGGATGGAAGGGAAGCACTACGACATTGACAAAGATGAAAATGAAATTAAACAAAGAGATTTTAGGGAAACAGATTTTTTTACCGGAGCGGCGTTTTATATTGCGGCTGAAACCTTTAATACAATCGGCGGCTTCGACGAGAAATTTTTTCTTTATTACGAGGATCTTGATTTTTCTTTAAGAGCTAAACAAAACGGAATTACAATTTTATTTTTACCGGAATTACAACTGTTTCATCTCGTTTCGGCAAATACCCGCAAATCCGAACGTTCATTGATAAAATTTAAAAATGAAGTTTATTTTTCTCGAATAAAAAATAAGATTATCATAATTAAACGATACGCAATCGGAATTTATTTTGTTACTTCGTCAATTAGTTTAATATTAAAAATCTTAAAATATTTTGCGATGTTTTTGTCTGCGGGAGATTTTGTAAGCGTTAAGTTTTTATTAAAGAATTTTATCGAAGGTTTAAGAGCAGGATAACGAAAAAATGGTCGAACAATACAAATATAAATTTGCACGGAATTATTTTCCGAAAGGCGTCGGCAAAGCGCTTGAAATCGGGATTGGAAACGACAGTCCGTTGATATTTAAGAAAATTTATCCGGACGCGGAATATTACGGAATAGATAAAACGCTTGAATACAATTTAAGCGATAAAAGCAAATCTCTTATGGACAAATTTTACTTGATTGATTTGGAGAAAAAATCGCTTGATGTAGCGCCGGATAATAACTTTGATTACGTAATAATCGCGCATGTAATCGAACACCTTACGAACGGAGAAAAAGTTATTAACGAATTATGCAATAAAGTAAAAAATAACGGCGGTTTATACATCGAATATCCGAGGAAAGCGTCGGCGCGTTTCCCTTCGATGAAAGGTACGTTAAACTTTTACGACGACCCGACGCACAAGCGTTTTTACGAAATTGACGACTTGAAAAACATTCTCATAAAAAACGGATTTAAAATAATCAAAAGCGGAGTTAAAAGAGATTTTATGAGAATAGTTGGACTTCCGTTAATGATAATTAAATCATACGCAAAATTGGGATATTTGCGCGGCAGTGTTTTCTGGGATTTGCTCGGTTTCGCGGACTATATTCTCGCTGAAAAAGAAAGATGAAAAAAATTCTCATCATATCAACAAACGCTATTGGCGATACTTACCTTTCGATGGCTGCAATACCGGTATTGAAAGAAAATTTAAATAATATTGTTGTGGATTTTGTAATAGAAGAACATTCAGCTTTTTTATTTCAACACGAGAAAACAAGAAAATTAATTATTGTGAAAAGAAGCGTTGCCGATTTGTTTCCCAAAATGATTCAAATGCGTAAAGAGAAATACGATTATGTTTTTTCTTTTTTCCCCGGGGTTGTAAATACATTTTTTCTCTTTGGAGTACGAGCAAAATATAAAGGTGGTTTCCCCAATATTATTAAAAGAACGGAATGGGCAAATAGGAATCAGCGAGGGGTTGTTTTTGATAATCGAAAGATTAAGTTTGTTTATTGGAGAAAAGAGGAAAATTATCTTGATAGAATGATAATAATATTAAACAATTTTAATTTTGGTTTAAGCGTTTTGCAAAAGTATAATTTAGATGATAGAGAAATTTCGGAAATCTTTAATAATACGGTCGTTTTGCACCCCTTTTCACGATATGCCGACAGGAGTCTTTCACTAAATCAGATTGAAGCAATTATTGACTTTTTTATTCAACATGGAGATGTAAATTTTATTATTGTCGGAGACGAAAAGATTCTGAAAATAAATAATATGCCGGGGAAAAAAGTGGAGATAAAAGTTAAACCTCCGATTGACGAGTTGGTTTCTCTTGTGCATAGTAAATTATTTATCAGCGTTGACTCTTTCCCGTTACATATTGCGGATGCGTACAATACGAATTTTTTAGGAATTTTTTCAACAACTAAACCTCGCTCGGTATTGGTAAATTTTAATAAAGCGATTGTTTTTGATGCAAAAGAGTTATCGGAAATTTCCGCTGAAAACATTATTTCAAAAATAGAGCAATACTTAACGGATAATGAATTTTAAAATATTTGACATAAATATTGAGCGAATAAATTATTCGGGATTGCGTGATTTTATTTCATTTTCCATAAATAATAATAAAAAAAAACTAATCACTTATGTTACGGCGGCTTCATTAAATACGATCTACGAAAATCCGGAATTAAAAAATGTATATCATAAATTTGATTTGATTCATCCTGACGGAGTAGGAGTTTGTTGGGCTTCAAAATTTTTGTTCGGTAAAAAAGGAGCAACCGAAAAAATAACCGGCTCTGATTTTTATCCTATTCTTGAAAAAGAGATAAAAAAGAATAAATGGAGAATTTTCTTTTTCGGTGAAACAAATACAACTTTAAATAAATTACATAATAAAGGAGAATTATCGGAATATATTGTTGGTTCGCAAAACGGATTTAATTTTCAAACAGAGAGGTTGATTAAAAGAGTTAATTCGCTTACTCCCGATATTTTAATCGTAGGGATTGGTGCGCCGAGACAGGAAAAATGGATAGTTGAAAATCAAGATGATTTGAATGTGAATGTTATTCTAAGCGTTGGGGAAGGAATAAAAGTTTTTGCATCCGCAGATAAAGTAAGGGGACCTAAATTTATACAAAAAGCGGGACTGGAATGGTTTGTTAGGTTAATTTATAATCCGAGAAAATTTTGGAGAAGATATTTAATCGGAATACCGCTTTTTATTGCAAGAATTATTATATTAAAACTTAAAAAGGGGAAGGAGTATTAAGCGCTATGAGGAAATCAGTATTAATCATTCTTTTTGTTTTTTCGTCGGTTTTATTTTCGCAAACTTCAATTAAAGTAATCTCTTCCAATGCTTTTGAGGCGGAAATTACAATTCCCGAACCGTTTCACAAAATTTCTCATAAAGGTAAGTTCAGCGTTATTGATTATCCGGAATATAGCAATTATTCAAAAGCGGGGGAATATAAGCTGCCTTATTCAATTTTTACTTTTGCAATTCCAAAAGGAAGCGAACCGAAAATAAAAGTTGTTTCTAAAAAGGAAGAAGTTTTAAGAAATGTTGTGCCCGCTCTCAATCCCGAAATTAAAAGATTAAATGACTCCACGCTTGTTGAAGTTCCGGCGACCGCGCTTCCCGCTAAGATACAAAATGCAGATGATATTGAGATTCTGAACAAATTTTGGTTCCGCGATTTTTATTGCGTTTCCGTTAAAATAAACTCGCATAAATATTTCCCGTCTTCCAATCAATTGAAAGAAATTAAAAAGTTAAAACTGAAATTCCAATTTCAGAATGTTTCTCTCAAAAATGATTCGCCAATCATTATACGAAACAGTTACGATAAATTGACGCGTTCGTTGATTTCAAATGCGGAAATCGCTGAGCAGTTCCGTTCCCATATGCCAAATAATCTTCTTGCCGACACAACCGGACAGTGGATAAACTATGATGCAGATTACATTAAAATAGCAGTTGCGCGTAATGGAATATATAGATTTTACGGAAGTCGAATTTCAAGTTTGGGATATGATATTTCATCGATTATTCCATCGCAATTGCAACTTTATGAAAGCGGAAATTTAGTGCCAATAATAGTTTTTGACGGCAACGACGGAAGTTTTGATGAAAATGATTACATAGAATTTTGGGGACATAAAAATCGTCCGAAAGGAAATTATAAAATTATTAATGCGGACAATGAAGAGTATAATGAATTTGAAAATCGTTACACCGATACGACTTATTATTTCTTGACTTGGAATAATGGTAACACGAAAAATTTATTTATTCAAGATAATTTCAACAATAATTTGCAAGACACTCTTAACTATTATACGGAAATACTGCATTCTGAAAAAAACAATTGGATACAGAATATGAACGGCGATGAAACGGTCAATCAATTACCGGATTGGAATAAAAATAAAACTTGGTATTGGGGATGGATCGGGTATTGGTCGCCCACTAAAAATTTTTCGTTTTCAGCCGAAGGCGTAGTTCCGAATAAATCCGCGCGAGCTTATTTTAAGGCTTCCGTAGCGGGACTTAGAAATTATATGCGATTTAAGTTATCGGTTAACAATGTTCAATTAGATTCGCAACGAGTCAATAAATTTCATCAAGTTTTATTATCCGGCGAATTCGATTCGTCAATACTTACCGAGTCGGGAAATAATTTAAAGGAAGTATGTTTTTCGGAGGATGGCAATTACGCGGCATATGATTGGTATGAGATCGATTATCCGAGACAACTGAATTTGGTCAACGATTCTTTGACTATAATTGTTCCGAACGATGTAAATCCGGGCGAAAAAGTTTTCTCGATTGAAAATGCAACTTCATCTTCATATATGATTTATAAAATTTTTCCTAAACTCAAAAAGATATCAAATTATTCTGTTAATAATGGGAAATTGTATTTTTCGGACACGGTTAATGTCAATAACAAATATTTTATCTGTCACGAGTCAAACATTCTTTCCCCTCAAAATTATTACTCAAAACATTTTATCAATTTGCGCTCTTCTCAAATACAAGCCGATTACATTACAATAACAAACAAGATTTTTGATGATGATGTTGATAACTATTTGAATTATATCTCTTCGGAATATAATCTTAATGTGTATCGCGCCGATGTCTCAGATATTTTTGACGAGTTTTCCTTTGGATATCCTTATCCGGTTGGAATTAAATTATTCTTGTATAAGGCATATACAAATTGGAAGCAACCGAAGCCGCAGTTTGTTACATTAATCGGAGACGCTTCCTATGATTATAAATATATCAAATTTAGAAACGAAGGAGTTAAAAGCAGTATAAATTATGTGCCTTCGCGAGGATATCCTGTCGGCGATAATTGGTATGTCGCTTGGGACGAAACCGCTCCTCCTGTCCCACAATTAATGTTGGGCAGAATTCCGATTTTGAATCCCGATGAATTGGGAAATTACTTAGCGAAATTGCAAAGTGAGAATTCAAAATTGTTTGGCGATTGGAATAAACGCTCATTATTTTTCTCTGGCGGTAATCCGAATGTATCCGGTGAAATTGAAACTTTTAGAACTACGAGCGAAAGTATAATAAACCAATATGTAAAACCTAAGCCGTTGGCGGGCAAATACACACATTTTTATAAAACGGTTGATCCGCCTTCTGATTTTGGACCATATACGCAAGAAGAAGTTAATAATGCGATAGAAAAAGGGGGCGTTTTTATTTCTTATTTGGGGCATAGCGGGACCGCCACTTGGGATAACGGGATAAATTCGGTTATTCAATTGCAGAATAACGAAGGAAGATTTCCGTTAATTACCGATTTCGGTTGCTCCACAAATAAATTTGCCGAACCGGATATAGTATGTTTCGGAGAGAGATTTATATTGGATAATAGCGGAGAGGCAATAGGTTATTTGGGGAATTCTTCATTAGGCTTTTTCACTACTTCCACTAAAATATCAAAAGTTTTTTATGAAAAGATGATATATGATTCCTTGTACACAATCGGCGAAGCTCATGCTGCGGCAAAAATAGATATGTTTAATCTTTACGGGACATCAAATGTATATCGTATTTTTGCTTATACAAATGTATTCCTCGGCGAGCCGGTTTTTCAAGTAAAGCTTCCTTATAAACCGAATCTTTCCATAAATAATTCGTCCTTAATAACAGATGTCTCGGCGTTAGATGATCAAAGCGATTCCGTGGCAATAAAAATTGTTTATCAAAATCTCGGACTTGCAAATGACAGTTCTTTTAATATAAAAATAGAAGAAAAATATTCGGGAGAAAATATTCATGAAAAGAATTATCAAAGAATTTTACCGGATTATTCGGATACTTTGGTGTATTTCATGCATACGAAAGGTTTAAGCGGTCCGCATATTTTGAAAGTTACATTGGATGATGAAAATGTAATTGATGAAATTTACGAAGACGACAATCAATATAATTTCGAAATAAATGTTTACTCGACGTCAATAAGGGATTTGGTCAATTATGATATTGAAAACGGGAATATGAGAGCATTAACTATTGTAAATCCTGTTACAAAAAAACCGTTATCCGACAAGATAAAAGTTTATTTGTCGGATGATGGTGAATTTTCGTCGCCTGTAATATTAAATCAACCAATGGGCGCGTTTTACACTAATATAAATTTCCCCGATTTATCGCCCGACAAAAGATATTGGTACAAATTTAAAATTAATCTCGACGAAGCCGAATTTAGCGTTCCGCGTTCATTTAATACTAAATTAGATTACAAATTCTTGCTTTCGGATTCAATTTCATTTGACAAACAATTAAGAGAACATTTAAGTATTGATAGAGTCGGTTTATCGCTTGTCGATGACAGCATAAATATTTCGGTATTGTCTGCCGGTTGGTATTGTGGCGCTACATGTGTTATTGCATTAAACGGTGAAAATTTATTAAGAAATTCATTTTTTCCGGGGATGGGAATTGTAGTTTTTGATTCTGTTTCGTTTCATGTTGATACTACAGCTGTTTTTCCCTTGTTCGGGAATCCTGACAATGTTCAAGCGTTAGCGGATATGATAAATGGAATTCCTACCGGAAAAATTGTAGCGCTTGGGGTCGCAGATGATGCAAGAAATAATATGTCCACTGAACTGAAAAATGCTATAAAAGCGCTTGGGAGCAGTAAAATAGATTCGCTTCAATTTAGAGGCTCTTGGGCTATAATTGGTAGGAAAGGCGCGCCTACCGGTTCCGTGCCCGAAGGAGTAAAAGGACCTTACGACGGACAAGTTTATATTGATACGACTTATGTTCTCAAGAACGCAGAAGGAAACTTAACTACCACTCTTATCGGTCCCGCGCCTCATTGGAAACAGCTGACTGTTTCCGATTCGATACCTGCCGGCAGTTCAATTAATTATAGAATTTTGGGGAAGAAATCGGAGAATGTTTATGATACGCTGAATTATCTCAGTTTACATAACGGGAGCGCCGATTTGTCGTTCCTTAATGATTCCGGTTACTCTTACATTAAAGTTCAAGCCGATTTTAAGGCGTCTCCCGAAAAAGTTTCTCCTGTGTTTAAGTCTCTCGGAGTCGATTATAACACTAACGCCGAACTCGGCACAAACTACCAAGTTGTGTCAATCAGTAAGGACACCTTAAAACAGGGAGAGGATGTTAGTTTGAATTTTTATGTTTATAATGTGGGCGGTTCGACTGCGGATAGTTTTTATGTTAGCGTTGATTTGAAAAAGGGGAACACTTTTGAGCGCAATGTATTCTCCCGATTGGTTGATTCGCTTGGCGCGGGGAATCGGCGGAAATTCTCGTTTGATTACAACACCGCTTCTTTATCGGGCGAAAATAATTTTACGATTCGTATTGACACTTCAAATGTCGTCCCTGAATTTTTTGAGGACAACAACTATTATCCGGTCTCGTTTTATGTAGAAAAGGACACTACGCGCCCGACGGTTGAGATTACATTCAACGGTAAGGAAATTTTGGACGGGGAATATATTTCGCCCGAGCCTGAAATAAAGATAAATCTGGACGACGAAACGCTTGTGCCCGTTACGGATACTTCCGCCGTTACTCTCTTTTTGAATAACGAACCGGTTTATTATTCAGGCAATCCCGATATTAATTTCTCTTTCTCATCGGAAAATCCCAAAGTTACCGTTGAATATACGCCGAAACTTAAAAGCGGGTCTTACACTCTTGCGGTATTGGCAAAAAACGGTTTGGGCACGCTTGCCGACAGTTCGGGTATAATTAAGAATTTTACCGTAAACAGCGAAGCTAAACTGCTGAACGTTTATAATTATCCGAATCCCTTTAGCGACGATACATACTTTACTTTTAAGCTGACAAGAATCCCGGATAAAATGGGAATTGATATTTACACGGTTGCCGGAAGATTGATAAATAAAATAATAATCTCTCCAAGCGAACTGAATTATGACTTTAATAAAATTTACTGGGACGGAAAAGATTTTGACGGAGATAGAATTGCAAACGGAGTTTATTTCTATAAAATCAAGATGAAGTTTGGCGATAAGGAAATTACGGACATTCGTAAGCTTGCCGTGATGAGATAAATATCAATTTATCAAAATATTTATTACATTTGAAAAACAACAAAAAGAGGTTAATATGAAAAAAATAGCTGTACTTGTTTTGGCGCTTTTCTTTACGACGCCGGTTTTTTCACAGTTTGATTTTAACGATCAAGATGCCGGAATGCTGCAGGGCGGCTTGGGAACTTCGTGGATTAACGGTTCCCCTTATTTTACTTTCAGATTCAGACCCGAAGTTGCCGTTGGAAAATTCGGAATGGGCTTGGACTTAAACCTTGAATTTAACGGCGACGGTATTCGCGCTGAAGATTTCAAGACCGTCGGCGATTATCTTGCCATTATCCGCTATATTCGCTGGGGACACAAGCACGATCCTCTTTATATACGCGTTGGCGCGCTCGATTACGCTACGCTCGGCTACGGCAACATAATGTATATGTATAATAACAGTCCGAGTTTCGACGCGCGTACAATTGGGCTTTCTTTTGATTTTGACACGGATAAATTCGGGCTTGAAACGGTTTACAGCAACTTTGCCGAGCCGGGCGTGCTTGGCGTGCGCGGTTTTTTCCGTCCTCTTAAATTTACCGCGATAGGGGATATTCCTATTATCGGCGGGCTGGAAGTTGGCGCATCCTACGCTACCGATCTTAACAAAAACGCCGCCGTCCTTGGCGGTTATACCGACGCGAACGGGAAATTTGTCGATACGCTTACGACCGACAGACCTCAAATTGTTTCGGCTGACGTTGGACTTCCTCTCTTCAAGAACTCGATTTTCGATGCAAAACTCTATTACGCTTTTACCAAAATTCTTGATTACGGTCAGGGACAATCCTACGGATTATTATTTAATATGAACTTCCCGCTTCTTGATATTAAGATGAAGTTTGAAAGAACTATGAACGGCAAACAATATCTGCCTTCTTATTTTGACGCGCTTTACGAATTGGATAGGTTTAGCTACAGTAATAATTCCGTTAGCAGTAAACTTGCTAAACTGCAGAACGCCGATTTGGAAGACGACAACGGCTGGTACGGGGGATTGCTTGTAAGAGTGCTTGGAACATTTGATATTCGCGGAAGTTACCAGCGTCTTGAAAAAAGCCCGAACAGCGGACTTCTGCATCTCGGAACAGAAGTGGCGCCCGCCGGAATGCCTTTCCTATTTAGAGCCGGTTACGATAAAACCGACATCGGCGGCGAGACGGAAATTTTCAAGCTTGACGACCGTTCTCTTTTCTTTACGGAACTCGGTTACAAGCCTTATCCGTTTCTGATTGTTTCAATGGTTTACAAATGGACATTCCAACCGGTATATGACGCAAACGACGCGGTCATATCGTACGAACCGCAGAAAAGAATTGAGCCGAGAGTTTCGTTTGTTTATCCTCTTGATTTTTAGAGATAAAATGAATTTCGTTTTAAGCGCAGTCAAACGGCTGCGCTTTTTTTGTTTACTGAGGATGTAAATTAATAGGAGGCTTTGCAGAACCTAATTTATATGTCATTTTGATCCTCCGCCTTGGCGGATTGGCGGACTTAATATGACAAATTTAGGTTATGCTAAAGTCTCTAGTAAATGTTTTGCCCTAACGAAAGTCAGTGGGTAAATTTCATCAGTTGTTATTAGTGATATTATTACAGCGGCTTTAAGAATGATAATATTAGTAGAATTAGATTTTAATTTTTACTCCGCATGGTCTAATTGCGTTTCGTGTCAACAGATTAAAGATGTTGTTCACATTCTATTAAAAAAGAAACTCCGTAGGAGTGTCATCTTAGTAAAAAGGGAGCGTCCTATTATGTCTCAGCTCCGTAGGAGCGGCACTTTTCTGTATATTCTCTCTCCATTTTGTATCGCTCCTACGGAGCTTATGATTGATGATCTATTGTTTATTACAGAGGTTTTGCTCCTACGGAGCAAGGGCAAAATAATATTGTTTATGTCATTATCAGAAGGATTTCGATAACCTAACATGACAGAAGCCGTAGCCAAAGATGTTTGAAAGTTGAATGGGAAATTGAATCTCAAAGCCGGGAATTATACAGGATTTAGAGATGTTTTCAGACTGCGTTTACCAACGCCGCGGCAAACTCAATTTTGGCAATGGTCTCTTAAAGCTAATAAAGATCAACTGAGTTAATTTCCGTAAAGGCGAGTAATTTTGTAAATACTGTAGATTAATATTACGGCTCCTATCCATTGAGGAAGGTTTAATAATTTTCCGTGAATAAGATACTCGAGAAAAATTGCCGTAACGGGGAAGGCGAGTTCAAGAATGGTTGACTCTGAAGCCGAAACATATTTTAATCCGATGTAATAAAGATAAATTGCCAGTCCGCCGGTGGAAAAAGCGATGGCGATAAAAATCATTATTTGCTTTTGTGTGATTAAACCGAAAGCCGTGTAATCTCCCGTTCCCATTAGGACAAATAGCATAATTAAGGAAGTGAAATAAAAACGGACTACGGTCGCGGTTGTGTGAGAGATATTTTTAATCCCTTTTTTACTTAGAACGGTAGAAAAACCGAAGCTGAACGCTGCGAGAAGAGAATAAAGAACGGCGATTAAAGTTTTATTTTCCAAACTGAAAACGGGGGAACTGAAACCGAAAGTTAAAAAGTAGGAGCCGATAATTGCTAAGCCCGCCCATACAAAAAATATTTTAGGAAGTTTTTCTTTAAGTAAAATTGCGGCAAGCGAAATAGCGAAGACCGGCTGAAACTTTTGTATTAAAATTACAATTGAAAGGTTTACGTAACTAACATAAAAGAGCGCTTTGGTAATTGCCATAGTGCCAAGCGCGCCACCGAAGAACGCAACACCCAAGAAACTAAAAATTTCTTCTCTCGTCAGGTTTCGCAGTTCGCGGCGGAATCGGTACAGAACGGGAAGCAGAATTACGGAAACAATTGTGCTTTCGACAAAAACAACCAGCCCGACGGGCAATGTATAAAGCGCGGGACGAAAGACTATTCCGTCAACTCCCCAAAGGGAAGCGGCAATTATTATAAAGAGTGGAGCAAATTTTTTCATAGTTCTTTTAATTAAAAGAACAAATATAAAAACAGTTTACGATTTAGTGAAAAATTGTTTTTTAAATAAAGCCGAATTCTTTATATTAAGAATTCAAATTTTTTCGGAAAGGTGCAGGAGTGGCTGAACTGGCACGCCTGGAAAGCGTGTGTACGTGCAAGCGTACCGTGGGTTCGAATCCCACCCTTTCCGCGAAATAGAAAAGGGAAGCTCAGCTTCCCTTTTTTTGTTACTTCTCTAACACATTTAAATTGAAATTTTTATTTCATCAATATCATCTTTTTCGTAACGCTGAGATTTCCGCTTTGCAATCTGTAATAATAAATTCCCGAGCTTAATTTACTAGCATCGAATTGAACGGAATATTTTCCCGGCGCTTGTTTTTTGTTTACGAGCGTGGCTACTTTTTGTCCTAGTGCGTTGAAAACAATTAGCCGTAGAGACAGGGCATGCCCTGTCTCTACAGGAGGGATCGAATAATTTATTGTTGTTGTCGGATTGAACGGATTGGGATAGTTTTGCTCAAGCGAAAATGAGTTTGGAATGTCATTCCCGTTTTCTACTGATGTAATATCTTGCACAATAATTTTTTCACTGCCGGGGACAAATATAGGAGGAATTCCCAAATCGGGATAGGAAATCCAAACTGATTCTCTTCGTTCTTTAATCAACCAGTTATTTTCGGCAAGCCAAAAGTTTGTGGGAATTGAAATAATTTTAAGGGGAATAATTGCTATGTAATAAATGTTAAAAGAAATCTCGAATTTCTTCGCCGTGAACAATCCGAGTTCGGTTTGAATAAGTTCGTCCTGTAGTCGTCTGCGTTCGATAGTTAATCGAGCCGGAATGGTTGTGCTGTCTATTGTAATTGTTGTGTCAACTCTGAAAAGTTCTACTGTTTGCAGAGGAGCGGCTGTGAAATCATAAACCGGATACCAACCGGAGTAATTGTCTCCGCCGGTTTCCAAAAATCCGCCGACATATTGCCCCAAAACATTTCCGAAATAAATGTTTGCTAAATTATTATCGAGGTTAATAAACGAGGAATCTGTGTATGGCTGAAAGGGAAGAGTAGCCGGAGCGCCACTTTTTGAAATCACCAAATAGGCGTCTTTGTCGTAATAATTTCCCGAACCGGTTAATGAATCCCGTTCAAAGTATGTGGAAGATTCAACCGGATTGCCGAGCGTATCGAGCGTTGTAATTTTGTAATTCCAGATGTGCCCCGGATTGTTTACAGGAAAGTAGTCCGAAGCGTTTTGAGCTTTTGAATTGACAGAGAACAAAACCAGAACAATCGAAAAAAGGAAAATTATTTTTTTCATAGCTACCTCATTTTTTATCTTAAAATAATAAGAAAAAGAAAATAAGTTGTGTCTGAAATCACTAATCGACAACACAACGACCGGCAATTGCAAAGTGGCAGAACTTGCACGCTTCGGGATTTTTGGGGAAAACGGAGTTCCTGATATTTTCTACAATCGCCTGAACTTCCTCTTTGAAAGAAATAATTTCATCAGCCGTCATCTCTTTTTTCAGTTCGATTAACGGCGCTTTCAAAAAGATTAACCTCAGCTCGAAATTTTCCGTCCGGTCAAAAAGGGACTGAGCCAATAATGCGTATAATTTAAGCTGGGTTAAATAGTGATTAAACTTTCTTTGAATTTCCTTTTCCTTGACGTTATCGGATTTATAATCGACGATAATAATTTTCTTTTTTTCTTCCTCAAAAATAATTTTATCGATAATCCCGTAGAGATAATAGTCGCTTACTTTGGAATAAATCTCAAACTCGTTCTTAAAATTGTTTTTCGATTTTACCCAACCGTAAACTTCGGATGAGAAATAACCGTTTAATATTTCCTTGATTTTATCGCTGATTTGAATATCAATTTTTTTAGATTTCTCTTTTCCCAAAATTGATTCGGATACATCCGCAAAGTTTTTCTCCAATGTTTCCGGAGTTGTCTCGAGTTCGAGCAGTTTATGTAAAATCTGACCTGCTACGTTTGACGGAATTTTTTCGCTCTTTTCAATATTTTCAAGTTCTTCTTTGCCAAATTCGAGTTCAGGTTTTTCTTTCAGCAGATTGTTTAATTCACCAAGCCCCAAATTATAAGTAAGATGATATTTCAGCGGGCATTCTTTGTAAAGAGTAATTTTTGTAGCCGAAATTATTTCTTCGGTTTCGGTATCGTTTATCTTTTCCAGTAACAAATCAAACTCGTTTTCCTCGGAAAAGGATTTCTCGGATGTTCCGCTTTGTTCAACCTCTTTAAGTATTTCAATTTCGAAATCAATCGTTCTGCGATCGACAATATTTTTCTCCAAGTCGATAAAAGGAAGAGATTCGCGAATCAATATTTTGTCGGAAGTTAAATCCGCATGAAGCGATTCGGCAAACATATTCATAAAAGAGTTTGCCGAAATTGAATCGTTTTTCCCGAGGGAGGCGGTAATGTAGAGTGAATTTATCGCTCTTGTAACCGCAACATATAATAGCCGTTTTGCTTCGGCGGATTCCTTCCGGTTGTCGTAATAATTATACAGCCAGCCGATTGCCGGAAGTTTGTACTCCGAAAAGTAATTTCCTTTTTCCGGGACTTTGGTTATTACTCCAAACTCTTTATCAAGGATTACCGATTTGGAAGAAACGGAACTTGTATTGAGAGAATCGTTTGAGTTATAGAGAAAAACCGTATCAAATTCCAAACCTTTTGATTTGTGAATGGTAAGGAGTTTTACCGACTTGCTCTCTTCGCCGAGTTGGGCAAAGCCTTCATCGGTAGTTTCTTTTATGGCTGTCCCGAGTTTTTGAGTGAAATCGTAAAGCGAGGTAGTTTCGCTTGTAATTGATTCTACGGAAAATCGAAGGAGTTTTTTTGTATTCGCGATTTCCTGTTTGGCGTTTTTCTTCGACGCAATTACGCTCCAGTACGCGGTGTCGTCAAGTATTTGCGATAGAAGATTCCCGACATCGGAAGTAACCGAAATAACGATATGTTTTTTTATTAACTCAACCGCGTCTTTAACAAATGGCGATTTTGCGGAATAAGATTTTACTTTTTCCCAAAGCGTTTTCCCTTTCTCGCTGTGGATGTTCAGAATCAGCGAATCAGGGAAGGAGTAAAAAGGGGCGCGAAGCGTTCCGAGAAGCGCCGCATCGTTATTTTGGGAAAGAAGAAAGGAAAGATAATTATGAATATCTCCAACGACGAGCTGCTGGAAATATCCCCGTCCGCCTACAACCGAATAGGGAATGTTAAAATGTCCGAGCGTTTTTTCAAGCTCCTCAATTTCTTTATTCTTCCTGAATAAAATTGTGATGTCCCCGAAATCCAATTCCGAATTTTTAGTGATTTCAATTATTTTGCGCGCAATCAATTCCGCTTCGGTCGGAGCGCCATCCTCCTTCTTTGTAAGGATAAACTTAACTTCACCTTTTTCCTCCTCTTTTCGTACGGAAGCCAACTCACTGAATTCAACTTCGTTGTATAGCGGATTGGGATTCGCAAAGAGCCGACTGAAAACTTTGTTTGTAAAAAGCGCAATGTTCGGCGCTAGTCTGAAACTGTGAGGCAGTTCAAGCTTTTCCCCTTGGTGTGCAAGAACTTCCTTTTTCGTCTGACGGAAAACCTCCAACTCCGCGCTGTTAAACCGGTAGATGCTCTGTTTTTCATCTCCGACGACAAAGAGGTTTCCGGCGCGAAGTTCGTCCAGTATCGGAATGAAAATATCGTACTGAAGCTCGTTGGTGTCCTGATATTCGTCAATCATTATGTAGAGGTATTTGTTTTTCAGCTTTTCCAGAACGCTTTTTTCTTTAACGATTTTTTCAGCCGTTAAAAGAATGTCGTCAAAATCGAGATAGCCGTTCTGATATTTTTTCTCGGAATATTTTTCATCAAACATAGAGTAAAAGGCGAGAAACTTTTCTGCAAATTCCGCGAGTTCGTTTACATGCTCGTATTTATTTTCGTAGCCGAAGTTAAGTAAAAGTTTTGCGTAAGCATTGATGC
Source organism: Melioribacteraceae bacterium (assembly GCA_015493615.1). Lineage (GTDB taxonomy): Bacteria > Bacteroidota > Ignavibacteria > Ignavibacteriales > Melioribacteraceae > WGAL01. The sequence goes on from WGCV01000022.1 coordinate 114,528, forward strand.
GCGAAATCGTTTCACCGTCAAATTCTTTTGAATGAACCGCTTTTTTAATCTCTGATTTTTTAGTAAAAATGGTCCCTTTAAATTCCTCGCTGTTTAAGAAGCGCAATTTTTCAAAATAATCTTCTTTCTTTTTTATTCTTTCAATTAAAAGACGAACTGAATTTGCAGCTTTGTTTCCGGGTTTTTCAGCGAGGAGACTTTCATTTGCTTCCGATAAATCTTCAACAAATGAATTTAATATCGGGGGAATAATGTCGCCGAAAAGTTTGTCGAACTTTTGTTTAACTTTTTCGGAGGAATAAACGCCCTTCTCAATAAACTCTTCGCTTATTTTCTTTACTGTGTCTCTTTTCCCCGACGCTCTCGAGAGCGCTTTCCACATCATTGTTTTAGAGCCGAAATATCTCATCAAATATTTCAGAAGAGGCGACTCCGTTTTAACAAGCTCGGAATACAATTCGTCGAAACTTTTTTCGCGGTAGGATTCCGCCACGGCAGGGTCAAGCGGTGTAAAGTTCGCGTCGATGCCGGCTTCGGGGGAAAAGTCGTGCAGCAAATCGATGCAGAATGAATGAATCGTTGAAATCTTTGCCGAAACAAGACGCTTACGAATTTTATTTAATTTCCCGATTGCTTCTTTGTCGCCTTTTAATTCTTCCCGTTTTTCCGAGACTTCCTTTACAATGCTTGAGTAAAGTTCTCCGGCTGCTTTCTCCGTGAATGTGATTGCGACAAGTTTGTCAAGCTCGGGATTTTCCTTAAGCGCTATATTTACGAACCGTTTGGCAAAAACAAAAGTTTTTCCCGAACCTGCGTTGGCGGTAAGAACGATATGTTTATCGTAAGCGAGAGCTTCTTCCTGAAAAGGGGTTAATGTTTTTTTATTTTTCATACTTTTTCAAAATGCCAAATAGAATTCTAAAGAATCTTTTTACTTCGGCAAAATAGTTTTTTTTGTTAACAGCCAACAGTTAACAGTCAACAGTTAACTGTCAACAGTGAACAGTGCGTCTAATTTTTATTCAACATTTTTCTGTTAATTGAATTGTAATTCAAAAATCGTTTCCGCTTTATCCGAGCGAAGCAGTTCAACGCTTCCGCCGCTTTGTTCGAGAAAACGCTTGCTTAAATATAACCCAATTCCCATTCCATCGGGTTTGGTTGTAAAGCTTCGCTCAAAAATTTTATCTTTAATTTCTTCGGGAATTTCCGCTCCGTCGTTTTTAATCTCAAGTGCAACGCTATTTTCTTTTTCGGAGATTGTGAAAAGAACGTTCCGCGCGCCGCTTTCTTTAGCGTTTCTGATAAAGTTGACAATTACTCGTCCGAGATATTCTTTGTCGGAATTTATGAAGACGGGATTAATTCCCGAGTTTATTTCAATGGAAAATTCAGAGTCGGAAAAAACCGGTTTCAGTTCATTAAGCAATTCGACAAGATTAATTTTCTCCAGATTGATTTTCGGCATTTTCCCGAAAGCCGAAAACTCGGATGCAATATTACTCAGCAGTTCAATCTGACTTAATAACGACGAAGTAACTTTTTCAAAGTATTTCGGGAATTTCGGGGAGTCGTCCTTGTATGCCGCCATAAGCTGCTGAACCGAAAGCTTCATCGGCGTAAGGGGGTTTTTAATTTCGTGCGCGACTTGTTTTGCCATTTCGCGCCAAGCGGCTTCGCGTTCCGCCGAGATTAGCTTTTCCTGACTGGCTTTCAGTTTTCTCGACATAAGATTAAATCCGTTAATCAAATCCTGCAGTTCCCCGAATGTTTTAATATCAAGTTTGTAATCAAGTTCGCCGTGAGCGATTCTCCGCGTTCCTTCAACCAACTGCTGCAATGGACTTGTAATTCTGTTAATCAGGAAAAGACCAATCAGGATAATTAATATAAAAGCAAAAGAGTAAATTGTAATAAGAACTATGTCAAGCTCTCTTTCCGACATTGGGAGGAGAATAGGATTAAAAGCGTCGTTGACGGAAATGATGATTCTTTTATTTCCGAAACTCGCGGATTTGTAAAACGAATTAAAGTCGTACTTCTCGATATTTTCTTTAATCAATTTTTCCGTTAGACCGCTTCGCCCAATAAAATCAACTATTTCAGGATTTAGGAAGGACGAAATAATTCCGCAGTCGAAAAATCTTTGATGAGTCGAACCTAACAATCTCCCGTCGGAAAAAATAGAAAACTCAATTTTTAAATCTCTTTTGGCGTCGGTAATAATCTTGGCAACGTCGTTTTCGGCAAGATGATTTGATAGATATTTTTCGACTTGCAATGCTCGTTTTCTAAGTTTATAGCTTGTCGAGTTAAGATTTTTTGAATCGGATAAATCCCTGAAATATCCGGCAAGAAGAATCATCGGGACTATCGAAGTAAGAAGCAGTAAAATAAAAAGTGCGGAACGGAAAGTAAATCTTAATTTGTAATCTCGGCGTTTATATGCAAAAAGCAGAAAAATTAAAATCAGAGAAAAGATGAATTGAGCAAAGAAAATTTTAAGATTCTCAAAAACAAAAGTTAACGGGGCAAGCGCTTCTTTTGTGTAGAGTGAAACAATCTCGTGACCGTCGCGGTTTTTAATTACAGGATAACAGATATAATTTCGTCCGTTAATCCGGACGTCGAAAATTCGGCGTTTTTTTACTTTCGCCCGTTCAAGCATTGATTGGGAGAGTTTATTTGAAATAGAGATATTGTGCGAATTGTAAATCGGTTTTCCATCCTTAAAAATAAAGAGGAGGAAATTCTTTGCAGGCAGATATGAGTTGATAGCCAGTTTTTTTGTTATAAAAAATTCCGGTTCGGAAGGGGAAAAAATATTTTCGTCGCTCCAAGAGATTCCCGTTTTAATTAAAATTCTCTTCTCGTTTATTATAACGGGAATCGAAATTTCGGCTTTATCTTTTTTGCTTGTAATATCCGGCGGAGTGTTTTCTTTCCTCCAATTGTAATAGAAAGCGGCTGTTTTGTTAGAATCTTTTTTTATCGAAATGAACGATGAATACGCCTCGCGCGGAAGAAATGAGCCGCTCCACAAAGAGTAAACTTCGGCGTCGCTTATCGGTAAGCGCTCCCGCTCCAGTTTATCGGTTATTTCGTTTGCCGCCGTTCGCGCAAGTTCATCAAAATAAAATATGTTCGGATTTGCGAGTTTATCCGAAATCAATTTGAATAAAGCATTCTCCAAATCCTTATTTTGCCGCTGTAAAACTGCGGTTGAAAATAATGAAGCGGCAACCAGAATTATAAAGGAACTCCGGAGCAGATTCTGTTTGTTGAAATAATCCCAGAAAATAATGTGACCGAGGAAGAAAATAAGAAGAAATTTAACATAAATCTGCGTTTGAGGAGCGCGTTCAAGAAAATGAAAGAACAACGCAATTGCAAAAAGAGCTAAAGTAAGAATTACGGCGTTTGCTCTTTTCTTTGTTGAGAAGAAAAAATCGGCAATCGTAAAAAGAAGAAGCTGAAGCGCATATAGAGAAATTATAAAAGTTAATGCGACGAGAAGAATAGTAAAAATATGAAAAAGCGTTATCTCGTTAAAAATCGCTAATCGAGGATTGAAAAGTTTAATGTTGGAATCAAAAAGCATACTGCGCATTGAAGCTCCGAAACCGCGCAGAAGCAGTAAAAAAAGGATGAGGATAATAATTGCAAAAACGGGTAAAATCTTTTTTGAGGTTTTTGAAAGAAAAATTTTTGTTTCGTCGGAAGAAATAATTCGCAGTAAAATAACGGCTATCGCCAAACCTGCGAGCGTTGTCATAAAAAGTGAAACGGGGGTTGAGCAAAGTCCCCACGCAAAGGAAGACGAGAAATTTGCCGGGTTTGTAAACGCTCCTTTTAAATTTGTAAAATCATTAAAAATGTAAAAGATTAATATTCTGAAAATAAGAATAAACAGGGCGGTCAATAAGGCGGCAATCTTTTCCGGCAAATACTCAGTTGCGGCACCGCTGAAGCGAAATATGAAAATGATTCCGCCGAATAAGAAAAAAAACATCGAGAACAGATAAACGGGCGGCGAAGAATTAGAAACATTTAGAATATAAATCACGGGAATAAAGTCGGCGCCGTTAATCGTTTTAAGTTTGAAGGAGTTTATGAAATTCGGAATTCGATTTGTTTTTTTATAGGCGATTAAGAGTTTAACATTATATTTTTTTTCAAGATTTTTCTTAAAACTGACGTCGTTCGCGTATTTGTTGTGCAGCGAGAATTTTTTCTCCAGCACATCCGAGATTTTAATGGAATATTTTTTCCCCTTAAAAACAAAGGAAGACTTTAATGAAAGCAGAGTGTAAAGTTCGCGGTCTTCTATAAAAGGTTTCCCCCGGAAAATATTATTCGGTTTATTTTTTTCAGATTGAAGAAGAGAAAAGTTTTTGTTCCAAGCCAAAATTTTGCCGGATGAATCGCGGACCGAGAGCCTGATATTTTTTAGACCGAACGAATTAAGAATTGTAAAAAAAGGTTTTACGTTCGTTTCTGAAGCCGCGTTGATTTTGTCCTTTATTTCGTTAAGCTGCCGATTTAATTCGGCGGTTTTTGAATTGAAATCATCCTGAATTTTTTTGCTTACATTTTCACTGTAAGATTTTAACGAACTTTCGGATGCGTTGCCGGATGAAAAAAGTGTGAGGACAAAGCCGAGGGAAAAAAGTAAAACGGCGACGAGAATTATTTTATCACGAAAAACCCGCATCAGTTAAACGTAACTTGTGTGATTTGCCAAAAGTTGTCGATATATTTCAGCGTTATGAAAACACGCTTGTTGTTTTCGGAAGAATTTTTGTGGAATTTTATTTTTGCAGAGAGATAAGCCAAGTTGTTTTGCGATGAAAAATTGGTAATTTCAAAATCGTACTTTGGCAATGATGATAGAAAAGAGGCGATAATCTGCGAAGACTGTGACGGACTGAAATATCCTTCCTGATAATTTGAGATGCTTAGATAAGTTTTGAAATAGAAATCATCGGAAAGGAGTTTAACGTTGTGGTTGAAAGCAAACTCTATTTCTTTAATAACTTGTTTTGGCGAAGGCTGAGCCAAGCTCAACCTTGCCAATGAAAAAACTGCGAAAAATATAATTAATGTTTTTTTCAATATTAAAAACTTCTTTTTTTAGTCAGTACTAAAATACTAATTTCTTTCAAAGGTTAAATGTCTCTCCGCATTACTTCGCGTTATTTTTTTCAGGTGCGTTTCTCCGGCTACAAGCTGATAAGCCCAATCAAACTGAACTCTTTGAGGCGTAATGTTGGTAACTCTGATTTTGGCAAAGTGGTTGTCAACAGTCCAGATAATATAAGTGTGACCGATTACGGCTTCAGCGTACTTAATGTTTTCGCCTTGTCCGAGCGGAACCCATCCGGTTGTAGGAGCTACGGTTACATCATAAATGCTCGTTGTGGGACCGACATCCTGAATATCCGTATCAGCCCAAACATCCAAGTAAAATGTTCCTTGATAATTTTCGAAAAAGAAATCTGTATTTTGGGAATCATACGGTTCGCGTGATTCGAGAGCAAAACTGTAACCCGATTCGTCGGGATAATTTCTGTAATCATACACAATTTCATTAAATCCTTCGGGACGGGGAATAGCGTACGCCAAGTCGTAACTCAGCTCGCTCTCGTTGCCGTTAATGTCCACTGCCGTTACGGCGTAATAGTATGTCGTTCCATTGTCAACGTCGAGATCGGCGTAAAAATTATCTGTTGTGGAGGCAATCCTTAAATAATCGCCCTGATAAGAATTGTTAACATAAACATTGTAGTGGGAAAAATCGTACGCAGTCGAAGGATTCCAAGTGATATCAACTTCTGTGTCGTATGCGGTTACTTGAACATTTGTGGGTGGCGGAGGAGGAGTAGTATCGTAAACAGGCTGAACCGATTTGCCGCATCCGAATAAAAATGCCGAGAGCAAGAGTATTTTCAAATATTTCATTTTGGACTCCATTTGTTTTTTTATTTATTAAATAACAATCGGCGTGCCGAAAATGAAGTTAATTTTATCTAATTTTTCAAGTTTTATTTTGCGTCCTGTTTGAATCAAGCTACAAAACGAACAAAAAGTGGACAGTAGATTCAATTATAAATTCTAAATTACAAATTTCAAATTTTAAGATGAAATTAGCTTTCTTCATACAAGGATTGAATTGAAAGTTTTTCTTCACCTAGTCAATAATATGTAATTGATTATTGTTGATTACTGCCAATGCTTTTCCGGTCAGCAGTTTTTTATCAAACGGCGTATTTCTTGATTTTGATTTGAATTTGTTTTTATCCACCGTCCAAAGTTTGTCGGCATCAAAAATTGTCAGGTTTGCTTTTTCTCCGATTTCAATGCGCGGGAGAGGCAGCCGCAGAATTTTTCTCGGATTAACGGATAATTTGTAAATTATTTCTTCCAGCGTTAATATTTTTTTATGATAAAGTTCGGTTAATGTCAATCCCAGTTCGGTCTCAAGTCCGATTATTCCGTTCGGAGCAAAGGTAAATTCCACTTCTTTATCTTCAACGGCGTGCGGAGCGTGGTCGCTGGCGATAACGTCAATCGTTCCGTCTTTCAGTCCTGCTATAATTGCCAGTTTATCCTCTTCGGTACGCAGCGGGGGATTCATCTTGTAGTTTGTATCGTAAGATTTTAAGGCGTTTTCTGTTAGTGTAAAATGATGCGGCGTTGCTTCGGCTGTGATTTTTAATCCCTTTTCTTTCGCATGTCGAACCAATTCCACAGATTTTTTTGTGCTGATGTGAGCAATATGTATAGGGGAATTTGTATATTCGGCAACAACAATATCTCTTGCGATTGTCAGTTCTTCGGCAATTGCGGGAACGGGGGGCAGACCAAGTTCGGTTGAAATTTTCCCTTCGTTCATTGCTCCGCCGGCAAGAGATTCATCCTCGCAATGCTCAATGATAATTTTGTTCAACATTCCCGAATATTCCAGCGCATAGCGAAGAAGTTTAGCCGTTTTAACAGCTGTCCCATCATCTGAAAATGCAACCGCTCCTTCTTCCGCCATTTCCGCCATTGGCGCAAGATGTTCTCCCTTCCGTCCGACGGTAACCGCTCCAATAGGCAAAACATCCACCAAATGAGATTTTGTTTTGGCAAGAACAGAATTAACCAAATCTCCGTTGTCGATTGCGAGCGATGTGTTCGGCATAACGGCGACTCCCGTAAATCCACCTTCGGCTGCGGAATTGGCGCCGGTGAGCAAAGTTTCCGCTTGTTCATACCCCGGCTCGCGGAAGTGAACGTGCATATCGAAGAAACCGGGAACGCAATAAGCATTGGAAAATTCTAAAGTTTCAACATTGTTTATATTCTCAATTTTTCCGATTCTCTTAATCACTCCGTTTTCAATCAGTAAATCGGTTACAGTATCAAGATTTTGCTCGGGATTAATTAAATGAATATTTTTTATTAAGACGTCCATTTTTTCTCCTTAACTTGGCAACGTACCCAAAAGATATAAAACCGCCATTCTGACGGCTACTCCGTTTGTAACTTGATCCAAAATTATTTGATACTCCCCGTCGGCGACTTCGGAGGTTAATTCCACTCCGCGGTTAATCGGTCCGGGATGAAGAATTAAAATATCCTTATTGTATTTGTCGAGGCGCTCTTTTGTTATCCCGAAATATTTATGATATTCTCTGAGAGAGGGTATTGCATTGCCGGCGTCTCTTTCCAATTGGATTCTGAGAACATTCAAAATATCGTTTTCTTTTATTGCGGAATTAATGTCGTAATAAACTTTTACGCCGAGATTTTCGATTGAGCGGGGAAGCATTGTCGGAGGTCCGCAAACCGAAACTTTTGCGCCGAGCGACAGCAATCCGTAGATATTTGAAAGAGCGACGCGGCTGTGAGCAATATCGCCGACAATACAAACTTTCTTTCCCTCAATGTTTCCGAGTTTTTCCTTCATTGAATAAAAATCAAGCAGCGCTTGCGTGGGATGTTCGTGAAAACCATCGCCCGCGTTTATTATTGAAGCGTTTGAAATGCGAGTAAGAAAGGTTGGAACTCCCGCAGATTGATGGCGCACAACAATAATATCGATTTTCATCGCTTCAATATTTCTTACGGTGTCCTTAAATGTTTCCCCTTTTTTTGTACTGCTTGAAGCTGTGGAAAAGTTTACAGTATCTGCAGAAAGTCTTTTTTGAGCCAACTCAAATGAAATTCGTGTCCGGGTGGAATTCTCAAAAAAGAGATTTACGACAGTAGTCCCTGTGAGAGTCGGCACTTTTTTTATCGGTCGGTCTAAAATTTCACGGAAGGTTGTTGCCGTGTCCAATATCAGCTCAATATCCTCGCGCGGAAGATTTTGTAAGCCGAGCAAATGTTTTGTCGATAGAGACATAAAAACTCCTTTATTTATGAATTGTCAACGAGGTAAACCGCATCTTCTTCGTCAACTTCTTTCAGCTTTACCTTAATTTCTTCATTGATAGAGGTAGGAATATTCTTCCCGACGTAATCTGCTTTGATAGGAAGCTGGCGATGACCTCTGTCAACGAGAACGCAGAGTTGGATGGAGTTAGGACGTCCCAAATCCATCAGTGCGTCAAGCGCAGCTCTGACTGTTCTTCCGGTGTAAAGCACATCGTCAATCAGGATGATGTCTTTTTCCGAAATATCGAACTTAATGTCTGTTACGGAAATCTCCGGCTGTTTTAGTCTGGTACGAAAATCATCCCGATAAAGAGTAGCGTCGAGCGCGCCGAAAGGCAAGTCGATATTTTCTATCTCGGAAATTTTCTCCTTTAATCTTTTTGCAAGAAATTCTCCTCGCGTTCTGATACCGATTAAGACTAAATTTTTTGCTCCGCGATTTTTCTCAAGTATCTCATGAGCCAATCGCGTAATCGTGCGTTGTAAACCTACGGGATCAATTACAGTCGCTTTAATTTTCATGGGAATCTTCCTTAAAATTGGAAAATTGGTTGGATAGATGTTGTGGAAATGTAAAATTCAAACTTTTTTTATCTCCCGGATAAAATTAAAAGCAAAAAAAAAGGGAGCTGAAAAGCTCCCTTTTGAAAATGTTTATTTGTGAACCTTAAATTCTATTCTTCGATTGAGCGCTCTGCCTTCGGCTGTTTTGTTGCTTGCTACAGGGTTATCTTCTCCCATTCCAACGGTGTTGATTCTTGCAGCGTCAACTCCGCGAGCTACTAAGTAGTTTTTAACTGCGTTGGCTCTCTTAAGTGAAAGCTGTTTGTTATATCTGGCGGAACCGATGTTATCGGTGTAACCTACGATGTCAACTTTCAAATCGGGATTTTGCAATAATGTACGAGCTGCATAGAACAAAATCGGATATGATTCCGCTGTTAATTTAGCGCTGTTGAATTCAAAATTAACTCCGGAAAGAATAACTTTCTGGTTAGCTTTCATTTGTTTGTGGTGTTCGGCGATAGCGTCAAGAACTGCAGATTTAACTTGCTCCTGGTTTATCCCGACTCTTGCAACGTTTTTCTTAACGATGTTGTCGATTCTTTCATAATCAACCGGGTCGTTTTTAGGTAAGCCGTTGTAGAGTTCGCATAATTTGGAGTCTGCGCCTTTCTTGAAGTAATAAACCGCGCCAAAGTTGAACGCCATGTAAGTATCGGTTTTACCTCCGAGGACTCCGTTTCCGGTTGTTCCCCAGTTGCCGTCTAAATTACTGGCGGCAGGCGAATGATAAACAAACTCAGCTTGTACATCCCATTTTTTGTTAAGTTTTAATGAAACGCCCATGCCGAAATTAAATTCGTAATCTAAAAATGCATCGCTTGCTTTTCCGTTGCTTGCGCTGTTGTCGGCATAAATACCGCCGAGTCCAATCAAGAAATAAGGAGAAGCTTTTTCACAAGGAACGAATCTGTACAACAAGTCAAAATCAGCTCCTAAAACTGTGGTGCTGGTTGTTGACCAAGGATTGGTGTTTGTTTGTTTAAATCCTAAGCTTTGGTACTTTAAGTTTCCTCTCACACCAACGCTTTCGGAGAAGAATCGAACTACTCCGGCATAGAGACCATAATTAATGTTATCTACTATTCCTGCATTTTCACTAATTGCATGAGGATAAGAAAGACCGAAGTCAAATCCCCAACTGTTTTTTGCGACCTGAGCATTTGAACTTCCTATAAAAGCAAATAAGGAAAATATAGTTAGTACAAAAATTCTTTTCATGGTAAACCCCTTTTGTTAGATAATAGTTTTAATTCATATTATGATATTTATCAAAAATAATGTTAATTGTCAAGAAATCAAAAAATATTTTTTTTTATTGCAAAAAATTATATTTTGCATATCTAAATTTTTCGGGGTGTGGCGCAGCCCGGTAGCGCGCTTCGTTCGGGACGAAGAGGTCGTAGGTTCAAATCCTATCACCCCGACAAATTTTCCTCTCAAAATACATATATTCTTTGTCTCCTCGTGTGATAGCCGTCAAAAGTATTTCTTATTTAATGCTTAAAATCCAAAATATTTTTTTATAAGGTTGTTCCAATATAAAATATTGACTCAGCATATTTTTTAATATGCGTGTAAAAGTTTAGAATAAAGGTTTTGGGGTATGTAACCGGGAGGAAGATTACGGAACGGGAAATTTAATCTGTTTTTATAATTCAAATAATGCTTCGTTTCGACTCTATAATATTAATATTATAAAATAGTGAAAAAATAATCACACAGTTTTATTACTTAAATAATATTATAACGACAGAGTTAATGTTATTGCTATTCAAGAAGAACGGAGAAATTTTTAGTTTTTTTGTAACCGAGAGTAAAACCGCGCCAAACTGTTTCCTGTCCACAAAACTTTATTTTATTTTTATCGATTCTTGACATTTGAAAAGTATTAAAATATATTTGTAAGCTATATAAAAAAGTTTTTCTATTTGGAGGAATTTGTGAAACAAGAGAAAATGACAAAATTTATTAAGACGGAAGACGCTAATCACGATTGGTATGTTGTTGACGCTAAGGGAAAAGTGCTGGGAAGATTAGCTACCGAAATTGCTCGTGTTATCCGCGGAAAACACAAAGCAATTTTTACTCCTAATATGGATACAGGTGATTTTGTTGTGGTCATTAATGCAGATAAAGTTGTTTTGACCGGTAAAAGAGAATTACAAAAAACTTATTTCCATCATACTCAATATCCGGGCGGAGTAAAAACCGAAACTTTTGCGGAAGTTATGCAGAAACATCCGGAAAGAGTTATCGAAAATGCCGTAAAAGGTATGTTGCCTAAAAACAGATTGGGCAGAAAGTTAATTAAAAAACTAAAAGTTTATGCAGGCGAAAATCATCCGCATGCGGCACAGCAACCTAAATCATTAAGTTTGTAAGAGGAAGTGAATGTCAGATAAGATATTTGTAGGACGTAGAAAAAATTCAGTTGCAAGAGTTTACTTAAGAAACGGCTCGGGAAAAGTAACGATCAATAAAAGAGAATTTGAAAATTATTTTCCTTTGGAATTCCACAGAGATACGGTTGTTCAGCCGATGCAGGTTACCGATAATATGGGTAAATATGATATTTTTGTAAATGTAAACGGCGGCGGAATTTCGGGGCAGGCGGAAGCTATCAGATTGGGCGTTTCAAGAGCGCTTGTTGCATTGAATGAAGATTATCGTCCGGTGCTTAAAGCCGAAGGACTTCTGAGAAGAGATCCGAGAATGGTTGAACGTAAAAAATACGGACAACCGAAAGCTAGAAAAAGATACCAATTTTCTAAACGTTAATAGAATTTATCAATTAATCATACTTTCCGATTTGCTACCTGTGTCCTAAATTAAAAAGGATGGAATGCAAAGAAGACGAAAGTAGAAGCAAAACAGGAGAAAAATATGTCTAGAGTTACCCTCCAGCAGCTCGTGGAAGCGGGCGCGCATTTCGGTCATTTGACCAGTCGTTGGAATCCTAAAATGAAACCGTATATCTTTATGGAAAAGAACGGTATTCATATCATTGATTTAAAGAAAACAGTTAAACTTATCGATAAAGCCGCAGATTCATTGTACGACATCGTTTCAAAAGGAAACAATGTAATGTTTGTCGGGACAAAAAAACAGGCTAAAAACGTTATTGCCGATGAAGCAAGACGCGCCGGCGCAAACTGGGTTAGCGAAAGATGGCTCGGCGGTATGCTGACTAACTTTCAGACAATCAAAAAAAGCATTAAACGCTTACAGATGATTGATAAAATGGAAGCCGATGGAACTTTTGAAAAAATCACCAAGAAAGAAGCTCTTTTCCTTACACGCGAAAGAGAAAAATTAAGAAAGGTTCTTGAAGGCGTTGAATCGATGAACAGACTTCCCGGCGCATTGTTTATTGTTGACATCAGAAAAGAATCAATCGCCGTTAAAGAAGCTCAAAGATTGAATATCCCGACATTCGCAATTGTTGACACTAACTGCGATCCGGAAGAGATTGATTACATTATTCCCGCAAACGACGACGCGGCAAGTACGATCGAAGTTATTACTAAAACTTTGGCCGACGTGGTTATCGAAGGAATGCAGAAAGCTCAGGAATTAAGAGCCGAGAGAAAAGCAGAACAGGAAAATGAAAAGAAAGTTGCCGAAGATAAAAAAGAGACGACTAAAAGAAGGCGTCCGAGAATTCGGAAAGTAAGATTGGACGGAAAGGATGAAGCTAAAGGTGAGAAGAAAGAAGCCAAAAGAGCTAAAGAATCCGCGCCTAAAGAGGAAAAAGCTGAAGCAGTAAAGGAAACTCCGAAAGAAGAAACTCCGAAGGAAGTAGAAAATACTCCTAAAGCTGCCGAAGGTGATAATGCCCCAAAAGAAGAAAAGAGTGAAGAATAAGAAATAAGGAAGATAAAAATGGCAATTAGTGCATCAGATGTAAAATTATTAAGAGACAAAACAGGAGCAGGAATGCTCGACTGCAAAAAAGCTCTCCAGGATGCCGATGGCGATTTTGATAAAGCCATTGAAATTCTGAGAAAAAAAGGAGCTTCTGTCGCGGCAAAAAGAGCGGAAAGAAAAGCTCACGAAGGCGTTGTCGTAACCAAAATTTGGAATGACGGCAAATCCGGAGCGATTTTGGACGTAAACTGTGAAACTGATTTTGTAGCCAACAGCGACGACTTTTTGAACTTTGCTCAGCAAGTTCTTGATATTATCGTCGAGAAAAATCCCGCAAATATTGATGAACTTATGGAGCTTGATGTTGACGGCGTCAAAGTTTCCGATATGGTAACCGATACAGTTGGAAAAATTGGCGAAAAAATTGAAATCTCAAGATTTGCGGTAATTCATGAAGATAACGGAATGCTCGTTGATTATATTCATCACGGAGCAAATTTGGGCGTTTTGATTAAATTCGAAAACGTTCCCGAAGCAACCGATGAATTGGTTACAATCGGAAAAGATATTGCAATGCAGATCGCCGCAATGAATCCGAAATATGTAAGCCGCGACCAAGTCCCCGCTGAAGTTATCGAAAAAGAGAAAGAGATTTACAAAGAAGTCGCTCAGAAAGAAGGGAAACCTGAAAAGATTCTTGACAGAATTGCCGAAGGAAAATTAAATAAATTCTTTGGTGAAGTTTGTTTGCTTGAGCAGGCTTTTGTTAAAGATAACAGCAAAACTGTCGGCGACTTAATTAAAGATTATAACAAAGCTCACGGAACCGATGTGAAATTAACAGAATTTTATCGCTTCCACGTTGCTGACGAAACTAAATAAATTTTATTTATTTAATTGTAAAAAGGTCTTATTTTATAAGACCTTTTTTTTTATCTATTGGGAAAAGCATGGAATTAAAATATAATAGAGTTCTTTTAAAACTTAGCGGCGAATCGCTGATGGGAAAAAGTAAAGCCGGAATTGATCCTGAGATTCTTAAATTTTTTGCAGCTGAAATAAACAAAATTCATAAACTCGGCGTTCAAATAGGATTGGTAATCGGCGGCGGAAATATTTATCGCGGATTAAATGCGAAAGATCAGGGAATTGACCGAGTAACGGGCGATCACATGGGAATGCTAGCGACTATGATTAATTCACTTGCGCTGCAGAATGCTTTGGAGCATGAAGGGATGTCCACAAGACTGATGAGCGCAATTAAGATGGAACAGATTGCAGAGCCGTACATCAGAAGAAGAGCGGTAAGGCATTTGGAAAAAGGACGGGTTGTGATTTTCGGCGCCGGAACGGGAAACCCGTATTTCAGCACGGACACGGCGGCTTCTCTGCGCGCAGTTGAAATTGACGCCGATATTATTTTGAAGGGAACGCGAGTTGACGGAGTTTTTGATTCCGATCCTGAGAAAAACAGCGAAGCCGAACTTTATTCGGAAATTAGCTACTTAGAAGTATTAACCCGCAAACTGCGCGTTATGGATATGACGGCAATTTCGTTGTGCCAGGAAAATAATCTGGAAATTAAAGTTTTTAATATGAACATCGCCGATAATTTGGTTAAAATTGTAACAGGAAGCGATATTGGAACAAGCGTGAAAGAAATTCGAGTTAATCAATAAATATTGAGGCAATATTATGCAAAACGAATATGTACAAGACGCCGATCACCGGATGGAAAAATCGGTTGAAGCATTTAAACATGAGATTTCCAAAGTAAGAACCGGGAAAGCTACAACCGCGTTGCTTGACGGAATTAAAGTGGATTATTACGGAACGATGACCCCGATTAACCAAGTCGGCAATGTTTCCGTGCTTGACGCCCATACGCTTTCTATTACTCCGTGGGATAAAAGTATGGTGGATAAAGTTGATAAAGCCATTTTGCAGGCTGAATTGGGATTAAATCCCCAAAGCGACGGCACAAATCTGCGAATTCCTATTCCGCCGTTAACCGAAGAACGGAGAAAAGATTTGGTTAAACTTGTTAAAAAATTTGCCGAAGATGCAAAGATTGCTGTCCGGAACGTGAGACGCGATGCAAACGACCACTTGAAACGGCAGGAAAAAAACAAAGAGATTTCCGAAGATATGATGCATGATTTTGAGGAAGAAGTTCAGAAATTAACGGATAAATATATCAAGAAAATTGATGAAATTTTGGCTGAAAAAGAGAAAGATATTATGGAAATATAAAATTAATTTAAAAAAGTTGGGAATAAAGAAAAACCGTCTTTTTCAAGACGGTTTTTTTATTTAATTTAGTAGATACAATTGTCCAATTTAAACAGAAGAGGCAAAAAAAATGGCAATAACAAAAGAAGATGCACTTAAATATCACAGCGAAGGGCGCCCCGGAAAAATAGAGGTTGTCGCAACCAAACCATGTTTTACATCAAGAGAATTATCCATGGCTTATACGCCCGGAGTTGCAATTCCTTGTTTGGAAATCGAAAAAGACGAATCATTAGTCTATAAATATACCGCAAAAGGTAACTTGGTCGCGGTAGTTTCCAACGGAACTGCAGTTCTCGGATTGGGGGACATTGGTCCCATGGCGGGGAAACCTGTTATGGAAGGAAAAGGAGTGCTATTTAAAAGATTTGCGGATATTGACGTATTTGACATCGAAGTTAAATCGAAAGATCCGAAAGAAATTATTTCAACGGTACAAAAATTAGAGCCGACATTCGGCGGAATTAATCTTGAAGACATCAAAGCTCCGGAATGTTTTGAAGTTGAAGAGGAATTAAAGAAAACGATGAATATTCCGGTTTTCCATGACGACCAGCACGGAACGGCGATAATTTCGTGCGCGGCATTGATTAACGGCGCGGAAGTCGCCGGTAAAAAATTGGAAGATATGAGATTGGTTGTAGTCGGAGCCGGAGCGGCGGGAATTGCTTGCAGCAAGCTGTATGTAACAGCCGGAGTGAAAAAAGAAAATATCGCTATGTTTGATTCAAAAGGGCATATTCACAAAGGAAGAACCGATTTGAACAAATATAAAGCCGAATTTGCTACGGACGTTAAATACGATTCACTCGAAGAAGCAATGAAAGGCGCCGATGCTTTCTTAGGTCTTTCGAAAGCAAATTTGGTCAGCAAAGATATGGTTCGCGCTATGGCTGATACTCCGATTATTTTTGCGATGGCAAATCCTGATCCGGAAATTACTTACGAAGATGCTACAGACGCTCGTCCCGATGTAATTATGGCTACCGGAAGAAGCGATTATCCGAACCAGGTTAATAATGTACTCGGTTTCCCCTTTATTTTCAGAGGCGCTTTGGACGTTCGCGCAACGACAATTAACGAAGAAATGAAAATGGCTGCGGTTCGCGCTTTAGCCGGACTGGCAAAGGAAAAAGTTCCCGACGCGGTAAGCAGAGCTTACGGCGGACAGCATTTTACTTTCGGGCGCGAGTATATCATTCCGAAACCTTTCGATCCCCGTGTACTTTGGACAGTTGCTCCCGCAGTTGCAAAAGCGGCAATGGATTCTGGAGTAGCAAGGAAAAACATCGAGGATTGGGATGATTATAAAGAGCAGCTAAAAGAACGCTTGGGATTCTCGAAAGAGATTATTCGTTTGATGATTCATAAAGCCCAAATGACTCCGAAACGCGTTGTTTATCCCGAAGGAGAGGAGGAAACAATTATTCGCGCGGCGCACGGAGTTTTCACCGGCAAAATTGCCAAGCCGATTTTGCTGGGGAACAAAGAAAAAATCACAAATACAATTACGAAACTCGGTTATTCTCTCGAAAATTTTGATATTTGCGATCCTCAAAACAGTGAACATATTGAAGAATTTGCCGAATATTATTATAAACTTAGGCAGCGTAAAGGTGTAACCTATAAAAAAGCTCGTAAACTGGTTGTTAATCCTTACTATTACGGTTCTCTGATGGTTCAGTTCGGATTAGCCGACGCTTTGGTCGGAGGTTACAGAGTTAATTATCCTACCACTATCCGTCCTGCTCTTGAAAGCGTTGGGATGAGCAAGGGAACGGGAATCGTTGCCGGAATGAGTATAATCGTTCTTGACAGAAAAGTTCTTTTCTTTGCCGATACCACGGTAAATGTTAATCCGAATGCCGAACAGCTTGCCGACATAGCTATGCTGGCTGCGGAAACTGTATCACGCTTTGAGCTTGATCCCAAGGTGGCTTTGTTATCATACAGTAACTTCGGCAGCGTTCGCGACGAAGAAACAATGAAAGTTCAGAAAGCGGTTGAATTAATTAAGAAAGCTAAACCCGATCTGAAGGTCGATGGCGAAATGCAGGTTGATATTGCTCTTAACAGCGATTTGGCTAAGGAAGAATTTGAGTTCTCCGGAATTAAGGGAGACGCCAATATTCTTATTTTCCCGAATCTTGCTTCCGGCAACATTGCTTACAAACTTATGGAAAGAGCCGCCGGCGCAACGGTTATCGGCCCGATTCTGCTCGGTATGAAAAAATCAATTCACGTACTGCAGCGCGGCGCAACAGCGGACGACATAATAAACGTTACCGCTATCGCAGTTGTAGATGCGGAATCAAAGAAATAAATTGAGTTAAAGATTGTCCCGTATTAAGCGGGGCAATCTTCTTTTTTCACTTCGTATTAATTATCTTACCTGTAACAATTATTAAGAAAACTCATTGATTAAAAAATTTATATATCTCTTTATCAGTCTGCTGATATTTTTTGCCGGAATGCTCCTTTACGGAAATTTTATGAGAATGAAAGATTCCGGGAATTTGCTCAGCGTGAAAAATATTGCCTCGACTGACTCTGCAAAGATAAAAATTGAAATTAATCTGAAAAAGTATTCTTTAACACTATTTGATGGCGACGTTCCGCTTAAAAGTTACCGCGTATTTCTCGGTCATTCCGAAAGTAAGCTGGGAAGTTTAAGAAACGGTTTTGTTACTACTCCGACAGGTAAATATAAAGTAACTTCTATTGATACGAGTAAATTATTTTATATGCGGCTTGTGATTGATTATCCTAATTTTGAAGATATAAAAACAGCTTACAAAAACAATTTTATCAACAGAAAGGAATTCCGCCGACTGTGGCAAAAGTTAAGCGACGGAAAACAAATTAAAGTAGATAAAAAGATTTTCGGACCGAAAATTAGTATAGAAGGTTACGGAAAGTTAAATTACATACTTAAAAATTTACCTTTTGTTTTCAATTGGACAAACGGTTCGATTGCAATGTGCAATGAAGATATCAGTGAACTAATAAGATTTGTAAAACCGGGGACCGAAGTTAAAATTGTCGAATAAAATATTAAATATTATTTTCATTTTGTTTTTCTCCGCCGTAGCGCTTTGGGGCAAAGGAGTAACAAGGGAGGAAGTAGAAAACGTAGAAATTCGCGGAAACATTTCCATTCCGGATTATCAGATTGAAAACATTCTTGAGACAAGGGAAACGCCAAACTCTTTATCCCAGTTCCTTTACGGCATAAATCCTTCGCTTGGTTCTCCTCCGGTTTATTTTGATTCGCTTACAGTTGTTAAGGACGCCGAAAACATTACGAATTTTTATAAAACAAAAGGCTTTTTCAAAGCAAAAGTGGGATACAAAATTTTTCATAAAAAGGATAAATACGTAAAAATTCTTTTTGTGATTAAAGAAGGGGCGAGAGCAAGGATTGGTAAAGTAATTCTTAACGGATTTACAAATTTACCGAAGTATTTTAAAAACGATATTGACGACGAGGTAAAATTCGATTCGACCGAATTTTTCGACTCTGAAAAAATTTTGGCTGCAACGAAAAATATTACGAGTATTCTTCACAATAACGGTTATCTGATGTCGAGCATTCTTAATCCGAAAGCTCTTATCGATACTAATCGTAATATCGTAAATTTAACTTTTACTTTGAAATTAGGCTCGAGAATTAAAGTAGCGGATGTTTACGTTCAAAACCAGAGCAGCGAAGAAAACTATGTTTCTAAAAAATTGATTCTTGAGATTGCCGATGTTCACAAAGGCGACTGGTTTGACGAAAGCCGTATCCAGAAAGGGGAAGTGCGTCTTTATCGCACGGATTTATTTAATTCCTCGCAGATAAATATCGGGCGGGTTGATTCTGTAAAAGATGAGGTGCCCGTAAAAGTCGTTACTTCGTTGAAGCCGCGCAACGAGGTCGCGCCGCAGCTGATTGCCAATAATGAAGATAACGTTTTTAATCTCGGTTTGGCAGTCGGGTATTCACGGCGAAACTTTTGGGGAGGCGCCAGAAAACTGAACTTGCAGCTTTCGGCGACCGCGCAGGATCCGCTTTCGCTCGTTTCCAATCTTTCCCATATTGACAGTCTTTTTTACGGTTATCTCGATTTAAGAACAACTGTGTCGCAGCCGCTTCTTTTCGGAAAGTCTATTTTTACAAAGCTTCAGCTTTATTATACTGTACAAAACAGAAGGAGCGAGTATTTTTCTAACATATACGGTTCCAGGCTGAGTTTTGACTTTTCGCTTCCGAAGAAGGTTTATTTTTCGGGGCTAACCGCTTATATGAGAGCCGAGCGTTCAGTTTATCAGTACAAGGAAAGTTACATCCAGAACTTGTTTAATTCTTTTATCAGCAACACTCATCCTAATCCGGCGCAGCAGGCGACGCTTGACTCTTTGAGGGAAGTAAACCTGGCAAACTTTAAGAGCGTCGGTTCAAACTTGTATATAGCCATTGACGCGGTAAAGAATGCAACGAACGATTTTGTTTTTCCAACTGAGGGTTACACTTTATTTTTTCATTTGGAAGATGGCAATAATTTACTCGGTGCAATAAATTCAATTTTTTCCGATAAGTTTTCGCGCCCGCGGTATATAAAAGTTATCGCAAATTCAACTTATTATCCGGAACTCTTTTCCACGTATCGCTCAACTTTGGGAATGAGAATCAGGGTTGGGGAAATATATTTAATCGGCGGTAACAGATCCGACATTCCTCTTGATGAAAGATTGTACGCCGGAGGAAGTAATTCCGTAAGAGGTTGGAGAAACAGGGAGCTTGTGCCGGTTAATTCATCCGTAAATCTGCAAACCACGAATCCACACGATCTCGAGGCGATTCTGCTCCGTAATTTTTCGCCCGGAGGATTTTCGCTGATAGAAGGCTCCGTTGAATTCAGAAGTAAGCTGATTGGCAATTTCGGCGGCGTCGTCTTCACGGATTGGGGAAACTCATGGATCGATTTTAAATACTTCCGCTGGGACGAAATTGCGGTAGCCGCGGGTGTCGGATTTCGGTACTATACCAACTTTTTCCCAATCAGATTCGATTTGGGATTTAAAGTTTACGACCCCGATTACCGGAAGTCTTTTTTCAAAAAAAGAATAATTCCGGAAACATTTTCATTTCATATTGGGATAGGAGAAGCATTTTAAGCTTCTGCTTCTCCGGTTTTTCCATGAAAAATTTAATCAACAACCTTCTTGATAAAATGCTCAAGTTCAAGGGCGAATGAGTTTCTGTTAACGAGTTTTTTAATTTCTCCGAGACTTTCTCTTGCCGCGGAATATCCTTCGTTGATAATCGCGCGGTAGTTAATAAAGTCCGCCCAAAAAACATCTTTTACTTCCGGATTGATTACCAAATCAGCCGCTTTTAATCTTTCCAAAGAGAGATGATAAGCCGAAATATCTCCCGTTCGATAGAGAATCTCAAAAAGGTTTTCCGGTTCTTTATCGGCTTTGATGCAATGCGAAACATTTATCGCCAGAACTCTGTCCGCTCCGATTTCCTTAACTTTACCGACAGGAACGCTTTCCGAGGCGGCTCCGTCCACAAGAAGCATATCGTCTTTTTTTACAGCGGGGAAAATTCCCGGAATAGAAGAGCTTGCTCTTACGGCTTCGCGCAAACTGCCGCGAGTAAAATTAACTTCTTTGCCTGAAATCAAATCGGTTGAGATTGCTGAAAATGGAATTTTTAATTCCTCAATTTTTACATCCGGAATCAGCTCAAATATTTTTGAGGTTGTTTCTTCATCAAAGTAGGATGAGTTTTTTATTGTCCTAATCATATTAAATCGAAAACGGAAAAAACTGATAAAAGATTCCCAGAAACTTTTATCCATCAACGGAAGATTTTCCCGTGAATTCTTTTTATTGCTTTCATTTAAATCTTGTAAACCGAGTTCCTCCAAATCGATATTTTCGATAAAATCGGCGAGTACTTGCTCTGTTTTGTTCGCATTGCCGTAGTAAGCGTAAAGCGAACCTACAACCGACCCCATACTGCATCCTGTAATGGCGGAAATTTCGATTTTTTCTTTTTCCAATTTCTTAAGAACACCGATGTGGGCTAACCCGCGTGCGCCGCCGCCTCCAAGCGCGATTCCTAATTTTGACATTTTTCACCATTTTTGTTAAAAACTTCTCTAAAATATATTCAAAATAATTTTGATAAAAAAAGATATTATAATTATATTTGTAAGCTAAGTTTAATTATTGGAGGATTAGATGTTCGCAGTCGTTGATATCGCTGGACAACAATTTAAAGTAACGGAAAACGAGACACATTACGTGCCTAAATTAGACGCTGAAGCCGACGCTTCGGTAACGTTTGATTCCGTGTTACTTTATAACGACGGAAAAGAAACAAAAGTTGGCGCTCCCACGGTTGAAGGAGTAAAAGTTGAAGCAAAAGTGCTTGAACACTTAAAAGACGAGAAAGTGATTGTTTTTAAGAAAAAGAGAAGAAAATCTTATAAAGTAAAAAACGGTCACAGACAGCAATTAACAAAAATTGAAATAACAAAGATCGGCTAATAGAGAGGTAATTCATGGCTCATAAAAAAGGACAGGGTTCATCCAGAAACGGCCGCGATAGTAATCCGCAGTTTCTTGGCGTAAAAAGATTCGGCGGAGAAAAAGTTACTGCCGGTTCGATTATTGTTCGTCAGAGAGGCACAAAATTTCACCCGGGCGTTAATGTGAAAATTGGCGGAGACGATACTCTTTTTGCGGTTAAAGATGGATTCGTAAAATTTGAAACCAAAAAGAATAACAGAAAATATGTTTCCGTTTACGAAGCATAAATAAGTTGTTAAATTTTTGCGCAAAAAAAAACCTCTCATTTCGAGAGGTTTTTTCTTTTACATAAGATTTAGATTAAAATCCGAGTTTTTCCAAATTGGCTACGGAATTCTTAACTGCATTTACGGAATTATCAAATGCGGTTTGTTCCTCTTCGTTCAATGAAAGTTCGAATACGCCTTCGACTCCGTTTTCGCCTAAGATTGCGGGAACGCCGACGAAATATCCGTCAACGCCGAATTCGCCATTTAAGTAAACGCTGCAGGGAAGCACGCGTCTTTCATCCAGCAAAATGGATTTGGCCATAGTAACAGCTGCGGATGCAGGCGAATAGAAAGCGGAACCTGTTTTCAACAATCCGACAACTTCACCGCCGGCTTTCTTTGTGCGTTCAACCATTGCGTCCATAACTTCCTGAGCTTTGGCTTTATCGTTGTACTTTCTTTCGAGAAGTTCCATTACCGGAACGCCGTTAACGTTTGCGTATCTTACCAACGGAACCATTGAATCGCCGTGTCCGCCGAGAACCATAGCGTTAACATCCTGAACTGAAACGCCGAGTTCCCATGCAATAAATGATGAGAAACGTGAAGAATCCAAAACTCCCGCCTGTCCGATTACTCTTTCTGTCGGGAAGCCCGAAACTTTTTGGAATAGTGTAACCATGGTGTCCAACGGATTGGAAATTACGATAACAATTGCGTTAGGCGCATGTTCTTTAACGCCGTTTGCAACGCTTGTCATAATCTTTGCGTTTGTTGTAAGCAAATCTTCTCTGCTCATTCCCGGTTTACGGGGAAGTCCGGCAGTGATAATAACAACATCGGCATTGTCAATATCTTTGTACTCGTTGGTTCCTTTAAGATTCATATCGAATCTGTCAATTCTTGATGCTTCGTGAATGTCAAGGGTTTTGCCCTGCGGTAATCCTTCAACAATATCAAATAAAACGACATCGGCTAATTGTCTTGTTGCGATAAGTTGAGCCATAACTCCGCCTATCTGACCGCCGCCAATTAGTGCTATTTTTTTTCTGGCCATTTTAATCTCCTATTTTATCTTAAATGACATTACAAAAATATAAAAAAAGATTAAGTTGTCATATTAAAGTTGAAAATTCGGAATAAAAAATCCGAATTATTTATTTGATAAACATTTCGAGGATAGTTTCGGTTCCGTTATTTGTAAAATTAAAGGAAATTTTATCGACGAGATTTTTGATAATGAAAATCCCGCGTCCGTTTTCCTTAAGGATATTCTGTTCGGTTGTAGGGTCGGGAATTTCTTCGGGATTAAAACCTTTGCCCTTATCATAAATTTTAATAAAAAGAGAATTATCCTCAATTTCAATTTTTATTTTTATGGGAAGATTCGGATTGGATTTGTTTCCGTGTTCAATTCCGTTGGAAACGGCTTCGGCAACGGCAAGAGCCAGCCTGTCTTTACGTTCGGCGTCTTTAATAAATCCGGAAACTTTTGATATTACGAATTCCTGAATTTTAGGAAGAAGTGAAATATCGCTTCCGTAGGTATTTTCTGCGATCAGTTTTGTCATTAAATTTATTTTATTTCTTAATAAAATAGTTTAAATTATTTTTTCAATCAAGCTAAGGCATCCAATAAAAAGAGAATGTAAAATTTATTCTGGTTTTGTCGGGCGTCGTTCCCGATTTCACAAATTCATACCAGCCGTGAAAATTAAGTGAAAAGTTATTTGAGATCGGCGTAGCGGCAATCATACTCGGTCCGATACTTGTGTAATCGGAGACGGGAAAAAGTTGCAGTACGCTGTAATCGTAAGTTTGAAGCGAATAATATCTTAATCCCAAGCCGACATTAATAAGCCGGGTATTAAACTGCATCAGCGGCTCGACGTAAATTTCCGTCCGGTACTGAAACGGTTTTTCGCTGAAGTTTTTCCAGCTGAATTCTCCCTGCTCGGATATCTTGATATATCCGAAAAAATTTGCGGAAAGGAATTTGTTGAAAAATAACGAGGTGGAATCTTTTGCCGAAAATTGACGGAAAGCAAAACTTTGGTAATTCTGTGTGAGGTCCTCAAAATCGTAAACAGTGTAGTTTGCGGAAACTTCCGCGCTGTTGCTTGAGGTTAATCGTTTCCCTCTGTACGTTCCGCCGCCGATTAATCTTAAGATTCGCTTGATATTATTATTGGAACTTCGTTCGGCAAACACGTAAACCAGATGATTTCTGCTTGCTTCCAGTCCCAATCTGAAGATGAAAAAAGGGTTTACTTTTCGCTGGAATCCGAATCTGAGCATAGTCAGAAGTTCGTCTCTGTCGTCAAAGTTTTCTTCGCTCGGCGTGTCGTATCTCAGTTTGCGTTGGTAAAGCGATAGCGATAAAACGTTTTTTGTTCCGAGATAGCAGCGGAAACTTCCCGTAAAGTATTCCAACGCCGATACATTATCTTTGTTGCTTTCCTGTGATTGGCGCAAATCGTAAAAAATAGCGTTTGCGCCGGGAATGTTGGCGACGGAAAAAGTTTCTTCTCTTCTGTTAAATCCTCCTTTAACAAGTAATCTGTAATCGCTTGTTCGATGTACAAATGATGTCGTAATGTTCATCAAAAGCCTGCTGACTGTAGGGTCAAAAGTTGAGGTAGTCGCCAAATCGGGAATTACATAACGCTTTTGCCGTTTCACATATTTTTGTTTTATGTAGCCGCCGATATCAATGCGCGATCTGGGAGAGAAGTAGATCTGCAACTCGTTACTCAACAGGTAATTGTTTTCCGTGCGCGATTCTATATTATTATTCACTCCGAAAACAGAGGCTAAGGTTGAATCGAGGGGAAGATAGAAATCTTTTCCGGATTGATCAAAACTTGCCGAGAGCGTATTACGGAAAACGCGGGAGCCGGAGGTTCTTATCTGAAACAGCATACTTCGAAGAGTATTTTTACGCGGAGAAATATCTTCGTTGGAATAATGAAAACGCCCGGATAAGTCCAAGTTTTCCATACTGATGCGATTAACGTTTCCCTCAATTCCGTAAATCGGCCCGGCGTCTTTTGCTCCTGCTTGACTGTTTTGCGAAAAACCGGCGATTGGAGTTAAGTTCAAAACTCCCGAAACATTAATTTTAGAATAAAGCATCGCCTGATTTACTTCCGCCGAAGAAATCGCCAGACGCTGATTATCATTGTAGGAACTGCGTTTGACTAACAATCCGGCGGCAAGCCAATCTGAAAAAGAATAATCCGCAAAGGTTTTAATAACGTGCGAAGTTCGGTAACTTTGTTGCGTGGCAAAAAAATAAGCCGAGGAATATTTCCCGTCAACGGCAAAGTTTACTTTACCATAGTTCCCCTGATAATAAAGATCATTCCGGAAATTCAAGGTGTTCAGATGTTTGTCGGAAGCGATTTTAATTCCGTTGATTTTGTAGGCGGGGAAAAAGAAATTTGTGGAATCGGAGGCGCTCTGAGCGTGAAGAATAACGCCCAGAGCGAAAAAAAACAGAATGAAAATTTTAACGCTATTTATTAAGCTTTTCTTCAAAAGTTAAATGAATGTCCCCGTTTCGGAATTTCAATATTATTAAAACCAATCCCTTCCAAACTTTTCTTAAAGTCGAGTTGGACGTCATAATCCCCATGGACGAGGAAGAACTTTTTGATTTTTTCCCGATTGAATTTATCAAAATAACCGAGCATCTCATCTCTATCGGCATGGGCGCTGAATGAGTGAAAAACTTCGACTTGCGCGTTCAGTTTATATTCATCTCCGAATATTCTTACAACTTTTTCTTTATCGGTTATTCGTCTTCCCAAAGTATATTCGGCGGAATAGCCGACAATCATAATAATGGTGTTCGGTTTTTCAATGTTGTTTGCAAGGTGGTGAAGCACGCGTCCCCCTTCGCACATTCCGGATGCCGAGATAATTATCATCGGTCCGCTTTGTTTGTTCAAAGCTTTCGACGCCTGCACGTCTCGGATATATGTTAACTTGTCAAATCCGAAGGGGTCTTCTCTGTCGCTGATTATTGAACGGGTTTCTTTGTCGAAACATTCGGGATGCTGTTTGTAAATATCGGTTGCATTTACCGCGAGAGGGCTATCGACATAGACCGGAATTTCGGCTACAAGTTTTTCGTCAAAAATTTTACGAAGATAATAAACGATTTCCTGCGTTCTTCCAACGCTGAAAGCTGGGATAATTATTTTTGATTTTTTTACAATCGCTCGGTTTATTATGCTTATAAATTTTTGAATAACGTCTTCGTCCTTGTCGTGAAGTCTGTTGCCGTAAGTGCTTTCGCTGATTAATATATCAACGTCGGGCAGTTGTTCCGGGTCGCGCAGAATAGGGCGGCGCGCTCTTCCGATGTCGCCGGTAAAACCGATTGTTAACTTTTTATCGCGTTCGGATATTTCAAGTAGCGTCATTGCCGAACCGAGAATATGTCCCGCGTCGTAGTATGTAAAGGCGATATCTTTATTAATTTTGAATCTGTTGTGGTATCCCAAACCAACAAAATGGTCGAGAGATTTCATCGCATCGTCAACTGTGTAAAGAGGCTCGAACGGTTTCTTTCCCTGTTCAATTCTTCGTTTGTTTACAAAGTAAACATCGTGTTCCTGAATGCGGGCGCTGTCTTCAAGAAGAATCCTCGCTAAATCGCGCGAAGCAAAAGTGCTGAAAACATTGCCGTTAAAACCTTTTTTTACAAGCGTCGGTATGTTCCCTACATGATCTATGTGAGCGTGCGAAAGAATAACGTGATCGATTTCTTCCGGATGGAAAATAGAATATTGACGGTTAAGCTCAAAAGCTTCCTTCCGTTTTCCCTGATACATCCCATGATCTAATAAAATTTTTGTGTTGTTGATTTCGATTAGGTGTGACGAGCCTGTAACTGTTCGAGCGGCTCCGACAAAAGTGATTTTCATTATTTCTCCGAATTAATTAGAAATTAAAAATAAATATATTCTAACTCATTATAAAAGGGAAATTTTTCTCTGAGAAAAAGCCACGGGAAAGATAAAAAAAGGCAAAAGTAAAAAGGCAAAAGTAAAAAGGAAAACGCGAGACAAAAAATATTAACTCAAACTAAGCTCACTAAAAGAAGGCTTTGCATAACCTACTTTATATGTCATTCTGATCCCGCCTTGGCGGGAGAAGAATCTCAAAACTGGTAATTTTACCGAATTTAGAGATATTTCGGACGGCTTACACCGTCCTCAATATGACAAATTTAGGTTTTGCAAAGCTTTC
>WGCV01000023.1 GCA_015493615.1 Melioribacteraceae bacterium
AATAGAACGAGTAAGATTTTCTTACATGGTTTTTTGTCTAAAATTAACAGCTTGGCAGTTAGTTAACCTGTTGTTCTTTAATAACTTAAGTCATCTTTTTCCTAATGGCAGTCATTAGAACTTTTTTGTCTAATGACAATTTTGGGTTAAAAAAAGACAAACGCAGATTGCCCGATTCGCTAAGCAATCCGCTCTACCAAAACGCCGTATTCAAGGCGAAGCCGCTCCGAACTCAATATGACAATTCTATGTTTTCAAAGGTTTCTGTAAATTGGTTTTACGAAGAATGTTAGCTAATTTTTTTATTCAATTATTCCTAACATAATTACAATTTCATTCGCCGGATTTAAGCGTCAAAACTAAAATTTTAATTAGATTTAGAGTTTAAATTATTGGTAATAGAATTTGAAATGAAAGATAAAAAGATAATAATTAAAAACGCCCGCGAGCATAACCTTAAAAATGTCAGTCTCGAAATACCGAGAAGAAAATTAGCGGTTTTTACCGGAGTAAGCGGGAGCGGAAAATCATCGCTTGTGTTCGATACAATATACGCCGAAGGACAGCGACGCTACGTGGAAAGTTTGTCCTCGTACGCGCGGCAATTCCTTGACAGACTCCAAAAAACCGATGTGGAATCTATCGAAGGTATTTGTCCTTCCGTCGCAATCGAGCAGAAAACGCCTTCGAAAAATCCCCGCTCTACCGTCGGGACCACAACTGAAGTTTATGATTATCTCAAACTCCTTTATGCGCGAATCGGGAAAACATATTGCTTCAGCTGCGGAAACGAAGTTAAAAAAGATTCTACCGAAACAGTTGCGAATTGGCTCGAAAAACAGTCCGCGGGAGAAAAATTTTTACTTGCCTTCCCTTTTAAGTATGATAAAGAATCCAACTTTAATTTTGAAATTGATTTGCTGAAGCGGAAAGGATTTTTCCGGTTTTATCAGAAGAAAAAATTGATTGACATCAATGATAATCCCGATGCGCTTAGCTCTAAGGGAGCGCTTTACGTCGTTATTGAACGGTTTAAGACGGGCGGAAACATACGCGAGAAACTCGCCGATTCGATTGAGTCTGCATTTAAAATCGGCGATGGCTACATATCGGTGATTAAAATGGAAACGGGAAGAGTGAAAAATTTTTCTTCCCACTTTGAATGTTGTGGAATTAGTTACGTCGAGCCGGAGCCTCGCTTTTTTTCATTCAATAATCCGTTCGGAGCGTGTCCCGTTTGCCAGGGCTTCGGGCGCGTTATCGGCTACGACGAAGACCTGATTATCCCGAATAAAAATCTTTCTATTGTCGAAGGAGCGATCGCGCCTTGGAGGACTCCGAAGTTCAGCAAGAATTTAAGGAATCTGCTGCGCGCCGCTAAGGGAAAACGCATCCCGGTTGATATTCCTTATTCCGAGCTTTCAGAACTTCACAAAAAATATATTTGGGACGGCTTCGACGATTTCGAAGGGATTAACGGCTTCTTTAAAAAGCTGGAACAGAAGACTTACAAAATGCACATTCGCATTATACTCAGTAAATACAGAGGCTACACGAAATGCACCGCTTGCAAAGGCTCGCGTTTAAGGCGCGAAGCGCTTCAAGTAAAGATTAACGGAAAATCCATCGCCGATATTGTTTCGCTCTCATTGGAAAAGGCAAAAATATTTTTCGATAACATTTCGCTTACCGACTATGAAGAAAAAGTAGCCGGACAAATTTTAACCGAAATCAGAAAGCGGCTCACATTTTTAAATGATGTCGGACTCGGCTACATTACGCTCGACAGAATGAGTTCGACTTTAAGCGGCGGCGAAACCCAGCGGATAAATCTCGCCACTTCTCTTGGCTCGGCGCTTGTAGGAACTCTTTATGTGCTTGACGAGCCAAGCATCGGACTTCATCCGCGCGACAACGACAAACTGATAGCGATATTGAAGTCGCTTCGCGATTTGGGGAACACCGTTCTCGTCGTAGAACACGATTCCGAGATAATGCGGGAAGCGGATTTAATTTACGATATGGGGCCCCGCGCGGGAGAACATGGAGGAGAAATTGTCGCTTCGGGAACTTACGATGAGTTAATTGCGAATGAAAAGTCTTTAACCGGAAAATATTTAAGCGGAGAACTCTCAATTCCCGTTCCCGAGATTCGAAGAACCAAGGAGACTCCGGCAATTAAGATTTTCGGCGCAACGGAAAATAACCTTAAAAACATCGACGTTGAAATTCCGCTGAAAAAATTCGTTGTCGTAACGGGCGTAAGCGGCTCGGGAAAAAGCACGCTGATTAACGACGTCCTTTACGGAAACATTATGAAACAGCGCGGCGGCAATCCGGGCAAAATAGGAAGCTGCGACAGGATCGATGGGACGAACTTTATTAACGATGTGATTATTGTCGATCAATCCCCGATTGGGAAATCGCCCCGCTCCAATCCGATCAGCTATGTAAAAGGTTTTGAGGCGATTCGCAAGCTCTTTTCCGAAACTCCGTTAGCCCGCGCGCGCGGATACAAGCCGGGATTTTTTTCCTTCAACGTTCCCGGCGGCAGATGCGAAACCTGCAGCGGCGAAGGTTACGTTAAAATAGAGATGCAGTTTCTTGCCGATATTTATTTGGAATGCGAGGAATGCCATGGAACAAGATTTAAGCGGGAGATTCGTGATGTTCGCTACAGAGGCAAAAATATTGTCGATGTCCTGAATATGACTGTCAATCAGGCTCTGGAGTTTTTTAAAGGCAACCCGCGTATAATTAAGTATCTCGAAAGTCTGGAGAATGTAGGGCTGGGATATTTAAAACTTGGTCAGCCCTCCAACACGCTTTCCGGCGGCGAGGCGCAGCGCGTAAAACTTGCGGCGCATTTGGCAACGCAGCGGAGCAATTCGCACACGCTTTTTATTTTTGACGAACCGACAACGGGACTTCATTTTCACGATATTAAAAAGCTGCTTCACAGTTTCGATATGCTTCTCGAAACAAATAACTCGGTACTGATTATCGAGCATAATCTCGATGTAATAAAAGTAGCGGATTATGTTATCGACTTGGGACCGGAAGCGGGAGAGCGCGGAGGCGAAATTGTCGCGACCGGAACTCCGGAACAAATTGCGGCGGTTGAGAGTTCATATACCGGAAAATATTTAAGGAAAGTCTTTTAATGAAGAGAATCCTTTGCATAACCTAATTTATATGTCACCCCAACGAAAACCAGTCGGGGTAAATTCTGATCCTCCGCCAAGGCGGAGCGGGAGAAGAATCTCTAAACTCGTATCTGCGCCGATTCTAATTTTGAGATTCTTCTCCCGCCAAAAAGCGGCGGGATCAGAATGACAATGTTAGGCTTACAACATTTTTGTCATTCTGAATGGAGCGAAGCGGATTAAGAATTGGAAAGCATAGTGTATCGCGGCAAGCCGCAATTCTGAAATTTGTAAATCGTAAATGGTAAATTGTGTTAAGGTAAATCGGGAAAATCATAAAAAATCTGCGTTATCAGCGTCCTATTTTTACTGATCTGATCGGATAATTTATTAATGCCTTATGCCTTACATTTTACTAACACGCGCTTTTGGGGAAGGACATAAATAACGTTATGCAATAAATTATTGAGCTATGCGCGGAATGAATTATTTTTCGTAAGTTCGCACTGAAAAGTTGCGATATTTTGATATAGTAAAATTTTTTCATTTATTGTGAAACTGTTTTTAAGAAGAAAGAGATATTATGCCAAATAATTTAGTAATAGTGGAATCGCCGGCAAAGGCGAAAACGATAGAAAAATTTCTCGGAAAAGATTTTCAAGTGGAATCGAGTTACGGACACATCCGCGATCTTGAAAAAAAGAATAACGGCGTTGACGTAAATAATAACTTTGAACCGAAATACATTATTCCTCCCGATAAAAAGCACGTGGTTTCAGAGCTGAAAAAGCTGGCAAAAAAAGCCGACACGGTTTGGCTTGCATCTGACGAGGACCGCGAAGGAGAAGCTATTTCGTGGCACTTGAAGGAAGCGTTAAAACTTCCCGATGAAAAAACCAAGCGGATTGTTTTTCATGAAATCACTAAAAACGCGATATTAAATGCGATAGAAAATCCCCGCTCCATTGATGGCAATCTGGTTAACGCACAGCAGGCGCGCAGAATTCTTGACCGCCTCGTAGGTTTTGAAATTTCACCGATTCTCTGGCGCAAAGTCAGACCCAAACTTTCGGCGGGCAGAGTGCAGTCGGTTGCCGTACGCCTTATTGTTGAACGGGAACGGGAGATTGACGCTTTTGTGCCGACTTCAAAATTCAGGGTTGTTGGGGAATTTGTCGCCAATAACGGAAGTTCAAAAATAGTAAAAGCGGAACTTAACGAACGTTTTGATACCGAAGAAGAAGCTCTTGAATTTTTGGAAAAATGTAAAAGCGCGCAGTTCACAATTGACGCAATTGAAAAACGTCCCGTCAAAAAATCTCCTTCGGCTCCTTTTACCACATCCACACTTCAGCAGGAAGCCGCGCGCAAGCTTAGGTTTTCAGTCGCAAAGACTATGATGATTGCGCAGAAATTGTACGAAGCGGGAAAAATAACATATATGAGAACGGACTCGGTTAACCTTTCCGAGCTTGCAATTAATACGGCAAAGGAAACTATTACGGAAGAGTTCGGGGCTGAATATTCAAAGCCGAGACAGTTTAAAACAAAATCGAAAAATGCTCAGGAAGCTCACGAAGCGATTCGACCGACATACATAAACAAGCGCACCGTCGCAGGTTCGTCGGACGAAAAAGCGCTGTACGATTTAATCTGGAAGCGTACGGTAGCGTCGCAGATGTCCGAAGCAAAGTTGGAAAGAACTACGGTGAAAATTAAGCCGGATAACGATTCGCGTCTCTTCATTGCAAAAGGGGAAGTAATCCTTTTTGACGGGTTTTTAAAAGTTTATATGGAATCGACCGACGACGAAGAAACGAACGATGATGATTCGACATTGCTTCCTCCTTTGAAGAAGGATGAGAATCTGGAATTGAAACGAGCCGAAGCGATTGAGCGTTATACCCGTCCTCCGGCAAGATACACCGAAGCTTCACTTGTGAAAAAATTGGAAGAACTCGGAATCGGGCGTCCTTCCACTTACGCGCCGACAATCAGCACAATCCAGAAACGGGGGTATGTGGAAAAAGGAGAGCGGGAAGGGACGGAACGTAAATATACAAAGCTTTCACTTTCGGGAAAGGAGATTAAGAAGGAAGTCCTTACGGAAGTAACGGGAGCCGATAAAGGAAAACTTTTCCCGACCGATATCGGAATTCTGGTTACTGACTTTCTTAAACAATATTTTCCTAAAATTTTGGATTATAAATTTACGGCTAAAGTTGAAGAAGAGCTTGACGATATTGCCAGAGGAGCAATTGCATGGGACGAAATGCTTAAGCTCTTCTACAAGCCTTTCCACGAAAATGTGGAAGAAACTCTTGAAAAAAGCGAACGGGTTTCGGGCGAGCGGATTCTCGGAACCGATCCCAAAACAGGCAAACAAGTTTCCGTTAGGATGGCGCGTTACGGAGCCGTAGCGCAATTAACCGATCTTAAAGACGAAGACGCAAAACCGGAATATGCGGCTTTGCTGAAAGGGCAGAAACTTGAAAGCATTACGCTTGAGGAGGCGTTGGAGCTGTTTAAGCTGCCGCGGGAAGTAGGCGAATACGAAGGGGAAAAAGTAATTGCCGCAATCGGAAGATTCGGTCCCTATGTTCGTCATAAGAGCAAATTTTATTCTCTCGGAAAACTTTACGACCCGCATACGATTACGATTGAGGAAGCGATTGAAGTTATCGAGGCAAAGAGGAAAGCAGACCGTGAGAAATTAATTAAAACTTTTGATGAGGATCCCGAGATGCAAATTTTGAACGGACGCTGGGGACCCTATATCAAAAAAGGAAAGACAAATTATAAAATTCCTAAAGGAACAGAAGCAAAGGAGCTTTCGTACGAAGACTGCCTTGAAATTATAAAAGAAAACGAATCGAAGCCGAAAACAAAAAGAACAAGAAAGAAGAAAAAGTGAAAGAGATAATCCCTAAAACCGAAGCGCGTAAAATTGTATTTGAAAGGCGCGCCGCGATTGGAGAAAAAGAGGTCAGACGTAAATCGCAGAAGATTGCCGAAAATCTTTTCTCGCTGGACGAAACGCTCGCGGCAAAAAATATTTTATTTTACGCATCGACGATTAAGGGGGATGTTTACACAAAGGGAATGATAGACTACTTAATCGGAATGGGTAAGGTAATCTCGCTGCCGAAGCTGCATAAAACACAGTGCAGATTTTTTAGAGGTGTTTTTCTCGGCTGGGATAAAACCGTTGTCGGGGAGGATATGTTTATCGAATCTACCGTTGCCGTCGATGATAACTTCGACGATATCGATTTGATTATTGTTCCTTCGGTTGCGGTTTCGCTCGACGGAAGAAGAATCGGGATCGGAAAAGAATACTATTCCAATTTAATTTCCAAAACATTAGCGCCGCGGATTCTTCTCGCATTTGAATTTCAGGTCTTTAACAGGATTGAAACGACCCGGAAAGAATTTAACGTTTCAAAAATTATTACTGAGCGGAGAATAATTCCGGTAAACATTTCGGAGATGTATGACAAAATCAGATAAATTTACCGCGTATTTTTTTCTTCTTACGGGATTGTTTTTCCTTTTGCCGCTTCTCGGTATTTGGGAGCCGGAAAGTTATTTTACGCCGGGAATAATAATCACGATTGCCGGATTTGCGATTACGTTTATTTATTTCGGTAAACGAAGGTTATTTATGCTCGCTTCCGGAGCCGGCTTTTTCCTTTCGGGAATAGCGATGATTGTGAACGCCTCCGTACTGATTCGCCATTATGATTTTTACTTGTCGTTTGTTTTCTTCTTTATCCTTGCGGTAATTTTTCTGATCCTTTTTTATGAGGATAATTATCACCTCCTTTATTTGATTTTATCGGGCGTTACTCTTTTTGCGGGTTTTCTTCTTCTGTATCTTCTTCCGGCGGAATTTATTTTTACTTTAAGCAATTCAATCCGGAATACAATTCTGCTTATTCCCTTCATCTTGATTTTTGCGGGATATTTAATTTTACACGATTGAGCAAACCTCCCCAAATTATTCTACCGCCACCGAAACTTTCCCGTAAATTTTAAAACATGCATTTACCTGCGACGCATTTTTTGTGGTAGTCGTCACTTTAAAAATTAGTTAAAAGTTATTATATTGATTTATCAAAAGGAAAGAATGATGTCAATTTCATTGATGAGTCCCATATCGTTATCAGGCGCAATGCCGGCGGCTTTTAAGAAACCGATTGAAAAGGTTGCGCCCGTTTCGAGAAGGAACAATCTGATAGCCGAGGAAAAATCCGATAACAATCCGCAATACTCATCTCCCGAAAACAAAAATGAAATTATCGATAAAGCCGAAATCTCGGATGTTGCAAAACAACTTTTCGCCGATACTTACGAAGCGGCTTCGGTAGCGGATAAGCAATCGCTCGCGGCTAATGAAGGTTTTGCAACGGCTTTTGAAAAAGCATACTTCAATGATTTCAGCGACGAAAAAATTAAAGATATTCCGAGTCATATTCGCAAAAGCGCGACTAAAACAAAATGGAACGCAGAAAAATATGTTAAAGATGTCCGGGGAGGATTTATTGTTTCCGGCGTAAATTCCGATGACTCCGCCGCCGTTTCGGAAGGCAACACGGATAAAATCCGCTCCCGTTTTGAAATGGAAAATGTCCGGTTTCCCGGACATTTAATAAGCGTTTTGGCTTAGTTCCTTTTTACCGCCGTTAACAAAACTAAAATCCCTGAGTAAACTTAAACTGCCACAGCCATTTTATGTTCGGTCGATTCAGAGGATGCACATAATCGACTTCCGCAACAAAATATCCCATGAAATTTGCTCTTAAAGCCGCGCCTACGCTCCCTACCGGTTTGCGCGAACCGCCGAGAAAATCCGGTTTCTGATTGTTGTACCACGCAACTCCGCCGTCGGCAAAAAGTACCGCATCGATAGGATAATAGCCGTAAAATCCATCGCCGAGACCAAGCGCTCCGAAAAGGGGAAAACGAAGTTCGAGGTTTGCCACGGCAATTTTACTCCCGAACAAATCGGAATAGGAAGAGCATTTGCCGTCGGGACATTCTTCCGGCGTGAATGAAGATGATTCGTACCCGCGGATAAGTTCAGGGTAACCGAGATAAAGAGGCATCACGTTATCGTCGTCGGCGTTTTTGCCGTAACGTCCGTAATGAACAGCGCGGAGGGCTATCGTAAAAGGACGAACAGGCATAAAGTAGCGTCGGTAATCGGCAAGAACATTTATCCAGTTTACCGAGCCGAAAACCGGTGAAACCTCAATGTGGTAACGCGTCCCGAGCAACGGCGCTGTAGCGCCCATGTAGCTGTTATCGAACACAACCGCGGCTCCTACCGTCCCTATGTTCATTGCCGGAGCGTGGGGCAGTTCCACGGTTTTGTTAATTACTTCTTCGCCTGTGTCTAAAGATATTGCGCGCGTTCGCACCTTATTTGTAAAAGTTCTTCTGTTGTAGGAAGCGTTTATTTGTACGCGTAAGTTCTGGTTAAACGGGTAAGCCACAACGCCGTTTATGTCTCTGTCGGTTTCCGCCGAAAGTTCCGTTTGTTCAAAATAGACCGTTGTTGTATCGTATTGCGCATAGCCGGAATAACTGTCGCTGAGGACATAAGGCACTTGCGAAATTGACACACCCCACATTAATCGATGAGCTGTGTTGTAGTAACCCACAAGTCCTGATATATTTGTAAAAAGTGGGGATACCTGCGCCTGAAGGGAAGTTGCAAGATTATGATTCCCGAGCATATCGCTCCAGAATAATGTCAGTCCGCCTCCCACATAGCTTCCGTATCTGTCGATGCCAACCGCCGCCGATGGCTGCGAAACGCCCACCAGCTTAAGGGAAGGATGATAAACCGAAACCGACTGCGGAAAGGCGTTAGCCAAACCGATTTCCGTGTTGTAAAAATTTGCGAGAAATCTGTCGGGAAAGCGGTCGTCCGGTGGGAGCGTTCCGGCGTATCCGGTTTGCGCCTTGGTTTTAGGTTCAAATCCTTTCAGCTCTTTTTCGGAATCAATTGTGTAAATGCTGTAATGCCCCTTTTGGAAAACGCTGTAAACCAATTTGTTTTCTTTATCGGAAAAGGAAATCGAAGGACTTAAATTACTGATTCCGCTCACTCCGCCGTACAAATCGGTTATCTGATAAATTTTATTTTCGTTCAAATTCAGTCTGTAGATATTTGAAATGCCGTTGTGGTCCGAAACGAAATAAATATTCCCTCCGGACGCCCATTGCGGATTAATATTCTTCCCGTCGTCAAAACTTTTCAGCGGGAAGATTTTTTCATTCTCAAGATTAATAACCGCGAGTTTAAGATTGCCGATATTCAAATCGGAAAGATCGGTTGAAAATCTTTCGGTTGAAAAAACAATTGATTTTCCGTCGGGCGACCAATCCGGCTGCAGCTCTCCGTAAACATCGTTGGTAAGCTGAGTGAGTTTTTCTTTATTCAAATCATAGATAAAAATATTCGTAAAGCCATCTTTCAAAGCGGAAAAAGCAATTTTGCTTCCGTCGGGCGACCAAGAGGATGAATAGATTTCGGCAAGTTTGGGAAAGCGGATCGTTTTAAGTATATCGCCCGATTTTACGTCAAGAATTGTTAAAGTGGGACGACCATCCTTAACTCCGGCGAAGATAAATTTTTTGCTGTCCGGCGACCACGCCCCCGTTGAGTTTATAAATTCCAAGTTTTGCAGATGAGAATCAAGCTCTTTTCTAAAAATGTTGCGGATTGTTTTTCCGGTTTTCAAATCCGCGATAAAAACGTCAACGGCGAACAAATCTCTCGAAGAAAAAAACGCAAACTGTTTACCGTCGGGACTGACGGCGGGGGAAACGTTTATTGATTCGGGCCCTTTTTTCCCTTTAATAAGTAGTTCGCCGTACTTGTCGGGCGTTTCCGTTATCTTTAATACCGGATCGTATTTTGCATGGAGAGCTTTATGCCAAAGCGTGGAAAGGGAATCGGAGGATAATCCGAAAACTTTCTTAAACGCCTCATCCATATTTTTTGATAAAACCGCTTCGCGCAAAAAAGCTCCTATCATCTCGTTGCCGTATGTGTTGCCGATGTAAGCAAGAAGCGACTGACCGTATCTGTAAGGGAAATATTTTGCGTTGTTTCTTAAATCGGAAATTTTAGGAAGTTTATCGAGACACGCTTCTCTCATCCACATAGCGGTGAAAGGGTCGTTTGGACCGAGCGAAAAGTATTCCGCCATTCCTTCCATCAGCCAGAGGGGCATTCCCGTCGCGCCCGGAAGTCCGTGTTTTGAAAAACCGTTTTTGTCCGTGATATCAAATTGGAAGGCGTGAACAAGTTCATGCCCGATAACGTGATTGTCTCCGAAGAGTGTTGCGTCAAGCGCAACTGCAATTCTGCGGAGATAAGGTTCCGTAAAACCGCCGGTGCCCTGTCCGATAAATCCGCTCGATACATTAGTTTCGGAAAACTGCGGGAAGCCGTCGTAAAGAATTATTGCCTGTTTTCCGTTCAGAGTATCTTGCAGAATATCGGAATGTCTTGCGTACCATCTTTCGGCAATCGGAGCTGCGTATTTTGCCGCGGCTGCTTCTTCGCCGTAGTAGTAAATATCAAAATGTTTTGTGTGTAGTATTTTGAAGTTGAAATTATTGTAATTAACTTTATTACGTCCGAAATATTGAGCCGTAGCTATATTGGCTGAAGTTACGATTAATAAAAAGAATAAAAATATTCCATAAACGCGGTCGTTTTTTTTGCCGTTCATTATTTCTCCGAAATTATAAAATAATTTACTTTTCTCTTATAAAACAATAAACGAGATTTGTGCCCGATTGAATTTAAGAAGGAACTTTTTGTTTGTTTTTCAATCGATAAGAAAAGTTTAATCATCATCTTAATATAAAAAAAGTTGAAAAATAGTACGCCGCAATTTCTTATTGGAATTATAGTATTACAATTTAAATTCTCGTTTTTTATGCTAGGATTTTAGCAAATGGTTCATTGTCGTAAAAAAATTCAAGATTCAAAGGCACAAAGGCACAGAGGTTCATCGGTTTTTATCTTTGCGCCTTTGTCCGTCTGGGAGGATTGCGGTTTACCGCGATCGGTCTTGGAGGTTCATTTGGTTTTTGTTAACTTACGTTAATACTAAAAGAATAAAAGGAACAGACAATGAATTACCCCGAATTTTTTGATTCGATTGAAACGATTAAAATGCATGACGAATTATCTGAATTTTTAGGCGCAACGGAAAGCGGAATACTTGAGTTTTTTTACATAGATTTGGTTAAAACGGCGGGGCACAGTTGCGGCGTTGTCGCCGGAGCTTATTTGTCCGCTTTGAAAGGGTTAAAAACTCTTTATCGGGATGAACTTCCGGAAAGAGGTAAGATTAAAGTTGAGCTTAAAAAAGCTGCAACTGAAGATAACGCCGGCGTAACCGGCTTCGTTATTTCAAATATTACGGGCGCAACAACCGATTACGGATTTGCCGGACTTCCTAACGGAAAGTTTAACAGAAGGGAACTTCTGTTTTACAATGCGCCGATTGAATCAGATATCCGCTTAACGCGGCTTGACACAGGAAAACAAGTTGAAATTAATTATCATCCGGAAAAGGCGGTTAACTCAAAAAAAATATTAATGAGCGCTCTCGGGCCCAACGCTGCGGATGAAGATAAAAAAACATTTCCGGAACGTTTCCAGAATATGGTTAAAACAATTTTTGAAAAAGCCGACATTGTAATAGAAGTTAAAGCAATATAATTACGCGGAAGCGGTGCCGGTTGCGTATGGAGTTAAAAACCCGAAGACAATTTATTCAATTCCTTCGGGTTACTTTTTCTTAAACTCTCTTAAAAGATTTTGCGTGAAATCGGTTAATGCCAGCTTGCCGCTTTTTTCGGCGCGCTCGGTTAAAAGCAAATCCCAATTTTCCGTATTTTCCCACAGAACAGCTTTAAGCTCGGCGATAGCCTCCATGCTGTAAGCGGATAATTTTTCCGCAAGATTGTTAACCGCATGCGAAAGACTTTCCCCTTCTTCGGTTACCTTATTATATAAGCCTTTTGATAACGCCCATTCCGGCGATTTCCATTCGGCATCAATGCTCATTTCGGCAAAGGCGGATTTCCCTATTTTCCGCTCAACCGCCGGACCGATTACAAACGGGGCAATACCGATTGAAAGCTCGCTTAAACGAACATCGGCATTTATTGAAGCTATTGCATAATCAGCCGCGGCGACAATCCCCACTCCGCCGCCGATAGTTTTACCGTGAACTTGAGCAATGATAAGCCGGGGAGATTTTCTTATCGCGTTGATAACGCGCGCAAAACCGAGGAAAAATTCTTTTGATTCCTCAAATGATTTCAAAGTAAGCAGCTCGTCAAACGAAGCTCCGGCGCAGAAAGTTTTCCCTTCGCTTTTCAGAATAATAACTTTAACTTCTTTATTGTCGCCAAAGGATTCGATTGCTGTTTTAAGCTCGGCTAACAGATTTGCCGGAAGCGAATTGCTTTTAGGATGGTGGAATGTAATTTCCGCGACATTGTTTTTAATTTCTGATTTAACGAATCCGTCAGAATTCATTGCTTTTCCCGGTTATGATTTAATTGCTCTTAATTACAAAATTTAAAATCGTTAATTCCGAGATAAATTTCATAAAAAGATTTTAAATGAGTTTGCGGATTTGAATAAAACTTGTATTTCATGGCATCTTTTTTTATGCGGGATTGAAGGGTGTGGCTTTGTACGCGGCTTGTTCCGATGTTTTTGGGGCGGGAAATCGGCACTCTCGACATGTTGAAAAGGTCAGAAAAACCGGTTGTACCGAGTTTCAATAAACTTATATTTGTTCTAAAATTTGTTTTAGTTCTTTTTGTAATTTGGGGATATCTTTTTTTATTATTCCCCAAACTATTTTTTCGTCAATCCCAAAATATTCGTGAACTAATAAATTTCTTAAACCAATAATTGTACGCCACTCAATTTCTTTGTAAATATTTTGGAAACGCTTAGTTACGTTATTAGCAGCTTCTCCGATTATTTCTAATTGCTTTACCGAAGCAAACAATATCATTGAATTTGATTTAAATTCTTCAAATGAAATATCTTTTGTATAGGATAAAATCTCTAAAATTGCGTCTTGAATATGCTGTAGCCTCGCCCTGTCGCCAAAACTATTTTTCATAAATCAAATATTTGTCTTTTTCAATAAATGGATAAATATATTTAGAAATTGCTCTTGCAGAAAGTAGGTCAACTTTGTGTTGAAGTAAATCTTGGAGGTCTAGTTGCATTTGGACAAATTCAAGTCCAATTTGTTTTGAATAATCTAGCTCAACAAGAATATCAATGTCGCTATCTTCGTCAGCATCGCCACGAGAATAAGAACCAAATAAATATGCTCTTAAAACTGGTTTGTTGAGAAAGAATTTATTAATTCTGTCAATATAATCTTGTTGTAATTTCATATATGCAATATAATTATTTTTTTTCGTAATTGTAGCAAGCTAAAATTTTGAGAACGGTATAACGGACTGGCAAAAAACTTGTCCGCCCCGAAAGTAATGCTGGCAACTTAAGGGAATAATCACTCTCATTAACCCACTGATTTATCAGTGGGGAAAAGGGGACCTATATTTTTCGTAACCGGTTCACCGGTTTATGCGTTAATTAGTTAACGAAACCGGTAAACCGGTTGAACTTCATTTCTTTTACGTTCTCCCCCCCCATTGCTGAAGCAATGGGTTAATAAAAAAAAGGCAACATTGTCCCGAAAGGAAATGACTAGCTAACAAAGAATAGAGACCTTTACATAACCTAAATTTGTCATATTGAGTCCGCCAATCCGCCGTGGCGGAGGATCAGAATTTCCCCCGACTGGTTTTCGTTGGGGTGACATATAAATTAGGTTCTGCAAAGCCTTCGAATATTTATTTTTACAAGCTGGGCTTATCCGTTAGCTAACGGATTCCTTTAGGCAAGCACGGCGACCAAATTTACATTGCACAGTTTCCAATCTAACAGCAAACCCTAATAAGTAAACCAAACTTAAACTTAGCAGAAAACCCGTACGAGTAAAGCGGTCAAGTTGATTTGCTTGTCATAATACTTTTTTATATATTGAAAATATCATAATAATGATAAATTATTGATAACTATTTGGAGAATAAAATGCCAATTATAAAACCTATATCAGACCTGCGAAATAAATCCAACGAAATCTCAAAGTTAGCTCATAGCTTAAATGAACCTATTTTCATTACCAAAAACGGAGAAGGTGATTTAGTTGTTATGTCAATGGCTCATTATTCAAAAATAGAGTTGAAATTAGAGCTGTTGGGAAAATTATCTGTTGCTCAGAACCAAAGAATTAACGGCGACAAGGGTAGAACTCTAAAACAAGTAATGGAAAATATTAAAGAGAATATAAATGCCGAAAGATAAATACCGAATTCGGTTCTTAAAAATAGCCGAAGAGGACTTTGCGGAAATAGTTTTATATCTAAGTGCAGATAATCCAAAAGCGGCAAATACAATTGCAAACAAAATTGAAAAGAACTTAAAGTTGTTATCTGAAAATCCTTTACTGGGAAGAATACCGAGAGATGAAGAGATAAGAATACTTGGATACAGATATTTAATAGTTCAAAACTATATTATTTTTTATACCATCGAGAGTAAAACTATCTACATTCATAGAATACTTCATAGCACCAGAGATTATAAATCAATCCTCTAAAATTTTCAAAGCAATATAACGGCGTTGCGCATCACCAGATTTGCCACACTCAAAAAACTTTCAAAAATGCAAAAAGCCCGGCGCGTGGCAAATTCTGGTGCATGCGATTGTTATGTGCATATTCTTATTGACAAAATAAAACTTCAAATAATCTTTTTTAAAATTGCCCTACATGGAGCCCCATCATTTACTCCTTGAAGAAGCAAGGGTAAACATATCAACTCATACATACCATCATCTATATGTGAAAGTTTTAAATTTTCTAATATAAATACATTATGATTAAATAGCTTTTGATGAATTGGAAAATTTACAGCTTTCGTAGATTCCGGAGCTGGTCCATCTACCCCAATTAACCTCAGTCCATCATCAATTAGAAAGCTAATAGCTGTCTCACTAATAATTTCTTTATCTTGTTTATAAAGCTCTTCTAAAGAATTATTATTATTTATTTTTAACAATATGCGTTTAGCATCGCAATTATATTTTTTAAAATATTCTTTAAATTTTCTTTCTGTGAATGGAGGAGAAACGACTAAACAGTTTCCAATAACATTTTCTAATATTATTGAATCTATTGTAAGAGGGTGCTCCTTGTTAAAGTGACCTGGTAAGTCAATATGAGTAGCACTATGTGTTGACAAATTAAGCTCCGTAACAAAAGTTAATCTATTGTTTAGTATAACTTCCGTTTTGATAAACTTCACACTCGGATCGCCAGTCCAAACTGGCATGTTATTTGATAATGGAGTCGATATGTCATAAAATTTATTCATAATTCAACTTTTTCGATATAAATATTTTTAATTATTAATTCTGATTTAATTAAAATCTAAATTTTTAATTAAATAAAATACTTATGATTCATTAAATTTACGTTTTATTAAAAAAAACAAAAGGGAAAAAATAATTGGAATTAAAATCATTATTACTGCCGCCGAAGTAACATACGGAGTAATATTGTATTTAATGGATGTCCAGAAACGAACTGAAACGGGTATCGTTGTTGGCTTTGATACATACAAAGCTATTACTAATTCTTCCATTGAAAGCATAAAGATAATAATGCTACTTGACAATAATGATGGCAATATATAAGGGAAAACAATATCTTTTAAAATTGTCCTCGGCTTTACGCCACAAGTTGCGGCAGCTTCTGTCAAAGAGTACGGGAATCGCCTTAAAGAAATATTGACTAAGAAATAGACGATAGGGATTCCTATTATTGAATTCAAAATCCCAAGAACAAACCAATTCCCATGAATACCAACGCTTCTGGTCAAAA
Source organism: Melioribacteraceae bacterium (assembly GCA_015493615.1). Classification (GTDB taxonomy): domain Bacteria; phylum Bacteroidota; class Ignavibacteria; order Ignavibacteriales; family Melioribacteraceae; genus WGAL01. The sequence continues at coordinate 16,164 of WGCV01000023.1, forward strand.
TAAAAAATCCGATTCCTAATAATATTGGAGGGATAGCAATAGGAAAACTTGTTATCATTATTACGACATTTTTTAAAAATTTATTTTTATGTTCTATGTAATTTTGATAAAACACAATCGCCGTACCCAATGGCAATGCAAATAATATGGATGTAATGGCTATAAATAGGCTGGTTTGAATACTGTTTATCCATTCTTCCTCGGTAAAAAAACCTATAAAATAATCCAACCCAAAATGAACCGGCGGAAATACCAAAGAATTGCCGCTGCCAAAAGCGGAAATAAGCACAATGATCAGCGGAAAAATTATTAAAATAATTAGTAAAATAAATATCATCCAAAATTTCATAGATTACTGATTCAAATTTAAAATATGACGCATAGTAAAAAAAAGTAATGGGATAATAATTAATAATATCATAAAAGCTTGTAATGCACTGGTAAACTCACCGCCGTAAGTATTAAATTCATCATATAAAAGTTTTGGTAGCGTGATTCCCCCACTTCCACCTAACATAGCCGGAGTAATAAAATAACCGAATGATAAAATGGCTACAAGGCTTAATCCTCCTATAATTCCTTGATAAATATTTGGTAATATGATTCTGAAAAACGTAGATATTTTATTGGCGCCACACATAAATGAAGCTTCTTCAAATATTCTGGGTAATGCAGCAAGAGAAACATAGACATTAAGTATAAATATTGGGATGAAGCCCTGAGCCAAAACCAGAGAAACGCCAAATCTGTTATAAATAAGGTGCAAAGGGGAATGGAACAAATGAAGAGATAAAAAGATTTTATTTATTAACCCATCATTGTCAAGTATTTGAACCCATGCGTAGTTTCTGGCAATTTGATTCATTAACAACGGGATTAATAAGATGCCAACAACTATCAATTTTTTTGTTTTCGACGTTTTCCATAAAAAAAAAGCTATTGGCAAACCAACGATAATACAAAAAATGGAGACATATAAAATAACAAGAAAAGTATTTTTTAATACTTCAATATAAACAGCGTCACGTAAAAGATTAATAACTCCATTAATAAAATGAATAGGCCCATTAACAAATGGCTTCATTATAAAAAAGAAAGGGACAACCACAGTTAACAGGCAACCCAAAATACCAATTAAAAATAATACAATTATTGTTAATTTTATATTTGACGATATAAAATGATGGGTTATTTTTTTCATCTTTATCTCTTAATTTAGCAAAAGAAATTCTCTATACATCTTTCTCGCCTTAATTTCATTTTTTAGCCACCACGAGGCGTCAAAATGGAAAGTAAGCGGATAAATATTAGGTGCCGTTGGCAACTGTTCCTTTTCTTTTTCTGATAATTCGTCATACGCCAATTTGTTAACCGGGCCATAAGGAATAAATCGCCCCATATTAGCTTGATTATCTTTCGATAAAATAAAGTCAATGAACTTTTGCGCGTATTCATTGTTTTTTGTTTGTTTGCTTATAACATAGTATTCTATGGTTAAAATGGATTGGTTCCAACAAACACCAATATTTGCCCCTTTATTTTTTTCAGCCATCATTCTGCCATTTGTTCCATAGGCCATTGTTACCGTATGCCTTTTAATTAAATCTTGTGGTTGGCCATAAGTTTCAAATGTTATTATATTACTTTTGCCAATTTGTTTTTTAAAAGTATCAAAATAACCTTTGAGCATTTTTATACTTTTATCCAGGTCCATTTCATATAATGAGCGCAAATCTTTATTGTGCGCAAGCCACATTCCTTCAATAATATATTGTGGCGCTGTTCTTAAACCCCGAGGGCCCGGAATTTTCTCGGGTGAAAAAAAGTCGCTCCAACCATTTACCTGACTGCTTTTTATTTTTTCCGAATCAAAACCAATTAAAATGGAATAGGCCACAGAACCTACAGCATATTTCAATGCGGCCTTTTCAATTATTGATTGCTTGGCAATGTTGCTATAGTCAATAGGAAGCCAAAGACTGTCCTTTATCCCACGCAACATTTCCACTTCTTCTATATCAATAATATCCCATTCCCCAATAGACGCTTTAGATTTTATTAGATTATAATCTCCATTGTACTCAACATCAACAATCTTCACATTATATTTTTTTTCAAACTCATCAAACCAAACTTTTCTTTGAGCATTACCCCAGTCGCCCCCAAAAGTAGCAATTACCAATTTGGCTTTGGGTGCTTGAGTATCTTTCTTCGTACAACTTATAAAAGTTAACAATAAAGCAAAAATAATCGATGTAAATACAATTAAACGATTTTTCATGGGAACCTCCTGATGAGTTTATCTAAAAAAAAATGCTTTATTCCAATTTATATTTAAATAAATTTTACTACCAACACTAATAGAATATTTATCATTAATATCCAAATCGATAAAGGTTCCTTTGTTTTTAATTTTTACCAAAATATGAGTCCCGTTAATAGAATAATTCACATTATAAACAATTCCGGAAATACAACCGTTTTCATGATTTTCAATAGAAATATATTTTTCAGGAATATAGCATTTCAAATCGCCGCTTTGTTGCCAATCTTTTAAATTAAAATTTTTTAGTTCGATTTTATTATTATTATAATTTAGATAATACCTGTTATTATCATATTTTATTGAATATTTGCCCAAGTATTTAAAGCCAAAACTAAGCGCGACATTTTCAGTTAAGGGATTCTGAGACACATCTTCTATTGATCCGATTTGTTGAATTTTATGATCTTCTAATATTCCCATTCGATCTGCCATAATTATAACATCACGAATATCATGTGTTATAAAAAGAGTGGTTAAATTAAATTTTTTCTGACTTTCTTTGATAATTATTCTTGCATTTTCCCTCAGCGCATCGTCAAGAGCGCTTACAGGCTCATCAAGCAATAAGAGCCCATTCGTTGATATAGCGCGAATCAAAGCCCGTCCCAATGCTACTCTTTGCTGTTCGCCACCGCTCAACTTAAAAATTCTTCTATCCAAAATATGTTCAATTTCCAACTGTTTTATGATTTCTAAAAACATCCCGTTATTTAGATTTGTATTCTTAGCATATTTTAAAGGATACTTTAAATTTTGCTCAACATTTAAATTTGGGAATAAAGCATAATCTTGAAATTGAAATCCTATAGGTCTTAAATAGGCCGGAATATTATTAAAATGATTCCCGTTAATATAAACTTCGCCTTCATCAGGTTGCAAAAGTCCCGCAATAATCCTCAAAATAGTCGTTTTGCCGCTACCGCTTTTACCAAATATCGCAAAAGATTCTCCCGGTTCAATTTCAAAACTGACATTGGACAAAACCTTTGTACCGGCAAAGCTTTTTTTTAAATCTACTAATTTAAGCATTGATTAATTTATATTTCTTTATATAAAATCTATTATCTTTCATGGTTAAATCTTTATATTTTCTGAAGGCATAGGCGCGACATCCATAATTATTACATATATCCCTTTGCTTAATTTTATTCACAGCTTCTATCCGATTAATTACTCTTTCGGAGTTCCAAATTTTATTTAAAGGATCTTTTTTAATGTTACCATACGGTTGCTCCAAGAATATTCCACTGCAAGGGTGTATGCTTCCATCAGGATACATGATTAAGGAAATTAAATGGAATGAGCATCCGCTTCCTGCAAATGGAGGATGTGGCGTCCAGAAAATCCCATATCCCACATCGATTTCACTTAATTTTCCAAACAATTCCAGGCCTTCCACCTGTGAAATGTAAACATAATCTAAAAGTTCGTCTCCCTCAAATGGCATTGGCAATTCAATAAGCGGAATTATAGAATTTTCTCTGCTCCATTTATATAAATCAACAATTTCATTAATATTATCCTTAACAACAACACTTTCAATACCTATTAAATTATGCCCATTGTTATAATTATTCTCTAACAAATAATTTATTAAATTAAATGATCTTGTCCAACTATTCGGGTCTCCTGACATTTTATTCATTATTTCAGGGGTTCGTAAGCTATTGAGTTTAATATATAATGCCGGCTTGTATTCAAATAAAAACTCAATTTGTTCTTCGGTTAGGAAGCCATTAGTAAAAACGACAACTTCAATACCCATATTTTTACAAAAATCCAACAAATCAAAAAACCAGGGTATCATAAAAGGTTCTCCCAAACCCGGAAAACTTATGGTTCTTGCGCCTAATTCAATCCCCTGGCGGATAAAACTTTTGTATAACTCCAGTTGTTCTTTCCTGATATGAAATTCTTTTTTCTTAAAAAACTCTTTTGTATAGCAATAATAACAATGATAGTTGCATACCGCCGGTAAATGTGCCTGCAAAGCAAGCATTCTGTGGTTTTTTACCGCCGTAGCTATTTCTTCTCTGGAAAAATTAAGCGGATCTAAATCAGGAACGTTTTGATTCTCACTAATCATTTTCTCTCCAGATTAAACATTGTCTCTTATCCGGTTGGTCAAATTTTCCTGTTGTTAGCCAGGCGTAAGCCTTACAACCGCCTAAACATTCCGCTTTAACCGGACACGCCTGACATTCCGGAATTTCATTGACAACCGACTTTCGTATTTCATCCATAACAGAGGAATGATAAAAAACATCGATTAAATTGTCATTATAAATTGAACCCAATTTTAAATCACGCATAACTTCACACGGGACAATGGATCCGTCGGCTAAAACGGCGATTTTTTCAAATCCTACTCCGCAGGCGGTACTTTCCTCTTTTAAAGTACAGGTATTAAAAGAAATGTTTCCAAAGACATTACGTAAATCTTCCACATTAACCGGAATTAATTTTTTAGCTCTTCCTTGCGGAATAAAGGTATTCATAGTAATACCTGAGATATCTAATTCTCTGGCAAGTTTAACCAAATCGGAAATTTCATTAACATTCTTTTCATGAATAGTAATCATCATTACCGTGGGAATATTTAATTCCTTAGCGAGCCGGAGCATATTTATTGTTTTAGCAAAACTGCCTTTTTTCCCTCGAAAATCATCATGGGTTTTACCCAAACCATCAATGCTAACCTGTAAAGACGTTAACGATAAATCGCGCATAATTTTTAGTTCCGTTTTGGTCCAAACGGTGCCGTTTGTAAAGATATTAAAGGAAAGATGATTTCTATTGATTTCTCGAATAATTTTCCAGAAATCCGGGTGCAGTTTTGGCTCTCCACCGGTTAAGGTTAAAGATTCACCGCCGTTTTCACTAAATTCTTTTAATATACTTTGTATGACGCCTAAAGGGAGATGGTTATAGTTCTTATTGTCCGCATTGCAATAACAATGTTTGCAATGTAAATTGCATCGTGTTGTGATTTCCAGCATTAAATGAGTTAGTTTTACATTATTAAAAAACGGAGCGCTTTTTTTAACTACGTTTTTCAAAATTTGCCGCATGTTGTCCTGAGCTTTTATCGGCATATCCATAGGGTTCATCGGATTAATGATAGGGCCATGGCTTTTATTTACTTTTCCCTCGGATTTATCTTCAATAATAATCCGCTCCGGGTTTCTCGGAGATATCACGATTTCACCGATTTTTATTCTTTCCGGCTTGCGGGGATGAATAATTGTTTTTTTAACATGAAGATTTACAGGGTTTTGTGGCGCTATAAATAATTTAAAAGTATTCTTAGATTTTGAATTTGGATTGGAATTTATAACCTCTTTTCTTCTTACATCACTTTTGGAATATTCAACTTTTTTTCCTGTTTTATGTATGCCTTTTATCTCTTTCATGGTTAACAACTCCGTATTTTTTTATTAAACTTCTTGTTCTTTATTAAACAATTCATTATGGGAGTTTAATCTTATTCTTTCTTTCATTAATGCTTCTGTCCATTCATCCCAAACCAAAGGTTGCATGAAAAATAACTCACATTTTGCAATTGTAGTTTCAATAAATGTTAATTTTTTTTCTTTTTCTTTTAGCATTTTTTCAATGACTTCTTTGTAATTTTTACAATTGTTTATTTTACAGTAAATATATCCATCCCAGGTTCCACGCAATATTCCGAAACCGAGAATTTCCAAATATTGTTCATCGGCTATTAAATAAAATTTTTTTGTTGAATCGTCATAATTATTACCTTTCTTATTAAATAACTGTGCAAATATATTTCTCAGATTTTGTTCCACAGAGAGTATAGTTTGCTCAAGTGAAAATAGAATTAAAACATATTCTCCATTTTGGGTGATATCTTTTTTTGTGTTTTTATTGTAAGAGTTGTATGTATATAAAGCCTTCTCCCTAAAAATACTCTTTATTTCTTCAGTAGATGAATTATTTTCTCTGCGTATTAGAGAACTATTCTTTCTTGGTGAATCAAAAAACATTTCATCAAAAATTGTTTCACTCCTAATAAAAATTTGATTATCTGGATCCCGGTTAATCTCTTTGCGATAATAATGATCCAAATCGTTACCAGGAAAGCTGGTAAACGTTACTAAAATTGGGACTTTTGTTTGGTGGAAATCATTGTTAAGCTGATTGCTCTCAATGACATCATCCAAGCTTAAACTTCCATTATTTATAAAATTAATTGATTGGTAACCAGAAACAATATATATGCTATCTAAAAAGTAGTGCGATAAATCAGACATTTGCCCTTTCTCAAATTTCCCCTTTTTGATATTATTATTAATAAAGTAATCTTTTAATAATTTATCCAATACATTCACTATATTTCTACCATTTATCTTATGAGTAGAATTAAAAATATATAGATATTTTAGTTTTTGTTTTTCAAATACAAATGAAGGCATAAATTTTTCGATAATTGTTGTTTTGGTTTCACTATTTTTTGAATATATAAAAAACGAACATTTTACTTCATTCTTTTTATAATTAATCGGAATGGGGTAGCTTATCAAAAATTTATTTTGGGAATCATTATTAAAATCATCAATTTTTTTAATAATGTCTTTCCTTTTCTTATTTATGTTGATATCCAGTATTTTAAATACAACTTCTTCGGAGAGGATGAAGTTTATTTGTTCGGTAGAATAGGCAATTTCTGCCGCATAACTAACTTCAGGACCAAATATTTCGTTTGAATGGAAGAATGCAATATTGTTGTTTCCATATTCATCTGTAGTTTGTTCCTCTCGTTCATTATCACCCTCTAATGCATTTTTTTGTTTTTGTTTTTTTCTTGCCTCTTCTGTTTTATTACAAAAAAATTCATCGGGAAGTATTCTTCGAATTTTCTCCAAACCTATTTTATCATTTAAATTATCCATTAACTTTTTATTTAGATCAATTGGGCTTATATCTTTTGCCTCAAAAAAGTGCATACCGACTCTATAATTATTTGTTTCCAGCAATTTTGCCAAAAAATTTATTATATTATTTGGTGTATTATTTCCAAAAGATACTACAATAGAATTATTAAAATGTTTCGATAGTTTTCCTTCAACTTCATTAAGAGCTATTAGAACATCTGAATAATGCTTAATAAGAGTGCTTTCAAGGTTGGATGGATCTATGGAATTAGTATCTGAATCAATATAAATAACATAATATGGTATGGTTGGAAGATCACCATTTGCATTTTCTTCACGAATACTCATGCGTAAAGACCTTCCTACATCAGTTTGGGTTTTAATTTCTGCCATTTTAGTCAACCTCCTGCAAACTTATTTGAAAAATATCTTTCATTAAATTGTGATATCCACAATCTAATCTTTTTATTAAATTAGATAATTCTTTAACACTTATCGTAGATGATTTATGTATTACACTTATTTCATCATCAATTAATTTTTTAAATGCAGCAATATTAAATAAATTCCATGAATTTATTTCTATTATTTTGCCTTGGAGTGAAGACAAAATTTTACTTATGGCTTCTAAGGTTATATTATGTTTTTCTAGTGAGTTTAATTTAATTATATGTTCAGATATTTCATGATTCAATGATTCTAATATTCTGTATTTTAATCCTGAGATAAAAATCTTTTTTTCATGTTCTTGGACTAACCATGCAATAACTATAACAATTATGACATTAGCAATTGTTGCCATTACCCCAACCGTTCCGCTGATAAATGCTCCAAAATTTGCCCAGTCAGAAGAGTTGTTAGATAGAGCTGAATTAAATTTTGTAAAATATAATATCAAGGTTAACAATGACATAAGAAGAAAAGCAATGAAAGTAATAATTATTCCAACCTTTATTTTTTGAGGAGTTAAGGTAAAAATAATTTTTTTATTTTTAGATTTTTCGTCCAACTGTGGATCATTTTTTATTTCTGAATTATCCATCAAAATTCCTCGTATATTAATTTTAAGCGCATAACTTTAAAGAATTTTATCTGGAAATGGACAAAAAATATATGGTGTTGACAACATAAAATCCATTTACAGATAAAATTCTGTTGTCCCGCCATTGCGGGATAGATGCGAAACCATTTCCGCCGTAAGTATAAGGGGATTTAATACGGTTTCTAATCCGTTATTTAATACTATTTTCATAAAACAAAAAAGTCTAATTTTCCCAAAATGTGTTTCAGTATTTCTAATTCCAAATTGACAAAAGTGAAATAAACCGGAAAGAGAAGTAAGGAGAAAGGAAACTTTTTTCACCCTCATCGATGAGTTTTGTGTATCGGAATATTTTAAAAAAGTGTTGCCCAATTAACCGCCTCTA
>WGCV01000024.1 GCA_015493615.1 Melioribacteraceae bacterium
CTAATCTAAAATTATTAAGAAAAATACTATTCTTTGTAACGTAGATTGCTTGCAATCTGCGAAAAAACAGCATAATGCTAAATTGCAGCCACAGATTGACCGTTCGCAAGCTCACTAATCAATCTGCGCTACAAATAGAACGAGTAAGATTTTCTTACATGTTTTTTTGTCTAATGACAATTTTGGGATAATGGTTTAACGGCTAAGGTTGAACATTCTGGAGATTGCCACGACAATCCACCCATGCGGATTGTCTTGTAATGACGCTTGTTTTTTCGCTCGCAATTCGCCCGAGCCGGACAGCTTGTTCTTTTCTCGCAATCCATACGATAAAAACTCACATACTTTGTTTCCTCACTTACCAAACAAGTATTTAAGTTTTAATACTATAAAACCGCTAAAATTTTTCGCTGAAAATTACTATTTTAAAAAATTGAAATTAAACAAGAAGAGGAAGAAATGAAATCATTTTTAAAATTTGTCCTACTGCTGCTAATTGTTAATTTAACCTTTGTCTCCGCACAAACTAAACGTCCGATGACGCCGGAAGATATGTGGAAAATGCTCCGTATCGGTTCGATGGATATTTCTCCCGACGGCTCTTTGATTGTTTTTTCTGTAAGTAAATACTCAATGGATAAAAACAAGGGAGACAGTGATATTTGGATTGCGACAGTTGACGGGAAAGAAGTAGCGCCGATTTTAAATTCTTCCGAGTCCGAAAGTTCTCCCAAATTTTCCCCGGATGGCAAGTCGATATTTTTCAGTAAAAAAGGGCAGATATACCGCTGTGATTACAATGGCAAAAACATTGAAAAAGTTACCGATGTTTACAGCGGCGTCGGCGGAATCGAATTTGATAAATCGGGCGATAAGTTTCTTTTTGTTTCCGATGTTTACCCGAACTGCAAAACTCAAGAATGCAACAAGAAAGAAGACATTAAACGTAAAAATGATAAAACCGATGTTCGCGTAATTACCGGATTGATGTTTAGAGTTTGGGATCATTGGAGAGGAGATAAGCGAAGTCATCTTTTCCTATACGACTTAAATAACAACGGCATAACAGATTTAACAGAAGGAAGTCAGCACGATGTTCCGCCTCTTGATCTTGGAAGCGGACATGATTACGGATTTTCGCCTGACGGAAAAGAAGTAGCTTACACAATGAATAAGGATAAAGTTAACGCAATAAGCACGAATAATGATATTTTTACAATCTCACTTCCGCAAGTTAAAGCTACCGGAAAAATTGCCGATAAAAAAATATCCGTAAGTAAAGGCAACGACAACCAGCCGGTATATTCGCCCGACGGAAAATATATCGCGTTTCGTTCAATGGCGCATCCGGGCTTTGAAGCGGATAAATCAACTTTGATGATATACGACAGAAAAACCGGCAAGATTAAAAATCTTACTAACGATTTCGACCGTTCAATCGGGGAAATTGTCTGGTCGCCCGATTCTAAATCCATTTACTTTACTTCTGCAAATTACATTTACAACTCGATTTACAAAATTGACTTGGCAAGCGGCAAAATTAAAATGCTGGTTGAAAAACATGTTAATTCAAATCTAATCATTTCTCCCGACGGTAAAACCCTTTATTTTAAACAGCAGCGTTCTACACAGCCTTATGAAATTTTTGCTTTGAATCTTGTCTCAAATAATCTCAAACAGTTGACACATATTAATAAAAAATTATTGTCGAAACTTTTGTTTAACGACATAGAAACATTTTGGACGACAACTGAAGATGGAACTAAAATTCAAGCTATTCTCGTTAAACCTCCTCATTTTAATCCTGATAAAAAGTATCCACTTATTTTTCTGATTCACGGCGGACCGCAGGGGCATTGGACGGATGATTATCATTTTCGGTGGAATATTCAGCAATTTGCGGCTCCGGGTTATGTTGTAGTGGCTGCTAATCCGCGCGGAAGCGTTGGGTACGGACAAGCTTTTACCAACGCTGTTTCCGGAGATTGGGGAGGTAAACCTTACACCGATTTAATGTCCGTTCTTGATAACTCGTTGAAGAAGTTCCCGTTTATCGATAAAAATAATTTATTTGCTGCAGGCGCGTCATACGGCGGATTTATGATTAACTGGATTGAAGGACATAACGACAGATTCAATGCGCTCTTTTCTCACGACGGAGTTTACGATCAGCGTAGCATGTACGGCGAAACGGAAGAACTCTGGTTCCCGGAATGGGAATTTAAAGGAACGCCGTGGACCAATCCGGAGCTTTACGCAAAATGGTCCCCGAGCAGCTACGTTAAAAATTTCAAAACCCCTATGCTGATTGTGCAGGGCGGACATGATTTTCGCGTTCCGCAGGGGCAGGCGTTTCAGCTTTTTACAGCGTTACAAAGAGTTGGAGTGGAAAGCAAGCTCCTTTATTTTCCGAATGAAACGCATTTTGTAACCAAACCGCAAGACGCTAAGTTTTGGTGGAATTCTTTATTTGATTGGTTCGAACAACATAAAAAATAATCAAGGTGAAATAAATGAAAGATATTGAAGATATTGATTTCGAGATAAGTTCTCCCGAAGAAGTTGAAGCTAAATCGGCTGAAGTTGAAGAAGGTTTGTGGAGCAAAATTGAGCGGACAGGGGAAAAGATTTCCTTTGTAAATGATATACTTGCGCTTTATAAATATATGAAAGACGATTCCGTTCAGTGGTACAGGAAAGCAATTGTTATAGGCGCGCTTCTTTATTTTATTGCTCCGGTTGATGCGATTCCCGATTTAACCCCGTTAGTCGGTTACTTGGATGATTTGGGAGTAATAACCGCCGTCGTTAAATATCTCGGTCACGAACTTGTTCCTTATTACGAAAAGTAGGCGCTAATGAATTTTAAGATTGTTGATTCGAAAACTGTTTTTAGGGGACGCGTTTTCGACGTTAAGGTTGATAAGATTAAGTATGATTCGGGAAACGAATCCGTCCGCGAGGTTGCGCTTCATAACGGAGGCGCAGTAGTACTGGCGATTACTCAAAATAACAAAATTATTTTTGTCAGACAGTACCGTCATCCCTTTAATGAATTTATGATTGAGCTTCCCGCCGGTAAATTGGAGAAGGGGGAAGACCCTTACGTCTGCGCATCGCGGGAGTTGAAGGAGGAAACGGGATATACCGCCCCTAAATTGGTTAAGCTCGGAGCGATAGCCACAACTCCCGGATTTTGCACGGAAATTCTGCATATTTATTTGGCTAAGGATTTAATTCCCGGTGAAACTGAAAGGGAAGAAGGCGAATACGGAATGGAGTTACTTGAGCTTACATTGGAAGAAGCTGAGGAAAAAGTAAGAAGCGGCGAAATTTATGATTCCAAAACTTTAGCCGGATTGTACTACTACAAATTGATTTTAGAGATGGGCTGACAAATTCGTGGTTTTGTAGCGTCATTACGAGAAAGAATGTAGCGACTGACGAAGCAATCTCACGGGAAAACAAGCTATTGGTGAATGTTCAAAATAGGTTTAACGAGTGAGGTTGAATCCCGGTGAGTCCGCCTAAGGCGGAGCCACACTCACTCCGTTCGCTCGCAATGACAGAAAAATTCCCCTCTGGACAGAGGGGTGGATTCCGACGTAACGGAGTGAAGTCGGAAGACGGGGTGTGGAAAGAGACTAATTTTTACACATTTTGCTTAAATTTTAGGCAAAGCTCCTACCCAGTTTTCGCTAACGCGTCGCCACACTCCATTTCGTTCCTTCAACGTACTTGTTCGTTGAAGGTATTTAGCAGCATCATTACTTTCATACCTTCGAGGAAACGAGTACCTCGAAGGAAAGTTAGATGCCGAGTTTTCTCACATTTTGTTGAATTTTTTAATTCCCCTCTGGACAGAGGGGTGGATTCCGACGGAGCGGGGCGAAGTCGGAAGACGGGGTGTGGAAGGAGACTAATTTTTACACATTTTGCTTAAATTTTAGGCAAAGCACCTACCCCGACTACGCTAAAGCGTCGCCACACAACATTTCGTTCCTTCAACGTCCGCCACGGCGGATTGTTCGTTGAAGGTATTTAGCATCGTTACTTTCATACCTTCGAGGAAACGAGTACCTCGAAGGAAAGTTAAATGCCGAGTTTTCTCACATTTTGTTGAA
>WGCV01000025.1 GCA_015493615.1 Melioribacteraceae bacterium
ACAACATTTCGTTCCTTCAACGTCCGCCACGGCGGATTGTTCGTTGAAGGTATTTAGCATCGTTACTTTCATACCTTCGAGGAAACGAGTACCTCGAAGGAAAGTTAAATGCCGAGTTTTCTCACATTTTGCTTAATTTTTTAATTCCCCTCTGGACAGAGGGGTGGATTCCGACGGAGCGGGGCGAAGTCGGAAGACGGGGTGTGGAAGGAGACTAATTTTTACACATTTTGTTTAAATTTTAGGCAAAGCACCTACCCCGACTACGCTAAAGCGTCGCCACACAACATTTCGTTCCTTCAACGTCCGCCACGGCGGGTTGTTCGTTGAAGGTATTTAGCAGCATCATACTTTCATACCTTCGAGGAAACAAGTACCTCGAAGGAAAGTTAAATGCCGGTTTTCTCACATTTTGTTTAATTCTCAGGCAAAGCCCCTACCCCGTCTTCCTCCGCCGCGGCGGAGGAATCCACCCCTTCCACGGGAAGGGGAATCTTTTACTTCCGCGGGACTACATTGTTATTGCCTACCAAGTGCATTATGTCTTCTTCTTTTGTGCCGGTTGGCCAATCCATCTCATGCCATATCCGGAATGCTTTGATGTCGTATAATGAGTAATCATGCAATGAAGTATAATCATGAATTACTGTTTCGTCTCCATGCATTATATGACCATCAGCAGGCGGACTTCTTGTCGCTTCTAATCCGGTTAATTCTTGCAACGCCGCCCTTGTCCCCCATGGCTCTCCCGGATCTCCGGCGGGAGGCCCTGACCTTAATGTAATTAGATTGAATCTTATTGTACTTGGAAATTCGCCCCATATTCCTAATTCTCCATCAACATTTAAATTTCCTTTTGGAACTATTGCTATATAATCAATCACATCATCTTCGTCAATCGGGCCGACGACATAAGTAATTGTTGAATCTATTACTAACGGAATGCTTAATCCTTCTTCATCCAAAAATGGTTTTAATCTTGTATTGTATAAATTAACTAATCTGTCAATCGTTACTTGATCCATAGAATTATCGCCATTGCTTGGGAAATATGCATATTTATACACCACAATACTATCCGGCATTTCATTGTTGTTCGATTTGCTCCAACGGTTTATGCAGTCGTTATAAAATCCGCCGCCAGTTCCAACGCCATTATAAGCAGATTTGAAAAAACTCCAATTCATAAATCTCTTGAATATACTTGGATTAACCCTTCTTCCGTCCAATAAACTTCCTACTACATTCCCTTCCAAATCCCTTAAATACATATCTATTGCAGTTACTTTTACCGTATCCGGCAATTTATCCGGCAAAATTCTCTTTGTAGATTCATACACGGAATCAGCGGTTAATATTCCCGCCGTAAACTTCAGCGTATCGGCGTAATTTACATCTATATCGGTTTCGCCGTCAACAAAAACAGAATCTCCGCTTACCTTCAGATAACCTACATCCAACGAATCCGTGTCGTTATTATAGAGCATAAAATGAACCGGCTTGCTTTTGTCCATCGGTAAATCTAACGACATGTCTTCGCTTATTACCGCTTCGACAGAATCTTTATAATGGTCGCTTGCTATGCCAATAAACTTATACCATCTTCCCTCGTCGAGTTTTGCGTTATTCCTTCCGGTTTGTCCGCTTTTTATCGCCACATTAGATTTTTTGCCGAGATATACGCTGTTATCCACCTTGCTTATTATGTAAGACGCCGCAAAATCCTTTGTTTTGGCTTCTATTACATATACGCCGTTTGCCAAATTGCCGAGTTCTACATTAAACGCATGTTTGCCCGCGCCTTCGGTTTTGTTGTACAGTTCGTATTGCCTACCGAGTATGTCGGTTAAAACAATCCTTACCGGAGCGCTTTCCGTTAAGTTGTATTCGAGTCTCTTTCCGTTAAAATTTACGTAAGTTGAGTTTTCCGTATTATCCACTCCGGTTAGCAAACCGAATGTTACGCCCTCTTCGGTGGATGTTCCGGATGTAACCAAGTTGCCGTTTTCGTCGTAAACATTTACCAAAACGCCGGAGAGAACCTCGCCGGTTTGGGAGTCCTTCGGATAAACGCGCACGGTTGCGTCCAATCTCCCTTTCGGGCGTTCGTTTGCTTTGCTTGCGCCTTGCGGAATAAGCAGCATCCAGAAAAACAACAGCAGAGAGGCAAGTTTATTTAGCGCCGGTTTGCGGAACATCCCGCTTGACGCGGTAACTTCTTCCGCCCTATAGCCTACCGCCGGCGGCGCTACCGGCTCTTTTTTCGCTTCTTCTTTCAGTAGATATTTGTGTATTTTCAGTCGCAGCCAGTTGTCGCTCATGTATTTTAGTTGTAGGTATTTTTCTTCCCCGGAATTGATTAATAGCGAGAGGTTGTGGGTGTTTTGGAAGTTTTTGATTTCGTATTGTTTACTGCGAGGTTTTCTCCCTTGCCGGATAAGTATCTGTTTCATGGCTTGTCCCTTGTTATTTTTCTTGAGGCAAAAATATTGAAAAGTTTTTGTTTTTCAAAAATGTTTTGAGGGGAATGTGGGGAGATGCCGGTTTTTTACACGTTTTGTTTAATTTTTGGACAAAGCGCCTACCCCGTCTCCGCCAAGGCGGAGCCACTCCGCCGCGGCGGATTCCGTGGGAAGGGGAATTGTAACACTCAGTCTAAATCAGACGGTTTGCTATTTAAAGTGTAAGCGTCATTACGAGGAAGAATGTAGCGACTGACGAATCAATCTCACGGGTGTTCAGCCTAAGCGGTTAAACCATCTTTGAACATTCGTCAACAGCGTGTTTTCCCGTGAGATTGCTTCGTCGCAAGCTCCTCGCAATGACGCTTAAATTTTAAGAACAAACCCGTTAATACAAACCAGCATTGAGAATAAAAGAACACACCGCCATTGCTAGCGACCAACGGGAGCGCGGCAATCTCACCGGTATTCAACTACCGCGGTTAAACCGAGTTAGGGCATTCAGTCATTCTAATCAACATTGGGCTTAACAATTACACCGATGTTTTCTTGCCCCTGGACTTTGATGGTTATCGGCTCTGAAGTTACGCAATGAGTAACATATTTATATTCTTCAATTTTTTTCTGTTTTCTGAGCCACTCCCAATCGATGAAACCATTGCCGCGACCGCTGTCCACGGTAAAATATCCTACTTTGAGCGAAGTCAAATTATGGAAAAAATGCGAACCTTGAGACGGCTCAACGCTGATATCATCCAAATTAGTTTCTATTATTGTTTTTGCCCCCGATATTTGTTCCCATGAAACCGGTATTCCGAGCCAAGGATCCAAGGTGCCGATTCTTCCCAAACCGATTAAAAGGTACTTCCTTTTTTTTCTGATTAACCGAGCGTTAATTTTAGCGAGTTCCTTCGCGACATCATAACTTTTACTCCGATCAAATTTTAAGGGGTCAACAAATACAATATCGCAAATATCTTTTATGATTCCGTTCCCGAGAGCTTGCTCGCTTTTACATATCAAATTCTCCTTTGTGTAGTGAGCAACTTCCAGTTCTTCCTTCTCAAAATCAACGACAAGAGGACGCATTTGAAGAAGCGCAAATTGTTTTTTTACTCCGGGCGGGAGCGAAACGTTAACCGCAAATTCAATTTCAACGGGAGAACTCATTCCCCAAGTTCCGATTTCAAGTATAGTATCAAGTATTTCGGCTACGGGAAATGTGTTGTGTTTCAGCATTGTCGCCAGGGAAAAAATCCTGACTCCTGGGCGGGAAGTTCCGTCGTAAATCACTTCGTTTTCAAATGAATAAGTTGAAGCCACATAATTTAGCGTCCCATCTTTTTCGGCGTCTTCAATAGGATAACTCCGTACGGAATCCAAATTTTCAAAGGAAAAAACATCTTTATTCCCGTTTAGGTCCAATGCAAAAAAGTTTTTCTGTTTGTTGTCAAGGATACTTGTAATGTCCGCGGAGAAAGAATTTTTATTAGGATGTTCGGGACAAAAAGTAAATGGATTGCATCCGTCCACAATTATTTTCCCTAAACCGAATCCAACCGTGGCGATTTTATTGCAGTTGTTGTAGGGAAAAGTCGGGTAAAAATTGTAGGATTTCGCGACGCCGGAAAAATCGGGATAAAATCGGTCGCCATGCATTTGCCCGACGACTTCCTGAATAATAATCGCCATCTTTTCCTCTTCGAGACGATATGAGGTTACTCCCATATAGTCCCTCGCGCCTGAACGAAAAACAGACGCATAAATTTTCTTTATCATATTCAAGGTTCTAATCATTCTGATATTGATGTCGGGGTTGTTGTTAGGAAGCATAAAAGTTTCGTAAACGCCGGCAAACGGATGCCCTTGCGAGTCCTCAAGCAGACTTGACGAGCGTACGGCAAGGGGAGCGGAAGTTATTTCGAGGAAGGCGAATAAATCGTTAATGGCTTCTTCCGGGAATTTCGGCGCAGCATAAAAACGAGCGTAAAGTTCCTCGTCCGATTTACACTTGAGAGCAAAATCAAGAAGATTGTTCATCTCAAGAAACCGGTCGAAAATATCGGTGGCAATTATCAGCGCTGAAGGAATAAAAATTTCAACATCGTCAAATTCTTCCCAAATATCAAAATTGTTCAGCAGACGGTTCATAAAACCTATGCCCCGCGCTTTGCCGCCGAGAGAGCCGCTTCCGATTCTAGCTATCGTAGATTTTACTTCAAACAGATCGCGGTTGAAATCAAGTATAATTCCTCGTTGACGCGAGTGCCGGAAATTTCTGATATTATTTACAAGCGTTTCCCTTAAATCTTCGACCGAAGTGAAGTCGCTGACCCGCTTAGGTTTCAGAAGTTCGGCGAGCCAGAATTCCGTGCGCGCTTTAAGCCAGTTGGAAAAGTGATTTCGCAATCCGTGATATAAAAGGGATTCGCCCGGAACGGTTTTAATCTTTTCTTCAAGCTCAATAAGATTGGACGCTCGGTCGATTTCATTTCCGTTTTCATCGCGAAAAATAAAGTCCCCGAAGCTGAACTGTTCATGCATAAAATTTCTTAAATCGTTCAGAAGGGAAGGAGAATTTTTCCAGATAAAAGCCACATTCAGCTCTTCGGCTTTTTTTCTGTTTTCTTCTTTAGAGGATTGAAGGAGAAACGGAATATCGGGATGAAGTTTTTTTACTTTTTTTGCGAGACGCAAACCGGCGTTCGGATCTTTTTCACCTTTGCGGGAAAAGTTTATATCGGAAATAATTCCGAGCAGAGTATTCTCATATTTTTTAATGTATTTTGTCGCCTCTTCGTAACTGCTTGCCAAGAGAATTTTCGGACGCGCGCGCATTCTAAGAAAACGATGAGAAAGATTAATTCCCTCCGAAAGAAGCGATTGCGCCTGCAGAAGAAGCTCGGTGTAAATCATCGGAAGGTAAGAGGAGTAAAAGCGGATACTGTCTTCAATCAAAATTATGGACTGAATTCCGACCAGGTTTGTATCATGCTCAACATTTAATTTATCTTCCATATATTTTATTATTCCGATAATAACCTTGTAGTCGCCGAGCCAGTAAAAAACCCTTTCGTAATATTTAATGTCGGGATGTTCGAGGAGTTCAACCATTTCGTTATTGTCGTAGCCGAGTAAAACAACGGGAGTATTTATCCCCGCGTTCTTAACCCGTTTGGCAAATTTGCTTGCGTGAATCTCATTAATATGCTGCGTGGCAATGATTAAATCAATCTGCTTGTTTTTCTTTGCGAAATTAATCGCCGCTTTACCGGACGAATATTGAATCAGTTCCGGCGCGTCGCTGAGGTTCAACCCGAGATACTCCTGACGAAGTAATTCATAAAGTCTGCCGTCTTCCTCGAAGATGTAGGAATCGTATAAACTCGAGACGAGCAGAATTTTTCTTATTCTGTGTTGCATTAAGTTGTGAAAATCTTGGAATTTAGCGAAACGGTTGGTAAATCTGGCTTTTTCTTTCAGAATGTTTTCAATATTAATCATAATCCGACCTGAAATTCAAACAATTTTTTTATTTAATTTTATAATTTATAATAAAATTAAATTTCTTTCCGAAATGATTTAGGAGAACGTCAAAAGAGAAAAGATAAAAGTAAATAAAAATATCAGAAATTCATTATCTTTAAAATCTTTAAAAACGGGAATTATTTATGGCGAAAAAACGAATTTTAAGCGGTATGCGTCCGACCGGAAAATTGCATCTCGGGCATTACGTCGGGGCGCTTGAAAATTGGATAAAATTACAGAACGAGTATGAAAGTTTTCATCTTGTTGCAGATTATCATGTGCTGACTACTAATCTCAACACGGATGAAATTTACAACAACACTTTAGAGATGGTCATGGATTGGTTGGCGGTCGGGATTAACCCGGAGACAACGCCGATGTTTCGTCAATCGCAGATAAAAGAACACGCCGAACTTTTCTTAATCTTTTCCATGCTTGTTACAAAAGCAAGGTTGGAGAGAAATCCAACGCTTAAGGACCAGATTCGAGATTTAAATATCGAGAACGTGATATACGGGCATCTCGGCTATCCGGTGCTGCAGAGCGCAGACATACTCCTTTACAAAGGGGAAAAAGTTCCCGTCGGCGAAGACCAAGTTCCTCACGTGGAAATCACTCGCGAGATTGCGCGCAAGTTTAATAATCAATACGGACTTGTTTTCCCGGAGCCGGAACCATTACTGACAAAGTTTTCTCGTCTGCCGGGGCTTGACGGCGGCTCGAAAATGAGCAAATCGCTGAACAATACGATATTAATTTCCGAAACGCCGGAAGACGTTCAGAAGAAGCTGCGAAAAGCGGTAACCGACCCGCAGAAGATAAGACGAAACGACCCGGGGCATCCCGAAGTCTGCACAATTTTTACTTATCACAAAAGATTTAATCCCGAAGAAGTTCCGGAAATTGAGAAAAGCTGCCGCAGCGGGGAGCTTGGATGCGTTGATTGTAAGCTGAAATGTACCGCGAAGATAAATGAGTTTTTAGATCCGATAAGAGAAAAAAGATCGGTTTACGAAAACGATAAAAATAAAGTTCTAGAGATTCTGCTTGACGGAGAGAGAAAGGCATCGGAAGTTGCAAAAGAAACTATGTCTGAAGTTCATGAAAAAATGAAGCTCGGTTAATGTTTAAATTAAAACTTCAGCAGTTTGAAGGTCCGCTTGATCTTCTTTTGTTTTTTATTAAACGCGACGAGCTGGATATTTACGATATTCCGATTTCCAAGATTACCAAAGAGTTCATGGAATATCTGAATTTGATGGAAAAGTTAAGTCTGGAAGTTGCCGGAGATTTTATTTTAATGGCTTCTACTCTGATGCAGATTAAAGTTAAAATGCTTTTGCCGCGGGAAGTAAATGAAAAAGGGGAGGAGATTGACCCCCGCGAAGAATTGGTAAGAGCGCTGCTGGAATACCGCCGCTATAAAGAGATGACCGAGGAATTTGCGGTTCTTGAAAGCGAGCAAAAAAAAATATTTTATCGCGGAAATTTTAAAAACGATGAAATAGAAAAACCGGAAGAGTTGCAGACGTTGCTGAAAAACGTAACGGTTTTCGATTTGCTTCAGGCGTTTAAGTCGGCAATCACGCGCGCCGAAGAAGAAGAGCACCTTCATGAAATTGAGAAAGTTAATGTTACAATAGAAGAGCAGATGAATTATATTTTAGATAAAGTAAAAGCCGGAGGAAAAATTAATTTTATTAATCTTGTTTCCGGAATTCAAGAAAAGATTAGGATAATCGTAACGTTTATAGCCATGCTGGAATTGGTTAAATTAAGAAAGATTGATTTAAAGGAATCGGAAGCTTTTAACGATTTTGAAATTTACGGATTAGAAAATGGATAGAGAGTATAAATCCGTAATCGAGTCTATTATTTTCGCATCGGACGAACCCCTTGCCGAAAAGGATTTGCTGAACGTAATCCGTGAGATTGACGGCGACGACGTTAAGTTGAAGCTGGGGGAACTAAACGAGCTTGTCGAAGAACTTAATTCCGATTACAAAGAGACGGGACGGGCGTTTAAGATTATTAAAATTGCCGGCGGGTACGCTTTTGCAACAAACAAAGAATATGCAAAGTATGTAGGTTTTTTAACTACGGAAAAATCAAAACGCCGCCTTAGTCAATCCGCGCTTGAAACACTTGCTTTAATTGCATACAAACAGCCGATTACAAAACCGGAAATTGAAGCTATCCGCGGAGTAAGTTCCGATTATATGTTATCGACATTGTTGGATAAAAAATTAATTAAAATTGAAGGACGCGCCGAAACAATCGGGCGACCGCTCCTTTACGGAACAACCGATGAATTTTTAAAATACTTCGGATTAAACGCAATAACCGATTTGCCGAAACCGAGAGAGATTGAAGATATTGAACGGGACGCTGAGTTCCTTGACCAGAAAAGAAAGATAATGATGAATCAGATTGAAGAAAATATTGAGAATGAATTAGAGAGTAAAACAAATGAGATTGAATAAATTCCTTGCCGAAAGCGGCGTTGCATCGCGCAGAAAGTCGGATGAACTAATCGAACAAGGACGCGTTGACGTCAACGGAAAAACCGTGGTAAAACTCGGCTTGGATATTGACCCCGAAAAAGATAAAATATTTGTTGATGGCGAAAGAGTTAAGCCGGAGCGGAAAGTTTATTATATGTTAAATAAGCCTAAAGGCTTTGTTACAACTACTTCGGACGAACGAGGAAGAAGAACCGTCGTCGAATTGATTAAAACCAACAAGCATATTTTCCCCGTCGGAAGATTGGACTACAACACTACCGGAATTCTTCTTTTAACGAACGACGGAGAATTTGCAAATAAGCTTACGCACCCGAGAAATAAGTACGAACGGATATACATTGCCAAGATTAACAGACCGATAGAGGATAAGGATAAGCACAGACTTCTTACCGGAATTTTTGTTGATAAAAGGAAGAGCAAATTTACAAAGCTGGAACTTCTTCATGAAACAAATCGGGAGAAAGTTGTTGTGGGAACAGTAGAAGGAAGAAACCATTTTGTAAAAAGAATGTTTGAAACTTTAGGATATAAAGTTCTTGAGCTGCAAAGAATTTCATTCGGAAGGTTTAAATTAGAAGGTCTTCGTATCGGCGAGTACAGAGAACTGAGTAAAAAAGAGATTGATAAATTATTAAAAAAGTAACGGAGGATTTGTGGAAGCCGCAAATAACAACGAGCTGAATACATTAATGAAAAGACGCCTTGAAGAACTGAAAGAACTTCAATCGCGCGGCGTGCAGCCGTACGGATATGAATATGACGTTGACGCTTATTCGACCGACATTAAAGAAAATTTCAACGAGTACGAAAATAAAACCGTGAAGATTGCCGGACGTCTTATGGCGATTCGTAAAATGGGGAAAGCTTCATTCGTACATATTCTTGACCACAAAGGAAAAATTCAAGTTTATCTGCGAAGGGACGACATCGGGGCGGAATCATACAGCAATTTTAAGCTTTACGATATCGGCGATATAGTAGGGGTAGAGGGATTTGTTTTCAAAACAAAAACCGGCGAAATCTCCGTCCATGCAAATAAACTCGAGCTTCTTTCAAAGTCCGTAAGACCTATTCCTATTGCCAAAGAAGCTGTTGACGAAAACGGAAACAAAGTTATTTTCGATCAGTTTGCCGATAAGGAACTGAGGTACAGACAGCGTTACGTCGATTTAATAGTAAATCCCGAAGTGAAAGATGTATTCTTAAAAAGAACGAGAATAATTACCGAACTGAGAAAGTTTTTGGACGGAAATAATTTTGTCGAGGTTGAAACTCCGATTCTTCAGCCGTTATACGGCGGAGCTGCTGCGAAGCCTTTTATCACGCATCATAATGCGCTTGACACTACACTGTATCTGCGTATTGCCGACGAGCTTTACTTAAAGAGACTGATAGTAGGCGGCTTCGATGCGGTTTACGAAATTTCGAAAGATTTTAGAAACGAAGGAATGGATAAAACTCATAATCCTGAATTTACAATGATGGAACTTTACATCGCTTACAAAGATTATCAGTGGATGATGCGCTTTGTCGAGGAAATGGTTAAGCACGTTGCTCTTGAAGTTTTCGGTACCACGGTTTTTGACATCGAAGGAACAGAAGTCGATTTCGGTAAACCGTGGCAGAGAATCTCAATGGTTGACGAACTTAAATCAAGAACGGGACTCGATGTTTTAACTGCGGATAAAGATGCATTAAAAGCCGAGTTGAAAAAGCGCGGAATCGAACCGGACGAAGGGGAAAGCAAAGGCAAATTAATCGACGAGCTTTTTGAAGTTACCGTTCAGGACGAATTGCTTCAGCCGACGTTTATTACCGATTATCCGGTTGAACTTTCTCCTCTTGCCAAGAAGCATCGCACGAGAGAAGGATTGGTTGAACGTTTTGAAGGGTTTGTCGCCGGTCGCGAGATATGTAACGCTTTCAGCGAGTTGAACGATCCATTCGATCAGAAGGCGCGCTTTGAAGAACAATCAAAAGCGCGGGAAGAAGGAGACGAGGAAGCTCATCAAGTCGATTACGATTATGTCCGCGCGCTCGAATACGGAATGCCGCCCACGGCGGGGTTAGGCGTCGGGATTGACAGACTTGTTATGCTGCTTACAAATCAATCTTCAATCAGAGACGTGATTTTATTCCCGCAGATGAAACCGGAAATAAAATAATTT
The DNA here is from genome assembly GCA_015493615.1 of Melioribacteraceae bacterium. Classification (GTDB taxonomy): domain Bacteria; phylum Bacteroidota; class Ignavibacteria; order Ignavibacteriales; family Melioribacteraceae; genus WGAL01. Next base: position 10,684 of record WGCV01000025.1, read on the forward strand.
TAAAATATTTTTATATGGCGGCGTTTTTTTTTGAACGCCGCTTCATTTAATCAATGCTGGTTTTAAAATGAAGAAAATTTCATTTATTTTAATATTAATTTTCTCTTTAACCGTAAATACTCACGGGCAGGACAGTCTAAAAATAAAGTTAAAACCAAAATCTTTTCTTTATGAAAATTTTCATTATCCGAATTTTGCCAATCTCAAAATCGATACCGTTAAAACTCTTCCGTTTACGCATCCTCAAAAGATAAATAAAACAAGTCTGCTGATTTATGGCGGAATTACATTAGCGACAGGTATCGGTGTGCACATCTATCAATCCAACGCTTGGTGGCGAAATCAGAACTCCCATTTTCATTTTGAGAACGACAACAAATACGCCTTGCAGATTGACAAGTACGGACATTATTACGGAGCTTATCTTCTCGGACATATTTTTTCGTCAACTCTTGAAGCGTCAAATCTCGATTTGGAATCAAGCTATCAGTACGGCGCTCTTCTGTCATTCTTGTTTCAGATGTATGTTGAAATAGAAGACGGATTTGGCCCGAATTGGGGATTCAGTCCGGGTGACGCAGGCGCGGATTTGCTCGGGTCGGCATACTTCCTTTCGCAGTATTATTTCCCTGTACTTCATAACTTTCAACCGCGGCTAAGTTACTGGCCAACGGAAAAAGTATTGTCGGGAAAAACAAACGCTATTATTATTGACGATTATGAAGGGCAAACTTTTTGGATGTCGATTAGAGTTAAAGATCTACTCCCGAAATCGTTAGCGCAATACTGGCCTACATTCCTGATGCTTGCCGTCGGAACCGATGCGAGAAATCTTGACGGACACGGCGGAGGTCAGCGCGAGTATTTTCTCTCTTTCGATATTGATTATGACGTCCTCCCTCTGCACGGGGAATTTGGGCAGTGGGTGAAAAACACGCTCGGTCTTTTCCACTTCCCGATGCCCGGAATTCGTCTCTCTCCCGGTTTCGCCGGATTTGCGATTATCTATTGATGGAGCGCCGTGAAGTTTAGCGTCATAATACCGACTTATAACGAAGAAAAACTTATCGGCAAACTACTTGCCGAACTCTCCGAAAAAGGAATTAAGAACAAGTACGATTATGAAATTATTGTGTCGGACGGAGGGAGCAAAGACGGAACGCGGGAAATTGCCGAAAGATATGCGGATAAATTTGTCGAGCATAATGAGAATCGCCGTCAACTGATTTCAGAAGGAAGAAACAGAGGCGCGGAAATTTCCACCGGGGAAGTTTTAATTTTCATCAACGCAGATATCCGTATCCCAAATCCGGAATTGCTTTTTGAAACGATTGAGAAAGAATTTATTCCAACTAATTATATAGCGATGACTTGCGCCGTTAAGGTTTTTCCCGATGAAGAAATTTTTGCGGATAAAATTTTTCTCGGATTTTATAATCGTTATTTTTCTTTTTTGAATTTAATCGGTTTGGGAATGGGAAGAGGAGAATGCCAAATAATGCGCAGAAAGGATTTTTTTGATCTAAACGGCTATGATGAAAAAATGGCGGCAGGCGAAGATTTTGATTTATTCAAACGGCTGCGAAAAAAGGGGAAAATCCTTTTCGTCCAATCATACAAGGTGTTTGAATCGCCGAGACGCTACAGAAAACATGGACATATAAGAGTTTTCTTCACATGGCTCGCAAACGCACTTTCCGTAATGCTGTTTAAAAAATCAGTCTCAAGTGAATGGGAAGATATCAGATGAAATTAAGAGTTCATAATAAAAAGAAGGTTTCGCACAATCTAACAGTATGTCATTCTGAATGGAGCGAAGCGGAATGAAGAATCTCAGTACCGGTAGTTATACAAAATTTAGAGATATTTCGGACGGCTTTCACCGTCCTCAATATGACAATTTTAGGTTTTGCAAAAGTCTCGAAAAGTTAATGATGAAAAAAATTATAATATTGATTTTAATTTCCGCTTCTTTGTCCGCGGCGCAAGTCGGTTATGTTAATGTCGGAAATCCGGTTTATGATTTTCTTGAAAGAATAAATACTCTCGGAATAATTAAGAATTACAATCCTTTTGAACTTCCTAAAACAAGAGAAGAAATTTCCAAGTCCTTAATTGAACTTAATTCAAAAAAAGATTTGCTATCACCGGTGGAGAAAGCAAAGTTGCAATACTTCTTAAAGGAATTTTCATTTGACATTGCAGGAAGTACAGAAGGCATTTCGTCATTGTCTAAAAACGGTTTCAGTTATCTGCAAGCTGATAATCCAAAGTATCTTTATTTTTCATCCGGAAAAGAGGGGAGCTTTTTTGTTAATTTCCTTGCCGGAGGAAACATTGTGTTGAAGAAAAAAGATTCAGGCAACTTCTTGTCTGTTTTTCCATACACTTTCGGCGGAGAGTTGAAAGGGGAATTCGGTAATGATTTAGGCTTTATGCTGCGAGGTTCAAACGGAAGTTATTTCGGAGAAAAAAGTTTGTTGATAAATGAACCGGGATTCGATTATAATTATAAGTTCCGTCAGTCCGATAGTTTGTACGGCAGTTCCTATTTTGATCATTCGGAAGGATACTTTACTTATCAGTCAAAGTACGTGAATTTCAAAATCGGTAGAGACCGTGTAAACATAGGCTACGGCAATATTAAAACGATTCTCGGAAACATTTCCCCGCGTCTTGATTATGTTTCGGCAAATCTGAAATATAAATTCCTTGATTTTTCATTTCTTCACGGAAAACTTCTCGGGCAACTTACAGCCGACGGCAACGGGAGAAACGTTACCGATAAATTTTTTGCGTATCACCGTTTCGGTTTTGATCTTCCTTTCGATTCGGAATTCGGAATAGGAGAAACTGTGATTTATTCAAGAAGGGGATTAGACTTAAGTTATCTTAATCCCTTTGTCTTCTACAAAAGCGCCGAGCATGCTAATCAGGACAGAGATAATTCAATGCTTTTCGCCGATTTCAGGTCGAGCGGGTTAATTTCCGGCGCAGCATTTTATTTGCAATTTATGCTCGACGATATGGATTTTAGTAAAATCGGAACCGGCTGGTACGGAAATCAGACATTGTGGAACGCCGGATTTTCCTTCTCGCCAACGCTTCTTCCCGCTGATTTTATTAAAGCGCAGATAGTTAGAGTCGAGCCATATTTTTACACTCACAGAATTTACGACAACAATTACACCAACCTCGGTTATCCTCTTACCGACAACATAGAGCCGAATTCATTAACTTATTCCATTAATTATGAATTTTCACTTCGCTACAATCTTGATTTTTATTTTGGCGCGCAATATACGGTTCACGGGCAAAATGAAATTGATGCTTCGTCAGGAGCTGCAATTAATTTCGGGGGCGATATAAATCTCGGACACAGAACCGGCGATGCGCTAAACGTAAGTTTTCTCGGCGGAAAAATCACCAAAGAACGCAAAGCTCTTTTCGGATTCAGGTACGAACCTCTTTTTGATTATGTGATATTTGGAAGTTTTCATTATATTGCAATTGCTAATGAGTCTCTATCATCAAAAAAAATAAACGTTTACCTGACGTTTTCGGTAAAACTGTAAGTGTGATTTAAATCATACTTGCACCTTGTCAAATTTTTTATTTTGTTAAAAATAAAATGGATTGTTGTGCAAACAAGAAGCTTTAACGTAATTTCTTCGGAAAAATTTATCTACGCATACGATGGCAAATTCCCATCTGTTCACCCAACTGTTTTTATCGCTCCCGGAGCGAAAATTATAGGCGACGTTGAAATAGGAAAAGATTCATCCGTCTGGTATAACTGCGTAGTAAGGGGAGACGTACATTACATTAAAATCGGAGAAAGCACAAACATTCAGGATTTGTCGATGCTGCACGTCAGCGTCAATACGCATCCGCTTAATATCGGCAATTTTGTTACGGTTGGTCACAGCGTTAAACTTCACGGATGTACAATTGAAGATTACACTCTAATCGGAATCGGCTCCGTAGTACTTGACGGCGCGATTGTCCGGACGAATTCCGTTGTCGCGGCAGGCGCGGTTGTTACCCCCGGTTTTGTAGTCCCGAGCGGAAAATTGGTCGCAGGCGTTCCGGCAAAAGTTATAAGAGATTTATCTGATGAGGAGATAAACTATTTAAAGGTCTCAGCGGAACATTATGTGGAATACGCTAAGCTAAGCTATGAATCGGCGCATGAGGAGGAATTATGAAAGTTAAATTTTGGGGAGTAAGAGGCTCAATTCCGGTGCCGGGCAAAAGCACTGTTAAATACGGGGGAAACACGCCTTGTATTTCCGTCGCCAATAACTCAAGCGAGCTGATTATTTTTGACGCCGGTACGGGAATATTTAATCTCGGAAATGAAATCATAAATCAGAAGAAATATTATAATCTCCATATTTTCCTAACTCATTTCCATTGGGACCACATTCAGGGTTTTCCCTTTTTCGCTCCTTTCTTTCAGCCTGAATTCAACATTAAGATTTATTACAATACCGTTAACGGACTGACAGCGGCAAAAGCAATTGACGAACAGATGAAGAGTGGATTTTTCCCCGTAAAACGAGAAGAAGTTTTTAAAGCAAATGTAGAGTTTGTTGATATTTCGTCCGTTGACGAGGTGAAAATAGACGTATTCAAAATTAGAAAAATTCACACTCATCATTCCGAAGGAACTTATTCTTATCGTGTCAATGAAAGCGGAAAATCTTTAGTTTATATGACCGATAATGAAATTTTCTGCAAAAGGGAAGAGTTTCATCCGAGTTTGGAGAGTATTTGCGAGTTAAATGCGGACTTAATTAATTTTACGGATAATGCCGATATACTGATTCATGACACGCAATATTTCGAGGAACATTTCTCCGAAAAAGTCGGTTGGGGACATTCCAATAACTCGGCTGTCGTTTACTTTGCCCATAAAGCGAATGTTAAGAAACTCTTTCTTTTCCATTATGACCCGGGTTTTAACGATGAACGGGTCGAAGAACTTCTTACGGAATCCGTTGGTATAGCGGAAAATGAATTAAACGGTAGAACCGAAATTCTGTTATCGCAGGAAGGCGTAGAAACGGAATTTTAAGATTTTCATCATTCCCTTTTTTTTATTAGCTAAGTTAAAAATACTACTTGTCATGAGTATTTATTAGTTTTTTGATTTCTCCGATATTCTTATATTTAGTTAAAAGATGGAAAATTTATAATGTCAAAAAATACCAGGGTCGGCGTCTCAAAAGGTTTTAAGATTTCAAAAAAAAATGTTCATGAGCTTGTAGGAAAATTATCTGAAGAGCTTAATTTTACTGTAAGGTCGCTGGATATTAACTTTGTGGATTTACCCGCTATCGTGGAAATTAACAATTCCTACATGAAACATAATTTTCCCACAGACATAGTAACGCTTGACTTTTCCTCCGAAATTGGTAGATTAGATACTGAACTTTTTATTTCGTTTGATGTCGCTAAGGAAAATGCCGAAAAATATAATGTCGAGTTTAATGAAGAGCTGGTCAGATTGATTATACACGGAATACTTCATGTAATCGGATATGACGACACTACACCGAACGAAAAAAGAAAGATGAAAAGAGTTGAGAATAAATTGACCGAAAAATTCGGTCAGTTCAATTTGAAAGCGGTTATTAAATGAAAGCAAAAATTGTTGAAATTTTACAGATAATTTTAGAAGAGATGCACGAAAGCAGATCTCTTGAAGATATTAATCTTTCCCTCGCAAAGGAAATGGACAAAGACGCTGTAAACGTGGCTTTCAGTCTTTTGTTCGATAAAATTATTTATAAGCGGGAATATATGGAAAACGGCGACAACGCTTCCTCTTTCAGAGTGGCAACCGAAGAAGAAATATTGAATATGGGAGTTGACAACTACAATTACCTGCTTTACTTATTTAATCTTGGAATTTTTGACAATGAGGATTTTAACGTTATCATGGAACAAATCGATTTTTATCCCCGTTCCGTTTTAACTCGCGAAGATATTAATTTAATAGTACTTTTCTCTTTAATGGATGATGCGGAGATGATTCCGGGCAGCAGATTCTTTTTAAATACTTCTGACAAAATAAATTAATTTGTGACTGAAATAACTTTTAAAAAATCGCTTAACGACTACTTACGGAAGCTTTCGGGAATCCGGAGACTTTCCGAAAATACAATTTCGGCATATCGCAGGGATTTAGAGCAATTCATTGTTTACTGCGAGAAAAATAAATTAACATCTCCCGAGGATATCAGCGAAAAGAAAATCCGCCGTTTTATGGTCTATTTAAGCGCGCGGCAGTTAAGCCCGACAAGCGTAAGCCGTAAGTTGAGCGCTTTGAGAAAATACTTCGACTATTTGCAGAGAGCTGAAATCGTAGTGAAAAATCCGCTCAAAAATCTCTCCAATCCCAAAAGAAATAAAATGCTTCCGACGACAATTTCCGTTGATTCATTTAAACAAATTCTTCAAAAGATTGAAGAATCTTCCGATGATTACAGAGAAGAAACAAAATTAATTTTTGAACTTTTGTACGGCGAGGCGATAAGAGTTTCGGAATTATGCGATTTAAAAGTGAAAGATATCGACTTTGCAAATAAATCATTAAAAGTTTTCGGGAAAGGAGCCAAACACAGGAACATTCCTCTTAGTAGCGTTGTAATTAAATCAATAAAAAACTATTTAAGCAGCCGGGCTGGAGTTTCGCCCGAGTCGCCGTTGATAACAACAAAAAGCGGGAATAAGATTTACCCGAGAATGGTACAAAGATTAGTGAAAAAATATATTGCAATGGTAACCGATGTTGAAAAAAAATCGCCGCATGTTTTACGCCACAGCGCGGCAACGCATTTGTTGGACGACGGAGCCGATTTACTTTCGGTTAAGGAAATTTTAGGACATGAAAATTTATCCACAACGCAAATTTACACTCACATCAGCGTTGAACATCTCAAAAAAGTTTATAAAAACTCACACCCAAAATCATAGGAGTTAATCATGAACGTACGAATAACAGCAAGAAAGTTCAAAGCATCAGATTCGTTGAAAGAGTTTGCAGAGAGCGAAGTTAAAACTCTGGAAAAATACTTTGATCCGATACTTGACGCCGAAGTTATCCTCAGTTATATTCACCCGAAAGAAAGCATCAAGAAAGCTGAAATTATCTTAAACATACCTAAACGGGTGGTAAAATCGGAGGTAGAAAGCGACGATTTTAAAAAGTCGATTTCTGCCGCGGTTGATAAATGTAAAAGACAACTAAAGAAAATCAAGACACAGTTAGTAGAACGCTAATGCAAATATCAAAAAACGATATTATCAGAAACGAAAGTATTACCGTAAAATTCTTTTATGAAAATGTTAAGGAACTTTTCGGAGTTAAGGTCCTTACTCCGGAAGGCGTTGGATTTGAAAAAGAGATAAAAGATCAAAACTTACACAGACCCGGTTTAGCTTTAGCCGGGTTTGTTGAATTATTTACTTACAACAGAATACAGCTAATCGGGAACACAGAAAACAGATACTGCTTATCTTTAAGCGAAGAAGAAAGGGACAAGGTAATCGAGAGATTATTAAGTTTTGACGTTCCGGCTATTATACTAAGCAACGAGAACGAACCGTGTCCCGAACTTATTAAACATGCTATCAAGCAGAATGTAGCAGTTTTCCAGATTGAAAACACAAGCACTAAAACAGCTTACTTAATCGGGGATTTTCTGGAAGATCAGTTTGCGACAAGAGTTTCCCTGCACGCTTCGTTTGTTGACGTGTACGGAATCGGGATGCTTTTTCTCGGGAAATCCGGAATCGGAAAAAGCGAAGTAGCTTTGGATTTGGTGGAAAGAGGTCACCGTCTTGTAGCGGACGATGTAGTAATCTTAACCAAGAAAGGCGAACATATATTAATCGGGACCGGAACGGATATTATCCAGCATGTAATGGAAATACGTGGAATAGGAATTGTAGATGTCCAACACATGTTCGGGGTTCGTTCTATCCGCCATCAAAAGCGCCTTGAGATTGTAATAGAACTTGAGATATGGGATGAAAACACCGAATATACAAGAACAGGTTTGGATAATGAAACCATTTCAATATTGGATATCAAGATTCCTTATATGAAACTCCCGATTTTTCCCGGTAAAAATATTACCGTAATCGCCGAAACAATTGCTTTGAATTATCTCGCTTCGCATTACGGTTATAACGCGGCGAAAGAGTTGCAAGAAAGACTTCAGAACAGAATTTCAACTAATTTTAACAAGGGGAGAAGATCGGTTAATTACTTCGAGCATGATGAAGAATAATTAGCTTGATTTAGATTGATTATTTAATTATTTTCGCACGTCATATGAAAAGATACTATTATTTCTCAAATAGCAACTTAAAATTCGTTGAAATTAAAAATTTCAAACGGAAAATTATATTATCGGGGCTTGGAGCAACCGCGGTTATTTCCATGCTCATTTTTGCCGGATTTTTTTACTTTCAATCCTTGATTAACCCGACTTCTCAAGTGGATTACCTGAAAACTCAAAACAAAGTTTTGCAGTCTAAATTAGATGATTACAATACCAAGTTTAACAAGCTTAAAAAAGATATTGATTACTTAGTTAAGAACGATCAAACGTTAAGACTAAAAGTTAACCTTGAACCGTTAAAAGCCGACCAGTTGAATTACGGCGTAGGCGGAAAAGCTATCGGGAATAATGATTTTGCAACAACGGGAGAAGCGAAACATATTCTCGACAGTTTGGATTATGTTGTTGACAATCTGACGGCTAAGGTAAATATCGAAAAAGATAATTTTAATGAAATAAGCAAAACGTTGGAGCTTAACTCCAAACTTTATGACGCAATTCCCGCAATCAAGCCGGCGGACGGACCTTACGGCGACCGGTTCGGAATGAGATTCCACCCGATATTAAAAGTGCGTAGAATGCACAACGGAATCGATATTCTGGTTAATACGGGTACTCCCGTTTACGCTACCGGCGGAGGAAGAGTAAAATTTGCCGGACGTAAGGGAGGATTGGGACGTACGGTTATTATTGATCATGGTTTCGGATATACGTCCATTTACGGACACTTATCGAGAATAAAAGTTAAGAGAGGTCAGAAAGTTAAAAGAGGCGATTTAATTGCGCTTTCCGGTAATTCAGGCAGACTATCTACCGGTCCGCATTTGCATTATGAGGTCAGACATAATGGAATTGCGTTAAATCCGAGAAATTTTATTTTTGACGACATTAAACTTTTTGATTTCTTAACTCATAAAAAAGCAAAGGAAAAGAAGAATGATTTGGACGGTTGAACTGGCATCATATCTTGACGACGCTCCGTGGCCTGCCACTAAGGACGAGTTGATAGATTATGCTGAAAGAGTAGGTGTTCCATACGAAGTGGTTGAAAATTTAAAGGAGTTGGAGGACGACGGCGAGATTTACGAATCCATTGAGGATATTTGGCCCGACTTTCCGACAGACGAAGATTTCTTCTTTTATGATGAAGACGAATACAGTTGATAAATTAGGGTGGAAGATTTTTTAGATAATCTTGTCGGGCACAAACCTGTAAAACTTCGTTTAAAAAAAATTATCGAGTCGGGCAACATTCCCCACGCATTTTTATTTTCCGGACAAAAAGGGGTTGGAAAGTTTGCTTTCGCAATTGAGTTTATTAAATATCTGAATAAATCAAAAAATCTCTCCGATAAAGGTATTTCTCAAATAAAAAAATTGCAGAAGCCTTACGTCGAGTTTATTTTCCCGCTTCCTTCAAAAAAGAATGAAACTCCGAACGATTCCCCATATGCAAAATTGGATGAGTCCGAACTTGACGCCGTACATCAGGCAATAGAAAAAAAAATCCAAAATCCTTATTTTAAGATTGAAATTCCCAAAGCCAATAATGTAAAGATTAACTCAATTCGCGAACTGAAAAAATATCTCTCCGTAGATAAAAGCGAGATACCTTATTCGGCTGTTATAATTGAAGATGCGGAAAAGATGAGCGATGAAGCTCAGAATTCATTGCTGAAAAGTTTGGAAGAACCGCCCGAAGGAATAATCTTTTTCCTTCTTGTATCGGACGAAAATTCAATTTTGGATACGATAAAATCGCGCGCTTGGTACATTAATTTTCCTAACTTAACCGAGAATGATGTCGCCGAAATCCTTTTGAAATATTCGGACGCTTCTCCCGATGATGTAAGAAAAATTGCTCCTTTCGCCGAAGGTTCCGTTACAAAGGGATTTAAAATTCTTGAATATGGAGCGGAAATAATCGATTTTGTGCTTGATTTTATTCGCCAGTCAATTGCAGGAAATATTTACTCGGCAACGAAAGCGTTTGACACGCTGATGGATTTAACATCGAATGATTTTGAACTTGTTGCGCAGCTTGTCGCCATGTGGCTTTCCGACGCCAATAAAGAGAAACTGACTCAAGGCTCTCTCGGAGGTTATTATTTTGAAAGCGATAAATACACGTTTGAAAAGTTTAACCAAAATTTTCGTGAAGCTGATTTCCCTGATGTTATTAAACGTTTGAACGGACTTACCGACCTTAAGAAAAAGAATGTTTCCTTGAAAATCATACTTATGAATATTATATTTGTTCTTAACAGTTTAAGTAGAAGGTGAAAATGATTCACATAGATCTATCGTTTCTAAAAATTGCAAATCAAACTGAAAAGGAGAAAACACAAACCGAAACCAAAGTCAACGACAACTTCAAATATAAAATATTCGATCTCTATACCGATTCAATAGTTCAAAATTCGTGCAGCGATTGCGCGTTGAACATAGAACAGTTTAACAGTTGGGACAGTAGAAATATAATAGAAGTTGAATCCGAAGGATTTTGGGGCGTGCATTTTTGTGAAATACCTCCGAATTTTGAAAGACGAATAAACGTCGGAGATTTACTTCTTGAAACCGATGGTTCGGCGATGGATATTTCGGTTGTTAAGGAAGTCGGCAAGTTAGTCAATCTCAAGCGTAACCGAATGCGTCTTTCAAACGAACCCCTTCCCAAAATTTCCCGCCTTTTAACGAGAAAAGATTTTGAACGCTACCAGCAGAATTTAGACGACGAAGCCGACGCGGCTCCGATTTTCAGAGAACTGGTTGCCAAATACAAACTTGAGATGAAACTGGTAAATATTCATTATCAATTTGACCGCCGTAAACTTTACTTTTTCTACACAGCCGACGGCAGAGTGGATTTCAGAGAATTGGCTAAGGAATTGGCTAACAGGTTCAGAACGAGAATTGAACTGAGGCAAATCGGAGTTAGAGACGAGGCGCAGAAACTCGGCGGAGTAGGGACTTGCGGAAGGGAATATTGTTGTTCGACATTTTTGAAAAGTTTCAAACGAATTCAAACGCAGATGGTAATAGATCAAAACCTTTCGACCAGCGCGTCGAAACTCAGCGGACCTTGCGGGAAGCTGAAGTGTTGTTTGTCGTTTGAACTAACCGGGAAAAATTAACAGAAAATTCGTTTTCGGAAAAACCTTCGAGGTTTTTTATATTTTGAAAAATAATAAATATTAGATTATTGTTTTACAAATGGCAATTTTTTAATAAGTCAATTTAACCTCGAAGGTTGATTTATTAGAAGGCTTTGTATAACCATGTAATATGTCATTCTGAATGGAGCGAAGCGAAATGAAGAATCTTAAAACCGGTAATTATACCGAATTTAATGATATTTCAGACGCCTTTCACTCCGCCATGGCGGACTCAATATGACAATTTTAGGTTTTGCAAAGGTTTCTACTGAATTGAGAAAACTAATTTGTTTTAAGTATATTGTTTTATATCCAAATAACGGAGATTTTTAATATGAATTATGATGAAAGATTATCAAACGTCTCAATTTTAGGCGCAGCCGGAAAAATGGGACGCGGAATTTTGCTTCTTACGGCGAACGAGATGGCTGAACTCAGTCTGCGCAAAGAAAACGCGGACAAAGTCTTTATCTTAAATGCGATTGATATTTCGGATAAAGCTTTAAATGGCTTAATTAACTACGTAAGAGTTCAAACCAGAAAAATCGCTGAAAAGAAAATTGTTCTTTTGCGAGAAATTTACAAAGACGATCCTACGCTAATCAACAATGGCGAAATAATTGACGCCTACATTAACCGGGTTCTGCAGGTCATTCGTCCTACAAAAAGGGTGGAAGCCGCTTACGATTCCAATATTATTTTTGAAGCCGTAAATGAAAACCCCGAACTTAAAGTTAAACTTTTTAAGCAGATTGACAACAACAGCGAAAAATCCCCGTGGTTTTTTACTAACACGTCGTCAGTGCCGATTTTCTATTTAGATAAGGAGGCAGAGCTGAAAGGAAGAATAATCGGTTTTCATTTCTACAATCCTCCGGCAATCCAGAAATTGGTTGAATTGATTAAGTCCGATTTTACGCTGCCCGAAATCGTCGAATTTGCAGAGCAATATGCTAAAAGATTGCGTAAGTTTGTCGTTTCCTCAAATGATTTTGCCGGTTTTATAGGGAACGGACATTTTATGCGCGACGCGCTTTACGGAATAAAGGAAGCGGAAAGATTATCGGACGAACTCGGTTTCCCTCAAGCAATTTTGGCTGTTAATAAAGTAACTCAAGATTTTATGATCCGTCCGATGGGGATTTTTCAACTTATCGATTATGTGGGAATTGACGTTTGCAAATACATTATGAGCGTTATGAACCCTTATCTCGAAAATGAAGACCTGCACAGCGATTTACTTGATGAATTGTTCGAGAAAAAAATATTGGGCGGTCAGAATTCCGACGGCTCGCAGAAGGACGGCTTTTTTAAATATGAAAAGGGAAGAATCAGCTCCGTCCTTAATCCTAAAACCGGAGAATATGTGAATATCGCCGATATTGAAGATGAAGTCAATTCTAAGCTGGGAGAACTTCCCGAAGGACACATTCCTTGGAAAAAGATTATCAGAATTAAGAAAAGGGATTCCGTTTTGCGTCCTTATTTTACGAATCTCAATAAAATGGATTCATTGGGAGCGCGTTTGGCAAAAGCATATTTAAGAAACTCGGAGGCGATCGGAAAACTGCTTGTTGAGATGAATGTCGCGAAATCGGAAAAAGATGTAAACGATGTAATGCTTACAGGATTTTTCCACGCTTACGGACCAATAAACGATTACATCGATTTGGAGGAAAATTAAGATGAAAGAGAAAATATATTTAACTGCAGGTTATAATACAATTTCACTCGGAACGGGAAGAAAAGAATTCAACCCTAAAAAAGAACGTCCCGGAATCGAGCATTATATAAGCGAAGCGGGAAAAGCCGTTTTGGAACAAATCGGCGGAGCGGATAAAGTTGACGAGGTTGTAATGAGTAATTTCAATGCCTCCGGATACAACAACCAGGCGAATATTCCCGGTTTTGCTCCCATGATTGATGAAAAGCTTAGATTCAAATCTGCGACAAGAGTTGAGGGAGCATGCGGCTCCGGCGGAATCGCAATGGTAACGTCATTTAAGTTTTTAATGTCAGGGATGAGCGATGTGATAATGGCGCTTGGATTTGAGGTGCAAAACAGCATGAAAGCCGTTTACGGCGCTGATGTTTTGGCTCAAGCCGGCTGGGCAAAGGATAGAAAAGCCGGTCATGCGCACTTTTTCCCAGGTCAATTCAGCGACAGAGCGGGAGTTTATTTTGAAAAGTACGGAAGGGAATACGCTCGTAAAGGATTTGCCCGCTGGTACAGAAATGCAATTGAAAACGCTCGGCTTTGTCCCACGGCTCAGGAATACCACAATACAACCAAAGATTTGGAAAAAGCTGCTATGAGAGAGCCTAATCCGAAAGTCTTTGTGGAAAATCTGACTGTGCTTGATTGTTCCAAAGTTTCCGACGCCGCTTCCGCAATAGCCGTGATGACGGAAGAAGGATTAAAAAGATGCGGTGTCGATAAAAAAGACGCGGTCGAAGTTGTCGGATTCGGACACGCAGAGGAAGATATTACTAAACCGCCTGTTGATCCTGTTCGTTTGACTACAACGGAAGCCGCTGTTAAAAAAGCGCTTGAAATGGCGAATTTGACAATGGACGACATCGGTACAATTGAAGCTCATGATTGTTTTACGGTTGCGGGAATCCTTGCGGTTGAAACTCTCGGATTAGCGGAACCGGGCAAAGGCGCGCAATTTGTTTATGAAGGCAATACCGCAAGAGACGGTAAAATCCCGATTAACACAACCGGCGGATTAATAGGCTGGGGACATCCTGTAGGCGCTACCGGCGTTCACCAAGCCGTTACGATTTGGGAACAGCTTACCGGCAAAGCCGGAGACGCTCAAATTGAGATTAAACCGGAAAGACCTTACGGTATGACAATCAATATGGGCGGCGACGATAAATCCGTTGTTTGCGTGATTTATAAACGAGCCGAATAAAAAATCCAGATAATTTATTGAGATTAATTTCAATTTAAAATTTAGAAATTAAATTTTTAACTTAACAGTTATGACTAAGTTACTCATAGCTTGTCGCTGACTTTTTGATACTCTTTTAAGGTAGGATAACAAATTTTGTGTAAACGGATTGATCCTTTAGAAGAGTAGCGAAATGGAGTTTGAAAGAAATTTGCAAAAAAATAATTAACTCAAGTTAACTATTTATACGAAGTTTGTTTGAAATTATCAGAAGAACAAATTACTCAATTAGTTGAGGATTTTCGTTAGTCTTGATTTTGCTATTTCATAAGTAGCTTCTGTATATGTTGATTGCCGGTAGGTACTCTGCATCGCTTTACCCTAGGAATAAATATAAAAGAAAACCATGTAATAATCAGTATTATTTATGCTGATTTAAGTTTATAAATATACTAAACCTAAAATGGTGTTCGGAAAAACCTTCGAGGTTTTTAATATTCAACAATTATTGAAAATTCGTTTAATATATTAACTGCAAATTTCTAAATAAGTCAGTTAAACCTCGAAGGTTTTTCAATTACTGAATTGCTAAAACCAGTATATACTTGTCTTCAACTACAAACCAAATAAGAAATAAAAAAAAGCAGGAATACTTGAAAGAAAGAAAGTGGACAGAAGAAATGCAAGGATAAAGAAAGCGCAATATTTTTGAGTTCTAATCTTGAAGATATTTTTTAATGAAAAATATGCATAAACCACAATAATTAGAAATATTACACTAATTTTTGAATAAAAGAATTCCACAATATTAGAGCAATCTCTATTTCTCAGTAACAAATCAGCTAATGAATATTTAAGAATATTAAATAAATCATAATGAAAAATTGACTGTACAAAAATAATTCCAGCTTCAAGTATAAAAGAAAAAATCATCATTGAAAAAGAAAGGAATAAGACCTGATATAGTTCAATAAATTTAAATTCATAAATTCTAAAAGTTCTAAATACTAAAAAGATAAAAATAGAATAAATCAAAACTTGAAATGGTGCTCTTAGGATAAATGCTGTGGATTTTAGTAAGAACAAAGATTCATTTGCGTTATTTCTACCGTTTTCTCCAAGATTAACACCGAAATATGAAAAAACAAAGGAAGAAATTACCGCCACCACCACATATAAAATTAAATTTTTCTTAAATATATCTTTTATCTCATCCCTTTCTATTCTCCAAGAAAATGGATTAGAATAAAACGCGAATATTTTTTCCATAGTTTTGGTTAATTTTTTAATATTGAAAGCAAACATGTGTCAGATTTATAGTTTAGAACAAATTTTAAACTATCATTTTCCCATCGAATCATTTTTACTCCTAACATATTTGTTTCAGAAGAAGGTTTGTCAAATATCAATTGCATTTGATTTATAAAATATTTATAAGTTTCTTTAGCATTTTTTTTATCTACAATTGCGTTTGATATTCCTCTCATTTTTTGTTCGCCATCGGAATTGAAAAAGTATGCAACTCTTAATGGCATAGAATCAACTTTAACTTTAAATAAATAGCCCGTATAAATGAGCGCACTTTTTTCTTCAAGTTGTTTATTCTTGTTATCTTCAATAAATTGTGTTTTATTAATCTCCCAATTATTACAAATTAGATTGGTGAAATTTGTTTGAGCAAAATTTATTTGAAAAGAAACTACAAAAATTAAAATGATTATTTTTTTTAGCATTATAGACCTCTTCTAGTAAAAACAGAGATACTACAAAATAGTATCTCCATTATAGTAATTAAAAATAATTTAAACAATCTCACAAATTAAATAGAATACACCACAGAGTGGATTGTTTCCAGCAATAACAAAACACAGTGCAAAAAGTGCCAAGCAATCAATGCTATCAGCAGCTTTTAGCTCAGGACTAAGCCCAGGCATTAATACTAACAACCAAAAAGCCTGTTTGAAATTTGTTTTTTAGAAAGTTTGCCATAGTTACTCCTTATTTAATTAATAGAAATAAGGGGAAAATAAATTATTCTGTATTTGAGTTTCTTTATTCCCCCAATTAATAAATTGTAACAAATCAATTGAGATATAGAATGATTTATAAACTTCAAAACCAACTCTGAGTGAATTTGTAAAATTAGAATGATGAATTTCATAAATATTAATAAAACTTGTTAATATTCTTGTATTATCTGTTAAACTTAGTGAATAGTTAAATTGCAAAAAGGAAGGGAAAAAAGCTTGTTCTTCTTTATTATTAGAAACTAACGAATAGTTAACACCTCCATATATATTTAATGAAAAATATGAGTCCTCAGCTAAAACTAAAGAATAACCAACCCCAAATTGTTTTTGATAATTAAATTTAAGTTGTTTACTTGAAGTAGGAACAAAACGACCATCTGCTGATATTACAAAGTATTGTTTACTTGTTAGATTCAATTTATAAAATATTTGCCCCCCTAATGTCGCATTGTTCCAACTTGAAAACATTTTAGGTAGATACTCACCAATAACTCTTCCTTGTAAACTTCTTTGTTGTTGTCCGGATACTAAATTAACAAAAACGAAAAAAATAAATAATAATCTTGAAATCCTCATACTCACCTCTCTTTTGTTTTGACAAATATATATATTTATATTTATATATATATCAAAATATTTCTTTCAAATAATTATTTTTTCTACTTTATAAGTTTTATTTGGTCACCCCTTGAAAAGGCAAATGGTTGGGAAGGTGCTCGAAAGACAAAGAAGTAAAGCAATTGTAATTTATAAAATTGCAAGATTTGAATAAATTGGGCTAAAAATCTTGCAAGAAAATGAGTAAAAAATGATAGGGACATTACTGGTTCAGAATCAAGGATTGATTTATTAATGCCGTTGTTAATTTGTTTCATAGAAATGAATAACGAGTTTCTATTATTAGACGAATAAATAGATTGGAATAACTTGGAAAATAAACTGGCTATTGCCTCATCTCCAAAATTAAACATCAGTCCATAAATCTTATTGGCATTGATAGCTATCCTATATTGGATATTACTTTTAGTGTTGTTGGGTAATGAATCCGAACATGCAAAATTATTGATGGAATATGAATGAGTGAGCTGAAAATATAAAGATTAACTTTTTTTTTGGGGGGGGGATTTCCAAGAACTTCTTTTTTCAGTACTTTTAGAAATTTTTCTCTAAATTAGATTTCACAATGAATGACTATCTTCTAATTAGAGCTTTTTTATGTGGCTTCTATATTTGTCGCATAATATATATTATGTAAACCTACGAATATATCAGATTGAACCTGATAATTTGAGATAAATATAAACTAACAATGCTATCATAATAATATAAAGTAGCGGAGACTTCGTTCTCCTCTTCAATCGGCTGGCGTTTCTGAAACCGAGTTTCCTTTTTCTTCTCTCGAGTTCTTTTAATTCTTCATCCTGTTCGGGATCGTAAAATTGCGGGATATAATTAAAAGATTTATTTTTGGGTAATTTTTTCTTAAGCATTTTTAAAACCTAAAAATATTAACTTTTCTTCTAAAATTTTAATATCAATATTTACAGCTTGTTCCGAAAAAATTTCACCGTCGGCGTGAACTATAAAAGGATTTTTAAGCGCAATAGAAATTTGTTTTCCGTTTTTATGAAGGAATTCCGGAATTTGTTCGGTTTTGTTGATTAAAACTTTGGGAAGCTTTTTCACTATTTCCAGAGGAGATAAATGTTTGATAACCGTTATATCCAGAATGTCGTCGTCAATTTTTGCATACGGATTTAAGTAAAATCCCCCTCCGCTCGTTTTGTTGTTGCCGACGGTTACCAGAAGTTTCTCGGATGCGTCAGAATGAGGTTCTCCGTCGATTTTAATTGTAGGTTCAATCGGAATATACTTCTTGATTCCTTTGAAAACGGCAAGTATATATGAAGGGATTCCGGACAGTACCTTATTTTCAAGGTTAAGATATGCCACATATGAATCAAAACCGATTCCGAGTGCGTTGACAAACTGGAAACTTACTGTTTTTCCGTTCTTTTCAGACAATTCCACTGTGGAAAGGTTAACGCTTTTTTCAATACAATTTCCGGAAATAAGGCATTCAAGAATGACTTCCGAACTGTTTTTATCGTTTACTTCTTTTGCAAAATCATTACCGCTTCCTAACGGGAGCACGAGAATTTTAGGGGAATTATTTGAATCAGGAGATATTCCGTTTATGACTTCGGACAATGTTCCGTCTCCGCCCATTACAATAAAAAGGTCTGTTGAGCCGGATAAATTACGGACTAACTCGGTAGCATGCTTTCTCCGCTTTGTTTCGTAAACATCATATTTAAGATTGCCTTTTTTTAATAAAGATTCCATTTTTTTTCTAAACTTAAGCGCTTTTCCTTTTCCCGCTTTCGGATTAAGAATTACGGCAATTTTATTCATCGTTACTTCTCCTGTCAAAAAAAGCTTTGGCAAAAGCCGAAGGATCGAATGTCTGCAAATCGTTAATTCCCTCTCCCACTCCGATGTACCGAATCGGGATTTTGAGTTCGGAGCATATTTGGAAGACTATTCCTCCCTTTGCCGTACCGTCCAATTTAGTAATAATCAGCCCGGAAAGCTCGGTATATTTTGCAAACTCTTTAGCCTGAACAAGTCCGTTTTGCCCTGTGCTGCCGTCGATTACAAGCAATGTTTCGTTGGGAGCATAGTCGAGCACCTTCTTTAAAACTCGCTTAATTTTGCTGAGTTCTTCCATGAGATTATTTTTTGTGTGAAGGCGTCCGGCGGTATCAATCAACACAACATCCGCTTTTTCGCGAATCGCCTGCTGAAGCGTGTCGAAGGCTACGGAGGAAGGATCTTCGCCGTGTTTACTGGTAACAATCTTAACCCCCGCCCTATCAGCCCAAACATCCAATTGCTCATTTGCCGCAGCTCTGAAAGTATCCGCCGAGCCGATAACTACTTTAAGTCCGCTTTCTTTAAAATTGTGCGCCAATTTACCTATTGTAGTGGTTTTTCCCACACCGTTTACGCCCACGACAAGAATTACATAAGGTTTGTATTTTTCGATTTCCTCTTTAATTTCAACTTCATCTTCATATTTTTGAAGAATTTTACGTAATCGTCGTTCGAGAATTTCAAATATCTTTTCTTCGGAGCGGTCTTTTTCAGCCATTAATGAATCGCGGGTTTGCTCGATAATGTCGAGAGCGGTATCAAAACCTATATCGCTCGAAATTAAAATTTCTTCCAAACTTTCCAGAGTGTCTTCGTCCAATTTTGCTCTTCCGGTCATAGTTTCAGCGATTTTACCGAAAAGCTTTTCTCGGGTTTTTGAAAGCCCTTTTTTCAACTTGTTCATATTAAAATTTGAACCGAATGCCATAACTTAAGACTCCTTAATTTCTTTATAAGCTCTGTAACCATAAATAATTACAGATAAAAAGCTCATAAATATACTTAAATATTCAACAAAATAATATAAAACAGGCGTTTCTATTTTACCGTTTAGCACAACGATTATAAAGTATAATCCGATTGAAACGACAGTTGCTTTCCCCCAGTAGTTCGAGGGGAGCACGCGACCTAATTTTTTGCTGACAAATATTCCGCCGGTAAAAATAAAAACATCTCTTGCAATTATTATATAAAAATAAAATGCCGGAATATCTCCTTGTAAAAAAAGCTGAATGGAGATTAAAGCGACTAATATTTTATCGGCGAGAGGATCTATAACCTTTCCCATTTCAGTAACTTGGTTTAATTTACGGGCTAGAAAACCATCCGAAATGTCGGTTAAATAAGCAAAAAAGAAAAGCGCTAAAGTCCAATACCTGAAGCTTGCTCCCGCATTTAAGTTGCTTAAAGTGTAATATATCGGAAAGAATAAAAGTATTCTTACGAATGAAATAAAGTTGGAAATTGTAAAAATATCTTCTTTTTTTAATTTATTCATAAATTATCTTTCTGTAATACATATATAGTTTATTAGATGAATACGTTTAATTGCTTCTATTATAAATTATTATTATTAAATACTTAAGGTAAAATTAACGTGTTTATCTAAGAGATAAAGGATATTATTCATCATAATACTCTTTTGTATATTTTTTATCAATATTAGTCGGGTAATTTCCTGAGAAACAAGCGGTACAAAAGTCATTCGGAGCATGATCAACCATAGCTTCAAGCATTTCATCAATGGTTAAATATTCAAGAGAATCTACATTCAGATACTTCTCAATTTCTTTAACATTGTTAAATTTATTTGCAATAAGCTCATCTTTTGAAGGGAAATCCATTCCATAGTAACACGGATGAAGTATCGGCGCGGATGAAATACGGAGGTGGATTTCCTTTGCTCCAGCCTCGCGAATAAGTTCGACCAATTGCTTGCTGGTAGTACCGCGTACAATGGAATCATCTATAATTACGACTGTTTTATCTTCCAAAACCCCTTTTACGGTGTTGAATTTTATTCTTACGCCTATTTCCCTTTTACTTTGTTCGGGTTGAATAAATGTCCGTCCGATGTAATGGCTTCGAATCAGCCCGATTTCCAGTTTGCTCGGAATATCCATTTTAGCCAATTGATTTTCGTACCCGATTGCCGTTGTGTTGGAACTATCCGGGACACTGATGACAATAACTTTTTGGTCATCTTTATCCCTTACCGGATGTTTCTCTGCAAGAACTTTCCCGAGTTTTCGCCTTATTTTATCTACATTTGTACCGAAAATTTTACTGTCAGGTCGCGAGAAGTAAATGAACTCGAAAATACAATGCTTGGGAGCATGCGTCGGTTCGTCAAAAATTGAGTATGATTTCAGTTTTTTTGTTTCAATTACTTCATTATCAATCACAACAATTTCGCCCGGATTGACGTCTCGGATATATTCGGCTTTGTTAATATCAAAAGCGCATGTTTCGGAGGCAACCAAAAATCCGCCGTTCAATCGCCCGATACTGAGCGGACGGAATCCGAACGGGTCGCGTGCAGCTATTAATTTGTCGTCTGTTAATATGGTAAGTGAATATGCTCCCTCCAATCTTCTAAGCGCCATTCTGATTTGCTCGACTTGGTTTTCTTCCTTGCTCCGTGCAATGAGGTGTAAAATCACTTCGGTATCGCTGCTTGTTTGGAAAATCGCTCCTTTCTTTACGAGTTCTTCGCGTATTTCCCCTGCGTTTGTCAGATTCCCGTTGTGAGCTACTGCAAGATGTCCCATTCTGTAATTTACAACAAACGGCTGAATATTTTTCTTGGATATTGAGGAACCGGTCGTGGAATACCGGTTATGCCCGATTGCGGCGTTACCGCTTAACTTATTCTTAAATAACGAATTATCATGAAATACATCGGAAACAAGTCCAAAATCTTTATGAAATGAGAATTTTATTTTCCCGTCAGAGGCTTTGTTGGCGGAAACAATTCCCGCTGATTCCTGTCCCCTGTGCTGCAAGGCGTGAAGTCCGTAATAAGCATCTACGGCGGCTTGTTTTTCTCCGAATGCTCCGAAAACTCCGCAGTGGCATTTCGGTTTTTCCGAAACAAACTTAAACTCTCTGAATTTCATCAACATCTTTTCCGATTAATACAATTTAGAAAGTTAGATAAAAATTTTTTAGGATTCAACTCAATATTATTTTTCCGAAATCATCGATTTCCAAATGAAAAAAATCACTATTTTAAATTTTAAATTTCTAATTGTTAGTTAATCAATTTATTCTTTTGAATATTAAGTTAAACCAAATGAAAATCATAAAATTACATAAAAGTCAGTCTCTGGAAATTCTTGTTCCCGATACTTCAACCGAGATAGAACTTCCTTTGATAGGAGCGAGTCTCGAAGCCGGCTTCCCTTCCCCTGCCGACGACTATGTGGAAGAAACGCTCGATTTGAACAAATATTTAATCAAAAATCCGGCAAGCACTTTTTTTGCCCGCGTTACCGGAAATTCGATGATAGGCTCGAACATACAGGAAGGCGATATTTTAATAATCGACAAATCTCTTACGCCAAGGGAGGATTCCATTCTCGTTTGCGCTTTAGACGGTGAATTTACCGTAAAACGGGTAAAACAGATTGATGAAAACACGGTTTATCTTATGCCGGATAATCCCGATTTCAAACCGATAAAAGTTTCCAGAGATAACGACCTTGTAATTTGGGGAGTTGTAACATATTCAATACACAGGCACATGTGAATGTACGCGCTTGTTGACGGAAATAATTTTTACGTAAGCTGTGAAAGGGTTTTCAATCCCAAGCTGAACGGCATCCCCGTTGTGGCGCTAAGCAACAACGACGGGTGCGTAATTGCGCGTTCGCAGGAAGCAAAGGATTTGGGATTAAAAATGGGAGAACCTGCATTTCAGCGCCGGAATTTTTTCCGCGAACACAATGTGCATGTTTTCAGCAGCAACTACGAACTTTACGGCGATATGAGCCGCCGGATGCACCAAGTTTTTAAGACGTTCACGCCGAACATAGAAATGTATTCCATCGACGAATCTTTTCTCGATCTTACCGGCATTGACAGACTTGAACGGCTGGAAGATTACGGAGCGAAGATTAAGAGGAAAGTATTTCGCGATGTAGGGATTCCGGTTGGCGTAGGCATTGCGGAAACCAAAACTCTTGCCAAAATTGCAAACCACCTTGCCAAGAAGATTCCGCAGCTGAACGGTGTGTGTGTTCTGAGAAATCAAAAGCAAATAGATTATGCCCTAAAATTCACATTGATTGAAGATGTTTGGGGCATCGGGCGAAGATACTCCGCCAAACTGAAAATAAAGGGAATAAACACGGCTTTCGATTTTGTTAACTTGCCGGAAAGCTGGGTACTGCGGGAAATGACAGTCGTTGGGTTAAAAACTTATCAGGAACTGAAAGGGAAAAAACGGCTCTCGCTTGAGGAAGTACGACCTCCGAAAAAAGCGATTGCCACAACAAGATCTTTCGGGCGCAAAGTTGCCGATTTGAAAAATTTGGAAACTTCCGTAGCGACGCATGCCACGCGCTGCGCCGAGAAACTCCGACGGCAGAAATCGGTTGCGGCTTATGTTTCGGTTTTTATAATAACGGACAAATTTAACGAAGAAGAACCACAATACAACAACAGTTACACTATTTCCCTTCCCGTTCCCTCCAACAGCCAATTTGAGATTGTAAAGTACGCCCTTAAAGCGTTAAGGAAAATTTATCTGCAAGGTTATAAGTACAAAAAAACCGGAGTAATAGTTACCGGAATTATGACGGATGCGGATATTCAGCAAGATTTGTTTTATGAAATCGATGTTGAGCGGCACAAACGCCTTATGAAGCAGATAGATGCGCTTAACCGCCGCTACGGAAAGGACACGGTAAAGCTCGGCATAATGGGAATGAAAAAGGAATGGAAACTCCGCCGCGAGATGCTTTCCCGGCGCTTTACAACAAACTGGGATGAAATTTTAACGCTGAAGGTTTAGTAATCTGTAAGCGAGAGTTAAGTCAAATTCGATAAAGACTTTTTATAATAAATAAAATTGGGAAACATCATGAAAAAAATTAAAATCTTACTGTTCGTACTTATAGGATGGATTTCGCTGACTTCCGCTCAGGGAAAAGAATTTACTTATCAAGATATTATTTTTAATTCTTACGGAAAACTGGCGCCGAAAAATTTAAGTCAGCTCAACTGGATTAAAGGAAGCGACTTCTACTATTACGTTTCCGGAGATTCTTTGATTTTGACTTCGTTGGATAACCGGAGAAAAGTAATTACGCTTAACGATATCAACGCCTCGGTTAATAATCTGAGAATTGATTCTCTCCGGTATTTTCCGCGGGTTAAAGAAATTAAAGATGAGCAAATTTACTTTCTTGCAAATAATTATTTTCTGAGTTTTGATTACGGCAGAAATAAACTCCGGATTATCAATAAACTTCCCAAGAAATCGGAAAATATTTTTACTTCTCCGAATAAGAAGATGACCGCTTACACAATCAAAAACAATCTTTATTTGTCAACGCTTGATAATCCGCAAATTCCGATTACATCGGAGACGAACAGCAATATCGTATCGGGGCAATCGGTAAGCAGAAATGAATTCGGCATTACGCACGGAATATTCTGGTCGCCCAAGAGCGATAAGATTGCATTCTATCAAAAGGATGAAAGCGCCGTAACTAATTATCCTCTTGTCGATATTACCACGCGCCCGGCTCATCTGAAAAATATAAAATATCCGATGAACGGACAAGGAAGCGAAGTTGTTTCCGTGGGCGTTTACGATATTGCAACGGGCAAAACGGTTTTTCTTAAAACATCGGGCGGAAAAAATCAGTACTTAACTTGTGTTACTTGGGGACCTGAAGCTAAATATATTTACATAGCTCACCTGAACAGATTGCAGAACCGGATGCGTCTCGTGAAATATGATGCAAAATCGGGCGCCGAAGTTAAGGAGCTTTTCGAGGAATCAAGCGATAAATATGTTGAGCCGGAACACGATTTGGTATTCCTTCCCGGCAAGCCTGATAAGTTTTTGTGGTACTCCGAAAGAGACGGCTGGCAGCATCTTTATCTTTACAATACCGATGGCAAGCTGCTGAAGCAGGTAACCAAAGGCGAGTGGGCTGTCCTCGGCATTGCCGGATTTACAAACGAGGGCGATGTTTTGTTTTATGCCACTAAGGATTCCCCTATCGAGGAAAACCTTTACAAAGTAAGTTTGGCAACCGGAAAAATTCGGCGGATTACGTTTGCAAACGGAGTTCACAGAGTTAAATTCAATTCCCCGAACGGATTGTTAATCGATAACTACACAAATTTGAAAACTCCGAGAGTAATTAATATTATTGACGAACATGGAAAGACAATTAAAAATCTGCTGACAGCGAAAAATCCGGTTAAAGATTACAAGCTCGGGAAACAAAAAGTTTTTACGATTAAAAACGCCGAAGGGACTACGCTCTATTGCAGAATAACTTATCCTGTAGATTTTGATTCGACGAAAAAATATCCCGCGATTGTTTATGTTTACGGCGGACCGCATGTCCAGCTTGTGAAAAACCGTTGGGGCTACGGACGCTACGCTTTCTGGTTTCAGAAGATGGCGCAGAAAGGATATTTTGTTTTCACGCTCGATAACCGCGGCTCGGATAATCGCGGACTTGCCTTTGAACAAGCAACATGGCATCATCTCGGGGCAAAAGAGATCGAAGACCAGCTTACCGGCGTCAAGTACTTAAAATCATTGCCTTATATCGATTCTACGCGCTTTGGCGTCTTCGGGTGGAGCTACGGCGGATTTATGACGACTTCTCTGATGCTGAGAACAAATAATACATTTAAAGTCGGCGTTGCGGGCGGAGCGGTAATTGATTGGCGTTATTACGAGGTTATGTACGGCGAACGCTACATGGGCACCGATGCGACAAACCACGAAGGAATGGAAGAATCGAGTCTGCTTAATTACGTGCAGAACTTGAAAGGAAAATTTCTGATGGTTCACGGAACAATGGACCCGACAGTGGTTTGGCAGCATACCCTTATGTTTTTATCGAAGGCGACTCATTTGAATAAACGCCTGGATTATTATCCTTACGTAGGTTCGCAGCACGGAGTTTACGGGGTTGACGCAGTTAATCTTTATCAGAAGCTAACGGAATATTTTTTGAAGAATTTGTGAGTTGTTACGGACGAAAGACGTAAAACGTAAAATATTTACAAACATAATGAAAATTTGTCATTGCGAGGAGCGGAGCGACGTGCTTGCCCCGACCGTTTTTTTTGATGGGGGCAATCTCCTACCGGACATTCGCGCAAATACTGATTTTGAGATTCTTCTCCCGCCAAGGCGGGATCAGAATGACAGTGAGGAGTTTAGCCTAATTTCTTTTTGGCATTGCGAAAGAGGAGCTTGCGACGACTGCGGCTCCGCCTTTGGCGGACTCAATAGGAAACACGCTGTTGCCGAATATTCATAAGCGATTTAACGGCTAAGCACGAAGAAAAAACAAGCAACTCCGTAGGAGTGTTACCTTTGTAAAAAAGAAGCGAGCTATTATGTTTTAGCTCCGTAGGAGCGATACTTATATACCAGACACAACATCTTGTATTTGTTTTGTACCGCTCCTACGGAGCTTACTATTTGCGTTGTATTGTTTATTACAAAGATTCTGCACCTACGGAGCAGAAGTGTTAAATTGCCACGCTACCGATAAATCAGGACTGGCGTTGATTGTCTTGAACTATGATTTTTGAGTTCTCATTACTCTTTTGTATTACAAGGATTATTAATCTTAATATTTATCCTATTTTGAAAAATCATAGTTTGTCAGTTAATCATTTTAATCATAGTTCAAGACTTTTCGCTGAAGCAATCTCACTGGAAAACACACAATTGCTGATTGTTAATAAGCGTTTCACCGACTCAGCACGAAGAAAAAACAAGCAACTCCGTAGAAGCGGTTAAAAGATTTGATGTAGCGTTGTCCACCTAAGGCGGAGATTACTCTCTCCTATTTTTTCGGAGAAGGGTCAATCTGCAGGTTGTTATGTAAAAAACAAAAGCAGATTGCCCGTCCCGCAATTTGCGGGACTAAGCAATCCGCTCTACCAATCCGCCACGGCGGACGCTTGTTTTTTCACTCGCAATCCGTCACGGTTAAATTTTCAAATAATTGCCGACAGCATCTGCGGAATTTTCCCCGTCAATCGCGGCAGAGACAATTCCTCCCGCGTATCCGGCTCCTTCGCCAACGGGGAACAATCCTTCACACTCAATATGCATACGGGTTTCGCTGTCTCTTGGAACCTTGACCGGCGAACTTGTTCTGCTTTCCGGAGCTAATATTATCGCTTCATCCGTGTAATATCCTTTCATTTTTTCCCCGAATTGTGTAAGCGACAACTTGAGACTCAAAGCAATATTTTTAGGGAATATTCGGTTTAGATCATAGGATACTATTCCCGGTTTATAAGATGTTTCCGGCAAATCGATTGATGTTTTACCTCCTACAAAATCGGTAACCCGCTGAGCCGGAGCTTTAAGTTTGCCTCCGCCCGCTTCGAAAGATATTTTCTCGATTCTCTCGCGAAACTTTAATCCGGCAAAATATTTAAACTTTGAATATGCTCTCCAATCCTTCTCATCTACCGAAACTACAATCCCTGAATTTGCAAAAGGCGAGTTTCTTTTCGCCACCGACATTCCGTTAAGAACCAATTCGTTTTTTCCTGTTGCGGCGGGAACAATAACTCCGCCGGGGCACATACAGAAGGAATAAATTCCTCTTCCCTTTACGCTGTTCCGTAAGGAATAATACGCCGCCGGTAAATTTAACGGGCGTGGTTTTACCTTATATTGAATTGAATCTATTAATTCCTGAGGATGTTCGATTCTGACTCCGAGAGCAAACGGTTTTGTTTCCAATTTAAGTTTGTGTTTTTCTATTATGCTCCAAATGTCGGTTGCGGAATGTCCCGTTGCGACAAGAACCGCATCGGATAGAACTTCCTTGTCTCCGTTAACAATCACGCCTTTAATTTTATTCTCTTCAATGATAAAATCGGTAACTCTGGAATTAAAATTAACTTCTCCCCCGTATTGCATGATAGTGTTACGGATTTGCTCAACAATCTTCGGCAGTTTATTCGACCCGATGTGAGGATGCGAATCAATCGCAATATTTTCCCCGGCTCCGTGAAATATCAGCAAGTCTAAAATCCGTTTTACATTTCCCCGTTTTATACTTCGGGTATAAAGTTTTCCGTCGCTGTAAGTTCCAGCTCCGCCTTCCCCGAAACAGTAATTGGAATTTTCGTCCACAACTCCTTCCAACATAATGTTGCGCAAGGAATAACGCCTTTCTCTAACTTCTTTCCCTCTTTCAAAAATCAGAGGTTTTATTCCTAATTCCAAAAATCGCAGAGCCGCAAAAAGTCCGCCCGGTCCGCTTCCTACAATTATTACTTTTTTCCCTTTTGAAACGTCCTTAAATCTGAATTTAGTAAAATCATCAATAGGTTCTTCGTTAATAAATGCGAAAATTCGTAATCTGTAAACAGGTTTTTTTCGCGCGTCAATAGAGCTTTTAATAATCTTAAATCCTGTTAAATCACCCGCGGCAATTCCCAGATTTTTTATTACCAGTTTGCGAATTAGATCCTGATTATTAATGTTTGAGGGGAGTACTGTTATTTCGGTTTCTTTAATCATTTTGTTCCCTATTTATGAGAAAAAATTGTTCAGTTATAAAATTTATTATTTTCTGAGAGCCGGTTATTCTCCCGTAACGGTAATAATTAGTTTCCTTGCGCCGCCGCGGTTCCGATGCTCGCAGAGATAAATTCCCTGCCAAGTCCCGAGGTTAAACATTCCGTTTGTAACCGGAATATTAAGAGAATATCCGAGTATCGAAGATTTAACGTGTGCGGACATATCGTCCGGTCCTTCAATAGTATGTTCAAAGTACGGAAGAGAATCCGGAACGAGTTTATCAAAATAATTATTCAAATCGGTTTTAACTTCCGGCGAAACGTTCTCATTTATGGTTAAAGAAGCCGAGGTATGCTTAATGAAAATGTTGGCAATTCCTCTTCCGAATTCCTTAAGCTCCGGCAGCGCGTCAAGTATCTCAAAAGTAATAAGATGAAATCCTCTGGCGCGCGGTTTTAAAGTAATTTCTTTTTGAATAATCATATCATGCTCTCTCTAACTGTTTTTTGCTTCGTGTTCGATAAGCCATTCTTTTCGCTCGACTCCTCCTGCGTAGCCGGAAAGTTTTCCGTTTTTAGCTATCACTCTGTGACAAGGAACGATTATCGGAATGGGGTTTTTACCGTTTGCCGAGCCGACAGCTCTAACAGCTTTTTCATTTCCCGTAAGTTTGGCAATGTCTTGGTAAGTTACAACGCTTCCGTAAGGAATTTTAGTCAAAGCTTTCCAAACTTCATTCTGAAATTTGCTGCCTTTAAACTCAAAAGGGATATCGAACTTTTTCCGTTTTCCGCTAAAATATTCCTTAAGCTGCTTTCTGGCAGAGATCGTAATTTTGTTCCCTTTTTTCGTCTCTTCCGGTAATTCGTCAATAAACTTAACCGCCCTTAAATTGTTTTTATCGGCGACAATTTCAACAATTCCGATCGGCGATTCGAAATATGAATAGAACTCTTCGTTCATATCTTTTTCCCATTACTTGTTTTTTATTAAACCAATCTAATAATTCATCTTTAATTAATGAAACTAAAACAAACATCATGTTGCAAGAATTCTTAATGACAGTTTTTTAGTTAGATTTTAGCGTCATTACGAGAAGCGAAGTGACGAAGTAATCTCACCGGAAAACACGCTGTTGCCTAATGTTCAAGAGCGGTTTATCGGCTAAAGCTGAATCCTAGTGAGATTGCCAAGTCGCGTCGCTCCTCGCAATCCGCCAAGACTGTCCCGACCGCTTTTCTTGACGAACTAACATTCTTTATTCTTTGCTTTCCGGCTTTGTCATTTCATAGTTATTTAGATAATCCAAATATTTCAGCAAAGTCTCTTCAATAGGAGCGTACTCAACATAATTCATCAGCTCCTGCCGTATTTTAGAAGCTCCGTACATTCCTTTCAGATAGCCGGAATAAAACTTCCGGAAAGGAATAACCGCCCGTCGTTCTTCTTTTATTTCAATTTCATAACGAAGGTGACGGAGCGCCGTTTTAATTCTTTCTTCCGTAGTAACAGGGTTTTTAATATCTCCGAATTCAAGAATTTCCTTCCCTTCTCTGAAAATCCACGGCTGCCCGATTGCTCCGCGGGCAATCATAACTCCGTCGGCGTTCGTCTCGTCAAACGCCCGCTTAATATCGCTTGCTGTCATAACGCCGCCATTCAGAATTACGGGAAAATCGACGACTTCTTTAATTCTGTCAATCCAAAACCAAGCGGCGTCTCCGGAATGCCCCTGTTTCCTCGTCCGGCAGTGAACAGTCAGCGCTTTAGCTCCGGCGTCTTCAAGCCGCCTTGCAACATCAAGAATAACAATGTTCTCATCATCCCAGCCGAGACGTGTTTTAACCGTTACGGGCAAATCAACGGCTTCAACAATGGCGCGAACCATTTTCTCCATCAGGGGCGGGTCTTTCAGCAAACCGGCTCCGGCTCCCCTGTTTGCGACTTTCTTTACCCAGCATCCGGCGTTTATATCAATTAAATCGGGATTTTCTTTTTCGGCTATTTTAGCGGAAACTACCATCGGTTCAATGTTTCCGCCGTAAATCTGAATTCCAACAGGTCTTTCGTAATCAAAAATTTTCATCTTGGCGTGAGTTTTTTTATCTTTTCTTGAAAGACCGTCGGCGTTCACAAATTCCGTGTACATTAAGTCCGCGCCGAACTCCTTACATAACTTCCTGAACCCGGGATTAGTAATTTCTTCCATGGGAGCGAGAAGAAGAGCTTTATCTAACTTTATTTTTCCAATTTCCAACATTTGAATATTAATTTTAATTAATAAAAAATATGAGATGTAAAGATATTCTTACTTATTTTTCAAAACAAAGAAAATTAAACCGAAAGTTCCGAACGTGACCAAAGCGCCGGTAATAAAAGGAGCTTTGAAACCGAGATATTGAAAAGCCCATCCGCCCCAGAGCGGACCGAAAACCCGAGCGAGAGAAGCCAGCGATTGATTGATACCGAGAATTGAACCTTGTCTGTCCTGAGGCGAAAATTTGGAAATCATACTCAATGTTACCGGCTGCAAAATTCCTGTGCCGACAGACATAATCGAAACAATGATTGCTACTCCGAGAAAATTTATTCCGTATGGAATAAGAAGCAGACCGAGTCCCATCAATATTGTACCAACAAGAAGAAGCGTTCTGTCTCGGTATTTTTCCACTAACCTCTTTAATCCAACTCCCTGCACCAACGCGCCGATTAATCCCATGATTCCGAAAAGAATCCCGTTTTGACTGTCGGTAAAATGGAATTGTTTATATCCGAGAAGCGCGAAAGTACCGTAAATATTGGCTATCGCAAATATCAGTATAAAAAACAGAACGACAAGAAATCCGACTTTGGGCATTTTTAAAACTTCGGTCGCCGCTTTAAAATCGAACAGCTTATAATTTTTATGAGTAAAGCGGAGATGAGTTTCAAGCGATTCAGGCAAAAGGAAAAAGGCAAAAAGCACGGCGGCAAAAGAAAAACCGGCGGAGAGAAATCCCACAACTTCATATCCGTACTTGGAGAGCATTCCGCCGATTAGCGGACCAAATACAAAACCAAGCCCGAAAGCCGCTCCGATTATTCCCATTCCTTTAGAGCGTTCTTCGTTTGTCGTAACGTCTGCGATGTAGGCTTGCGCAACGCCTATGTTGCTTCCGCCGATTCCGGCTATAACTCTTGAAATTAAAAGTAATGCGAACGAATTAGTAAAAGCGAAGATTATATATGAAATTCCGTTGAGCAGAAGCGAGAAAGTAATTACCGGCTTTCTTCCGATTTTATCGGATATTTTTCCCATTACCGGATTGAATAAAAACTGCATAAAGGAGTATATTGCTACGACGATTCCAATCTCAAAATCATTGATGTGAATTGCTTTTGTAGCAAAAGTCGGTAAAATGGGAATTAAAATTCCGAATCCGACAAGATCAATAAAAACGGTAATAAAAATAATTGTTAAAGAAGATTTACTTTTTCTGCTCAATTAAAACTACTCGTTTATTTATAAAATAAAAGCGGACTCATAGCCGAAGTCCGCTTAAGAAATTTAATAAAAAAGATTTTATACCAATGAAAGGTTTGCAAATTTGGCGACGAGAGTTTTCATCCCGTGGCTTTCAAATTGAATGGAAATTTTAGCCATGTCTCCCGAACCTTCAATCGCCATAATTTTACCCGTCCCGAAAATCTTATGCGTAACCCGGCTGCCTACGCGATAAGTTCTTCTGTCCGCATCCGGATCGGCTACTCCTTTGTACAAATCGTCGTAGTAAGATTTTCTTTTTCTTCCCGAACGGGCATGCGAAGCTTTGGCTTCGTCAAGAACTTCAGGATCAACTTCATCAATAAATCTGGAACGGTCCTGGTAAGCTACTTCGCCGAATCTGTAGCGGGAACGCGCGTAAGTTAAATATAGTTTTTCCTTAGCTCTCGTAAAGGCAACGTAAAATAGTCGCCGTTCTTCTTCAATGTCTGCGTCGGAATCAAACTTTCTGTTTATCGGGAAAAGGTCTTCTTCCAAACCGCTTAAAAATACAACTGGAAACTCCAAACCTTTGGCGCTGTGAATTGTCATCAACGTAACAAAGTTTGCTTCTTCTTTCATCTGGTCGATACCGCTCACAAGAGAAACTTCGGCGAGGAAGTCGTCTATGGTTGCGCCTTTATTTGTTTTAGTAAAATCTTGGATTGCGTTCAGCAGTTCCTGAACGTTCTGATATCTCACAAGAGAATCTTTTGAGTTTTCTTCCTTGTACATCCTCAAAACGCCAAGCTCGTCCACAAGAGCGGAAGTCAGTTCATAAAGGGAAAGTTTATCTTTCAGCTCGATATATTTGTTCAAAAGAAGTTTAAACTGCTTTACGTTTTTCTGAATTCTTTCCTTTACTTCTATCACTTCAAAAATTCTCGCCATAGTGTCGAAGAAGCTGATATTCAGTTTGCGCGAAAAAGCAAGCATCTTTTCGACGGAAGTATTCCCGATTCCCCTTTGCGGAAAGTTCATTATTCGAAGCAGGCTTTCCTCATCGTTCTGATTAGCCAGCACGCGCAGGTAAGCAAGAATGTCCTTTACCTCTTTTCTGCGGTAAAACTCAACGCCTCCGACAATCTGATAAGGAAGTTTTTCTCTTCTCAAAGCGTCTTCCAACGCGCGCGACTGCGAGTTGGTTCTATAAAGAATAGCGATATCATTGAGAGAAATTTTTCTTTTCTGAACTTCTTTCTTGATGTTCTTCGCGATTTGGAAAGCTTCATCTTTTTCGTCCGAACATCTGATTACGGTAATTTTGTCCCCTTCCTCTTGTTCCGTCCAAAGATTTTTCTCAATCTGATTTTTATTCTTTTCAATTACGGAATTGGCTCCTTTAAGAATGTTAGCCGTCGAACGATAGTTCTGTTCCAGCTTAAACATCTTAGCGTTGCTGAAATCTTTCTGGAAATCAAGCATGTTGGAAATATCCGCTCCGCGCCAGCCGTAAATGCTTTGAGCGTCGTCGCCGACAACGCAGACTTTAATCCTCTGAGAAGTAAGCATTCGCACAAGTTCGTATTGCGCTCTGTTCGTGTCCTGGTACTCGTCAACAAGAATGTAGCGGAATTGTCCCCTGTAACGGGCGGCAATCTTCGGATTTTTATTAAAAAGTTCAATCGGTTTCAACAATAAATCGTCAAAGTCCATCGCATTATTTTCAAAGAGACGCTTGTTGTAAAGTTCGTAAACGTCGGCAAATTTTTCGTCAAGGGAGGAATCGGCAAAGTTTTTTCTAAACTCGTCGGGAGTAACCATGTGGTTTTTCATATTGCTGATTCTGTGCTGAGCGTTGTTCGGAGTAAACAAATCGGTGGAAATGTCGAGTTCCTGCATTACGTGACTGACAAGAGCTACGGAATCGTCTCTGTCGTAAATTGAGAAATTCGGTTTATAACCTAACTTTTCGGCGTTCACTCTTAAAATCTTTGCAAAAACAGAATGGAAAGTTCCCATCCAAACACCGTCGGCTTTTTTCCCGATGAGTTTTTTTATTCTTTCCTTCATTTCATTTGCCGCTTTGTTTGTAAAGGTAAGGGCTAAAATGGATGAAGGTTCGTATCCTTTTTCAATCAAATACGCAATTTTATGCGTTAAAACTTTTGTCTTACCGGAACCTGCTCCGGCGACAATTATTTGAGAATTTTTTATGCATTCAACCGCTTCACGTTGGTTATCGTTTAGAGATTTTAGTATCTTCATATTTCCTCGAATTTTTAGAAGTGCAAATATACAAAAACTGAATCGCTTAACAAAAAAATTGGCTTAAATAATTGCGAAATCGCCTCATACAAGTGGAAATTTCACTCAAGAAATATTTTTCGGAGAATATTATAAACGACTTATCCTCTTGTGTAGCGGTTAGTAACATTGTCTCAATGGTGGCTGAGCTGCTGAAAACTCTATCTCGTCGGTTTTCTGTAGAAACAGTAGTATAAATCTCTGCCGGTATGTGGTTACTTAATACTGTTAAATGATTGTTTTTTTGTAGTGATGATATCTCTGCACTGATTGCCAAGGAAGGGGAATTTAATTCCCCTCTGAACAGAGGGGTGGATTCCGACGAAACGGAGTGTAGTCGGAAGACGGGGTGTGGATAGATGCCGAATTTTCTCACATTTTGCTTAAATTTCAGGCAAAGCTCCTACCCCGTCTTCGCTAACGCGTCGCCACACTACATTTCGTTCCTTCAACGTCCGCCACTGGCGGATTGTTCGTTGAAGGTATTTAGCAGCATCATTACTTTCATACCTTCGAGGAAACGAGTACCTCGAAGGAAAGTTAAATTTTGATTTTCACACATTTTGTTTAATTCTAAGGCAAAGCCCTACCCCGTCTCCGCCAGAGGCGGAGCCACCCCTTCCACGGGAAGGGGAATTTACACTTTCGCGTCGCCACTCCGCCTCGGGGGATTCCACGAAAAAGGGAATTTAATTTTTTAAGTTGCTCTATTACTTTTCAGCCGCCGGTAGCGGATCCCAAATCACGAGAATTACAGCTCCGTTTTCCGATGTAAACGGTCAGTGCTGTACTCCGGCATGGATAATCTGGTATGTCCCCTCCTGATATTCAACTCCGTCGCTTACATACGAATCTTCCAAAACAAAGCGCTGTTCAGTTGAAATATGAGAATGACCTTCCACGTGAAATCCGGCTGGTAGTTTCAGAAGCAATGTTTTAGCGCCATCCTCATCGCGCAGAGTTTTCATTTTTGCCTCCGATTTGTGAGTTGCTCAATTTATGTGAAAAATAAATCAATAGAGACCTTTGCATATCCTAAATTTGTCATATTGAGTCCGCAAGGCGGGATCAGAATGACATATAAATTAGGTTCTGCAAAGCCTTCTAAAAATAAATTTATTTTAAAAAGAAAACTGCTTCTACTCTTCTATTCTTGTTCCTTCCTTCAAAAGTATCGTTGGAGGCAATCGGGTTCTTGTTCCCTATTCCCTTTGCAATCAGTAATTTGGATTTAACTCCCATTTGCACTAAATATCGTTTTACTGTTTTTGCTCTTACCGAAGAGAGCTTTTTGTTTAAAGCGTCGCCGCCCCATGAATCGGAATAAACCTCAATAATCACCTTTTTTATCGAAGGAGTTTTCTTAATCAAAGTTCTTAATTTTCTTAAAATCAATCGATTTTTCTTGGAAGGTTTTCTTTCATAAGCCGCCAACTTCAGTCCGGTAAGTCTGATTCGGAGTTTATTTTTCCCCTTAATTATAACAACTTCTCCTTCTCCGAATTCACTCTTGGCATTTTTTATCAATTCTTCCATTGGAGAAGCGCGTTTAACGACTTTCTCATTTCCAACCGTTTTTGGCTTCTCATGAACCGTATCGGATTTTGCCGGAGAGCTGATTTTTACAATCTTCGGAGCGGGTTTATTTTTCTCAACCGGTATTTTCACTATCCGGTTTTTCTTTTGCGCGGAAGGTTTTGCAGTATCCCGAGTTTTAGGGACGGCGGTTTCCTCAGTTGGTTTATTCTTATTTAGAACAACTTCCCTGTTACCGAAAGGATAAAGATTATGTAGGACAAGACTGTCAATTTCTCTCTGTTTGTTTTGTTTATAAAGGTTTGTTATCAGTCCGACCCTTGTTAAAACTTCTTTGGCTTGCGAGTAATATTTCTTAATTTTTTTATCGTACCGGTTTTGTTTGAATGCCCCGTCGGCAAGCGAGATAAGGAGTTCGGCTCTTCGAATCAGATTTGGAGCATACCGTTCCGAATGTTCGGCTTTTAATGAATCAAGATTCAATTTAAGCGAATTAATGTAATGCGAGTAGATCGCCTCTTTCTCGGCATCCCAAAAAAATTTTGAAGCAATTAAAAATTTACTATCCGCTCCTTTTTTGTCCCCCTTTTCCAACAAAGTTCCGCCTTCTTTAGCAGTGCTTAATGCTTTGTTCCAGCTTGAATCAGCCCAAACATTAGCGTCGGCTTTCTTTGCAAATGAATACGCGGTAAGCAAATCCGCTTGAGCTTCATCACGCTTCTTTGAAACCGTTAAGGCTTTTTTTAAATAAAGTTCAGCAGACAAAATATTTTTAACAAACTCATCGCTCTTTCCGCTTTTGGCAAAAAAGAAACCGTCGTCTATCAGCTTCTTCCCTTTTTGAAAATTAACGGGTGAAAATAAATCGGCGCGATTCTTTTCACACTTCAGCTTCAAGTCAATCACCGGAGATATCAGCTTCTTATTTTGAGCTATAATAACGGCTCCTTCAAAAAAATCGTTTGCCAATTTCCGTTCATGGTCAATCTTGCCCCTCGGAGCTTCTTCTTCGGAAAGTCTGATAGCCGAACTGAAATGCTTTTCCCCCTCGTCAAAGTATTGCCGGGAAAATTTATCTTTATTTGATTTCTCAGCTTCTTTTTTCAGCTTCAACGTTAAAGCAAAAATCTCGGAATTTATTTTAGAGCGTTCAACCGCTTTGTATAAATAGGTTTCGGCATTCTGCAGTTTATTATAAACCTCAGAAACATCTTTTCCCGAATCATAATCTTTCTCAGCCGATTTGTAATAAGCGGTTCCTTTGTTGTAGTTTTCCGGAGATAAAAGAGAGGCGTTTGTTTTTTGGGCTGATTTAAGAAGTTCCCGCGCTCCCTTAAAAAGATTCTCTTTTTGCGATTGCGAGAACGCTAACGAGATTAATATAAAGAATATTACTATAAAACTTTTTGCTTTCATCATAGCTCTCTTTTTACAGATTACAAGATAAAATTTTATGGGAAAACTTTCAGTACAAAAATTTTAGAATTATCTTCTTTAATATAATGCCTCAACTTAAAATTGAATGAACTAATCCGAAAAAGCCATTCGATTCTTTGTCACAGAAGCAAAACGAAAGACGCAAGGCAATACCTAATTTGTCATTCTTTTCGCCGGCGCGAGATCAGAATGACCATGTTTGGTAAAAACAAGGCAGGCAAATTCCCCTTCCTATGGAAGGGGTGGCGACGCGTTAGCGGCGTCGGGGTAGGCGCTTTGCCTGAAATTTAAGCAAAATGTGAGAAAACTCGGCATCTCCCCACACCCCGTCTTCCGACTTCACTCCGTTACGTCGGAATCCACCCCTCTGTCCAGAGGGGAATTAAAAAATTAAGCAAAAAGCGAGAAAATTCGGCATTTAACTTTCCTTCGAGGTACTCGTTTCCTCGAAGGTATGAAAGTAATGATGCTGCTAAATACCTTCAACGAACAA
>WGCV01000026.1 GCA_015493615.1 Melioribacteraceae bacterium
AACCTTGTATGTTAAAAGAGCGGGAAAAATATAATAAAGTTCTTTGAAAAAATGGGAAAAATATTTTCTTACGGAAGTAGAAGGAACCAACCTTGAGCCAAGAGCTCGTCTCGGAGTTTCTTCCTTCCGTCAGGTAAAAATCGGGGAATAACTTTGCACAAGATGCAGTATATGAACAAGGCTGATGTTGCCTGATAATTTCTACCGCATAAAAGCGGAGTTTTAATTAACAAATTTTAACGGAGTAACAATGAATAATTATTACTTAGGCGGTGATGTCAGTAAAGGTTATTCTGACTTCATAATAATTGATGAAGAAAAACGTACGGTAGTTGATAGTTTTCAATTAGATGATACAGAAACCGGACATCAAGAACTCTCGAAAATTCTGAAAAAATTATTAGAGAAATATCAGAACTCTATAATTTATTCTGCAGTAGAATCAACCGGCGGTTACGAAAATAATTGGTTCAACAGTTTGTTAAACTTACAGAAAGAGTTGAATATTGAAGTAGCCAGATTAAATCCTTTTGGAACAAAGCATAACTCGGATGCTTCGATGAACAGAATAGTAACCGATAAAAATGCCGCAAGAAACATAGCAGAATATTTAATCAATCATAAAGGGAAAGTAAATTATAAAAATGATGATAAATATTTTGCTATGAGAAGACAATGGAAATTTGTCCGAATCTTAAGTAAGCAGAAAACCCAGTTGTATAATCAGCTCGAATCGGTTCTTTATACTGCGAATCCGGAAGTCTTATCATACTGTAAACACGGATATCCAAACTGGTTGCTCAAGGTCATAGAGCGTTATCCAACGGCAAGAGAGTTATCAAGAGCAAGAATTTCCAAACTAAGTTCAATTGCTTATGTAACCGAACCAAAAGCGGTAAGTTTAATAAATAAGGCAAAACAATCGGTAGCGGCTGCAACTGACGCTATAACGGCAGACTTAATAACTTCATTGGTAAAACAAATAAATCAGCTCGATAAATTAATAAAAAAGCAAAGTAAGTTGATTGCAGATAATTGCAATTTACCGGAGTTGAAAATATTAAAAAGCTTTATCGGGATAGGCGATTACTCTGCAGTGGGTCTTATGATAAATATATCTTCAGTTGATAAGTTCGAGTCTACTAAAAAGTTGTCTTCTTTCTTCGGACTACATCCGATATGGAAACAAAGCGGCGATGGAACATACGGGATGCATATGAGCAAAAAGGGTAACTCAGAAGTAAGACACATTCTCTATATGGTAACCAGAACAGCTATTGTGCATAATCCACTTATAAAAGAGATTTATGAACGTCACATTAAAAAGGGAATGAATAAGACGGCGGCAATGGGTGTCTGTATGCACAAGATACTCAGAATAATTTATGGGATGCTGAAAAACAATGAGGAATTTAATCCGGGAAAGGATAGAGCTAACTCAATGAAAATGTTAAAAAATAGTACACATCCTAAAACGGTTGTTATTAAACAAAATAAGTTAAGACGTTATCAACAACCGGATGAATCGGCTCCAATATCAAATAGACAAGCTAAAAAAAGGAAAAAGCAGAAGTTGTCCCAAGATGAAATAACATCATCAAGTACGGGATCTAACATCCGCTCTTTCCATAAATAAACTTAAGGGCTTATGGTAAGTTAATCAAAAATATTATGTCATAGAACTTATTTTATAAAAAATAGGGACATGAATATTTGTCCCATTTATTATTGACTTTAAACGGAATAACTCCGAGGTTTTTAAAACCTCGGAGGTTTGGAAATATGTTTAAACGGAAAAAATTTTATACTATGTTATAATCAAGTTCTTTCTGAATCTTCAAAAAAAAGCGCTCCGTAGAGCGCTCTTAAAAAATGAATCGGATAAACCTTACTTGATAAGTTTATCTCCTCTGATTTTATCAATATCCAACTTAAACGGTTTGGCGAAATTGCTGCGTACCGTATGTTTTTCCTTTAGAACAATCGAATTATAGTAACCCATCTTTTCTTTCGGTAAAAGATGATCCTGCAGATTAAAGGAAGGATGTGGCTGTGCGTCAACATAGATTGCGATATCAACCGCTTCCTGAAGCGTTAATGTTTCATCATCCAAAGGCATATTTGCTTTTAACCAAGTAGCCATTTTGTGCGGATGAGCCAAACCGGCTCCACAGTTGTAAGAATTATCTCCCCAAACCGGAGGATTATCTTCATCTCCCATTCCGTTAATGCCGTGACAATCTGCGCATTTTTCAGCGTAAAGTTTTTTACCGTTAAGGTAATTTTTATGCGTAGCTTTCTTAATTAGCGGAACGGTTTTTTTGTTAATCCACTGTTTCGAATAAAAATTGTTAACCGGCTTTTTGGGGTTCATCTTAATCGGAACTCCTTCGGAAAGCCAAGTAATGTAAGCCGCCATTGCGACAGAAGCTTTTGTGTCGATTATCGGGCGTTTGCCGTTCATGCTGCGCATGAAACAGTTGTTGATTCTGTCCTGAAGCGTCTGAACAGTTTTTTCTCTTGGAGAGTAAGCTGGAAAAGCCGCCGCAGTACCGATAAACGTACCCATGTTTTTTGTTTTACCGCCGTCAAAGTGGCAGCTGTTGCAAGTTAAATCATCGCCTACCAAATCTTTGGTAAGAGGGTGAGTGTTGGTGTGCATAATGATATCTTCGCCCAACTTAACCATTTTCCCTAATTCGCCGGAAGGATATTTTGTAGGCGCATCGGGAACGTTAGGTTTATCAAGTGTAATAACAGTAAATCCGAGCAATGAAACCAGCCCGAGAGTGATTAGTAGTTTAGTCATAAGACCTCCTTTTATAAATGAAAACCGTAAGCCGCCGCAAAACCGAAAATTATTACAGCGGCTTCTATTTAATGTTATTTATCTTTTTCTAAGATTTAGTTCTTCGGCGAAATCTTTTTCATAAAATTCATATTCGCCTCTTTTATTTTCTTCTTTAAGTTTCTGGTCGTAAGCTCTTAAGTCTTTTCTCATAACCTTTGCGCTGATTGTTTTTGGGAAAGCTTCCATAAACTCGATTGACCGCGGGCGTTTATACGGCGCCATGTGGTCTCTGATAAAACGGAAAAGCTCAAGCGCCATTTCCTTTGTCGGACGGTAATCGGGCTTAAGAACAATAAATGCTTTCGGAACAATTCTCGATTTATCGTCAACTGTTGAGATAACGCCAACCTCCAAAATTGCCGCGTGTTCCATGATTTCGCTTTCGACTTCAAACGGACTGATACGATAATCCAAACTCTTGAATACATCATCCACGCGCCCGATAAAATGAATATATCCTTCATCGTCCATGTAGGCGGTATCGCCGGTTAAATACCAGCCGCCTTTAAATATTTC
The DNA here is from genome assembly GCA_015493615.1 of Melioribacteraceae bacterium. Taxonomy (GTDB): domain Bacteria; phylum Bacteroidota; class Ignavibacteria; order Ignavibacteriales; family Melioribacteraceae; genus WGAL01. The sequence goes on from WGCV01000026.1 coordinate 3,368, forward strand.
TTTATTTCTCTCCTCGTCATCATATCCGGAAAGAAGTCCGAGCGGCTTAACGGGAAACGTGGCTACGGCAATCTGACCGTCCTGATTTCTCGGGACTTCGTCCAAAACGCTGTCCAAAATTTTAACTTCGTAACCGGGAGCTACTTTCCCCATTGCGCCATCTTTGATTTTCATTCCCTTAAACGTTGCGACCAAACCTGTCGTTTCGGTTTGTCCGTAACCTTCTTTTAAATCAAGTCCGAGCAAATCCTTTACTTTATTAACGATTTCCGGATTAAGCGGCTCGCCCGCGCTTACTAATTTGGTTAAAGATAAATTATAGCTTTTCAAATCTTCAAGAAGGAATAACTTCCAAACGCTGAGAGGCGCGCATAAACTGGTAACTTTATACTTTTCAATTTTTTCCAAAACGCTTTTTGGATTAAACTGAGAATAGCGGAAAGTTAAAACCGTAGCTCCGGCATTCCACGGAGCAAAGAAACTGCTCCATGCAAACTTAGCCCAGCCCGGCGCGCTTATATTGTAATGAATGTCATCCGGTTTAACGTCAAGCCAGTACATCGTAGTAAGATGACCTATCGGATAGTGATGAGAATGCATAACGAGTTTCGGCTTTGCGGTTGTTCCCGAAGTAAAAAAGAGGAATAAGTCGTCGGTTGAATATGTTACAAAAAACGGTTTGAAATCTTCTTTATATTTTTCGGAATCGGTATAATCAACCCAATCGGGTTCAACAAGTTCGTTAGTACATTTCGGCAATTCCAAATCATCGCGAACGCAAATTTTTGCGGTTAATTTTTTCAGATTATCGCCGGCTTGGTCGATCCGTTCGGCAAAATGTCTGTGAGCAATAATAAACTTAACGTTTCCTCGTTCGATTCTGTCGCTGATATCATTACTCGAAAGTAATGTGGCTGCAGGAATTATAGCGCCGCCCGCTTTCATAATTCCAAGGATAATTTCAAAAATCTCAACTGACGTATCCATCATTATCATTACGCGGTCGCCTTTCTGCAAACCCAAATCATTTAAGAAATTAGCGACTTGCGAAGAACGGCGACTCATTTTATCGAAACTGACAATCTTTTCGCCCCCCGATTCGTCACAATAAATCAAAGCATCTTTTTGATTACCGCGCGCCATGTCATCAAAATAATCCGTAGCCCAATTAAACTTTGTTACGCGCGGCCATTCGAATTTTTCATATGCTTCCTCATAGCTACCTACGTTAAAGAAAAAATCTCTCGCTTCAATAAATTTTGCAGCTTCGTTACTCATTTTAACCTCTTAAATTTAATTGGAAATATGATGTATTAAGAAATGATTTTTTCGACTCCTCGCATAACAATAATAGCATTTTATCCACTTTAAAACTAAAATTCAATTTTTGGTAAAGAATGTAATAATTTTCATTTAACTGACAAATTTTTCAATGCTACTTTATTTAAAGCTCTCTTCGCTTACTCAAAATTTTCCGCAAGTATTAGAGATCTTTACATAACCTAAATTTGTCATATTGAGCCTGCCAAGGCGGGATCAGAATGACATAAGTTAAGTTATGCAAAGCCTTCCGTTCATTTACCATGCGCTGTTTTTATTCGCTTTTTTCCTTGCACGGAATCTGTATCTGCAAATTCAAATCTTCAATAGCAGAACGATTTTCATTTAACAGAATTTTATCCCCAACCTTAAAAGCGGCTAATCCGCTTACGTAATCGGAAGGGACAATAAACTTTTTATTTCCGCTTACAACAACGCTCCTTTCCTTGAGATTAATTTTCTTAATCGAACCGAGTAAACCATCGTTGAAAAAAGAATTGTATCCTTTATCGAAAGCTTCATTTATTTTCGGTAAAATTCTGTATGTCATATTCTTGGTAATGAAAAATCCGCCGGGATGATTCATGAAAATTATCACGGTCGCATTTTCTCCCGCGTTTACATAAGGTCGCCGGTCCAATTCCCAGCGGCTTCCGTCGGTAAGAATAACGGTAGAAGCCGTTGAACCCGAGACCGACGTTTGCAGATATCTGACGCTCTGCAACTTATTCATTTTATAGTAATTATGCGAAAGACTTGAACATGAAAAAAGAAATAATGATAAAAACATTAAGACAGGAAGAGCTATTTTCTTCATTTTGGTTACTCCTTATATTATTATTGTTTTAACCCCTCTACTTAAAATATTGTTCCGACTCATAATTTTCGGAATTGAAGAGAAAACATTTTTTTCGATTGAACGTCCCAAGAGTTAACAATAAACAAATTTAATTTATTTATATTTTTAATTATCAATATTATTAATTACGGAGGTAGTATGGGAGAAGGATTTTACGATAACTTTGAGCAAGAGGAAAACGTTTCCGTTTCGGATGAAATTGTAGGAATTTTTACCGAACCGTCCAACATCTTCAGCAAAATAAAAAATCGCGGAGTCAAAACCATTGACTGGCTTCTGCCGATTCTTATTTTTGCAATCGTTGTATCAATCATTAATTTTTTATCTTTAAACGACCCTGAAATACGAATGCAGATTCAGGAAAAACAGATGGCAAAAATTGAGAAAAATTTCCAAACGCTTGTTGACAACGGAACTATGACCCAAGAACAAGCCGATCAGCAGATTGACAAAATTTCCTCAAAAATGGACGAACAATTTGAGAAAGGTAAATGGATTCAGTTTATCAGTACAATTTTAGTTACGTTTGTTTTGGTTCTTTTTCTTGCGGGATTTTTTATGCTTGTTATTAAATTAGGTTTTAAAGGAAGCGGAACTTTCAAAGACGCTCTCGTAGCTTACGGACTTCCATATTACATATTGACACTCGGTTACATAATTGTCGGGCTGCTGATGTTTTTGCTTGGAAGACCTTTGAACAGTTTAAGTTTAGCCGCTTTGTTAAATGTTGACACATCCTCGTTGACGGGCGTCCTTCTTGCGAAACTTGATATAATCGGAATTTGGTTTTACGCATTAATCGGTATCGGCTTTGCAAAAATGTTTAACGTTAAATCCGTTACAAAAGTTGTAGCGTGGATTTATATAATTTGGATCGGATTTGCAATACTTCTTTATTTTGCCGGACAAGCATTCCCGTTTTTAAGATTCTTCGGATTTTAATTTTACACACTGCCTTGAAATATCTTAAAGTTCAAGGCAGTGTATAAAAAATATTCTCGCCTAATATTCATTAATCCTTTTTTATTATAAAATTTTTATTTAAACTTCGGCGTGTGTTATAAATCACTTTTGCAGAGGGCACACATTTGTATATTTGGGTAAAACATTAAGGGGGTTCTTTATGAAAGAGAACATTTCCGTTTTAAGCGGAAAAGAAAAAGAAGCAAGAAAAAAATTATCACTTTTTCTTCTTGCGCCGTTAAGCAACGGTTTATTTGGTTTTGCTTTGTTTTTTACAATTTTGCTATTTACAAAACTGATAGCTTTTTGGATCGGCTCGATTCCGGTATTCAATATCGATTTCGACGACATCCTTTTATCGGGGATTGGTTTTATTTTAATGGCAATCATTAAAGCGCTGGAAAATATTCAGCAGAATTAATTTTTCATTCATTCCCTGTTTCGAGGCAATGTTGTTTGAGAGGAGTAATCTTAAAATCGTCTAGGGTTAAATTCTAGCGTGTTTGCTATGAGCAAGATTATTAAATAATATTGTCCTCGACAGGGATTTTTTTACAATCAGCTAACCTTTCTTTCGTAGTTAAAAACAGCGCTAAAATACGTTCACTTGATATTCCGATATTACTTCTTCTCCAAAACTCTAAATCCAAACGACGGGATAATAACTTTACTTTCGGTAATAATTCTACCACTCATAACATCTTTGTATTTAGGATAATCTTTCAGCCAAAACGTCTTTTCAAAATTTGAAAAATTTATCATTGTGATTACTTCGTCGTTATCCTTCTTCCTTTTATAAATTAAAATATTACGGGAATCCGGCGAGGTAATAAATTCCATCTTTCCGCCATCGCCATTACGCAAAGCCCGATTTGTAAATTTCAATTTATTAAGTTTGGAATAAAGCGCGCGAAACGGAGAGCTTTTCCAACTGATTGTGTCCTTATCAAAAAACCTCAACCTTTTCTTTAAGCCCGCTTCCTGTCCGGAATAAATTAAAGGCATTCCATCGGCGGTTTCGCAAACTACCGCAAATAAAGGCGCATACTTTCCCAATCTCTCGATCGCGCTTCCCGTCCAAGAGTTCTCGTCATGATTTGAAGTAAACAGCATCCTGTAGGAATCCTGAGGATATTTTTCAGGTTCGTACTCCGCAAAATGATTATAAATAGCAGTGCAATCCTTTTCCCCTTTTGCAATAGCGTTAAAAATATCTTTTAACTTCCAATCGTAAGTCATATCAAATGCGGAATAAAGCTCCGGCGCCGAGCCTTCAGCCAGCATAAAAACATTTTTTTGTTTCATCAATTTGGAAACCGCAAAATCCCAAAACTTTAAGGGAACCATTTCCGCTACATCGCAACGGAATCCGTCAATATCGAAATTCTTAATCCAGTAAAGCATCGCATCGCTCATCTTTTCCCACAGCAGATGATTCGAATAATCCAAGTCCGCCACATCGCGCCAATCTGGAACCGGCGGAATTATTTTTCCCTCTTTATCACGCGTATAAAAATCGGGATATTTCTCAATCCATGGGTTATCCCACGAAGTATGATTTGCCACCCAATCCAAAATTACTTTCATCCCGAGCTTGTGCGCTCGGTTCACCAAATCGGCAAAATCCTTTTTCGTCCCGAATTCCGTGTTCACGGCTTTGTAATCCTTAACCGAATAGTAACTACCGAGCTTCCCTTTACGATGCAATACTCCCACAGGATGAACAGGCATCAACCAAATTATTTTCACTCCTAATTTTTTAAGTTCATTTAGATGTTTTGCAAAAGCCGCAAAAGTCCCTTCCGGAGTAAACTGCCGGATGTTCACTTCGTAGATTGTCGCGTTCCGGCTCCACAAGGGATGAACCTTAACAGGTTGAGCAAAATCTGCATGACTAAAAATTAAAATTACAGAAAGCCCTATTATAGTTATTGCTTTTTTCATTTAGTTTTACCAATATTTGATTTATGAATTCTTTAATATAGTTTTAAGCGAGGAACAATGGAAGCAAAAACCGATTTCGATCCCGTAAGCAGATTTTTCATCAGCGTTATTGGAGTTGTTTTTATTGCGGTAATTTTAATCGAGCTTAAAGAATTTCTTATTCCATTCGTTTTCTCAATTTTTCTTCTTTTTCTGTTTGACTCCTTACATCAGAAATTAAAAAACAAAAAAGTTCCGATAGGAATTGCATTATTAATCGACTTAATAATCATTTCCCTTTTGATTTACGGCATCTCGCAATTTATTATCGGTTCGTTTAATCAGTTCTCGGCAACAATGCCTCTTTACGAACATAAGTTTGATACAATCTTAAAAAACTTTATGGCTTACGCCGGAATTAAAAATTTCGACATTTCGCAATTCAATCTGATTTCATTAGTCAAACAGCTTAATCTTGACACCTTCGCTTCCGGCGTTCTCTCCTCAACGTTTAACGTTGCCACTACCACTATTCTGATTATTCTTTTTTATATTTTTATTGTTCTCGGGCATGAAAACATGCAGGAAGCTTTCCGGAAAAGAATTGAGCAGATGAACATAAAAGCCGGCAATAACCATTCGAGTTTAATCGAATCATGGGATATTACTTACAAAAAAATCACACGTAAAATTCAGCATTATTTTTCAACCAAGTTCCTCCTCAGTCTGCTTGTCGGATTGGCAACCGGAATAGTTCTTTGGCTCTTCGACATTCATTTTATTGTCGTCTGGATTATATTGACAATGCTTCTTTACTTTATTCCGACTATCGGTCCGGCGATTGCCGTTTTTTTCCCGACAATTATTTCAATTATTCAGTATGAATCGTTCGGCTACACTTTTTTCCTTCTCGCCGCGCTTGTAGGCGTTCAAACATTGGTCGGGAATGTAATTGAACCGATTTTCCTCGGCGACAGATTAAACATGAACCCTCTTGTGATTCTCCTTTCTTTATTTATCTGGGGCTACATTTGGGGGATTATCGGCATGCTTCTAGCCGTTCCAATAATGTCAATTTTCCAAATTATTTTCTCTCTTTCCGATTCCCCCAACCTGCAGTTTATCAGCGCTTTAATGGGAAGCGGCGGGGGAAAAGATTAATGAAAAATCTCGACTTTCAGCCTGAAAAAACCACACGGAAATTCCGGAGCAATTACAAGCTGCACGACATGGCGGAATTCCACGGGAAAAATTTGCTTGTGCAATTCGGGTTTGATTTTCAAGCCTTCGGTGAAGACAGACGCTACGAAAAGGTTTGGGAGAAAGGAGAAGATAAGCCGGACGCTTTGATTAACTTTAACGGGAAAAAACTTCTTCTTGATTGGAAGGGAAAACATAAATCGAAATGGATTGTTAACGAACGCGCCGTCCGCTCCTACGAAAAATGGAGCGCCGAACTAAACCTTCCGTTAATGATCGCTTTTTTTGTCTTCAATTCCGAAAACAAACTTATCGACCGCCGCTTTGCGGTTCTAAATCTTCATCAATACAACGTTCGTACACAACGCGAATGGGACAAAAATAAAACGGTTGTATTTCCCGACGACATTCCGTTTTTTAACGGAGCTAATATAATGAAGTTTTTTAAAGAAGATTATTCTCGATTAATCAGGTAATTCGCGCTTCCATTTTCCGGAAAGAGAGCGAAAACTACTTGCCGGAAACATCTAAAAATAATAACCTATCGAAAAATAAAACTGGAACGGACCTCGCGCGATAATATTCTTATCAAGCGTGTTTTTGAATGTAAAACTTTTCCCAATGGAAACCTTAGCCGGACCAATCGGAGTTTTCAGAGATAACGCCAATCCGATTCCATGCTTCAAATCTTTGAATTTTATTTTATAATAATTTTCCCAAATGTTGCCCAAGTCATATCTGAAGGAAATAAACGAATCAAAAAAGATTTTAAACGGCAGCTTATATCTGTATTTCAGCGAGGTAACGAAAATCTGTCGTCCGTGCGCTTCATTCTCTCGCATTCCGTAAAACAAATCTTCGCCTCCCAAAAAGAACTGTTCCGAGAGAGGCAGCGTTTCATCGCCAAGCCCTAATTTTATGGAGGAAACCACTGTTGAAACTTTACTCAGCGAGAAAAAACCTTTATAATCGGCTCCAAACTTTGTGTAAGGAATTTCCGACGCAAATTGGTTGTTGGCGGTCTCGTAAAATAAATTGAAGTAAACTCCGGAAGCAGTGAAGGGAACAATATTTCTCGAATCGATAGTAAGATTCGCCGTAAGCGCGCTAATTAACTTCGAGTAAGCGTCTCCCGAATAATTATTTATCCCGTAAATCTTATCCCTCATAAATTTCCAACCGACAAAAAGAACGCCGAGTTTTTCAATCTGTCTTCCGAAACTCAGATCGCCTCCGAGATGACTTGCTTCATAAGTTCCGTCAATAACATTCGCGATGATGTGGTCGTTGTTTGTCTTTTTTCTTTTGTATGTAAAAATCTGCTTCCCGTTATAGAAGAACTTTAACCGATAAGTAAAAAACGATTTAAATATCCTCGGGGCGATATGTTCCAGCGAGATGAGCTGAGATTTTAATCCGCCGAAAAAAGTAAATCCAAGCTGACTTCCATCTCCGAAAAGATTTTCATTCCGAATATCGATAAAGGGACGCGATAAATATTCATTGTCGATTTTTAATCCCAAACGGATTAACTTGCTCGGTTTTTCCCGCAAACTGATTTTTAATTTTACTTTTGACGCAGAGTGTTTCGGCATTACCTCAATAGCGCTGAATAAATCGGTAGCTCTAATGTTTTCAAGGGATTCGACAAAATCAGTCTTAAGTATCGGCTCCCCTTTTCTGCATTCCATTTCCCTTTCGACGACAAATTTTTTCGTTTTCTTAAGTCCTTTTACTATTAATCCGTCATAGAGGTAGTTTCTGAAAGCAAATTCAGCGATTCTCTTTTCTTTATTAAAACTCACTTTTTGTAACTTTAATGAAATCTCTCCCTTTTCGCGGAAATGACGGAGAGCGCCCAAAGCGTACTTAAAAACTTTTTCGTCGTCCCATATTTTTCCTTTTAATTTTTTCATGTAGGAATAAACGAAAGAGGAGTCTTCGCCGGTGATTCCTTTAACCGCAACGGAATCGATACTCTTCCCTTTTTCCGATATTATTTTCACCGCCGTTCCCGTTTTGCCGGGGAAAAGAAGAAGACGCGGATTTAGTAATCCGTATTTTCTTTTTAACTTATAAAGCCCGTAATATAATTTAGCCGCGGTAATGCTGTCCGGTTCGGACAAACTTTTAATGAAACTTCGTTCAATAAAAGAAGAATCGCTCGGGACAATCGAATAATATTTCTTATTTAATGCGGGATTTACTTTTTCTATATATTTAATTATCCTTTTTTCCAACATGTTTATTTTTGCTTTTTCTTCCAGCCCGTATCCAACCACCTTTTTTAAACTGTCAAAAACATTGCTGTGAACCCCTTTCAGATTGGGAGTAAATACAAAGTCCGCATTTTTTAAATTATCTTCGTTTATTTTTTTCATAGGAAGACTGACAAGCTGATCGGCGATTTCCCACGGATAATTTAGTTCGCCGGCGTTTCTCAGCGGACTCGTAACGTTCACCGCGATTACAAAATCGTTTCCGTCGGCTTTGGCTATATTAACGGGAATATTCGCGACAATGCCGCCGTCAACAAGCAGCATCGAATCAATCTTGACCGGAGGCATTAAAAAAGTTACGGAAGAACTCGCCCGCAGCGCTGTGCTTAAATTACCGGATTTCAGAACTACCGGATTTCCCGTAAACAGGTTGCCTGCAATCGCCCGGAAGGGGTAAATTAGTTTGTTAAAATCGCTCTCAACCTTTACCGGCGCGCTACAGACAATGTCGGAGAAAAAATTATACGACTGCAATCCGGAGTTTATCGACTGAGGGATTACAGGCTTCATCTTATCCATTCTTAACGAAAGGAATGCGTTATCCAAAATTCTTTTCTGCTGAAGGAAAAGCTGATTTCGTTTTGTAATTTCGAGATTAAAAAATGAGTCCCAATTTGTCGAAGTTAGAATACTCTCAATTTCATCCAAAGAGTATCCGCTTGCGTACATCGCGCCTATTATCGCGCCGATGCTTGTGCCGTAAATTTTTGAAAAAGGAATTCCGTTTTTCTCAAGAAGTTTTAACACGCCGATTTCAGCAAACCCGCGCGCACCGCCGCCGCTTAACGCAAGAGCAATCCGCGTAAATTTTTCGGGGACTTCACGGGTTAAACCGAACGGTAATTTTTCTTTGGTTAAATTAAGCGAAAGCGTATCTGCTTGTCCGGCGCTGACGCTCCGGACAAGCGATAGGAGAAAAATAAAAATTAACGAGATGTTCTTAAACATCTTCATAGTCTGATTTATTTTTTTCTTTTACGAGAGCCTGAGGCGCCTTGTTTCTGCTGCTGTTCCGCCGCTTCCATCATTCTCTGCATAAATCCCGCTTTCTTTTTGGGATTCTTAACCGGCTGTAATTTTTGTTCTCCGGTGTGGTTAATGTAATATTGCTGCCCGATTGAAAGCAAGTTAAACATAAAGTAGTAGAGGTTTAAGCCCGCTGAAAACGCCATAAACATCAGCATAAAAAGGATCGGCATTGTGTAAACCATTGCTTTCTGAGACGGATCTTTCATCGTCATTTTCTGCTGGAAAAACATTGTGATTCCCAAAAGCACGGCAAGTCCGCTTATCTGATCAATACCGAAGAACGGAATTCTGAACGGCAGATGATAAAGAACATCGGGCGCCGAAAGATTGGTAATCCAAAGAATAAAGGGCTGCTGCCTAAGTTCCACAGCCATCCTGAAGAAAGCGAAGAGAGCAAACAAAATCGGCATCTGCAGCAAAGTAGGCAAACATCCGCCGGCGGGGTTTACTCCGTACTTGGAATAAAGGTTCATCGTCTCCTTCTGAATACGCTGATTGTCCCCTTTGTACTTCTCCTTTATCGCGGCGATTTCCGGCTGCAGTAGCTGCATTCTCTTCATCGACTTATAACTTTGATGCGTAAAGGGCCACAGCAGTAGTTTAATAATAATCGAGAAAAGAATAATTACAAATCCGTAATTAGGAATAAACTTATGTAAAAACGTGAAAAGCGGAAGAAGGAAATATTCCGTAATCGGGCGAATAACAAACTTCAACCCAAAGAAGCTGCCGAAGTCAACAAAAGCGTCCCAATTATGATTATATGCCTTTAAGATGTCATACTCGAGAGGACCGCCGTACAGCTCAAAACTGTCGGTTTGATTATTCAAATTTTTAATTGGGATTTTTAACGCAACAGTGTAATACTCGCGCAAGCCCCATTTGGTTTTAACTTGTTTTCCTCTTACGTCGGCGCCGCCGTCTGACGATGGATTCTGCTGTCCGAGAATAAATGCAAAATATTTGTTCCTGACTCCGACCCAATCAACTCTGCCGTTTACGCTTTTAGTTACGGGCTCGTCGGGAGAAGACGCGTCAACAACCGTAAGCTCTTCTCCGGCGTAGATGCTGGCGTTGGAATAAGTCGCTTCCTGATGAGCGTCTTTTTCAACAAAATTGATTCCGTTGCTCCAAACCAAATCGTAGTTGAAACCGCTTATCAAATCATTAAGATTATTGAACTTTAAGCTCACCTTGGTGCGATAATTATCCCCGAAAAAAGTGTAAATTTTCTGAAGAGATCTTCCTTCGCCGAGGTCCAATGTCATAACAAGATTAATCGAGTCCTTGCCGGTAAGCTTAACATAATACTCATTGTCGGCAACGTCAAATTCGGAATTTGCGGTATTTATATACTTCCCTTCCTTAGTTACAAAGGACAAATTAAGCTCGTTCCCTTTCGTGTAATTAATCAACTGAACATAGCGTTTGTACCAGGGCGCGTCTTTGGGAAGTTCCGAATTATACCACGTTAAATATTTCTTCAAGAAATATTTGTGAATATTCCCGCCGTAAGTCGAAAGCTCAATCCGGGAAATATCCGTATCAATCGTAATAATTCTTTCTTTATTTTTCTTGACAGTGAAAGGCGAACTCTCGGCTTCCTCGGTTTTCTTTTCCTTCTTAACTTTTACCTTTTCCGCCGCTGCTTTTTCCGAAGCGGTTTCCTTTTGAACGGCGGAAGTTTTCCGAGTAACTTTTGCCGATGTCGAATCGTTGACTTGTTCCGTATTTGCTTTTGCTTTCGGCGGCTGCGGAACGGGTTCCGGCGAATTAAAATATAACCATGCAACGAGAATAATTCCGATTAATACAAACGCAAGCGTTGATTGTTTATCCATTAGTTTTCCAAAATTTATTAAAAAGTTTATTTCTCCGTGATTTTCGTTTTGACTTGCTCAAGCAACTCAACTATATCGGGAAGAACATCATGGAGAGTTATTTTACGAAAATTTCTTTGGTTAATTCTACTCGGAGAAAAAGATAAGAGTAAAAGATTATCTATCGGAACATCATACAGAATCTTTTTGTTTTGTCTGTACGCTTCCCTCATCAATCTTTTTACTCTGTTTCTCCAAACTGCATTTCCGGCTTTCTTGTGAACTGCAAAAACAACTTTAACCCCGGATTCATCACTATCTTTAAATAGATAAAGAACCGCTTTAAAACGGCTCTTCTTTGAATACAATGCCTTTCCATGCGCAAACAAAATTTCGAGCTGCTTCCGGCTTTTAATCCTTTCACGTTTAGAAAGACCAAACTCTTTCAATGGACTAAATAAAAATTAATATTCGTCGCTTACGGTTAGTCTTTTACGACCCTTGGCTCTTCTGCGTGAAATTACTTTTCTTCCGGCTTTGGTCGCCATTCTTTCGCGAAAACCGTGTTTGTTTTTCCGCTTTCTGTTGCTCGGTTGATATGTTCTTTTCATAATATTCTCCTAATTTCAAAAAAGAATCAAAAATTAATAATTTTTTATCGAAAATACAATTTTTATTATTCTAACTTGTTAATCTCTTAAAGATTAAATAACTTATTTATTGTGATTTTTAAGTTTGAATGCAATATTACGAAATCCGGAGATTAGATGAAAATACCGATGTACAAAAGAGATTTACCCGACATCGACCTTGAAATGGAGCAAAAGCGAAAAAGAAGAATGATTGCAATCACTTTCGGCGTTTTAGGTTTTGTTCTGTTTAACTTAATTATGTATCTGCTGGCATTCGGCGCATAAAATTTCACGTTAATCATTTCAGTTTCAATCAAGTTTAGTTTATTAAATTTTAATAATATTCGATCATCAATAAATAGAAAGAAATATTTTGGGAAAAAGAAAAATATATATAGAAACATACGGCTGCCAAATGAATCTTGCCGATTCGGAAGTTGTACTGAGTATTTTATCCGACGACGGATATGAAATAACAAAAAACGAAAACGAAGCAAATGTAATTCTGCTGAACACTTGCAGCGTTCGGGATAACGCCGAGCAACGGATCCACGGCAGACTGGGAAATCTGAAGCGCCTGAAAAACGGAGATGAAAAAGTTGTTCTCGGAGTTATCGGATGCATGGCTGAAAGAATGCGGGATAAACTTTTGGAGAAAGAAGACTTCGTAGATGTTGTAGTAGGACCGGACGAATACCGGAAATTACCCGAATATCTCGACACTGCTTTTGCGGGCGCCAAAGGAATCGGAGTAAGATTATCCAAAACGGAAACTTATGACGACATAGTTCCTTACCGTGAAGACGGGCTTTCGGCGTGGATTTCCGTCATGCGCGGATGCGATAAATTCTGCACATACTGCGTTGTCCCTTTTACCCGAGGACGCGAACGCAGCAGAAGCCTGAGTTCCGTTGTTTCCGAAATTCGCGAGCTTTCACAAAAGGGCTTTCGCGAAATAACTCTCCTCGGACAGAATGTAAATTCGTACAATGATAACGGAAACGACTTTGCCGACTTGATGAGAGCCGCCGCCGATGTTGATAGAAACATCCGAATCCGATTTACAACATCGCACCCGCAGGATTTATCCGACAAACTTCTTTACGCCATTGCGGAAAATGAAAATATCTGCAACTATATTCATCTGCCGGTTCAATCCGGTTCAGACAGGATTTTGAAACTGATGAACCGAACCTACACAATCGGTCATTATCTGAACTTAATTGAAAAAGCGCGTGATATAATCCCCGGAGTTTCATTTTCAACGGATATAATCGCAGGCTTCCCCACCGAAACCGAAGAAGATCACCAAATGACTCTCGACGTAATCGAGAAAGTCCGTTACGACGGCGCCTTTATGTTTAAGTATTCTCCCCGAGAAGGAACTAAAGCATACCGTTTCGAGGATGACGTCCCCGAAGATGTAAAATCAAGAAGATTAACTGAAATTATTAATCTTCAGCAGTCAATCTCAAATGAGATTAATCAAAAATTAATCGGGACGGAAGAAGTTGTGCTTGTTGAAGGCGCAAGCAGAAAATCCGAAAATGATTTATCGGGCAGAAGCGACACCAATAAAGTTGTTGTCTTCCCTAAACTCGCCGGAATTAACAGGGGTGATTATGTTAAAGTTAAAATTAGAAAAGCGAGTTCCGCCACATTGATTGCCGACGTAATCGGGAAAGTTGATTTTCTTGAAAATAAAGTAGTGGAAACCGCATAATGCGAATCGGTAAAATCCATATATTGATTTTACTTCTATTTGCGGCTTCCTATTCTTTTGCGGGTAATTTAACCGACGCGCTCCGTTATATTGACAACGGGGAAATCGATAAGGCAAAACAAATTCTGGCTGAGATGATGAAAAAGTCCCCCGATTCATCCGACGCCCTTCTGCTTGACGCAATTTTAACGACAGACGCCTCAAAAGCTCTCGAGAAGTTCAATTATATTTACAGTAATAACCCGACTTTCAAATACGCCGATTTGTGCCTCTTTAGAATTTACTCCTACAACTACGCAATCGGCAATTACAGAACGGCGGAGCGGTATCTTACCCGCTTACGAAACGAGTTTCCCGATTCCCCTTACGCGGCGGCGGAAGGAGAACTGCCTAAAATTAACGGGAAAGTTATTGCAGGAAAATCATCAGCGCCCGGTATGAATTACACAATTCAGGTTGGAGCTTTTTCCAATTATTCCAACGCAAAAAATCTCGCTAACAAAATTAAGCAGGATGGTTTTAATTCGCGCATCAGTAAAAAGATTGTAAAGGGCGCAATATTCAATGTCGTTACGGTGGGATTTTTCTCTACTAAAGAAGATGCGGCAAAAACAGCAGAAAAGCTGAAACGCCGTTTTTCACTTTCGCCCAAAGTATCTAAAATTCCCGATTGATTTGTTGCTCAAATGGAAATTCACTTTATAGGAACGGCATCGGCAAAAGCGGAAAAAAACAGATTTCACTCTTCCTTTATTGTTTCATCCGGAGATAGAAAAATCCTTTTTGACGCGGGAGAAGAAATTTCACAAGGGTTACTCGGAGCAGGAATAGAATTTAATTCGATAGACTCAATTGTAATTTCACATTTGCACGCAGACCATGTAGCGGGACTTCCCTTGCTGATTACGCAAATGAAAATCTCCCGGAGAAAGAAACCGCTTGATATTTTCGTACAAAAAGCGCTGGCGGATAATCTAAAAAGACTTCTGAATTTATTCTACATTTTCCCCGAACAAACCGATTTTAAAATTTCAATCATTCCATTTAATTATGATGAGAAGTTTAAACCGGCTGAAAAAATTAACATCCTTCCCCGGAAAAATTCACATATTCTGAATAAGTACAATCTTCCTTCCGAATCGGAAATCTCATTTGAATCCGCCGGATTTCTGATAACCGAGAAAAATACTCGCATCTATTACACCGCCGATATTGCCGATAAGAGCGAATTAAATCTTTTTGAAGATAAAGCTCCCACACACATTATTACCGAAGCGTATCATGTTCTCCTTTCCGAAATTTTCTCTTTTGTAAACAGTTCGCAAGCCGAAAAAATATTTGTAACTCACTACGCTTTGGATGTTGAACTGCAATTTATTAACGAAATAAAAAATGCAGATTTAAACGGGAAACTCATACTCGTTAAAGATGGAGCTAAATTTCACTTTTGATTGAAAATTTTCAGATGCAATAAGTAAATCCGGCAAAAGAGAAAATTAAAATTAATCTTGATTTTTTTACTTAATATTTGCATATTTGATGTCTCGAAAATTTGAATTTGTTCTTAAAGGAAATATAATTTTATATCGCGGGGTGGAGCAATTGGTAGCTCGTCGGGCTCATAACCCGAAGGTTGCAGGTTCAAGTCCTGTCCCCGCTACTACTGAAAAAGCTGGTTATTCTATAATCGGCTTTTTTGTTTTACATAAGAATTTATTTGTTTTGAAGGGAATGATGGATAATTCTTTTTTTGTCTATGTTATTAAATCTAAAGAGGGTCTTCATTATACGGGTTACACTTCTGATTTAGAAAAACGAATAAAACAACATAATGATAAATCTCTTTCCTTCTGGACTAAACGCGGGACGGGTTGGAAACTTATTTTTTCCAAAGAATTTAAGTCTTCCTCCAAAGCAATGAACTATGAGAAATTTCTAAAAAGCGGGAAAGGACGGACTTTTCTAAAAAAAATATTCAGCAATATTAGAAGGTTGCAGGTTCAATCCGCTAATCGCATAAAAGAAATTTTAGCTGTTTCATTTATCCCATTGTACAAACAGCCATAAATTTGTCATTGCAAACTCCGATGTTTTTTATCGGAGTGTGGTAATCTTCTACACTCCACCTGCGCTAATACTAATCTTGAGATTCTTCGCTCCGCTCGGAATGACC
Organism: Melioribacteraceae bacterium; assembly: GCA_015493615.1. Lineage (GTDB taxonomy): Bacteria > Bacteroidota > Ignavibacteria > Ignavibacteriales > Melioribacteraceae > WGAL01. Next base: position 19,289 of record WGCV01000026.1, read on the forward strand.
GGATGTAAGTTATTCTATTCCGCACTGACGAATTTTCATCTACTAAAATATTTCTGCTCTCAACTTGAAAATAAATAATAAAATCAATAATTTGTTTTTATTAAACAGAGGCAATTATTGGACAACACTTTATTAAAATATTCCGATACAGAAAACTCACTGATGAGAGTGAAAAAAGTTTCTTTTCTTCTTACTTCTCTTTCCGGTTAATTTCACTTTTGTCAATTTGGGATTAGATGACAAAAAACAGTTACATATTGAATAAAATTACTAACGAGAAATATTTTAAGCGTGATAGAGAGAATGAAATAACCATTTGTATTAAATATCTTCTTGACAAAACAATAAAATATTTGCAAGACGAAATTGTCGGGTTAATTAGCTATTAACAATTAATTTTTTGAGTTAACGGAATAATATCTTTCTTTAATAGAAATTTGTTGCCATAAAAAGTTTTATTATAAAAAATAAAATGTATAAGTTTTTCATTATAATGTTTCTTTTATATATAATAGTCGGTTGTTCCAATAAACGAGTTAAATGGCCTATAAACGGAACAACAATAGAGGCGACAAAATACAAAATTGCTTTAAGCGATTCTTCAAAAATATTAACAAAAAACGGCGATTCTTATATTCTCTTATCTCCCAACGACAGTCTGCTTGTAAGTAAATTCACAATCCATTATTCCGCAGTTGATACAAATGCAAATTTATATTTTAGAAGCAATGCAGAACGGCAAGTTAAAAATACGCTTAATCCCAATTTAACCGAATACTACAAGTCTGATAACGGAAATGTTTTGTTTGTCGGATACTCTTCGGGCGATTCGTCAAAACCATACACAATATTTGAACCTCCGCTTATCATATCGCCGCAAGTAATAAATAAGGAAATAAAATCTACCGGAGTAATGAGAACATTTATTAAAGAAAAGAACGCTTTTGACGAAGGATTTAAAACAAAATTAACCGTTAAAGAAATCGGTGAAATTAAACTATTCGGAAAGACAGAAACCTACTCTTTGCGTGAGTTAACTTTGTCGCGAGATGCGACAATTTCTTACGGAGAAAATAATCTAATTGTTCCGGAAGCGATTATGTTTAGGACAAAGTTACTTGTTGATCAAAACGGCTATCCGGTAGCGGAATGGAGCGTTAAAGCGGAAAAATCCGAAACCGCAGAAACAATGGGAAATGAAGAAAAAAGAGAACTTTATATCGAATTAATTAAGTATAAAGAAATAATTAGCGGGAGAAATTAAAATGAAGAAAAGTTTAATAATTATTACAGTTATACTTTTAAGCGGTATTAACTTATTCGGGCAAGCGGAGCTTGTACAAAGTTTTATTGAAAAAAATATTCTTGGCGATACAAACTATGGTCTTCCGGTCTCAACAGCCGGAGATGTAAATAATGACGGTTATGACGACGTTATTGTGGGAGCGGAGGGTTATAAATCATTTACCGGCAGAGCGTATATCTATTACGGCGGTAATCCAATGGATAGCATCGCAGATGTGATAATGACCGGCGAGGAAACGGGGAATCATTTTGGTCGTTCTGTTTCTGGCGCAGGCGATGTAAATAATGATGGTTACGATGATGTTATTGTGGGAGCTTACTGTTATAATTCAAATACCGGACGGGCATACATTTATTATGGAGGAAGTTCAATGGATAACTCTCCTGATGTAACAATGACCGGCGAGGGAACAAATAATTATTTTGGTCGTTCTGTTTCCAGCGCTGGCGATGTAAATAAAGACAACTATGATGATGTTATTGTAGGTGCGGATGGTTACAATTCAAATACCGGACGGGCATATATTTATTTTGGAGGAAGTCCAATGGATAACTCTGCTGATGTTACAATGACCGGAGAGGGGACAAATAATTCTTTTGGTCGTTCTGTTTCGGGCGCTGGTAAAGTTAATAACGATGATTATGATGATGTTATTGTTGGGGCATGTGGATATAGTTCAAACACTGGACGAGCATATATTTATTACGGGGGAAGTTCAATGAATAACACAGCAGATGTAACTATGACCGGCGAAGGAGGAAGTAATTATTTTGGTCGTCCTGTTTCTTGCGCAGGTGATGTAAATAAAGACGGTTATGACGACGTTATTGTTGGTGCTTATGGGTATAATTCAAATACCGGTAGGGCTTATATCTATTATGGAGGAAGTTTAATGAATAACTCTGCAGATGTTATAATGACCGGCGGAGGTACTAACTATCGTTTCGGACTATCAGCTTCCTGTGCAGGTGATGTAAATAATGACGGTTATGACGATGTTATTGTGAGTGCTTATGGTTATGATTCATATACTGGCAGAGCTTATATTTATTACGGTGGAAGTCCAATGAATAACACCGCCGATGTTACAATGACTGGAGAAGGAGAGAATAACTATTTTGGTTTTTCAGTTTCCGGCGCTGGTAATGTAAATAACGATGATTATGATGATGTTGTTGTGGGGGCTTATGGTTATAATTCAAATACCGGGCAAGCATATATTTATTACGGAGGAAATTCAATGGATAACTCTGCCGATGTTACAATGCCCGGTGAAGGAAAAGATAATTATTTTGGTTATTCAGTTTCCAGCGCTGGCGACGTAAATAATGACGGTAATGATGATATTATTGTTGGTGCATATGGTTATAATTCAAATACTGGGCGTGCTTATATCTATTACGGCGGAAGTACAATGGATAACACAGCAGATGTAACAATGACCGGCGAGGGAACGGATAATGATTTCGGTTATTCTGTTTCCGGCGCAGGCGATGTAAATAACGATGGTTATGATGACGTTATTGTGGGTGCTTTTGGGTATAATTCAAGTACTGGCAGAGCTTATATTTATTACGGCGGAAGTACAATGGATAACACAGCAGATGTAACAATGACCGGCGAGGGAACAAATAATCATTTCGGTCGTTCTGTTTCCGGCGCAGGCGATGTAAATAACGATGGTTATGACGATGTTGTTGTGGGGGCGCATATTTATAATTCAAATACTGGGCGTGCTTATATCTATTACGGCGGAAGTACAATGGATAATACAGCAGATGTAACGATGACCGGTGAGGGAACAAATAATTATTTTGGTCGTTCTGTTTCCGGCGCAGGCGATGTAAATAACGATAGTTATGACGATGTTATTGTAGGGGCAGATGGTTTTAATTCGAGTACCGGCAGAGCTTATATTTATTACGGGGGAAGTACAATGGATAATACAGCAGATGTAACGATGACCGGCGAGGGAACAAATAATTATTTTGGTCGTTCTGTTTCCGGTGCAGGCGACGTTAATAATGACGGTAATGATGATATTAATCCGGCGATAAAAAACCGTTATTAAGCGGCATAGTTAATTTCCGGATGGTTGAAATATTTTTTAACTCTCTTGCTATTGTTTTGCAACATTGACATATGTTGGTCAACAATTGTTTTTAAGTTCTCATTCGATTTAGGAGCCGG
>WGCV01000027.1 GCA_015493615.1 Melioribacteraceae bacterium
CTGAGTTTTTCCGGCTTTGAGTAAAACGATCGCCCGCTTGCGAATGACAAAACGTTCTTGCGAATTAAGTTTTCTAAAATCTTGTTTTTCCATATACTAAGATACGAAAATTTTATTAAACATATCGCTTTATTTCCGCCGGGTTAATATTGAAGACTCGCCTGTTGGATACATATTACAAGTTGAAATTAAATACAACACAATAGAAAAAACGATACTTCTCGCAGTAATTAATTCAATACTCGACACAAAACAATCCGGTTACCTTAAACTTAAACCCAGACACGATTATAACAGCGACGAAAACATTTACCGAGTAACTATTATGGAAATACCTGAATTAAAATCACAAAACGCTTGGCAGCATACTATTACACTAAAATTTCAAACGGAACTCCTACCCCCTACAACAAGGCTGTATATTCCGCCGCTGTTACCGTCGTAAAAGAACAACGACAAAAAAAAGCCAAGGGCTGAAACGCTCTTAGCTGCAATCGCGAGAAAGCAACGAATAAGATACAATAACAACCCTTGACCTATGGTCATAATGCTTGCACAAAATGACTCCTTTAAAAATACAAAAAAATCGAAAAAAGGAGAAAAAAAATGATACCTTATATTGGTGGTAAATTTGCAATGAGCAAACTGATAATAAGCCAATTCCCGGAAGACTACAGGAAAAGAACATATGTTGAAGTCTTTGGCGGAGGCGGTTGGGTACTCTTCAAAAAAGACCCTTCAAACATCGAAGTCTATAACGACCTTAACTCCACACTCGTTACCCTTTTCCGGACTATTCGAGATGATTACGAAAAATTCCGGCATCTTTCCGAATGGTCGTTACACAGCCGCGAACTTTTTGAAGAAGCGCTCCGGAAAATCAGATCCGATCAATTCGACTGCGACCTTGAAAAAGCTCTTGCAAAAGCAATAACCCAAATTCAATCATTCTCCGGAGAAGGTAAATCATGGGCATATGAAGTTCAATCTCCAAACAAACGGATATCAGGCAGTTGGCTGCCCTTCCTTCGAAGGCTTTCATTAATTAACGCCCGACTCAAACGAGTTCAAATCGAGAACCTCGACTTCGAACGACTCATCCAAAAATATGATAGACCTACAACACTTTTCTATGTCGATCCGCCTTATGTAAATACCGAACAGTATTACAACTCTAAAAATGTTCACTTCACTAAGGATGATCACTACCGACTGGCAAAAGTTCTACATTCCATAAAAGGAAAATTTGTTCTTAGTTATTATGAGCATCCTCTTGTTCGCAATTTGTATCCGAATAATCGTATAATAGCAAAAGATAACATCAAAAGCTCAGTTGTAATACGGAATGACAAAAACACAAAATCACGCCCAAAATCCAGAGAACTGCTAATATTTAATTATTAAGCTAAAGGGAACTGTCCGAATTGCCTTGTTGATTTTGCTATATAAGAACAATACTTTTCGAACAGTTCCCAAATTATAGACATAATGTCATATGAACAATCGTTAAAATATCACTGCACTAAATGTCAAAATATCGCTGCACTTTACAACTCTTTTATAATAAATTACCAAGCATTTATTTGAAGGAATTTCAGCATAAAATTTTAAAGAATATTACTTTTAACCACCTTTCAGCATAACTGAAAAATTGAGAAAATTTGTCGAATTGGGACTTCTAACTAGATAAAAATTTAATTCAAAATGCCTGCTTATATATCGAGTTGTATATTTGTTATTTAAATATGCCAGTAACTTAAATAATCCGGATAACGAAATTTGGTACGTCACACTTTTATTGCCTTCATAACCTCCGTACATCCCGTTGAAACTACCGGAGGCAATCGTAAGAGTTTCTAAAATTGAAAGAATTTGACCTCTATGAACTACAACGTTATCATCATAATTCATTTCAATTAAGTTATTAAAAAGCCGCACATCGCTGAATGGAGACTTATTTACCCACACAACATCCCCAGCAGAATTATCACTTGCGATGGATGGATCATTTACCTCTGAAGAAAAGGAAAAATTAATAAGATTAAATGATTCTTGCTTACTATGAATAGAAGCTCCTATACTAATAGTGTAACCTATCATTGCAGCTCTTGGAGGAGGGATTCTCTCCTCATTCCCTGAGTAGCTCACATTGTTGCCATGATTCAGCAAAGACGCTCCTATTGATAAACCGGAAACCGGATAGATATATAATCCCAAAATTGTCAATAGAGAAAAATTTTCTAATGACCGCCATTAGGGAAAAGACGGGGTAACTTATTGAAAAATAATAAGTTAGTTTTCGGGTAAAGTGTTATTTTTGGATAAAAAAACAAGTAAGAAAATCTTACAAAATGAAAGAGCTAAAAATTAGTTTTACAAACAAGGAAATTACCCCTTGGGGCGGTATTGTATTACTCAAAAAAATGTTAAATCATATCTCTATTGAAGAGATATTAAGCAAATTACCCTTGCCCAAACAAGGATCAAATCGGGGATATTCTCCGATACAACTAATAGAGACTTTCTTGGTAAGCGTTTGGAGTGGCGCTAATAAATTTGAGCATTTGGAGGTAACGCGCCAAGACAAAGTAATACAAGATATTTTCGGTTGGAAAACAATGCCGGGTCATAAGGCATTTCAAAGATATTTCTCAAAATTTAATCAAAGCATTAATCAAAGGGTTTTTCGAGAGCTATATCAATGGTTTTTTAGTAATATAAAATTTGACAACTATACTCTTGATATAGATTCAACAATAATGACGCGTTACGGCGAACAAGAAGGAAGCAAGCGAGGCTATAATCCCAAGAAACCGGGTAGAAAATCACATCATCCATTAATGGCGTTTATAGCCGATAGCAAAATGGTAGCAAACTTTTGGTTGCGGCCGGGCAATAGTTATACGTCAAATAATTTTGTGGGATTTCTTGAAGATACCTTAGAAAAGCTAAAAGATAAGCAAGTTGGATTGATACGTCTTGATAGCGGATTTTACAGCAAAGAGGTTTTTGAATATTTGGAAAATAAAAGAACGGAGGCAATAAATTACATAGTCGCTGCAAAACTATATTATCCGATAAAAAGGAAATTGGCATATCAAAAAACTTGGTTGAGGTTAGGTGACGGGATAGAGATTGCCGACACGGAATATCAAGCAATGGACTGGGAAAACCCGAGGAGAATGATAATTGTAAGACAAGAGATAAAGCTACGGCCGAAAGCCTCGGGCAAACAATTGCGGTTGTTTGAAAATGAGGAATTATATAAAAATTATCGCTACTCGTGTTTTATAACAAACTTAAAATTACCGGCAAAGATAGTATATGATATATATAGAAATAGAGCTGAGTCGGAGAACAGAATAAAGGAATTAAAATATGATTTTGGAGCGGAAAGTTTTAATGTAAAGAATTTCTGGGCAACTGAAGCCTCGCTGAATTTTGTAATGTTTGCGTATAATTTAGTGAGTTTGTTTATACAGAGCGTTTTAGGAACGCGTATAAATCAAAGAATGAAGACGCTACGGTATAATGTTTTTGCAATAGGCGGATATATAATAAAAAACGGTAATCAGAAAGTCTTAAAACTATCGCTTGGAATGAAACGAAGGCAATGGTTTTCCGGACTATGGTATGCAGATAAGTTTATGCACTGGCCTTTAGTGGTCGATTCTTAATTTTCTAATGACAATTTTGGGATAATTTTTTACTCAAAGGAAATTTAAATCTGTCTAATAATAATTCTGTGAGCGGAGCAGAAGCTAAAATTCCAAAATCATACACCTTTGCCGTAATTTGAGAATTAATTTCATCATATCTGTAGAGGTGGTAATAAGACCCGATGCTTTTGATTGCCATTCCTACATTAAAATTTATATAATATTTAACGCCTAATCCTAAACTTAAATCTTTAATGTAATTGTTAATATAATTACCCCCAAAAATATTAAGTCCAGCCCATTTATAACTAAAATATCCTATTCCTATCGTCACCGGCATCTTAAGAAAAGTATCTTTAAGATTATATAAGATACTTCCCCCGAAATTATTATCGGATGAAGTTAAATAAATCGGGAAAATCAAGGAGAGTAATCTATCCGAAGAAAAAAATGAAATGTGAAGCTTTTCTTCAGAATACCCAAGGACTGCAGGATTAAGATAAAATCCGGAAATATTATCAGTGAGATTAGACACGCCTATACTTCCCGCTCCTAAATAAAGAGGGGAAAATTGATCCGAACAAAATGAGAGAGATGCTTGAGCTGAAATAAAAGTAGAGGATGATAAGAAAAAAATAATAGCAAGAAACTTTTTCATAGCTAAAACCCCCTATATTTTTTAAAAAATTACAAAAAAAAAGGATAAATGTCAATTTATCCCTTTTACGACTATATCAAAAGATTCTTTGCAATTTATTATTTCAGTTCTTTACACCCAATATTTCTCAACATGAATTTCGCCGGTTCCATCTTTGCGGGAATATTTTTTAAATCCTTGCGATTCAAGAAGTTTAATCATATCCTCGGACATGTTCGGATTTCCGCATAAGAATACTCGCGTATTTTCGGGAGCCGGTTTGTAGCCCCACTTTTCTTCAAGAAGATTGCTGTTCCATAAATCCTGGACGAAACCGATCTTGCCGTTCCATCTGGCTTCTTTCCCATCGAGATTATCAATAATGGGAAGATAATCGAAATTACTGCAAATGCTGTTAAATCCCATCAGCTCGCTTCTGTAAGCTAAATCCCACGAGTGACGCGCGCCGTGAAGAATTGCAAATTTCCTTTTACCGTTGCACTCAAGATGAGTTCTAATCATGCTCATATATGGCGCAAGACCGGTGCCTGTTCCTACGAAGACTAAGTTTCTGTCGTCGTTTACTTCGTCCAGAGTAAACATGCCCATAAACTTCTGACTCATCCAAGCTTTATCGCCCGGTTCCAACGCGAAAAGACGGGGAGTTAGTTCGCCCGATTCAACAAGCGCAATGTAATATTCAATATATTCTTTAACGGAGGGAGAAGAAGCTACGGAATAAGCTCTCTTAATCAGCTTATTCGGATCTTTTCCCGTTTCATCCAGAACATCTGCGGTTTCTAATCTCGGCGCCGAATAAGGCAAGCCGAGAACTCCGTACTGTCCGGCTTTAAAATCGGGAATCGTCCACCCGATAGGAACAAATCTAAAAATTCCAAGAGTCGGCGAGACTTTAATCTTCTGCACCAACTCCACATTTAAATCAACGTTTGGCATTTATTTTCCTGATAATAGTTTTCGGATAAGATTGGAGCCAACTGGCGGACTCGAACCGCCGACCTATTCATTACGAGTGAATTGCTCTACCAGCTGAGCTAAGTTGGCTTGTCGTGAGCAAACATTACTTCAAATTACAAAATCGAAAGAAAGAAAAAGTAACGGATAATCACAATTTTTCTTACGCGTAATTTGTTTCAAATCAGAATGTTATCTGATTTTTTTCTTATGTCTATTCTTACGAAGTCTTTTTTTTCTCTTATGAGTCGCCATTTTATGACGTTTTCTTTTCTTTCCGCAAGGCATATTAATCTCCTTTAATTATTATCTAAAAATTCTTTTGCTTTTTTCCCGATAGCGTTATCGGGAGATATTTTAATTGCCGATTTCCAATATTCTTTTGCTATTTCAATCTCGCCCATTGCTTTTTCGACAACTCCCATATTCAGCAACGCGATTTGATGTTTCGGATTTATTGCCAAAGCCCGCTTAATATATTTGGTCGCATTATTAAAATCACCCGAATAAAAATAAGCCACTCCCAAATCCACAAGGACGTCCGGAACATCCGGATGAGCTTTTACATAGTTCAGGTAATACTTTATCGCTTCACCGTATTCTTCGACGTCAAACAATGTGTTCGCTAAATCGAGCGCCAGTTGATGATTATCCGGATTCTTAGCGAGAGCGTCCTCCATCGATTTAATTTCTTGAGCGGTTTTTAAATCAACTACGGGCTTTCCCTGAGGAGCGGACTGAGCGATATTCTGCGAACTGTTCTTCACTACAATTTTTGGAGAAGAAAACACTCCGGCATAATAAAGTACCGCAAAACTTGCAACCAGTAAAACTACAATCAATAAATAAAGAACTTTAACATCAAACTTTTTACTTACCGGTGAACCGGCGTTTTTTTCTTTCTTAGAAATTTTAACATCCCCACCTTTTAACCTGCTTCCGCACTGCATGCAAAAAATTGCATCGGAGGGATTTTCCTTTCCGCAATAAGGACATTTAATAGCGTTGTTATTCATCAAGATAGCAACTTCATTTGTTTAACTCCTTCATCCCTCTGTCAACGGCGGTCTTAAAATCTTTAGAGAACTTAAATATCGGCACATAGTGCTCTTCAACAAAAACAGCTTCTCCCGTTCTCGGGTTTCTTGCCTGGCGAGCTTCTTTCTTTTTAACCTTATAACTGCCGAAACCCCGTATTTCAATACCGCTGCCGTTTCGCAGGGAATGAATTACGGTATTTAAAAAACCTTCTATGATTGCCTCGGTTTCAAGCTTTGTTAAGCCGGTGCCTGCGGCAACAGTTTCCACTATGTCGGCTTTTGTCATTTTCTTAGCCATGCCAAACCATTATTAATTCTAAAAAAGTCTGAAAAGATATAAAATTTCGGGATAAGATTCAAAAGAATTTGCATCTTATTTTTCTACAACTCTTTGAAAAATAATAACTTGCTACAATTTTACTCTCAGCGGGAAAAATATTATAAAATAAAAAATAACACCGAGAAACATAACGGAGTTAAATTTTCGGGGAAGATTGTTATCTCGGATGTTAATGATTTCGAAACTGATCAAACCCGCGACGCTATTTTACGGATAAATTTTGCAGGCGTCATTTCCGTAACTTTAAACAGCTCACATAAATTCTGTCTCAAAATCAAGTTGTAAGATTTATTCCTTGACAATATGACTTGTAGAAGAATAATATTATAAGTAGATTTGATATTAAATTTTAAAAAGAATATGTCTGACTTACTATCGATAATATATAGCGCAGTTGAAATTTTAGGCGGATTAGCTCTCCTGATTCTGATTATTTCGTACGTAACTTACAAAATAAGGACAAAATCGGAATTAAAGCCGTTTGAAAAGGAAATTGACAAAAAGAATGAATTAAAAGTTATTATTAAAGATGAAAAACGGAACAAAGAGATTGTAAAAGGCGCTCTTGATAAAACAAAAGGGAAAAAGAAATCCGAATCATCCTCTTCCCGCTCATCCGGTAAAAGTTCTTCAAGCGGACACCGTTCTTCTTCACATGCAAGGAAATCCGGTCAATCGAGCGGAAGCAGACATTCATCCTCATCCGGAAGATCCGGTTCTTCACGTTCAGACAAAAGTTCGCGCTCCGATAGGTATCCTAAAATTCCTAAACAGAAAAAACCGCTTCCGAGCAGAGATAAGAGAATTCAAATTCTTAATAAGCTTCATCACACTCAGGATTCCGGCGAACTGCTGAAAATTCAAAAACAAAAAGATGCGGGAAACAACAACCGGAAAACAAACGGAAACGGTTTCAGCAAATTTTACGACGAACAGGACGATTAGAGCTTCACATAATCTGTATTTGCAATCTTTCCAAATTCTCGGGACAAAAATAACATCCTCGGCAAAACAACTCCATACACTTTAACCTTTTTTATCATAAAATTGTCGTTAGGGGATAAATTTCTAAAAACTTCCATTAGGGAAAAAGTGAACTAACTTATTGAAAAAACAATAAGTTGACCAGCATCTAAAATGGTATTTGGGAACAAAAAAATCTTATAGAAGGCTTTGCATAACCCCGAAATTTGTCATTCTGTTCCTCCGCCAATCCGCCAAGGCGGACTCAATATAACAATTTTGGGTTTATCAAAAAAAAAGGGAACGCATAAAATGCATCCCCTTTAAGATTTTTCGAAACACTTTCTGATTCCGTATTACTTCTCATTCATTAATTTCTGCATTTCATCAAGAAGTTTGTTCATCTTGTTGATTACCGCAATAATCGGCTCTGACGAGTTCATATCCACGCCGGCTTTTTTCAGCACTTCGATCGGATAATCGGAGCTTCCCGACTGCAGAAAGTGAAGGTACTTGTCAATTTGCGGCTGACCGTTTGCTTTTATTTTAGCGACCAACGCTTGTGAAGCCGCAAAACTGGTTGCGTACTGATAGACATAAAAGTTGTAATAAAAATGAGGAATACGCGCCCAAGTATATGTTTCCTCTTTATCAACGACCATATCGTCGCCCCAATATTTCTGATACATTTTTCCGTAAAGTTCGCTCAGCTTATCCGGAGTAAGAGCCGCGCCCTCTTCCGTTTTGGAATGAATTAATTTTTCATACTCGGCAAATCTTGTTTGTCTGAAAAACGTGAAGGTGATGTTATCCAAGTTCTTTTCGATTAAAGCTAATTTTTCCTCTTTTGTTTTGGCGTGTTCGATTAAGTAATCGAGCAGCAACGCTTCGTTAGCTGTTGAAGCGACTTCCGCTACAAAGATTGAGTAATCCGCATAAACAAACGGCTGATGCGTTCCCGAATAGAAGGAGTGCATATTGTGTCCCATTTCGTGGGCTAATGTAAATACATCGTTTAACTGGTTGTTCCAGTTAAGCAGAACATAAGGGTGAACGCCGTAGCCCTGATCGGAGGAATAAGCCCCGCTTCTTTTGCCTTTTGTTTCGTAAACGTCAATCCAACGATTATTAAAAGCCGTTTCCAGGTGAGATAAATAATCTTTCCCCAAAGGTTTAAGCGCTTTTAAAACCAGAGCTTTAGCTTCTTCGTAGGTGTAAGTTTTGTTGGCTCCGGGGAAAAGCGTTACGTAAGTATCGTATGGATGAAGCTCTTTATACTTCAGCGCTTTTTTCTTCAATTCCGCCCAGCGGTGAAGAACGTCAAGATGCTGATTTACGGTTTTAACAAGATTGTTGTAAACCGAAACGGGAATATTATTCGGCGTCAAAGCCGCTTCCAAAGTTGATGAATAATTCCTTGCTTTGGCATTAAAAATATCCGCCTTAACATTTCCGAGAAGTAAAGAACTTAATGTGTTTTTAAATTCCTCGTAAGGTTTGTAGTAAGCTTTGTAAGCGCGTTCACGGTAAGCTCTGTCCGTTGAATAAAGAGCCGCATAATATCTTCCGTCCGACATCTGGATTTCCTTGCCGTTCTCGTCTTTAACTTTCGGGTAAGGAAGCTCCACATTTTTAAGCAGCGAAAATGTATTGTAAGCAACAGATTCCACCGGACCGGCAAGAGCCATTAATTTTTCTTCGTCGGTTGAAAGCGTATGCGCTTTCTTCCTTAACAAATCATCAAAGAAATGCTTGTAAACTTTAAGTTCCGGTTTTTCATCGACGTAAGCCCACAAAGTTTTTTCGGGAATTTGTAAAATTTCGGGAGTAATGAATGAACTCGCTGCAGAAACCTTAGCCGACAAGTCGTTTACCCGATTGTACAAAGTTTGAAATTCAGGATTCCCCAAGTCCAAATCATGCCCCAAAGAAGCATAAAGCCCTAACTTGCTTAATTTTATAAGCATCTGTTCGTCAAATTTTAACGTCGCAAGGAGTTCATCCGAAGATGTTCCGATTTTGCCTTTGTAATCGTTAAACTTAGCGATGTTATTTTCAACCCATTTATAGTCGGCATTCCAAGCTTCAACCGAAGGATAAATGTCGTTCAAGTTCCAAGTATATTGCGGGTCTATTTCGCTTCTTTTTATCAGTTCGCCGGAATTGTCCTGAGCATAAAACGTATTCCGCGCTCCGAGTAATGCAAGTCCTGTCATAATTAATATCCTTAATATTTTGTTAAATTTCATAATTAAACTCCAATTTACAAAATGAATTATTTAGTTTATTAGCATCCACATAATGTAGTCAAATATAAGAATCATTGCAGAAATTTCAACGAAAGCCTTTATTGTCGAATTCCCTACACCTTCGGCTCCCCCCGTAGTTTTAAATCCGAGATAAGTCCCGATCAGAGAAGTTAAACCGCCAAAGACAAATCCCTTTGAAACTCCGAAAATAAAATCCTTAACATGAAAAAATCTTTTAACGGAATCGAAAAAAACCTCAACCGAAACGCCGAGAAAATAGTTGGCAATAATGTAAGCTCCCCCTATTGCAATTACGTCCGCAAAAACTACAAGAACGGGAATCATAATCAGAGAAGCGTAAAACCGGGGAACCGCAAGATAACGCGTAGGACTGATTCCCATTGTTAAAAGGGCGTTTATCTGATCCGTAACTTTCATCGAACCTATTTCCGCCGCCATCGACGCTCCGATTCTGCCTGCAATTACAATTGCGGTAAGAACGGGACCTAATTCCGTTATTATGGAACGGCTGGTTGCCGCTCCGAGAAAAGATAGAGGCGCAACGCCTTTTAACTGATAAGCAGCCTGCCACGAAGCCACAGCGCCCGTAAAAAGAGCAATCAAAGTAACAAGCGGAAGTGACTGAACGCCGATATGTTCCATTTGCTCAAAAAGAAGTTTCCTGTTCTTGATTATATTAGGAGTAAGTTTAATAATATCCCACAAAAGAAGAATTATTCCACCTAATTCCCTAAAAAAGAGAAGCGTCTTTTTTCCTATCGTTTTAAAAAATGCCGTAATCATTATCTCAAATTTTAGTTTTAAAAAATAAGGAAAAAAGATGTGTAATTATAATTTGAAAATAACAATTATTAAAAGAGACTTTTGCAGCACCTATAATTGTCATTTTGAGTCCGCCAAGCTTGCCCCAACTGCTTTTTGTTGAGGGAGGGAGAAGAATGACACATAAATTGTACCTTATCAGTAAACTTCGTGTTATTTTTGGCAGAATATTTTTCCGGATACTCTAAACTCCTTTATTTGTAGGGCTTTCAGAGATTGTTTTTTTGTTTAACTTTTCTCATGTTGTTACCGAATTGTCGGGGTTAGGTTTTATAAAGCTTTCTTATATTTGTTAAAAAAAATTATATTGAACTGCGTTCGCAGTTCTTGTGATTTGGAGAGATATCTCCTCTATGGGTTTCACCCATAGTTATTATAAATTTAAGCGCTTCGCGCTTTTGGCAGGCTACATATGAATTTTTGAATCTCACGATTTAAAAAACCGAGACCAAAAACATTATATATGAGAAGGCTTTACAAAACCTAATTTATATGTGATTCTGATCCTCCTCCAAGTCGGAGCGAGAGAAGAATCTCAAAACCGGTAATTATACCGAATTTAGAGATATTTCGGACGGCTTACACTCCTCCTCCGCCTTGGCGGATTAGCGGATTGGCGGACTTAATATGACAAATCTGAGTTATGTAAAGGTTTCTATGAACAAACTAACTGCGAAGCAGTTAAATTTATAATAGCCCCGAATTTAATTCGGGGTTAATGAAAGAAAGGAGAAATGCCAACTGCGAAGCAGTTGAATTAACGGAAACACTCTTTTCTATATTATCAAATTCGAGCTTGAATCTTTATCTTTTCAATGATTTATGTCCTTGGTGCCTTATTAGTAATATTCGTGTTATTTTTGGCAAAATATTTTTCCGGATACTCTAAACTCCTTTATTTGTAGGGCTTTCAGAGATTGTTTTTTTGTTCAACTTTTTCTCATGTTGTTCCCGATTTGTCCGGGTAAGGTTATACAAAGCTTTCTAAAAATATATTGCCACAAACAAAAAGAGCGCTTGAAAAAGCGCTCTTTTTTTAACGAAATGATTTGAAAAATATTAATGAAGCTCTGCAATCATTTTATTAGCCATCTCCATATTATGAGGCAAGATTGCTTTTATCATCTTTAATTTATTTAACATTTCTTTATTCTTTGCTTTTTTATATTTCATTTTCAGAGTATGAATTTTAGCATAAATAATGTTATAACTATTCAAAGCGTCTTCATATTTATTTTCATCAAAAGGAATTGAGAAATCAATTCCCTCAACATCCCAAGCGTCCTTGACATCTACAAACGGAGCAAAATCATCTGCGTGTCTTCCTTTGACCGGATCAATCTTAGT
Source organism: Melioribacteraceae bacterium (assembly GCA_015493615.1). Classification (GTDB taxonomy): domain Bacteria; phylum Bacteroidota; class Ignavibacteria; order Ignavibacteriales; family Melioribacteraceae; genus WGAL01. The sequence goes on from WGCV01000027.1 coordinate 12,054, forward strand.
GTGTTTATCCAAATTGCTGAAATGCAGCCCTTTACTATCTCCGGTAATAATGTATGAACCTTCAAAAGGTTTTTTGACGTCATTCTTATTATTATATGCATACCAGCTTGTTGCAACTTGTGAATGGCTTGAGTGACAGCTCTGACAAGTTCTTCCTTTACCGATTGCATGCGACATTTTATCCATTTGAATCCATGCTAAGAAATTATCATTATTCTTAAGTCCCGTATGCATTCCCGTTTTGATATACATATCGTTTACCTGATCGGGCGATCTTTCAACGACAAACTCCTTAGGTTCGCCAATCTCGGTATGACCTTTAACGACTGTTTTATCAATTTTTCTTAATAACAATCCGGTAGTTTGAGGTTTATCGGTTTTAATGTTCATAACAGCCATCGGATATGGTTTGATCGGTATCCAAGTTTTTCTTGTAGGATGTTTAACCAACAGCGGCTCACTTCTAACGCCGTAATATTGTTTATGCTTTGAAAAATAATTAAACATTCCTTCCGATTTTCCCGGTCCCCAGAATGTAAATTGATAAGCGCCGACTTCTTGAATATGGCAAGAACTGCAATCAACATTTTTATGTTCCTTGCTGGTTTTAACAGCCTTAACAATTTCGGAATGGCAATTTGAGCAAGAGTTCCTAACTTCTTGCGATGCGAGGTTGCCAAAACTATGATCCTTCATGCTGTGGCAATCGGTACATTTTATATTATTTTTTGCATGAACGTCTTCGGGTAGTTCTCCGTATGGAAATGCAAATTCTTGACGCATATACCCTGCGCCTCTTCTTCTATCCATTGGTCCCGCATGACAAATTGTTCCTTTTCCGCTTCCGTAGCATGTAAGATTTTCAATCTTCTGGGTAAACGAATGTCTCGCAGGAGTTTTCTTAAATCCTTGATAATGACAATCAAGACAGCTGGCATGACATTTATTACATCCCCGATTTTTACCGGCATTCATTTTTTGAGTAAAATCTCTTGTACATTCGCCGCTTATTTTTTTGTAATTATCTCCCCACCAAACACCGCAATTCTGCGGTCCGGGAGGCGATTTAGTCCAGTTGGTAAACGCCCTTTGATATTTCTGCAAGCCCATTCCGGTCTTACCGTAATTGTAAACTTCATCGTCATGGCATTTGCCGCATGTCTGTTTAGCGATCTTAGGAGAATAAGCCATTGTTGTACGGTCGTGATCGTGATAGAACAACTGAATTATTTTTTTAATTTTAAATTTCTTGGCGGCTTCTTTGGTTGGTTTTCTCAAAAGCAATCGCGTGCGATTTTTTCCCTTCGGCTCAATAGGGCTGTAATTTGTAACTTCCCTTCCGACAGCTTGATATTTAAGCGTCTTGCCGATTGCGGCGTAAAACGGACGAGGCATCCCTTCGTGCGCTTTATCTTTATCCATAGTCCGGTTGTTGCCGAGATGGCAATCAACGCAAGTGGGTTCGCCGCCCATATTGACCTCCTTATCAACCAACACAGGATCCAAAAACATTTGCGGACTGCCTAATTTTGTTAATAATTTTTTGTTGGAATGGCATTGGACACATTTAGAATCTTTGTCGTATGCATGTAAAGAGATTGCAAAAAGAAGCATTACCATAGAGAAATGTAGCAACTTTGATTTCACAACTAACCTCCTGTTTTAGTGAATGAATGAATGGGTGTTAAGGCAAAAGATAATTAAGTCTTTTTATAAGATATTGCTTTTAATTAAAATAATCAAGAAGCCGGAGGATAGTTTTTCCAAAAAGAATTACTATTCGAGACCTTTGCAAAATCTAAATTTGTCATATTGAGTCCGCCAAGGCGGAGTGCAAGCCGTCCGAAATATCTCTAAATTCGGTATATTTACTGGTTTTGAGATTCTTCTCCCGCCAAGGCGGGATCAGAATGACATATAAATTAGGTTATGCAAAGCCTTCTATTCATGAATTTAATTCCTCAAACAAAAAATTCATTACGCCTATTAAAAATTATCAAATAGCTCCGATAATTAAAGAAGAAAAACTTGAGATAAATATGAAAAACAAACTGATTCTTTTTGCAATTTTTTTAACATTAATTTACGGATGCAGTAAAACCGAGGATACTCCGGTCGAAACGCCGACTCACGGAAGTATTACCGGACTAATAACCGAATACGGAACAGACGCGGCTTTGGAAAAAGTAAACGTTTTTACTTTACCGGCTACAAGCTATGTTACAACCGATTCTACAGGTTCCTTCAAGATAGATAATGTGGAACCGGGAGAATACAGCGTTACAGCAGCAAAGCGCGCTTACGACACACTCACGGTTGCCGTTACCGTACTCGCTGGCAAAAATACAATTGCGGATTTTATTCTCCAGAAAACCGATTCTACGGCAAACATAAGCTACGGCTCAATCGCCGGAACCGTGTTTGATTCGGAAAGCGGAATTGCAATTCCGAACGTTACTCTATATACAATACCCGCAACCGTTGTTCTGACATCGGCGTCCGACGGTGCTTTTGCGTTCAACAACATAGAACCGGGAAGTTACTCGTTAATTGCAAAAAAATCAGGCTACGATTCCGCGCGGATTACTCTTAACGTAACAGCCGGCATTGCCGCCGCCGCAAACATCCAGCTTACAAAAACAGATACGACAATTATTCCGACCGCGGGAGAATTAAGCGGAAGCGTAATAGACGCGGTAAAAGGGACTCCAATTATAAACGCGGAAATTTCAACCTCGCCTTCCTCAACAATAATTTTCACCGACAGCTTAGGCAATTACCAATTTACAAATTTAACTCCCGGAAGCTACACAGTAACAATCACAAAAAATTATTATTCCGAAGCGAGCGCAACGGTAAATATTACGGCGGGTACGACGACTACGGCGGATTTCGCGCTTACGCCTACTGTGGGAGAAATTCGGGGCAGCGTAATCGATTCGTCCGGAGCGGCGATTAAAGACGTAATTATAACTACGACTCCCGAAACCGGTTCCTACGTTACGGACGACGGCGGAGCGTTCACAATAAATAATGTTCCGGTAGGCGCGGTAACGGTCTCCGCAGAAAAGACCGGTTTCGTAACAAAGACTGTAAATATTACCGTGAACCCAGGGGAAACAAGGACGGTAGTAATTATGTTATCCCATAATTAAGATTTATCAATAAATAGTCATTAGAGAAAGTATTCTAATGAAGACCTTTCGGGGAAAAGTAAACTAACCTATTGCAAAATAATAGGTTAGTCATTGAGTAAAAATAAATTTCGGATAGTAAAATAAGTAAGAAAAACATGCTGTAGCACAGTCCGCCGCGGCGGACTGTGGATTTAGCCCTACGTTAGTTTTCGCAGATTGCAAGCAATCTACGCTACATAAAAATGTTTCGTTATTTGAGTTTTTATTACAAAAATTTTTTAATGACAATTCTGGGTTTATCAAAAAAAAGCGGCTGCTGTGCCGCCCCTTTCTATTTAATTCAAATGTTTACCACCAAACTTGATTTCCTTCTTTATCAATGGTGAAAATTCTTTCATCCTTTCTTGAATTCTCGGCAACCAGCCAAAAAAGCGCTCCGGAAGGAACATTATTAAAAATAAGGGGTTTCCCTTCCGCCGTTTGTTCGCCGATTTTCCGCCAGCCGTAGTCCCAATAATAAAGCGTGTATTTTTTCCCTTTCTCGAAAAACGCCTTGTCAATATTATCCGTAGCGTTTACCGTTACTTTCCGGGTTGTTGAAACAAGTTTAATATCGGTTCGATTTTTCAAGTCGGGAATTAACGGAATAATCTCTTTCCCTTTTGTCAAGATAAACGCCTCTCCGGCGGGAATAACTTTTCCGTTCTTGTAATAAACAGGCAGATAAGCAATGTCAAGCCCCATCGCTTTGTAATCGACCGATTTATCCTTCCCGATTTTACTCCAATTAATTGGTTTCCATTCTCCCGTATTAAAAACCGCGATGTACGCGTAGGAAACGGAATCGGGTTTACTTTTCTGCAGCTTCAGCTTAACATCTGCGACAGGTCCGTATTCCGGCGTAACGTCAATAATATTATTTCTGTTAATGTACGGGGGAGCTTTTTCATAATCCGGAATTTGAGCCGCAAGCGAAGTCGGCTGCTTGGCGAACATTTTTCTGTAAACTTTTGCCTTAGCCTGGTTCAGTTTGTACTCGCCCGGATTTGTTAGTCCGCCCATAAAAATAATCGGCTTACCTGACTTTGAAATCACGGCGTTCCAAGCGTGATTGTTTCCCGTCTTTGCCCAGTAGGGAGTAAAATCGCTCGTAACCGGAATTCCCATCGCGCGCATCGCGTAAATGGCAAGGTTCGTCATATCCTCGCATCTGCCCGTTTTGTTTTTCAGCATTTCGGTTAATCCCTGGTCGGTTGATTGTCTGTAAAAACGGGAATCGAATTTAAACCACTTCCGTAAATCGTTGTTTATTAAAACCGTCGCCTCAACCGGATCCGATTTATCTTTCACGGAATCCGCAACCCAAGCATACTTTTTGTAAAAATAGGAACGCCAGTTGGTGAGAGGTTCGTTTGAACCTCTGTAAGGCAAAATGTATTCGCAGAACTCGTTAAAATTAATATGATGCGCCCACGGAAATTTTTTGCACGCCTCAAACGCCAAATCAATATTTGAGATTAAATATTTTGCGGTAATTACATTGTAATCATAAACCGTGTTATCCCTAATATTTTCAATAGGTCCGTAAATCGTCTCCAAAGAATCCCACGCTCTGACCATTTCCGTGTAATTGGGATAATCCAAAACATTGAAGTGCATGTCGTGTTTTAGAGAATCGGCAATAATAAAATGAGCGTAAAATTGCTCTCCCATATTTCCGATTAAAAAATAAGCGGCTTTTAACTTCAATGAATCTTTGGGAGACTCCGAATAATGATTTATAACTTGTGCAAGTTCGCCTCTGTTATTTCCCGCTTTGTTTAATACTTCCGCAACGTCCGGCGGATAGCTCTGCCCCAATAAAATCAGACTGTTAAGAGATAAAATTAGAATTACTTTTAATATACTTTTCATAACATTTCCTTATTAATTAAAATTTTTAATGGGAATTTTACTCATGGCGCGTTCTGTAATCGCTGTAATTGTTAACGATGGATTAACTCCCGGATTAGCCGAAATCATTGAGCCGTCGCAAACATACATGTTTTCATATCCGAAAACTTTATTATCCTTATCGATTACCCCTTCCGATTTATCCTTGCCCATTGTCGCTCCTCCGAGGATATGCGCCGTAGTCGGAATCCCGAGAAGCGTTTCCGAAAGAAGAGCTTCGGGAGTTCCGCCGACAATCTCGGCGAATCTTTTTGCCGTCCGCTGCGCTTCAGGAATAAAAGCCGTGGGCGGTTTTCCACTGCTGACTTTCGTCTTCATTCTGAAAGCCCCTTTTTCAAATCGAAGCGTCGAATCGATTGTCTGCATAAAAAGTAAAATCTGAGTCTGCTTTGCCCAATCCGGAATAAAATACAATCTCAGCCACTTAAAAGGATGACGCGCCAGCTCGCCCGCAACTTTACTCAGACGTATCAGCCAGTTTTTTCCGTCAAGCATCGGGAACATCAACAGCCGCCAAAATCCCGAACCGGAAGGATAGCGCACCGGCTCAACGCTGCTTTCCGCGTCAAGATGCAGAATTGAAGTAATTGCAATTCCATCCGAGAATACCGCATCCTTATCTGGGACGCTTACGCCGAGAAGCGATTCCGAGTTTGTTCTGATTCCTTCCCCGACTTTACCGGAAAGATTGGGCAATGATTTCCCTTTTAATTTCAACATAAGAGAAACCGTTCCGAGAACGCCGCCCGAAAAAATTATTCCTTTTGCTTTAACTTCCCCTTTCGTTTTAAAAAAACCTGTGGATTTTTTCCACTTTACTTTGTAGCCGTCCACACCGTTTTCACCAAGAGGAATTACATCGTAAACTTCTTTTTCGGATAAAACTTCCGCTCCGTTTTTCTCGGCAAAATAGAGGTAATTTTTATCGAGAGTGTTTTTTGCGTTGTACCGGCAGCCAATCATGCATGCGCCGCAAAACCGGCAGCCTTCCCTTTCCGGTCCTTCTCCCCCGAAAAACGGGTCGGGAGAAACAACATTCGGTTTGCCGAAATAAACCGCAACATCCGTTAACTGAAAGCCGTTTTCCTTCCCTATTTCTTTTGAGAGTTTTTGCAGAGCAATGTCGCCGTTTTCCATCCTCGGATTTCTATCAACGCCGAGCATCCGTTTGGCTGTGTCGTAATGCGGCTTCAATTCCCTCTCCCAATCGGCAAGATGCGCCCACGATTTCGCTTCAAAAAATTTCTTTTTCGGAATAGGCAAAGTATTGGCGTAAACTAACGAGCCGCCCCCTACTCCGACCCCGGAAAGAATCGCCACATGCCGGAAAAATGTCAGCTTAAAAAAACCGAAAAATCTCAGAGCCGGAAGCCACATCCACTTTTTAAGGTTCCAATTCCTTTTAGGAAAATCTTTCGCTTCATATCTTTTCCCTTTTTCAATTACCAACACTTTGTATCCTTTCTCAGAAAGCCGCAAAGCCGAAACCGAACCGCCGAAGCCGCTCCCAATTATTATGAAATCGTATTCCCCGCTATCGGACTTATTCAAAACATTTTTCCTTTTGATTATTTTTACCGATGCAAATTAAAAAATGAATCTGTTATTAACAAAACTCAAAAAAGATTTTCTAAATCTTGATTGGGAATGAGCAATATATTATTTTTGAATATCAATTCACAAAAAAAAAGACAACGATGAGACACAAAGAAGGAAATAAAGAAAAAGCAATAATAGAAGCGGCAATTGAAACTTTTGCCGAAGATGGTTTTTACAAATCCAAAATTGTGGATATTGCGAAAAAAGCCAATGTGGCTATCGGAAGCATCTACGTTTATTACAAAAACAAGGACGATATTCTTCTTAAAATTTTCGACCAGATTTGGGAACCGATTTATAATGATATGAAACGAATCGCTTCGGAAAAATCATATACTCCCACTCAAAAATTTGAGTATATGCTTGATTCGGTTTTTGACGCATTTGAGAAGTATCCCGAGAAAGCGGTTGTTTTTGTAAACGAGCAAAACAGACTGATGAAAGAGCGTCCGAAAAGTTTTACAAACTATTACGAACTCTTTATTAAAGAAGGCGAGAAGATTATTAAATCGGGAATCAAAAGTTCCGAGTTTAAAAACCTCAACGTAAGAATTTTCAGACGTTTTGTTCTTGGCGGATTGCGGGAACTCCTTCGTGAATGGACAAAAAACCCGACGAAGCGTTCTTTAAATCAAATCAGAGACAGCGTTAAATATTTCTGCAAAACAGGCATTTTGGATAAGTGATTTTTTCTATCCGGCTCCGGACAAACCGGAAACAAAAATGGAAAAAGTTGAACAAAAGCAACAATCTCTAAAAGCTCTATAAATAAAGGACTTTAGAGTATTTGAAAACTTTTCCGCTAAAAAAACATTAATTTTGCTGATAAAATACTAACGAAAACCGGCATGGTAAATCCCAAAGAATGACAGTCTGGACAAATTCGGGGATTTTTCATTTTATCGGTTATTATCAGCCGTAATATTACTGCAACTTTTGGAATGAGAATATTAGTAGAATCAGGTTCTAATTCTTACTCAGCCCGGTCGGATTGCCTCTTGCGTCAACACATCAAAGCAGTTGTTCACATTCTATAAAAAGGAAAGCAACTCCGTAGGAGTGTTACCTTGGTAAAAAGAGAGCACCTCTTTATCTGTTAGCTCCGTAGGAGCGACACTTGCCATGCTAAAAGTCAGATATCGTATTTGTTTTGTACCGCTCCTACGGAGCTTATAATTGATGATTTATTGTATATTACCAAGGTTTTGCTCCTACGGAGCAAGGGCTAAATCATATCGTCTATGTGAGACCTTTGCATAACCTGAATTTGTCATATTGAGTTTGCCAAAACCTAACCTTGACAAGCCGAGGACAAAAAAAATTAAAAGAGGAATGGGGGACAGAATCTCTGAAAGCCCTACTACTAAAGGACTTTAGAGTATTTAAAAACTATTCCGCCCAAAACAGCATGAATTTTACTGGTAAGGTTTTAATCAGAGACTTAATCTGATTTTATTTGGATATGTGCTCCATTTTAATTATTATTGAATTGCTTTAACTCCTTAAACGCTTCCGAAGCATTCAATAAAACTATAATAACATTTGGAGTATTTATGAAAAAATACATTTATTACCTTACTATCTTTTCCGCTATAATTACAACAGTTCTGATTGCACGAAGTTTTCGAGTAAATGAAATTCCCAACGGTTCTGTTTCATCCTGTGCAAACTGCCATGTTAATCCCGCCGGCGGAGGCGCGAGAAACAGTTTCGGAGCCGCTATTCAGAATGGACATTTAGATGGCGACGGGCATGTAATTTGGAATGCGGAAATTGCCGCTCTCGATTCCGACGGAGATGGTTTTACTAACGGCGAAGAACTGCAGGATCCCAACGGTACTTGGACTTCCGGAACAATCGGGAATCCCGATTTAGTTACTAATCCGGGCGACCCGAACAGTCATCCCGAGCCCAACAGCGTTGAAGTTGAAATTACCCCAACTGAATATTCCCTTTCGCAAAATTATCCGAATCCCTTTAATCCGAGTACCGTTATTAAATACAATCTGCCGGAAAAAGGATTTACGACGCTTACAGTTTATAATTCTCTTGGAGAGAAAGTTTCGCAGTTAGTTAACGGTTTTCAATATCAAGGAAGTTATTCGGTTAAGTTTAGCGCTGAAAATTTATCCAGCGGAATTTACATCTACAAACTTCAAAGCGGAAATTTTTCCATGACAAGAAAAATGATTTTGATGAAGTAATTTAAAATTCAGCTTCTGCGTCGTTAGAGTTCGAAGAACTTTGACGGCGCAGCTTCGTAAAAATTTTATTGATTCTGCATCTAATTTTTTTGGCGAAATAGTAAGGGATAGCACATGTTTCATGCTCTAAAAGGAGTAAGACATGTGAATCGGCAAGAAACTCTATAGAATTACAATTTAATTTTTTTTTACCTTTGCGCCTTTGTCCGCCGTGCCGGACTATGAACCTTTTTTCTATTCGCGGGATTGCGATTTACCGCGATATGAACATTCATTTCGCAATAGATTAAGCTGCTTCTTATAAAATACAAGGCGATAACCGTTTTAACGCTTCCCGGATGTCAATGCTGTTAACTTGAGGAAATAATCATTCTATTTTACCCACTGATTTATCAGTGGGTAAAAGGGAAACCATAATTTCCGTAACCGGTTCACCGGTTTATACGTCATGGAGTTAACGAAACCGGTAAACCGGTTGAACTTCATTTCTTTTACGTTCTAACCCAATTGCTGAAGAAATAGGTTAATTAAAAAAACTCTTAAGTTGACAGCATTGCAAGACTGTTACAAAACGATTAATATTTTCCTCCGAATCGCTGGAAATTCGATACTTGACTATAATTCTAAATTTTAATAATTTGTTTTTCAAAATTAGAGGCAATTTTGATTTCAGAGGGAAAAATAATAATTAATCCTGTTTTTACCTATAAAACCCGGCAAGATGAAGTAGTGGAACTTTTTCCTTCCTTAAAAAATATCCCGAGATCTAATTTGGTTTCAATAATCCTTGAATTTGCTCTTTGACAAATAGCAACATGGCTAATTAATTTTTTAAAAGTAATTTTTTTTTGAATTATTCTATTTCCTATTTAACTAATTAATAAAACAACAGGATATTGGAGTTTTAAATGAAAACTTTATTTTTCTTCCTCCTATTATTGTTTGTTTCTTTACCAACTCGCGCTCAATACAGCGTAGTCAGCAGATTTCCATACACTCTGCACAATAACCAAAGTAACGCTAAAATTCTTGATTTAGGGAACAACCATTTAATTTTTTTAATGGCAAATGATTCTCTTTTTGTATCTCATTCCTATGATAACGGTTCAACTTGGGAATCCCCCTTGAATGTTTGGGAAGGCGGAGTAATTCATCATCTGGATGGCATAGTGCTTCCGACAGGACGAATTGTCATACAATTTAATACTTCAGTGTCTCAAACAATATACAGCGATGATAACGGCGCAACTTGGTCATCTCCGGAAAACATTTACTCAACAAGCAGCGAAATGAAGCTCTATTATTCCGATCAACTGTATGCCTTCAGGGCAATTTCAAGAAGTTTGTACTACTGGACAAGCAGCGATGGAACTAACTGGTCGTCATATTCACAAATCAATAATGTTGCGCCCTTCAATATTGCATCATTTTCCTTCGTTAATTTTTCTTCAGAAAATTATATTGTCGCTTTTGCCGGAACTAAATCGGGAAGGAGTTCCATTGTACTAAAAAAATCTGATGCATTAGACGGCACTTGGACTGATCTTGCTACTGCATTTGCGACTTCTATTTCAATTTCCGAGATGGACGGAATAAAGGATAATACCGGAAAAATCTGGCTTTCCTTTACAATGAGTAAAACCGTATATCAGCAACCAATTAAAAACGTCTATTTCACTACAAGCGAGGATGACGGAATCACATGGAGCGCTCCGGTTTTATTTGGAAAATCATTCCAGGATGATTGGGATGTAAGACTTTCTCTTTCCGGTGATAATCCTTTTGCAGTATTTTTAACAAACAGGGATAATATTCAAGCTCTCTCATACTATGGAAAACTCGGCATTTCACAAGATATTTATTACCAGCCATTTCTTCAAAATAATTTAACGTATTTAAGCGATGACTATCCTAACACGGTAACTGTAATTGCTAAGTCCCGCGCTTTTACCGACCAACTTCCTCTTACCGTCTCCCTTACTTATAACGGAGAACCGATAGACACAATGTACGACGACGGACAACACAACGACGGAATTGCCGGAGATTCCATTTACGGTGCGTCTCACACATTTAATTATTCCGATATTTCAGATGGCCAATCCCTTATCGGACTTTCTGCGTCCGACGTAAATCAATCAACTATTTCCTTACAACTTTTTCCTATAAATCCGCCTCGCCTTAACGGCTGGGATATTTATTTTTTGAGGCAGAGCAACACGAAGTTCGTATTTAAAAGTAACGGAATAATATCTGATGTAGGTTTGGATACTCCTCAAACAACTTATGACGGAACAACGGTAATGTACAGCGGAGGTTTTATGATGTCAGGTAAAACTAACGGAGAAATTTGGTCGAACGGAATGGCGACATCAAGCAGGATACAAGATTATGTCGGAGGTACAATCGGCGATACAGCAAAAGGATTTTATATTGTTAAATCTTCCGATCCGGCTTTCGGCGAATCATGGCAGAATTGGAGTAATGCAGTAGCAAAAGGAGCTTATTTTTATGACGGAAACGGCGACGGGGTTTACAATCCTGTTGATTTAAACTCCAACGGACAATGGGACTGGGACGAGGATTGTCCCGACATTCTCGGAGATGAAACCGTATGGTCGGTTTATAATGACGGCGTTCCTGCAGCAAACAGACAATTCCCCGATGTTTATCCACAAGGAATTGAAATCAGGCAAACTGTTTGGACTAAATACAACGACGACTTAAATAAAAATGTTATTTACATTCGATACTCGATTGTTAACAAAGGAACTGTTGCCGACACATTGAAAGATGTCTATTTCGGGCTTTGGTCGGACAATGATATAGGCTACTACAATGATGATTTAACCGGATGTTCAATTCCTACTAGAACCGGATATACTTATAACGATGGAGAAGATTCCCAGTTTGGCGTAAGCGTTCCTGTTGTAATGGAAACATTTCTTCAAGGACCGGTTAGATACACCGAAAATTCCAATGATGATGCAACGAATAATATGGGAAATATTCTTGGTATTCATCATATTAGCGGAGCGGTAAACGACACTATGACTTCATTTACCCAATATATGAACGGAGTTCCGGGACAGAGTGATCCCGGGACGAAAGAAGAAGCTCGAAATTATTTGCTTGGTGAAAATCAAGTCGGTCAGATAATTGACCCTTGTAATTGGCTATTCGGTTCGGTAGAAGGAGGAGCGGATTGCAGTACAATTGATGGTCATTTTATGTACAACGGAGATCCGACAATTCCTTACGGTTGGATTAATACGGCTCCTGTTGACCAGCGTATGATGTTAAATACCGGACCGTTTAATTTAGTTACAGATCAACCTCAGGATATAATTGTAGCATATCATTTTTCGAGAGGTGAAAACAGTTTGGAATCCGTATCTCTCGGATTGGAAAAAGCAGCAGATCTGCAATACAATTTCCCAATTCTCGGAGTTGAAGACAGAGGCGGAGATAATGTTGTAAGGGAGTTTAAACTTGAACAAAATTATCCGAATCCGTTTTCTAAAGGTTCGGGTGAAAATCCTTTGACGGTAATTAATTTCAGTATTCCGAGAACAGCGAACGTTTTGATTAATGTTTATAACATTCTTGGGCAGAAGGTTACAACTCTGGTTAACAAGCGTCTCGGTCCGGGCAATTACAAAACAAAGTTTGATGGGAAAAATTTATCATCCGGAATTTATTTTTATACTATGCAATCCGGAGATTTTATCGCAACAAAGAAAATGATTTTACTCAAATAATTTGCTCATACCGCCTTCAAAGTTTTAAAAATATAAAGGCGTTATGCTTACAAATAAAAAAGCCGGCAATTCCGCCGGCTTTTTATTTTACTCAAATGTAAAGAACAATCGATTCGCATAAAATATGCGGCTTTCCCCCAACTTACTTCATCAAAATCATTTTTCGCGTTTGAGAATATTTACCCGCTTGTAATCTGTAAAAATAAATTCCGCTACCAAGATTGCTTCCGTCAAATTGAACGGAATATTTACCCGGCGATTGTTTTTTGTTTACGAGCGTCGCTACTTTGCGTCCGAGAGCGTCATAAACAATCAATTGTAGAGACAAGGCATGCCTTGTCTCTACGGAAGGTATTGCATAGTTAATTGTCGTGGTCGGGTTAAACGGGTTCGGATAATTTTGCTCCAACTCAACTTTAGCCGGTTTGCCGGCGTCAGATTCATCATTAAAGCCCACCAATGTTCCGTATGTTACGCCGTTTATTATCGCTCCGGTTAAATTTACAGCTTCAGATTGGTCCGGCCAAATCATTGTCAAGCCTATTTTATCAGTATAAAATTGTTCTCCGGAAATCACAAAGATTTTTCTTGTAAAAAGCGTATCATTGCCTATTACACGCCACAGTGTATCTCTTACAATATGAGAATCGGGATAAACGCTTGTGAACGATAAATAACTCGTTTCCGGCAGTACATCTAAACTGTCTCCCAAAAGTTCTTCATCCTTAATTCCATTCCAATTTCGGTCGTCAACATCCAATACACGCAATACGCCTTCCGAATCAACTCTATAATATCCCAATAATATTTCGTATGTTGTATTGTTGTGAGGCCAATAACGGTATCTTACAAAATACCTATGACCGAGAGCCATAGTATCTTTTACAATTTTTTCCGTCGGATAAACATAATTTTGTTCGTTGTGATCATAATAGACATACTGCCACAAATCCCCTACGTGCATCGGGAAAAAATCTTGCTCTCCTTTCGAAAAATATCTTTCCTTGAAACTTTGAGATACTTCACTGTTGTTAAGATAACGCCCCGCTCCCTGTGCAAAAATCATTACCGGCAGCAATATCATAATCAATAACATTCGTTTCATTTTTAACCTCATTTTAATAAATAAATTGTCTGATATTGTAAATACATCTTGTTCTCCAAAAAGCCGATTCATATAAAACCTGAGAAATAATTAAATGAACAAAAATGAGTGGAAATACAACCGGATATAAAATTTCGGAATCCCGTAGAGAGAGAGAGAGAGAGTAAAAATCGTGCCAATATGAAAGAATTTGCCGCCACTTTATAACTTGTCCCTATTTAACTTTTTAAAAGTACGATAAAATCAATATAATTACAACTAAACTTATTAAATCGATTTTAAAAATTCAGTCATTTATTTGTTTATTATTGATTCCGCCTCCCTGCTTAAGCAGAGTCGTAATGAAACGATAATAAATTGACAAAAAGAACCCAAATCTGTCATTCTGATACCGCCTTTTCTTGGCGGGAGAAGAATCTCCTTGCAAGCGCCGGCATCAATTCTAACTTGGAGATTCTTCGTTTCACTCAGAATGACCATACTTTTTATCATTGTGTACATGCAATGAGATGACAGTGTAATTATTTAAAAGAAACCTTTGCAAAACCTAAATTTGTCATATTGAGGACGGTGTAAGCCGTCCGAAATATCTCTAAATTCGGTATAATTACCGGTTTTGAGATTCTTCATTCCGCTTCGCTCAATTCAGAATGACAAATAAATTTGGTTATGCAAAGGCTTCTAAAAAGTGTTTAAATAAAAAAAGTCCGCCGAAGCGGACTTAATTTGTTAAAATATCTATTTTATTAAAGGCAATTAGAACTTAATTATTTCGCCTTTCTTTTTAGCATATTCGTAAACCAACGCGCTTGCCACGAAGATTGAGGAGTAAGTACCAACCATAACGCCGATAAAGAGCGTGAAGGCAAAACCTCTTAATACTTCGCCGCCGAATACCAGCAATACCGCCGTTACAAACCAGGTTGTAAGTGAAGTAATAATCGTACGGGGCAGCGTTTGGTTAATTGCGTTGTTGATGTTTTCCTTAATCGGAAGAGTTTTATGCAGCTTAATGTTCTCACGAACCCTGTCAAAAACAACCACCGTATCGTTGATTGAATAACCGACAAGAGTAAGGAACGCCGCAACCACGTTAATCGAAATATCGAGGTTGAGGAAATTCGTAAGTCCGTGCAACAGCGAAAAAAGTCCGAGCGTAATGATAACGTCGTGGAACAACGCCGTAACGGCGCCAACCGCAAAGATGAACTTGAACCGGAATCCGAGATAAATCAGTATAACAATTAAAGCCAATACAACTGATATAATTGCATCCATCTTTAATTCTTTACCAATCTTAGGTCCAACGTGTTCTTCCTTCAGAACCTTGAAGCTGTTATCCGCAAAGGAATGTTTAATATTCTCTTTAATCCAGTCCGAAATTCCTACTCGCACAACTATATCTTTTGCAATATTATTTTCGGCAAGGTTTGATGTCTGAAATCCTTCCTTAAACAATTCATTCGATATTTGTGTTGCAAGTTTGTTGTTTGCAAACTCGATAGTAATCGAATTTGATGTGGAATCGACAATCTGAAATTTTACATCAGGATGTAATTTTTTTATCGTATTAGTAATGGCATTAACTACTTTCGGGAAAATGTTTTGAGGAATAGCTTGTAGTTCAGTTCTTACCAAAACGCCCGTTTCACCGCCGAAAGTTTTTACTTCAACTTTCCCCAGTCCGATATTGCTGATATCTTCACGAACTTTTCCGATGTCAACGGGTTTTTCAAATCCCAATGCAATTTCACTTCCGCCTTTAAAATCGATACCGTATGATAATCCGCGAATAAACAGACTTATCAAACCGAGCACGATTAAAGTACCGGAAATAGCGTAAGCAATCTTTCTATTTCCTAAAAAATCGTAATGTGCATTTTTAAATATTCGCATTTATCTATTTTCTCCTTAAAACTTTTATCCCAAGTTAATTTTATGCCCTTTAGTAACCATCCAGTCAAAAATGAATCTTGATACTACCAACGCCGCGAACAAACTGGAAACAATACCAATCATAAGCGTTAATGCAAAACCTTGAACAGGTCCGCTGCCGAACTGGTAAAGAATAATTCCGGTAAAGAACGTTGTGAGGTTAGAGTCAAAAATTGCGGAATATGAATTTTCAAAACCGGCAGTAACTGCGGCTTTTAGTGTTTTACCGGTTGACATTTCTTCGCGGATACGCTCGTAAATAAGCACATTCGCATCAACCGCCATACCGATCGTCAGAATAATACCTGCAATACCGGGTAATGTTAATGTAGCGTGAAATCCGGCTAATATTCCCAAAACAAAGAGAAGCGTAAGGAACAGAGCCAAATCCGCAATGCCGCCCGCGGTTTTGTAGTAGAAAATCATGAAGATAGCGACAATTAAAAATCCTACGATTGTAGAGAAAGTGCCTTGGTGAATTGAATCCTGTCCCAAAGACGGACCAACCGTTCTTTCTTCGATAATGTCAATCGGAGCGGGCAATGCGCCGGCTTTCAGCACGATTTCCAAAAGCTTGGCTTCTTCCAAATCAGCCATTCCTTCAATCTGAGAACGACCGCCGGGAATTTTACCTTTAACAACCGGAGCCGAATAAACTACTCCGTCAAGAATGATTGCAATTCGTTTGCCGATATTCGAACCGGTAATACGCGCCCAATCTCTTGCGCCTTCCGAGTTCATCTGCATTGTTACAATCGGGGAAGTTGTTTGGGGGTCGATGTTTGCCTGAGCGTCCGTTATAACGCCGCCGGTTAACTCGGGAGTTTTATTTACCAGATACAATCTAAAAATTTTCTCTCCGTCCTTAGTTGTAATCGGCTTGGCGCTGAATACAAACTTAACATTATCAGGAATAAGTTTTTTAACGTCCGGTCTCGAAAGATAATTTTTGAGCTTGGCAATATTTTTCTCTTTTACGAAAGCGTCTGCGTTCTGACTTTGAGGATTAATCATAGCAAGAGCATAAAACGGATGCTTGATTGCGAATTCCTCTTCGGAAAGTTGTCCCGTGGAATCTTTTGCGGAAAGAGAATCTGCAGCCGTTTTATTTTTGGGAGCAAGAACTTCCGCGAGATGTTTATCAATTTCGTTCATCACCTTAAAAGTAAACTGAGGATCTTTCAGCAGAGTAAACTCAAGCAGCGCTCTTCCCTGCAAAAGTCTTTTTGCCTCTTCTTCCTTAGCAATACCGGGAAGCTCGACGATAATTCTTCTTGTTCCCTGCGGCTGGATGCTCGGTTCGGAAACTCCGTACTGGTTAACACGGTTGCTGATAATTTCAATCGCGCGTTTTACCGCGTCGGCTTCCTGTTTTTTCAATTTCTTAATTATCTGGTTATCGCTTTCGCGGATCGAACCGAAATATCTGCTCAGACGTATTTTCTTTGCCTTCAGTTTATCTGCGACAAGAGCGACAATATCGGCGTCGCTTGTTTTAGCTTCCTTTTCAGCTTCCGCCAATACTTTTTTGAATGTGTCGTCGGGGTCTTTAGCTAATTTTTCAAGAAGTTTGCCGGTGTTAACTTCGAGCACCAAGTACATACCGCCCTGCAAATCAAGACCGAGTTTCAATCTTTTTTCGCGCGCGTCTTTAAAAGAAGGATTGCTGACCCGAATGCTATCCTCTTTAAAGGCGATTAGATTTTGGAGTTTCGTTTCCGAAATAGTCGGATCTTTGGCTTTGATCTCTTTTTCAAATTTAGAAAGGTTTTTCTCAATCTCTTTTGTATCTCTGTAATCCTGATATGTAGGATAAAGCAAATACAAACTAAGGCCGATAAACGCCAAAATCATAAGTAGTTTAAACCTAAACTCTTTCATATATCATCTTTATTTTATTGAAAATTAAATTCATTAATTAAAAAACAAAGCTCCAATAAAATTGGAGCCGAAATTTACTCTCTTACAACCCAAGTTTTAACCGATGCGTTAACATCAGAATGCAGCTTGACATTAACAGTGTAAATGCCGAGAGCTTTAATAGGTTCGGAGATTTCAATTTTCCTCTTATCTATTTCAAAGCCCTTCTCTTTAATTGCGTCTGCAATCATCTGAGTTGTAACCGAACCGAAGATTTTTTCTTCTTCTCCGACTTTCACGGGAATCGTAATTGAAATTTTTTCCAATTCAGCCGCAAGGGTTCTTGCATTGTCAAGATTAGCGGCTTCTTTTTTCGCAACGATTTTCTTCTCTTCTTCCAAAGCTCTGATATTTCCTTCGGTTGCTAAATAAGCAATTTGTCTCGGAATGAGGAAGTTACGTGCGTAACCGTCTTTTACTTCAACTACGTCGCCGATTTTTCCCAATTGGGAAAAATTCTTTCTTAAAATAACTTTCATAATTTACTTTTCCTCCAATTATTTAATTGCGTCTGAGACAAATGGCAATAATGCTATCTGGCGAGCTCTTTTAATTGCGCGCACCAGCTCTCTATGCTGTTTGGCGCTTAATCCAGTTACGCGTCGGGGGATAATTTTTCCCTGATCCGAAATAAATTTGTACAGCCTTTTAGGCTCTTTGTAATCAATATATCCTTCGATTACTCTTTTGTTGACTCTTTTAGCCTTCATTATTATTCTCCAATTATTCTTTTATCAAATTTGATTCTTCGTCTGTTAAGAACTTATCGAACGAGTTCTCATCATAACTTTTTTCCGGTATCACTACATCTTCAGCTTTATCATCGTTATCGCTGCCCGTAAACTTTCCGGCTTTGTTCAGGAACTGAATTCTCTTTGCCTTTATTTCAACAATCGTACGGCTTCTTTCATCGTCGGTTCTGAAAGTTCGGCTTTGCAGTTCTCCTTCAATAAGAACCGCGCTTCCTTTTACCAATCTTGCTCGGCAACTTTCAGCCAATTTATTCCAAGCCACAACGCCAACGTAGCAAACGTCTTCCTGCCATTGGTTGTTGCTGTCTTTATATCTGCGATTAGCGGCAATGTGAAAATTCACAACAGGGGTGTTATTGGAAGTTTCTCTGAATACAGGGTCTTTCGTTAAATTACCGGCAATAACCACGCTATTCAGTTCGGGCATTTTCAAATCTGCCATTCGTTACCTCCTTTTCTACTCTTCGCTTTTTTCTTCAACGTTTTCTGTTGTTTCGGTATCGACAGCAGTTTCTTCCACAGCTTCGGGTTTTTCCGGAACCGCTTCTTCGGTTTTCTGTTCTTCGGCTTTTTCGTTTTGAACCGTTACTTCAACCGGCTCGGATTCTTTTTCGGCTTCGCTTTTTTTCTTGGCAAGATACGCTAAAGCTTCCTTATCAAGAATTACGGTTAACGAGCGGTAAATTTCCTCTTCCAAGCGATAAAAGCGGTCCAATTTAGCAATAAAAGCCGGATCGGAAATAAATCTGATTACAACATAGTAACCGGTTTTTTGTTTTTTAATTGGATAGGCTAATCTTTTGCGTCCCCATTTTTCGACGTCGGTTATTTCCGCTCCGCCGTTTGTAAGGGTGTCTTGGATTTTTTTGATAAC
The DNA here is from genome assembly GCA_015493615.1 of Melioribacteraceae bacterium. GTDB lineage: Bacteria > Bacteroidota > Ignavibacteria > Ignavibacteriales > Melioribacteraceae > WGAL01. The sequence continues at coordinate 31,294 of WGCV01000027.1, forward strand.
AGATTCAACTTTGTCATCTTCCAAGGTAGCGTTGATAATTACAACGCTTTCATACTGTTTTTGTTTCATTAAAGAACCTCCCTTTGGACTTTAAGAAAAAAGGCTCTCCGGCTTTTCTGCCGGAGAGCAGGGTTAATTAAAATGTAAACTTAAATATATGATATTTTTTTTACTTAATCAATGGCGCTATAACTAATGATACTACCGACATCAATTTAATTAAGATGTTCAGCGAAGGACCGGAAGTGTCTTTGAAAGGATCGCCGACCGTATCGCCGACAACCGCGGCTTTGTGCGCTTCGGAACCTTTTCCGTAAGTTTTTCCGTTAACGGTTAATCCGGCTTCAATTTTCTTTTTGGCGTTATCCCAAGCGCCGCCGGCGTTAGATTGGAAGATAGCCATCAAAACGCCGCTCGCGGTTAATCCGGCAAGCATTCCGGCTAAAGCTTCCTTACTTAAATAACCGACTACAACTGGAACAAGAACGGCTAACACGCCCGGTAAAATCATTTCGTGAATAGCTGCCTTTGTCGAGATTGCAACGCATTTTTTATATTCGGCTTTTGCGGTGCCTTCGCGCAATCCTTTGATTTCGCGGAACTGGCGACCAACCTCTTCAATCATTTGGCTTGCCGCGCGTCCAACGGCGTTCATCGCCATTGAAGAAAAGAGGAAAGGCAGCATCGCGCCGAAGAACAAACCGCCCATAATGATTGGTTTTGCCAAATCGATAGTAGGCACATTTGCCTGATGCATATATGCCGAGAATAATGCCAACGCGGTTAAAGCAGCCGAACCGATTGCAAAACCTTTACCGATTGCAGCCGTTGTGTTTCCCACGGCGTCCAATCTGTCGGTTCTGTTACGAACTTCTTCCGGTAATTCCGCCATTTCGGCAATACCGCCGGCGTTATCGGAAATAGGTCCGTAAGCGTCAACGGCAAGCTGAATTCCGGTAATCGAAAGCATTCCAACCGCCGAAATTGCGATTCCGTACAGCTGTGCAAATTCGAAAGCGCCGATAATAGCCGCCGCGATAATAATAATCGGAAGAGCTGTTGAAGCCATTCCCGTACCTAAACCGGCAATAATATTTGTAGCGGCTCCGGTAAGAGATTGTTCGGCAATTTTCTGAACAGGTTTGTAATCCAGTCCCGTGTAGTATTCTGTTATTAAACCTATCAAAGTTCCGGCAATCAATCCGATAATTGTCGCCCAGAATACGCCCATATTCGTGTAATTAAAACCATCAAAAGTCCAAGTTGACGGTAAAAATTGAGTAACTAAAAAGTAGAGAGCTACAACCATTAATGCGGTTGTTCCGAACTCTCCGGCATTTAATGCTTTTTGCGGGTTTCCGCCTTCTTTAACTCTTACGAAAAACGTTCCGAGTACGGAAAGAACTATTCCGGTAGCCGCAATAGCCATAGGAAGAATTACCGCGCTTAATCCGAGTTGATTAACGAAAATCGCTCCAAGTACCATTGTACCTACAATAGCTCCGACATAAGATTCAAATAAGTCGGCGCCCATACCGGCTACGTCGCCAACGTTATCGCCAACGTTATCGGCAATTGTGGCAGGGTTACGCGGGTCGTCTTCCGGAATCCCTTCGTAAACTTTACCTGCAAGGTCAGCTCCTACGTCCGCGGCTTTTGTGTAAATTCCTCCGCCTACGCGAGCAAACAATGCGATTGACGATGCGCCGAGCGAAAATCCGGTAAGCACATTAATAACTTTCGGCAAGTCCCAACCGGTATCATAATAAATAGCGAACAAAATACTTAAACCGATAACTCCCAAACCAACTACGTTCATTCCCATAATTGATCCGCCTGAAAAAGCAACTTTAAGCGCGTCGCCCAAACCTTTTCTTGCTCCTTCAGTAGTTCTGACATTTGAAATTGTAGCGGACATCATTCCCAAATATCCCGCTAAAGCTGAAAAAGTTGCGCCTACAATAAATGAAATTGCTATTATCCAGGATGAATCTTCTTTTCCTGCATTTGCAAATCCTAATAAAATTGCAACTGAAATTACAAAAACGACTAAAACTTTGTATTCCGATGTTAAGAAAGCGACTGCGCCTTCTTTAATATGACCGGAAATTTCAATCATTTTGTCTGTGCCTGCGTCTTGCTTTTTTATCCAAACATATTTAACGCCTGAGTATAATAAAGCTAAAACGCCTGCAATGGGAATTAAGTAAAACAACGCTTCCATCTGGCTACCTCTGAATTTGATTAATCCTTTAGTGATTTTGCTAAAAAATTTAACATTGCAACATAGCCCTCTTTTATGAAAACTTCAATTAATTGAGCGGAAAAATCAATTTTTTCTTGAACTATTTCTGTTTCATCCTCATTAAAGGGACTTAATACGTAATCAGCCATCTCCCCTTTTTCAAAATTATTACCGACGCCGAACCGCAGGCGCGGAAAATCTTCCGATTCCAGCTGATAAATCAACGAATATAATCCGTTATGACCTCCATCTCCTCCTTTGCCCCGTACCCGGATTTTTCCGGTCGGCAAATTAATATCATCGACGACGACGAGAAAATCCTTCAAATCGAAGTCGATTTCTTCGGAAAGTTCAAGAGCGGCAATTCCCGACCTGTTTACGTAAGTTGTCGGTTTTACCAAAAAAAAAGGGGAAGCGAATTTAACTTCGCTTCCCGCAATAAAATATGAACCTTTTCCCGGAACGAATTCCAGATTATATTTTTCAGCCAGTCTGTCAACAATTTCAAACCCGATGTTATGACGAGTGCCGGAATACTCCCGACCGACGTTCCCGAGTCCGAAAATTATTTTAGTTCCGGCAGGAATTTTTTATTCCTCCTCTTCGGAACCGCCTTTACCGATTACTTCCGGTTCGGTTGAAGCGGGACCTTCCTCGGTTTCTTCTTCAACTTCTTCGGCAACCGCTCCGATACAGGAAACTAACAGCGTATCGTCGGTCTGAAGGAAAGTAATGTTCGGAACTTCCAAATCGCCGACAGTTATTGTATCGCCGATATTTAATCCGGACATATCCACTTCGATTGATTCGGGGAAATGTCTCGGCAAACATTTTACGGTAACTTTATGCAAAGCTTTCTGAATTCTTCCGCCTTCTTTAACTCCAATGGCGTCGCCGATAAAGTTAATCGGAACTTCAACTTCAATTTCCTCGCCTACCGTCATTCCGAGCAAATCAAAATGAATTACTTTTTCCGAAACCGGGTCGAACTGAACATCTTTAAGCAGACAAAGAATTCCTTCTTTTCCGTCGATACTTAAATTAACCACATGGTTTTCCGATGTGTAAATAAGGGGATTAAGATCGTTTCCCTTAACAATAACAGATACCGGATTTTCTCCTTTTACATAAAAAACTCCCGGCACCAATCCTTCTTTCCTAGCCTGATTTAACTCACCCTTGGTCTTAAAATCTCTCGACTTCGCGTTAATCTTAATTTCAGCCATAATGCATCACCTCTTTATATTATCATTTAACTTTTATTATTTTCAAACAATGAACTAACAGATTGGTCTCTGTTAGAACGTAAAATTGCTTCGGCAAGAATGTTGGAACTCGATTTAACCCGGATTTTATCTCCGGTATAATCTCTGCGAAGCGGAATCGTATCGGTAACGTAAAGTTTTTCAATTTCCGAGTTTTCAATTCTCTCGTAAGCCGCTCCGGATAAAACCGGATGCGTAACGGCTCCGTAAACTTTTTCGGCTCCGCGTTCTTTCAATGCTTTCACTGCATTGACGAATGTTCCCGCCGTATCAATAATATCATCAACCAAAAGAACATTTTTTCCTTCAACTTCGCCGATAATATTCATTACTTCGGCTACATTTTGCGAGGGGCGTCTCTTATCGATAACTACAAGATTGGCATCCAATCTTTTGGCGTACGCTCTCGCTAATTTTATTCCGCCGACATCCGGCGAAACTATCGCCAGATTGGGAATATGATCCTCTATTACTCTGAAAAAAATCGGAGAAGAATAGAGATGATCAAACGGTATATCAAAAAAACCTTGTATCTGCGGCGCATGCAAATCCATCGTGATAATTTTATCGGCGCCGGCATGCGTTAACATATTTGCCACAAGCTTTGCCGCAAGCGAAACGCGCGGCTGATCTTTTCTGTCCTGACGGGCGTAGCCGAAATAAGGAATAACAGCCGTAACCCGCTTGGCGGAAGATCTTTTTGCCGCATCAATCATTATTAAAAGTTCGAGAAGGTTTTCGGCGGGAGGATTTGTAGATTGTACAATAAAGACATCCCGTCCTCGAATATTCTCCTTGTATTTGGTCCAGATTTCTCCATCGCTGAAACGCTTTATCTCTACCTTACCGGGTTCGATACCAAGATAATTAACTATTTTCTCAGTTAATGCGCTGTTTGACGTTCCCGAAAAGACTCTTGGTCCAAAATCCATTTTAATAATATTATTTTAAATTGATACAGACACAAAATATAATGAAAAAAAAAGGTATGTCAAACAATTCAAACTTTGATTCAATTCCCAATCGCTTGTTTATCAGATTACTTCACACATAAAGCATAATGACGCTTAAATTTATAAACTGAATAGAATGAGGAACGGTTAACATGTAGTATTACAAGAAGGCTTTGTACAATCTAATTATTTGTCATTCTGATCCCGCCTTGGCGGATTGGCGGATTGGCGGACTTAATTCTTAAATAAATTGCGGTTTATCGCTATGGGTTTATTTAAAGAACTCACCGCTCTACACTGCAAATATTATTGATTCTGTTATCATTGGTAAACACAACACACAAATCCCCATATTTCTTTTCCGTATTTTAAAGATTTGAGGAAACATTAATTTTCATTTGTTTTAATTCAAAAACATCCTTATATTTACGAAGTAACTATCATAAACTGATACTTGTTTCTCAATATGACAAAACAATATTACAAGGCAATCTATTTCAGCGACTATCCGTCTTTATATACAAAGGATAAATCCGTAACTCTTGCTTTTAACGAATCTGAAGTCCCTTATTTTTCTAAGGTAAAAGATATGACAACACAGGAAATAAAGGAATTGATAGGTATTGAAACTTATAAACAACTTTCCTTATTTGCCGACGAACAAGAAAGGTCTATTAATCAAGTCGTTAAACGTCTTATAAAACAAAATTTGGTTAAGATAGACAAAATAGATGGTATGGACAAAAAAGATATAACTTTTATTAAAAGTAAAAAAACACCTTTTCAAAGATGGTATCCATATATTGAGGGATACTCCCCAGAATTTGTAAAATCATTAATTTCTAATTTTGAAATCAAAGATTCTCCTATTTATGACCCATTTGCCGGAACTGGGACCACACTATTTGCCTCAGATGAATTGGGATTTTCAACTGTTTATTCAGAAGTAAATCCACTATTACAATACTTAATACAAACAAAAGTACGGATATTAAAAACTGATGCACAACAAAGGAGAAAGTTGTCAAAATACCTGACTGACATTTCAAAAACAATCTTAAAATCTTTGGATAAATTTGAAGAAGATAAAATTTTAAGAGAGACATATAAAACGCTTTTTGCTAATAGTAAATACTTTCCCGAAAAAATATTTTCTCAAATTCTAAAACTTCGGTCCTTTATAGATATTGTAAAATTCGAAAATGAGTTATTAGCAGATACTATTAATGTAGCTGTAGTGTCTTGTCTTTTACCCGTATCTTATCTAAAAAAAGCGGGTGATGTAAGATTTAAGAATAAAAATGAAATTGAAAAAGACATGAAAACATTTGCCGATGTTTTACCGCAAAAAATTATGGATATTGCTGAAGATGTCTTAAATTTTAATTATTCATTGAAAAATGAACATGAGTTTATTCTTTCTAATGCTAAAAATATCGATAGAATTAATGAGCTAAAAATAGGAGCTATCATTACTAGCCCACCCTATCTAAATGGAACAAACTATTTTAGAAATACAAAAATAGAATTATGGTTTCTTCGTTTTTTGCAATATGAAAACGATTTGCGGTATTTCAGAGACCAAGCTCTAACAAGCGGAATAAATGACGTCAAAAAGAAGCATAATCTAGCTAATGGGAATGGATTTGATATCACATCAAAAAGTGAACTTTTAAAACATACTCTTATTGAGCTTGAAAAAAAAGCATATGATTCTCGTATTCCAATGATGGCAAAAAACTATTTTGAAGAAATGCACCAGATATTCAATGATTGTAAACATTATTTATCAAAAAACACAAAAATTTTAATTGATATTGGTGATTCTATTTTTAGTGGAGTTCATATCAAAACAGACGAAATACTTATTGATTTACTGATAGAACTTGGCTATGAATTTATTGATAATAAAATTCTAAGAAAAAGAAGATCCAGAAACAAAGAAGTACTTACTCAATCATTACTAGTATTTCAATATTCTCATAATAACGGAAAATTTACTCACAGAAACATCCCGTTTTTTTGGGAAAAAAATTGGAACGAATTCAAAACATTAATCCCTCATCAACAGATACCTTATTCAAGTCGAAATTGGGGACACAAAAACCACTCATTATGTTCCTATCAGGGAAAACTTAAACCGGCGATAGCTCATCATTTAGTTAAAACATTTGTCCCCGAAAATGGATCAATGCTTGACCCTTTCTGCGGAGTAGGTACAATTCCTTTTGAAGCTGCTTTAGGTGGAAAAATTTCTTATGGAATTGATATTAGCTTACCTGCATATTACATATCTTATGCGAAAGTAACTACTCCTGTTTCAACCGAATGCTACAATTATATTAATGCTTTAGATAGTTTTATAAAACGAAATAATTGTACTAAAGATGAACTAAATGAAGTGAAAAATTTTGGATTTAATAAAAAACTTTCTGATTACTACGAAAAAAACACACTTGAAGAAATATTATTAGCAAGAAGATTTGTTAAAATAAATTATCCCCGAACACCAAGCGAGATGTTAGTTGTTGCTTCACTGTTGCATATTTTACATGGTAATAGACCTTATGCTCTTAGTAGACACTCGCATCCAATTGTTCCATATGCTCCAACAGGGGAGTTTATTTATAAAAATTTAATTGAAAAATTAAGAGAAAAAGTTGAAAGAGTTATCTACGAGGAGTTACCGCTATACTTTAGAAATGGTAAAATTTTTAATCAAGATGCAACTAAAATTTGGCCCCAAGAAATAAACAATCTTGATGCAGTAATTACTTCTCCTCCATTCTTCGATAGTACAAGATTTTATCTTGCAAACTGGATAAGAATTTGGTTTTCCGGTTGGTCAGAAAAGGACTTTAAATATCAACCTAAATCGTTTATTGAAGAACGTCAAAAAGTAGATTTTTCCATTTATGAATCCATATTTCGTCAATCAAAAGAACGAATGAAAAAAGACGGAGCTTTTGTATTACATCTAGGAAAAAGCACAAAATGTGACATGGCTGAAGAATTACAGAAAATTAGCAAGCGTTGGTTTAAAACAGCTGACCTTTTTATTGAAAATGTTTCACATTGCGAATCACATGGGATAAGAGATAAAGGAACTGTTACTTCGCACCAATATTTAATTTTGGTATAAGCTTATTCAAATCCCAATAACTTCTTGTTCTCATCGGAGAGAAGATCAACTAATTCATATACTTGAAGTATTTTTTTTATCTCTTTGATTCGTTTTGGCAAGTCTGATTTTTCTCTGACCTGTAAATAGCGTTCAACACCCTTATTAACATCAATATTTTTATTCATTATTGGACGTTTACTTGAAATCAAATCCAAATTTGCACCGGTTATTTTAGCAAGTTCTATCAACTCATTATTAGTATAGAATTTACTCGGCCATTTATCTCTTTTATTTTCATTTGCAGTTCTTGAAAGTAACGCAGCATTTTCTTTTGTTAAAGGATATAGATATTTGGAAGGCAGAATATGATCAATAGCCCAAGTTTCACGTTTATTTATATCCAAAGGTTCTTTGGTCTTAAAACATCGGCTATTAAATCTATCAAATAAATCATGAAAATCTATGGTTTCGTTTTCTCCTTCTAAAAACAAATCGGCGATTCTTCTTCTCACAGCAGATTCATGTAATTGTTCCTTTGTCCTTTTAGGATTCAGAACAGCATTGATTGCTCCTTTACAACTACGACATTCCATTTGCCTTTCTAAAGGGCCCCAACCGGAATGTTTACTGAAAGCATGAAAAGGTAAAATCCTTGTACACACATTACATTGTTTCCAATAAGATTCGAGATGTTCAGTTGCAATTCTGAAAAATCCTTCCCAAAATCTTAATGCTGTTTTAGAATCTGCACTATTATAATTCTCATCCCAATTATCAAATGGTAAGTCTGCTTCTTTTGAATGAACAAACCCACAATATTTACATTTCCAAACCGCATTTTCAAGCGCTTCCTTTGGAGTTAAAAGTTGCTGCCCAATATTAACATAATTCATCTGTTTACAACTAATGCATTTATAAGCAACCCAAGCATCATGATAAGGTATGCCTTCAACTCTCAGAATGCCTGTTTTATTTACAGTTTTTCTTCTTGCCATATTTAATTGTTCCCATTACTTTCCATTCTCAACGAACAAACGCGGATTAATTCCACTAAATTGTGGTCGGATTAATTAGCGTCTCCTTCAATATGAAAAAACAGTCAATCTATGTTTAATAATGTATTAAAATAACTCATCACATTTTGATGCAAATATTTTCACCACTACCGTTACAGACAAAACTTATTGAGCAATCTATCTTTTATTTTTCAACCGAGCGTAATATTTAATTTTCTCGATAAATTCTTTGCTGTCAATCGGTTTCGGGATGTAATCGGTCGCGCCCGCGTCCAAACATTTTTCCCTGTCTCCTTTCATCGCAAAAGCGGTAAGTGAAATAATAGGAGTGTCACGGTATTCCGGAATTTGACGAATTTTTTCAATCGCTTCAAAACCGTTCATAATAGGCATCTGCATATCCATAAGAATAATATCAAAGCGTTCTTTTTCGGCTAACTTAAGAGCTTCTTCGCCGTTTTCAACAACGGCAATATTTTCAAAGCCGTTTTTCTTAAGCAGACGCGTTACTATTATCTGGGAGTGTTTGTAATCCTCGGCAAAAAGAATTCGAACGTCGTCGTCCGTTGTATCTTTAATTATTTCCTCAACGGTTTTCGGCTCCTCGTAACGGCTGATCATCTGTTTGATTGTATCCGCCAAATCCTCGATATTCGTGCTTTTCTTGCTGAGCAATTCATCGAAAAGTCCGTCGATTTCCTCTAAGTCCTCGCCGAAATTCTCTTTTCCCGTGTAAATAATAATGGGCAGATTCTTAAACTTGTCTTCAGATTTAATCAGTTTAATCAACTCAAAACCGTTAGGATGAGGCATATCCAAATCAATAATTGCCAAATCAATATCTTTATCGTGAATCAGGTCCATTACATTTGCGGAAATATGTTCCGGAAGCGGTTTAAATCCGGCGGTGCTGACTGCCTGCGCCACAAGATTTAACGTCGGGACGTCGTCGTCAACGCAAAGAACAGTCGAATTTTTATGGAGTTTGTAACTTGTAAGAACTTCAACGAGATGATTGTAATTAATCGGTTTGGAAAAATATTCCATCGCGCCCATCATAAAAGCTTTCTGCTCTTCCACTTCAACCGAGCACACAATTACGGGAGTTCCTTTCATATTGGGATGCTGTTTGATTTTCCGCAGCAGTTCCATTCCGTTTCCTTCGGGGAGTTCAATATCCAAAATCACGGCAAGAAATTTTTCCTTATCGAGCAGCTCAAAGGTTTTTTCCTCGTTATTTACAATTGTAGGCTCGTAGCCCCATTTAACAAGATAATTTGAAAGAAGTTTTGACGTCGCGTAATCATCCTCGATAACCAAAATTGTATTCAAGTCCGAAGTTGGCTGGGGCAGCGACGAAAGCTGATTTTGAACGCCCGAGCTGAATTTCGGGATTAAGGTAATCGTGAAGTAATTTCCTTCCTCATGATCCTCGACAAATCCGAGTTTGCCGCCGAGCTTTTCAATTATTGTGGAAAGATAAACAAACGACAATCCGCTTATCGACAATTTTGAAATATCGACAAAATGCTGAATCCCGAACGGTTCAAGAATTTTGGGCGTAAGGTTCATGAAAGACGCTTTTGCGGAATCCTTAATCTTAAACTGAATAAAATGGTTCTGATCAACTTTTCCTTCAATTTCAATCTTTCCTACATTAACAATCTGCGATAAAACCGTGAGGAACTGATTAATGAAGAACTTAAATTTCGCTTGATCGAGCGAAATTTTGGAAGGAAGAGATTCGTCGGGAGTAAAATGAAACGAAATATTTTGATGGCTTAATTTTCCGTTTAGAATGTCAATAGTTTCTTTTATTACCTCTTTAAGATTAACATCGGAGTCTTTTATCTGCACATTGCCTTTTTGATATTTCATTATCTCGTTAAATTCATTAATGGTGATTAAAAGACGATGAGCGTTTTCCTTGATTGTTTCAATATAAGAAGCTTGCGTCGGGGATATTGATTCGTCCCCGAGAATAGAGCATGAACCGACAATTGCGTTAACAATCGAACGGAACTCAACAGTGGAAGATTGCACAAGGTTAAAAATGTTATTCTCGCTTGTAACTATTCCTCCTCTCGCGTTGAGCCAAATCAAAAGCAAATTTTTTATATACTGCCCTAAAATTTTTATGGCGTCATTTTCATTGGGTGAAAAAGGATTCTGTTTCGCCACGCGGACTACAACATTTGTTGTTAAATCAACACGGAAAGAAACCGACGCTTCGTGCGCCGAAACATCGCTGATATTCAGCAAACAATCGGAATTATCTATAATTGAAAATTCTTCCGTCGGGTTTATCTCAACGCAATTTTCCGAGGAATAACTCCCGCCGGTTTGAAATGATTTTTTTACTCCGGAAGATTTTCCGAGCAAAGCCAATTTTTGACCTTCGAGTTTAAATATTGCAAGCGCGTGAAGCCCGAATTCCTGCACAAGAAAATTACTCAGCTCGTCAACAAAAATATCGCGCCCGTTTCTCGCGTGCTGAATCATTCCGTTAAATTGTAGAAGCGTAGTTAGCTTTGACCCCTGTACCATCTTAAATTTCCTTTTTCACAAAAATTATTTTTCGATTCCTTATTTAAATATAACTTTATTAGAAACCTTTGCAAAACCTAAAATTGTCATATTTAGCCCGCCGCCGCTGAGCCGGAAACCGTCAGGAATATCTCGAAATTCGGTTTGGTTCCCGGTTCTGAGTTTCTTATCCCGACAGTGCGGGATCCGGAATGACACGATATCAGATTATGCAGAACCTTTTATTGATTAATTATCGGAAGAAATCGATAAAAATTAATCCCCCGCCGGCAATAAAGCGGGGGTTTAAAAAAGCTAATCGCTCGCCATAATAAAGAGCGGCTTGTATTCAAAGCTTTTGTAGAACGGGCGTAATCTCTCGGTATTATAATATTTTGAAACGTCAACCGATTTTTTAAAGCTCGTGATAATCTCAATTTGCTGATTATCGTATCTTCCGTTTTTAAGCGTTACCAATCTGCCGGTTCTTCCTTCAAGAATTAAATCGAGCGCCAAGTTGCCGAAAGCCATAGGAACTATCGAATCAATCGCGTCGGGGTTTCCGCTTCTTACGAGATAACCGAGCCGCTGATTAATAACGTTAATCCGTTTTCCGTCGTTATATTTCGGCGAAAGTTCCTTCAGCTTTTGTGAAATCACGTCGCCGATTCCACCGAGTTTTTTATGCCCGAACATATCTTTTTCTTCATTCTCGAAAACCATTTCGTCAATTCCTTTCGGCATAGCTCCTTCGGAAACGAGAACAACGGAATATTTACTCGGGTTTGTATATCTGTCGCGAACCATAAGTTCGGTAAGTCTGTCGATATCAAACTGATATTCCGGAATAACGCACCGGTTTGCCGCGCCCGCCATTGTAGGAAGCAAAGCTGTAAATCCGGCGTAACGACCGAAAACCTCGATTACCAGAAATCTTTCGTGTGAGCCTGCGGAAGTGCGCAGATTGTGCGTCATCTCGATTGTGCGCGTAACGCAAGTACTGAAGCCGATGCAGTAATCGGTGCCGGGAACGTCGTTATCCATTGTTTTCGGTATTGCGACAACTTTTAATCCTTCCTGATGCAACCTTACACCGTAACTTAAAGTGTCATCGCCGCCAATCGGGATAAGATAATCTATCCCGAGAAACTCCAAGTTTTTAATTACTTCCGGAGTCAAATCGTTAACATCGTCATTGTAAGAATCGCGCAGATGTTTCGGCACAAGAGCTTTCGGAACGGTTGAAGGACGCGTGCGCGACGTGTGCAGAAAAGTTCCGCCTGTGCGTCCGGTTCTGTTTACAAGCTCTTCGCTCAGTTTAAGATAATTCGGTGAATTATCATAATCCTTTTCGCGGACAATATCAATCAAACCGCCCCATCCTCTGCGGATTCCGTAAACTTCATATCCTTCGCGGATAGCGCGAATCGTAATTGCGCGAATTGCGGGATTCAATCCCGGTACGTCGCCGCCGCCGGTAAGAATTGCAATTCTGCCTTTAATTTTATTTGTAGCCATAATTTCTCCTGTAATATTTTTACCGTAATGTATTAAAAATCTTTGTCAAATCTCCCACGGTTAATAAACCTTCGAGGTTTAACTGACTTATTTAGAAATTCGCTATTTACAAAGCAATAAACAAATTTTTAATATTTACTGAATATAAAAACCTCGAAGGTTTTTCCAAAACGTGTAAATTATCTCAAATTATCTGTTTCTTCTCCCACCAAAGCGGGAACAGAATAACATATTACTATGTTATGAAAACCTCCGGTTAATAAACCTTCGAGGTTTAACTGACTTATTTAGAAATTCGCTATTTACAAAGCAATTAACAAATTTTCAATATTTACTGAATATAAAAACCTCGAAGGTTTTTCCAAAACGTGTAAATTATCTCAAATTCTTATCCTTAATCATATTAAAATATTCTGTCGTCATCTCCTTCAACTTAGGCGCCAAAAGAATAATCGCAATCAAGTTGGGAAACGTCATAAACCCGAGAGCCGCGTCACCGAATCCCCAAACAGCTTCGAGCTGTGCAATCGCTCCGAGAAAAACGAAAAATAAAAACACCCATCTGTAATAAGGGATCGCCTTTTCGCCGAACAAATATTCCGTTGAACGGTCTCCGTAGAACGACCAGCTTATTGCCGTGGAAATTGCAAAAAGCGCGACGGCAATCGTAATGATTTTATCGCCGTACGGGAAAAGCCAAGCGAGTCCTTCCTTAAACGCAAACGCCGTAAGCACGCTGCTGTTTAAAAGCTGTCCGGTGAAGTTGGGATCGATTCGTTCAACATAAAATTGCGTGTGATGCCAAGCGCCCGTTACGATAATCGAAAGTCCGGTAAGCGAGCAGATAATTATTGTGTCAATGTACGGACCGAGCATTGCGACAACGCCTTCGCGAATCGGGTACTTTGTTTTTGCAGTCGAATGGGCAATCGGCGCGCTTCCCTGTCCGGCTTCGTTCGAGTAAAGTCCCCGCTTAATTCCCCACAGCATCGAGTTCATAAATACGAGGAAAGTTCCACCTCCCACGCCCGCGATTTGCGCCGGAGGATTAATTGCATATTCAAAAATTAAACCGAATGATTTTCCCAACTCGGGCAAATTTGCAAGCAAAATCAACAGCGCGGCAAGAAAATAAAACGCCGCCATAAAGGGAGTTAAAAATCCGGTAACATTCCCGATTCTTTTAATACCGCCGATAATTACCGCTCCGACAATCAAAACAAGCGAGAGTCCCGTAATAATCTGCAGCGGCGAAACTCCGAACCCGCTAAAAATCGCCAGCTTGTGGGTTAAAAAAACGTTCGTTCCCAAAACATTGGCGAATTCGGAATAAATCTGATCTGAAACCGTGAACGCCTGAATCGCATTGCCCGTAGCGAAAGAACAGATGATTGCAAAGCTCGCAAATGCAATCGCCATCCATTTCCATTTTGGTCCAAGTCCGTTTTCAATCGTGTACATCGGCCCGCCGGCTACGTTGCCGTTTGCGTCAAACTTCCTGTATTTAAGCGCAAGCGCGCTTTCTGCAAATTTTAAGGAAGTCCCGAAAAACGCCGTAATCCACATCCAAAAAAGGGCGCCCGGACCGCCGTAGTAAAGCGCCGTAGCCACGCCCGCAATATTCCCTATTCCCACCGTTGCGGATAAAGCCGTCGATAATGCTTTGAAGTGGTTCAAATCCCCTTCATCGTTCGGATCGTCAAACTTTCCGGATGTAACTTTTATTCCGTGCCAGAGGAATCTTATTTGCGGAACGCCGAGTTTCAGTGTAATGTAAATTCCCGTCCCGACAAGTGCGATAACCATCAACGGAATCATCCCAAGCGGAAGATTTTTAGAAGGAATATTTCTAATGAAATCAAAATTGCCGGGGAAAGTCCAAATCGCTTCGTAAAATCCGATTCCGCCGATAACCAAAATCAGAAAAATAATTGCAAAGGAAATCAGTCCGTATTTAGTCCTGTTCTGCATAAAAGCTCCGCTTTATTAAATAATTCCGATTGATTTCAAAAATACAATTGCGATTAGCACAGGGGCAAAATATTTTATAAAGATTTTCCAGTAAACAGCGAACCAACCGTACTTGCCGAAAAAGCTTTCCGCGCCTTCCTTCAAAGCGGATAGGGCGTTTTCTGTTTTCCAAAAATAACCGACAAAGAGCGCAATCAGTAACCCTCCGAGAGGAAGGAGAATGTTTGCCGAAAGAAAATCGACCGTATCGAAAAAGTTACGCCCGAAGATATGAACGTCCGCCAAAACATTGTAGGAAAGCGCGCTGGGAATTCCGATTATAAACGTAACGGTTCCAAAAACAAGCACGGCTTTCTTTCGCGACCACCCTTTTTCATCAACAAAATATGCGGTAATTACTTCGAGTAATGAAATAGCCGACGTAAGAGCGGCGATTGAAAGTAAAATAAAAAAGAGGATTGAAAAGATGTATCCGCCCGGCATTTTTGTAAAAACAATGGGAAGAGTGTAAAAAATAAGTCCGGGACCGGAATCGGGGCGCAAGCCGGTTGCAAAGACCGCCGTAAAAATTGCGATTCCCGCAAGCAGCGCGATAAGTGTATCGAGCGTAACAATTTCAAAAGCCGAAACGGGAATGTTATCCGATTTACTCATATAGCTTCCGTAAGTAAGCATCGCTCCCATGCCGAGCGAAAGCGTGAAAAAAGCCTGACCGAGCGCAAGAAGAATCGTTTCTCCGGTTACCGCGCTCCAATCGGGATACCACAAAAACTTCATTCCTTCAGACGCGCCGTCGAGAGTTAATCCGCGGATTACGAGAACCAGCATCAGCACAAAAAGAAGCGGCATCAAAATTTTGCTTCCTTTTTCAATTCCTTTTTGAACGCCGAAAATTACTACAAACATCGAAAGCGCCATAAACAAAGCGAAATATCCGACAATCCACCAAACATTGCTTATCAGCGAATTAAAATAATGTCCGGCTTCGGCGGGAGTTTTGAACTCGAAGAAAACGCCTTTTATTGATTCAACAATGTAGCCCAGCGACCAGCCGGCAACAACCGCATAGTAGGACAGTATCAGAAATCCCGCCAAAACTCCCATTCCTCCGACGGCGGTCCAAAATTTGGAACCGTGCGAAAGTTTCCTGAAAGCTCCGACCGGATTTAAACTTGTTGTTCTTCCGATTAAAACTTCCGCAATTAAAACAGGAAGCCCTATGACAAGAATGCTGATTAAATAGATAAAAACAAACGCCGCGCCGCCGTTATCTCCGGCAATGTAAGGAAACTTCCAGATGTTCCCCAATCCGATTGCGGAGCCTGCCGCCGCAAGAATAAAACCGATTTTCGACCCCCACTTTTCACGCTTTACAACCTCAGACATTCGAAATCCTTATTTGATTTATGTTCCGGAAATTTTGTTTTGCAATATAGTAAATTTAGAAGTAAAAATTTTATTCGGATTAGAAAAGAGGAGATGAGTTTTTAGTTATGCGTAATCCGCCGGGGCGGAGTAATGAGTTATGAGCAAATTATGCATTATGTGCATTTATTCTTCAAAAATCTTGTCTCTATTTTCTATTAAAAAGATTAGCCTTTTTTGAGTGACTGTCTTATTTATACAAAATTTGAGAACATCTCTTAATAAATGGAATTAGTCGGCAATAGAGTCAAATGCTATAATCGTTATCAAATAAAAATGATTGTAAATCTTCCGCAGCCAAATCAAGCACATCAGAGGTTACCCTGTCAATTTCACTCATAACTGTATCACTTGTTAAATCAGCATCAGTTTTTCCCAAAGTGTAAATAGCTTCTTTTACAATTATATCTATATATCTCTGGAATAAATATTCCCGCCATCTAATTGAATCTGCTTTGTTATTATCTAAAATCATACTTGCAATTTTTTTAGAGGTATTTATCCAATAAATCCCATTCTCAAAGTCAATAGGTCTTTGATGAATTGCAGGATGTCTTTCAGAAAGCATATAAGGTGAATCATCATTAGAGAATGGGTCTGTATGCATCCCAGAAATTCTTACTTCAGGAAAAGCATTTGCTTTTTTCTTTTTATTATCTCCTTTGTTGCCAATTCTCTTTCTATAATCTGATCTTTTATCCTTTTTTTTATTTAGGCCAGCATTCCACGATTCCTGATCGTTTCCCTCAACTCCTAAATCTCCCCCAAGACCAGCTAATCTATCTCTTATTAATTTCTGAAGAAATCGGTTTTTCCATTTGTTTAATAAATCATTTAATTCAGATGTTTTTTCTAAATTTATCTTTTTCTTTTCTTTCTTATCTTTTTCATCCATTTTTTCACATAAATCTTCAACACATTCTTTAACCCAATCTAAAATTGCTTTTGTTTTTGTAGCAGATGTAAATTCATTACGGTCGTTAGTTACATAATCTTCATCTTCCATTATTTGAGCTTTACATTCGCCGTAAATAAATTCACTATAAACATATGTCCTAAAATGTCCAATTCTTCCAATTTCATAATTTGCGATTACGCCAACATCACTTAGAAAATCTATACTATTCATCCCCCTGTATTTGTTCCCTTTTAGAGGTTCTTCAGATGTAAATAATGTCAATTCGATAGGAATATTATCATACATTTTTATCCTTTCGTTATCACATGTTACATACTGTGGACAAGTATAGTGAAATGGATATTCAAAACCTTTTTTAGGCACTAAGACTGGGATATTCAATCTTTTTGCTTTAGAATTTTCACCTAAAATCAAATAAACTTTTTTATGTTGAATAATTCTTCTTGCTTGAGGATGAACAATAAGTTTATTAATTAATTCTTTCAAATAATTTGTTTTATGCGCACTTTTAGGATGATGTCCTCTAACAATAGTAAACCTTTTTCTTTTAGATAGAACTCCGTCTACTTGATTAATTGTATCATTGATATTTTCAATTTCAGAAGTTCTAAGTGCTTGTTTAAATTCAATTTCAATATTGTCCATACTCGTATCAATACCGTATTCTTTGTTCTCGTTAAATCCAAATGAATTTAACCTATTATTACGGTATGTAATTAGACGAGAATATTTAAACATTTCTCTCATGTAAAATTTCCCGCCATTACCATGTCCACCCAAAGTTTTAATATTATTTTCTTTACTAGAATCACCTTTCTTCGCTGCACTTGGATCAAACCATCTTTTAAACGCTGCATCAATTTTTGATCTACTCATTCCAACAAAATCAATAACGCTAATTGATCTAACTAAATTATTCTTAGCTACATCTAAAAAAATAAATATTATTTGTTCTTCATCAGGCGTACTTTCTAAATTGTAAGCATCAACTGAATTTTTTAACAGTTCAGCAATTCCTTTCGCATGATCAAATTTAAATTCTTTACCAATTAGATCTAAAACAGCTTCATCAATTATTGGCTTTTCTGTCTTAATACTCATTTAGCTTCCTCATAAAATAGCTTTAAAAA
Source organism: Melioribacteraceae bacterium (assembly GCA_015493615.1). Classification (GTDB taxonomy): domain Bacteria; phylum Bacteroidota; class Ignavibacteria; order Ignavibacteriales; family Melioribacteraceae; genus WGAL01. The sequence goes on from WGCV01000027.1 coordinate 49,386, forward strand.
TTTATTTTGCAAAAATTCCGCATAATCTTTTAATAGCTTACCCCTCTTTTCATTTTCTTCAATATATCTATCAATAACAAAATGTATTTGTTTCATCTTACCAAGCAGTTCTAAATTTTTTGTTCTAACAGAAGTCCTATAAAATTCATAAAAATCTTGGTCAATTATTGCTTCAAAATTCTTTAATAGAAACATTTTATAACCATCCAAATTTGATAATCTTTTTATTTCAGCACCAAAATTAGCATCTCTCCTACCTTCTACTTCTATGCTATCCCCATCAATAAACTTTATTAATTCATTCCCTCTAATTTTACCTTCTTTTGTTAATGAACAATTCCTTTGAGTAATTCTAATATACCCTTCAGGAATTAATTGGTATAATGCTCTTCGTATAGTATCAGTATCTGGATATTCTGAATAAAATCTTAATTGAAAATCTCCTGGAAATGATTTAAACACTGTAACTAAGATATCCTCATACCTTAACTCATTTTTATTTTTGTTAAACATTTTTGCTATAGTGTATAAGATTTTATCTTTTTTTGTAAGTTTTTTCATTATTTCACCAATATCATTTGCCTATCTATTATGATAAATCTCTCATCACTTTCCAATAAATATATCAGTTCATCAATTGTAATTTCAACATACTCTTTATTAAGATAATCACAAAATTCTTCTATTGATTCCTGAGATATAGAATCTTTAAGTAAATCGTAAGATATTTCAATTATTTCATCTGCATCATCTTTTGTTAATCTGAATTCAACATAGGATAACTTATTATTATCAAAATTTATGTACTTATCATTTCTGAGTTTATATAGCCGTCTATTATTAATTGAAATACCTACATCGCTTAAAATCCAATTCAATTCATCAAGATAAACAGTACGATTTAAATTAAATAAAATACACCGAACTATTCTAACTATTGACCAATCTTTTAAAATTATAAATGGACCTGCTTCGGTATCTTCTAATAAGAATAGAGCATTATCAGATTCAATAGTAAATTTAATTGTTTCTTCGAGTTTCTCATTTTGAAAAACTTCCAGAATTTTATTGAGTGAAGTAGCTGGGTAAATATCATTACTAATTATTTTTCTAATATAATAAGTTTTTTTTGCCAAATTTAATAAATTCCTATTATGAAATTCTATTAGTCCATAAAACCCGCCTCGATAATATTCTAAATATTCAATATTTTTAAGAATACTATTAATTGCTTCAGTTCTAATAAATCTTTTTTCTAAAATTTCATTTTGAATTTCAGAATAATGTTTTGGTTCTCTATTCTGTTTAAATATTTCTAATATTGCATCAGAAACTTTTATTCTCTTTTCTACTCCCAGTTCTTTAATAGCAAAATTGTACCATCCTAAGTCGAGAATATCTTTATCTGATCTGATTATATATACAAGTTCATATTTTGAAATTAATTTAGGATATTTATTTTTTAAATGGTCAAAAAGTTCGGTAACATTTGTTTGTCTATTTAGTTTTCCGATTCTGTTTTTTACCTCTAAGCATATTTTATCCCAATCACTTTCTTTGTAACTAAAATGCTTTTTTAGACCAAAGCTATATCTATCTAGCTGGTATATATCATTGTGCTGTTTGAGATTCCCAACAACTGTTTGATTTGAACCGTATTTACCTTTTACTTTATATAATTCTTTTATGGTTTTTATAATTTGCTCAACTGTTAATATTGTTGGACTTTGGTCTAATAAATTTTTAGTAATTTCATATAAATTTCCTTTATTAAATAAGTAGTATTTTCTTTCCTTACTATCAAATTCAAACCAATAATCTTTAGAATTAAAAATAGTATATAATAAAGCAATCTTATCTTTATTAGTCTTAGCATTCAATAACTCAAATAATTTTTCAGGGGTAATTTGTTTAAACGGTATATTACTTCTTGATAACTTATCAAAATAAAACGCAAAAATATTTTGAGAAGATTGGTACCGTGTAATATATTGCTCAAAATTTTTCAATAAATATCCCTCGAATGGAACTTCTGTAAACAATTCTGATAAAATTCCCAAATAAAAATGTGCCGAATATCCCCTATTAAATAATGGATGTGAATTTAATAAATCAAATGTTATTGGGGAAGGATTTTCTAGTAATAAGCCTAAAAAGTACTTATAAAAAATATCTTTTTTTGAAAAAATTCTTGATGCTAAGGATTTCTCAATAGAATTTAAAATTTGTCTTATTCTTTCTCGTGTTAAAAATAACTTTTCACCTATTTCTTGATAACTACATTTATTTTCTCCATTCCACCTCATGATTAAAATTTTTTTCTTTTTTGGCTCTAATTTTTCTACAAAGTCATCAATAAAATCTAAAACATGTTGTGGATCACTTGGTTGGTTAGTGATTAAACTAAAATTATTTTCACCTATTTTTCTTACTTCATCTACTAACTGAGTTACTGTAGTTTTCCCAAGATTTTTAGTTTTAACTAAATCTTTATAATCAATATTTATTAAATCTCCGAGTGTTTTAATTTCTTCATGAATTGATAAATAGTTTCTAAATCTAGTAGGTAAATTTTCTTTTGAAAGAGAAGAATCTCTAAATTTTTCTAAATTAGAGGCTAATTCATTTGATACCAGACCCAATAAAGGAATATGAATAAATGTTGGCTCAAGTAGAGATAAATTATTTTCAATTATTCTTTGATTGTGTAAAATAAAATACCTTATCTCAAACTGATTATCTTCAATACTCTTTTCACCACAGTTCCTCAATTTAAGTAATTCATTTGGAGTAGTATTAAGTAATTCTTGTAACGTACTGATATTAGCCTTTTTTAATATTTTAAAACATCTAAGTGTTAAATTGATATCTTCAATAAGTATTTTTTGCATACTTATCCTTATTCCAAGACCATCCCGATTAAAAAAAGGAGTTCTTGCAAGTAGATTCTCAATAGATGCATCTCTTATCTTCATACAAAATTCTCATAATGTTAAATACTAAATCCAAACAATTCGAACTTTTCCTTCAACGGTTTTGAATTCTTTATCGCCGGTTACCAACTTTGCTTTCTTCTCAATTGCCAGCGAAGCAGCAAAAGCATCTGCGTAACTCATTTTATTAAAGGCTTTAAGTTCAGCAGCTTTTAGGGTAAGTTCTCCGTCGGCCTCAACAATTTTTAAAGGATATCTCTCAATGGTGCGCAAATAAAGTTCAGCTGCCGTTCTCCCTTGTTCTCGCAAAACAATATAGAAAATTTCGCCCCAATTTATTACACTTATAAAAAGTTCTGCTTTGTTATTCAGGGCCTCTTTTAAAATTGCGGCAACTTTTTCAGCTCCTATTTCCCCTTCCAAATATGCAAACATTGCGTATGAATCTAAGACATATTTTCTCTGCCTGGTCATAATTTTCTCTCGGTTTCTTTTTCTTCCTTCAGTTTACGCAGTAGTTTACCTTTGGTACCGAGAAAACCTATGTTTTTATCAATTATCTCTTCAGTTAATGGAAAAAGTTTAATTTCACCGTTTTCTTCTATAAATTCAATTTTAGTCCCTACTTTAATTCCATATTTCCTTCTTATTCGTGCCGGTATTACTACTTGTCCCTTAGTTGTAACAGCTGTAACTTGCATTTTATCTCCACTTTTTCCACAAAAATAATAAAGTAATACAAATTTATCAAGTATTACTTATTTTTTTATTTATAACTTTCTATAAAAAATCGGTAGTGTGGAAATTTGTAAAAAACAAATCAGTCTGTCTTTTTTGCGTATCTTACGTCTTTCGTTTCGTCTCTCGCGTCTTGCGTCTCGCGTCTTGCGTCTCACGTTTAACGTAAACCCTCGGAACGCGCGTATTTATGTTTGTCAAAATTTCATACGGAACCGTTCCCGCCCATTCCGCCAAATCGGCAACCGAGATTTCCTCCTCTCCCTGACGTCCGATTAACACAACCTCGTCGTTATTGTAAGCGGAATCATTCCCGATATTCACGACAATCTGGTCCATGGAAATCCGCCCGATTACCGGATATTTTTTCCCGTTAAGCAAAACCTCGGCTTTGCCAGTCATACTGCGGAAATAACCGTCGCCGTATCCCACGGGAATCGTAACCGCCCTGATTTGTTTTTCGCTTTTCCAAATCATTCCATAGCCGACCGGATGATCGGGCTTAATTACTTTGAAATAAACTACCCGCGATTTCCACGTCAACGCCGGAGTTACGGCAACCGTCCGTTTAACTTCGCTTGAAGGATAAACCCCAAAGAGCAGAATTCCCGGGCGCACCAAATCAAAATCGGCTTCGGGCAGCTGCAGAATTCCGCCCGAGTTTGAGATATGCTTTAGCGGAATTTCATAACCGGATTTCCGCGCAAAATTCAGGGCGTCGTTAAATCTTTCAAGCTGCAGGTGCGAGTATGATAAATCGGAGCTTGTGGAATCGGCAAAGTGTGAAAAAATCCCTTCGACTGTAATATTTTTATAACCGAACGCACGTTCAATAAATTTATCGGCATTGTAATAATGAACGCCGATTCTCTCCATTCCCGTATCGATTTTAAGATGAACTTTTGCCTTGGCTTTCAAGTTCCCGGCTGCCTCGTCAATCAAGTTTAATTTTTCGATTGAGGAAGCAGTAAGAGTTAAATTGTTTTTGATGAAAAGAGGAATTTGATTCCCGAGTATCCCGCCGAGAACAAGAATCGGCATTTTAATCCCGGATTCCCTTAGTAAAATTCCCTCTTCCAAAAAAGCGACTCCGAGATAATCTGCACCTAGATTTTCCATATGCTGAGCGACTTTTACCAAGCCGTGTCCGTAAGCGTTGGCTTTTAAAATCGGCATAATTTTACTTTTTCCCGCGCGTTTTTTTATTGCGTCGAAATTTGCCGACAAAGCGGACAAGTTTACTTCAATATATGTAGGGCGAAGCGCTTTCGCGCTGATCTGCGGATAATTTTCAGCCGAGAGCTTTTTATCATCCATTGCTTATCTTCTCAGCTTCCATGTTGAGGGGAAAAAGAAAACAACCAGTCCGTAAATTTCGAGACGACCGAGCAGCATCACAAATCCGAGAAGATATTTTCCCATTGCGGGAATCATCGAGTAGTTATCGAGAGAGCCGACAGAAGAAAGCCCCGGGCCTACATTTCCCATTGCGGCGGCGGAACCTGAAAAGGCGGAAAGTCCGTCAACTCCCATCAGCGTAAGGAGTAAAGTCGATACGAATACAAAAAAGATATAAATTACAATATAGAGAATTGCAAGCGAAACAGAATTTTCGTCTAATTTTTTATTATCGACAACGAGCGGAATAACAGCGTTGGGATAACGCACCTGCTTAATTCTGCGGGCAAGCGCCTTGAAAAAAATCACAATTCTGTCGGTTTTTATTCCGCCGGAAGTTGACCCCGCCATTGCGCACTGGAGAGTAAAGAAAATGATTATCAATTGCGAAAACCAGGGCCAGACCGATGAATCAGCCGAAGCAAAACCCGTTGAAGTTCCTACCGATAAAATCTGAAATGAGGAGAACCGCAACGAAGCCCAAATTGTAGGGTAAGTTCCGTTAAAGTACAAGTTCAAAGAGGCAAGAATTATCGCTACAAAGTTAGCCCCGAGATAATATTTTAATACCGATGAAGTTTTAACATCGGTTATTCTGCCGACCAACGCGGAAAAAAGGAGCGCAAAATTGATTCCGGATAATATCATAAAGACCATAATCGTAACTTCAATAGATACGCTGTGAAACGCCGCTACGCTTAAGTTCTTATCGGAAAATCCGCCGGTTGCGACCGTGGCAAAGGCATGCGTAACGGCATCGAAAAGATTCATTCCGAAAATCATCAGAAAAATTGTTTCGAGAACCGTAATGCCGACATAAATATAAAGAATAATGTGAACCGCTTCCGCCGTGCGGACTTTGAACTGTTTAAGCGTAGAAGCCGACATCTCGGAACGGGAAAGAACAACTCCGACAAATCCCGTAGAAGGAAGAACGGCAAGGACGAAAACGATAATCCCGATTCCTCCCATCCAGTGAGTAGAAGCGCGCCAGAAAAGAATTCCCTGCGGAAGCCCTTCGATATTGTTCAATATCGTTGCGCCCGTTGTAGTGTAACCGGAAACGCTTTCGAACCACGCGCCCGGGACGGAAAACTCGCCACCGTAAAGAATGTAAGGAAGCATTCCGATAAGGCAGGAAAGAAGCCAGCTGCCGACAACAATCAGCATTCCTTCGTTATTGGTTATTTCGTCGGGTCGCGGAACAAATATCAGCGGGAACAAGCCGAAGAGCAGCACAATCAAAAAGCTGAAAGTGAGCGGAAAGAGTCCTGCATCGTGGTTAAAAAATGAAATCGTCGCTGAAATCAGCAGAAATGTCGCGTTAAAAAGGAATATCATTCCGATATATCTGAGAATTACCTGTATTCTAATCATGATTTACTCTTTCGGAGGAACGCGGGTTGATAAAATTCTGATACTTTCCGACAGCTCGGCTATCTCATCTTGGGATTCCAAATCATATTCGTATGGAATTCCTTTTTCGGTAAAGTCGTCAACTTTTTTTCTTATTGTAATAATCGGCGTAACAATGTAATGGTTAACGAAAAAGCTGAACAGGAGCGCAAAAAGAATAGCGGCGGACATCGCCACCAATCCCGGCGTTATCGATTTATCCTCGCTCTCTCCGATTTTTATCTTAAGATTCTCCATTTTTTTGATATAGAAAAGCTGAAGTTCTTTAATGTTGCTTTCAACTTTTTTTACTGAAAAGTAAAGACGGCTGATAAAAATCGAAATCTCCCCTTTTGCATAATAATCAGAAAATGTTTTTTTTACATTTACCAACTCGGAATGCGAGGCAAAAATTTTATGGATAATCTCTTTTCCCGCTTTATCTTTTTCAACGCCGTTTAACCGCTGAAGCGTAACGTTAAAAAGAGAATCGGATTTTGCCAGAAGCGTTTTTCCCTCTTTGATTTTGCCGGTTGAAAGAAGAATTCCCGCTTCGTAGTTTTTTTTCAAGGACTCGTAAATATGTAAAGAAGAAAGGTTCTTCTGAAGATTGTTGTTCAGCAATTCTTCAAGAAAACTCTGAGCGCTTTTAACCTGAACTATCGACCAAGCTCCGGCGATAAAAAGCATTATAGCTATAATAAAAAATCCGAATGTTATCTTTAACTTTAACCGCATCTTTAACCTACATAAATTTTATTATCATTTCCAAAAATAAAAGATTTTAATAAATAAGGGATAATTTTAAAGATTTATATTACAGTAGAGAGCGCAAGTATAATTTAGAAGGCAAAACAGTAACCCCAGCAAGTCCCAATAACAATATCAAATTAGGCGAAAGTATTCGGTGTCATTCTGTATGACAAATATAAGCCGGATTTAAATATTGTCATTCTGAGTCCTCGACAAAGTCGAGGGCGAAGAATCTCTAAGTTAGAACTGACGCCGGTACAGGACATGAGATTCTTCTCCCGCCAAAAAACGGCGGAATCAGAATGACAGCTTAGGGTTCGTATTAACCTAAAATTGTCCTAGCGCAGTGTAGCCGAAAACCAAGTAAAAGGCGGAAAAAGGTTCAAAGGCACAGAGGCGCAAAGGTTTAAAGATCTTTCGTTTTGGGGAATTAATCATATCATCAAAAATCATAAAATAATCTGCGGAATCAGCGTCCCATTTATAAGCCGCTAATACACGAATAATTTCAAGACAGTTTACCGCTTACTCCGCTAAGGCGGACCAGAATTTACTCCGACTGCTTTTCGTTGGGATGACATATTACGGGGTTGTGTAAAGCCTTCTTCTATTTACTAAAAATAGAAAAATTAATTGAACTGCATTCGCAGTTCTTGTGATTTGGAGATACGCCTTCTCTATGGGTTTCACCCATAGTTATTATCAATTAAAGTGCTTCACACTTTTGGCAGACAATATTTGAATTATTAAGTCTCGTGGTTTGCAAAAACCAAAGCCGAACAATTAATATTTGATAAATCTAACTGCGAAGCAGTTAAATTTATAATAGCCCCGAATTCAATTCGGGGTTAATGAAAAAAAACAATGCCAACTGCAAAGCAGTTGAATTGGCGAAAACACTCTAACATCAAATTTGAACTTGCAGTATTATTTTCTCTATGGTTTTTCTCCATTGTACCTTATCAGTAAAATTCGAGTAATTTTGGTAGAACATTTCCTCAAATACCTTAAAGTTCTTTGTTGGTAAGGATTTCAGAGATTATTATTTAGTTAACATTTTCCTCCTTTTGATTCCGGCTTGTTCAGGTTAGTTTTTACAAAGTCTTCTTAAAATTTAAATTAGCAATTCCTACTTGGCGAGAATCATCTTACGGACGACCGACATATTATTCGATTTAACCTTCAGTAGATAAATGCCGGAAGGAAGGTCTTCCCCGTTGAACGAAAAAGTATGTTCCCCGATTGCAAGCGTCCCTTCATGCAGAACTTGAATTTCCTTCCCCACCAAATCGTAAATTCCTATTAAATAATATCCCGGAATGATTACATTAACCGTAAATTCGGTAGTAGGATTAAACGGATTCGGATAATTTTGCTGAAGTTCAAAGTCCTCGATTTTTGCATGTCCGACTTTTACCTGCGATGAAAAAAAGAAATTTCCGTTGTCGTCAATTTGTTTTACGCGAAAGAATGAAACTTTTTCGTCATCCTCATTATAGCTTTGGTAGGAGTAACGTTTTTTCGGTTCGGGATTGTCGATTGTGTAAATATCAGTAAAATCTTTATAATCGGTTGATTTCTGTAAAACGTATTTTACAATTTTCAAGTCTTTATCGTTGTACCATTCGATTGTTGAATATGCGGAAGAAATGCTTATATCTATTTTGGGAGGAAACGCCAAGCGTGAGACTTCGGTTTCGGTCAATTCGGCATTCTTTATTATCATTCCTTTTTGAGACAAAGAATCAATAACGTCATAATTTTCAAAATTGATTTCCCGCAGCAGTGAATCGCCCGCATTCTCCTGATTCAGGAAATCCTTTATACCCGATAATTTTATATCCGAGATAAAAATATCGCCGGCTCCGTTATTTAAGAAATTTACCGATTTTATTTCATCGGAAAAAATCGAACTTTCCGTTTCCGAAACTTTTTCATCGTTTATTGATAAAGTTATTTTACCGTTATCAAAATTTATTTCGTAAAAATTCCAAAGACTGTCGGCGAGAAAAATGTTTTCGAGATAATCGGTATTCTCGTCGGGTTTCACTATCGGGAAATTATGATTATCGTTTGTTATTGAAAAAAGCGTGTCAAACGGATTTGCGCCTTGGAACCCGATAGATGCGCGGGAGGGATGCGAATAATTTGCCCAAAAGGAAATGATTGTCCGCGAAGGAAGATTAAAATCAATCGGGAAAATAAAACTTCCGTCGGACTTCAAACGAAGGGCTTTTCCGGAATTGAAGTTGTCGTAAACTCTTATCACTGCGGGGGAAAGGTAATTCCCGTCGCTATTAACACTCGATGAGTTTACAGAATAAACGAGCTTTCTTTCCTCGTAAAAATTCACGCTGAAATTTACTTCGCTCTCTGCGGGACGCCCGGCATAAAAGATAATTTGAAAAGGAGAGCCGTCAATTTTTTCAATCAACTTTTTGGAAAGGGACAAAAATTCCCCATCACTGTTTTTAATTACTTTAAGAACAACATTGGAATCGGAGTACAAAATTCTTGCCGAATCGGCAATCTCAATGTAATCGTTTATTAAAGATATTTCAATTGAATCGGGATGCAATTCTTGGAAGAGCGCAAAAACGCTGAAAGCAAAAGAATGGTTTTCCTCAATAAATTCCGGTACGGAAACCTTCCAAGAGATATCGGGAGATTGAGCAAACGTTAATATTGAAGAAACTATTATTAGAAAAAAAGTAGAAATTATTTTCAAATATTATTCCCCTTTTCAATTGATAAAGGAATTTATTAATAATTCAAAAAAGATGCTACTAAAATGAAATAGGATAATTTAACCTTTGATCATCGGCTTTTCTCCTCCGGTTCTACGCCGATTTCAAAAAGACGCGTTTTATCAAGAAGACTTTTTGCCGTCGCCAATATTTCCTCGGCTGTAATCCGCTCAACTTCCCGAACGGATTCTTCTATCGGTTTTATTTTTCCGTAAGCCAGCATTGAGTTTCCGATTCTGTTCATTCTGTTTGACGTGCTTTCAATACTCAAAATTGTGTTGCCGATAAAAATTTTCCTCGCTTTTGCAAGCTCCGATTTTGAAACGCCTTTTGTTAAGAGTTTATCGAACTCCTTAAATATCAGCTCTCCGGCTTTTTTACGGTTATTGTTGTTTGTAGAAAAATAAACGCCGAAGGCGGAAATATCCGAATAAGAATTAACGAATGTATTTATCTGATAAGCGATTCCGCTTTTCTCCCTTAATGTTTGAAAAAGCCGCGAGCTGCTTCCTTCTCCGAGAATAACCGAAAGCAAACGAAGCTTGTAATAATCTTTGTGCGAGTAGCCTGCACCGGTAGTTCCGATTATCGAATAATACTGATTTATCGGATGTTTAATGAACTTCGATTTCGCCTTTTGCCGTCCGGGTTTTCTGCGGTTCCGTTTTTCCGCCGACGAATATTTTTTCGTTATATATTTATCGCAAAACTTCAGCAAATCGGAATGCTCGATATTGCCGGACGCGACAATCAGCAATTTCCCGCCGAAATAATTTTCATCGAAAAATGCTTTCACCGAGCGATGATTAAAATCTTTAATGTTTCTCTCAGTCCCTATTATCGGCATCGCGAGAGCATTTTTACCAAAAAGAAGTTCCTCAAACTCGTCAAAAATAAATTCATCCGGAGTATCAAGTATATCGTAAAGCTCGTCGAGAATTACTCCGCTTTCCTTCTTCAACTCTTTATCGCTAAATAACGGATTCTGAACCATATCGGAAAGAACGGCAAACATTTTATTCTCCGATCCGGAAATTCCTCTGCCGTAATAACAGGTATGTTCCTTGGTCGTAAACGCATTAAGGTAGCCGCCGGTTGTTTCAATCTCGTCCGAAATCTTTTTCGCGGATCTTTTTTTTGTCCCTTTAAATAGAGAATGTTCAATAAAATGTGATATTCCGTTGTTCTCTTCGGTTTCGTCGCGCGAACCGGTATTGAACCAAAATCCCAAAGTGTAAGATTTAATTTCCGTCAGCTTTTCACTTACGACTACAATTCCGTCTTCTAATTCCGTAATGTTTATATTCTTATTCATACCATTCTTTAAAAATTGAAGTGCAAAAATACATAAAGGTTAAGCTATCGGCAAATCATTAAAAAATTAAAATAAAATTGTTTTATTGAGCTTATCAGCGCCTCGGAGTGACAATACTTACCCCGGCTTACATTTGTCATTCTGAAGGACACCGTCTCAATATGAAAAGTATCTCCCAATGATATGAAGAATCTCTTACGTGGTATTTGCGCAAGTTCTAACTTAGAGATTCTTCTCCCGCCCCAAAAACGGCGGAATCAGAATGACCACGAGCAGCTTAACTTAACTTCTAAGATGTCATTCTGAATGGAGCAAAGCGGAATCCGCCGCGGCGGAAGAATCTCAGAATCGAAAATCAAACCCAATTTAGAGATATTCCGGACGGCTTACACTCCTCCTCCGCCTTGGCGGATTGGCGGACTCAATATGACAACTATAGGTTTTGCAAAGGTTTCTATTAAAGAGATCCATTGCTCCGCTCTGAATAAGAAATTTTTTCTTTCAGAAACTAAACTTTTTCCTCAATAGTTCGATAATGTAAATAGAATCAAAAAAGTGGAACCATGAAAGAGATTATCATTTCCATATATCCCGACTGCAACGGACAAATGCTGGTTGAAGCATGCAACAAAAAAACTTCAATAAAGTTTGTTACGAAAAAGAAAAACATCATCTGGCTTCTTGCCGTAACAAGATTGAAAGTATTGGTAAAAGAAGTAAAGAGAAATTTAATTTTCTCTTAAAATATCCAGCATCTTCTGATGAAGCAATCCGTTAGTCGCTAAAATTTGCGATGAATTAATCGACAAATTTTTCCCTTCCAAATCGGTAACAATTCCGCCGGCTTCGCGAACAATTAAATCTCCCGCAGCAAAATCCCACGGACTTAATTTAACTTCCCAAAAGCCTGAAAAAACGCCGCTTGCGACATAACAAAAATCAAGCGCCGCAGAGCCTAATCTCCTTACCGCCCGCGCCCGAAGCAAAAACGCCTCGAACTTTTCCACAGCATTAAACGGATTGTTTTGAATGTCGTAAGGGAAACCTGTAACAAGAACTGATTCTTCAAAATTATCAATGGAATTAACTCTGATTTTTTTCCCGTCCATAAAAGCGCCGGAATTAATTTCTGCTGTGTAAATTACGTCTCGCATCACATCGTAAACCGCCCCGCAGCATGTTTCCCCGTTTTTCTGCAAAGCGATCGAAACTGAAAAAATCGGGAGTCCGTGCGCGAAATTGGTAGTGCCGTCAAGCGGGTCAACAATCCAGACATACTCCGAATCGCGCGTGCGCTTTCCGCTTTCCTCCGATAATACGGAATGGGAGGGAAACTCTTTGCCAATATAATCCAAAATTAATTTTTCCGATTTTTTATCAATCTCGGTAACAAGATTGGAGGAGCTTCCCTTAAACTCAACTTCAAAATGCGTTCCGAATCCCTCTCTGATAACGCTTCCCGCTTCTTTGGATATTTCAATAATTTTATTAATCATAATTATTTCCCTTTCGGTGTAATTTTTATTTTAGTCGGTTTTATATTTTTCAAAACTTTTTCCAACTGATTTTTTAACGAAACAGCCTGCTTGTATTCAGGCGCTAATTTAACGGCTTTCCGGGCATAAGTAAGCGCGTTTTTGTAGTCGCGCTTTTCTGCGTAAGCGCCGGCAAGATTGTAATAAACCTGTGCGTCGTCTCCTTTCAGTTTACTGCTTGTAATCAGGTAATAAATTGAAGCGTTAATTTTATGCCGCCACAGATTGATTATCCCGAGCCATTTTGCCGAAAAGTAATCATGCTTAATTCTGAATTTTCTCAGAGCAAAATCGTAGGCAAGATTATACTCCTTAGCCGCTACAAGTTTTTCGATTGCAAACCGGTAGTAACTCAAAATAATGGGGAATTGCCAAATCAGGATATTCATCTGTTTAGCATAAGCCTTGTAATTTCCGGTTCGATAAAAATAATCCGCAGCCAGTCTTTCGGCTTTTTCCCAATCAACTTTTGCCGTTACAAAATCGTAGGCGATTGAGTCCAAACGGTTTTTCCGCTTAAGCAATTTATATGCGGGCGTTTTATTTACCGGATTAATAAAGGGCCAATCATCTTTCAGAAGTTTTATCTTAAACGCGGCTATTGTTGAATCAAAAGGAGAAAATGGGAACTCGGCAACGGTAACGCTATCCTGCTTTTCATCAGACCAATTGTGATGAACGCCTTTCGGCAAAAGGTTATATCGCTCCATCGCTTCATAAAATGTTCTGCCGATTATTTCGTAACCTCTCAGAGTAGGGTGAAGATGATCCACCATGAGGTCGTTCCCGATTATGCCGGTTTTGCTTGCGGCATTTAGAGCCGAATCGGCATTTACAACAATTGCCCCGTATTTTTTACTCAATTTGTAAATAACATCGTTAATCTTTTCCGGAGCGCGGAAACGAAGCATATCCAAATCTTTGGCAAACCTGAATTTCTTACTTGCTTCTTTAATTTTGCCATCCTTAAAATCTTGCTCCGCTTCCGCAAAAACTTTTCTTGCCGGCGGGTATTTCTCGTACGCTTCCGAAATAAAAGGCTTTAATCCCATAAGATTGCTTCCGAGCGTGGCGAATAAAACAGGCGCTCCGGCGGAATGAAATTCATCGAGGACTTCATCCATATTACCTTTGAACTGAGCAATACCTTCTTTAAACATCTCCGATTCATACGGAATTTTTTTCTTCTCCGCCATTCGCGACATCAAAGTTCCGGTTGTTCTTTCAGGTTTAGAGCTTAATTTTGATGCGATATATTTAAGCGTGTTTCTCAGAAGCTGAAAAGTGCGGAACTTCTCCAGCTTAACCGTTAAGTTAACAAGCCAACGTTGCGAACCGAGGTTTTCCATCGAGCCAACTCCGAGCGCGCCGTAATATTCATTGTGTCCCGCGTAAATTAAAATTAAATCCGGTTTCTGCTCAAGAACTGCGGGAACAATGTCGCGAATGGTGTAACTGTTTACAGCGGTCATGCTGAGATTTACAACTTCAATATCATTCCTCGGATACATCAACTCCAAACGTTTTCTCACATACCGGGAAAATGAACCGAGCGGCATGTAAGGATAACCCGCCCCGCTGCTTCCTCCGAGGACAAAAACGCGGAATCCGTTCTTCGGTTTTTTGATTTTAAAAACATCATTGATTGTATTCGGAACGGATTTAACATTATGAAAATATTTCCTCGCCAGTTGGGGATTAGAGCCGTAATACCCCGGAGCAACTTTTATAAAAACATTCGTGTTGTAACCGTAATCCGCAATTCGAAGACCGACTTCGAGCAAGACCAGAAAAAGGAAAGGAATCAGAATAAGAATCAAATAAAATATTTTTTTCGGTTCTCCGGTTACGCCGCTGTGATTCTCCTTCTTTATTTTCCGAGAATCATTCTTAAGATTTTTTTCACCCATACTAATTCTTCTTTAAAATTAATAATTGAAAAGGTTTCAGAGTTAAACTGTTTTTGTTATCTGTAAAAGAAAATTCCTTTCCCGAGACTAAATCGGAAAAATTTCCTTTTATATTTTTCGGGAAACTGTATTGCGCCTTCGCGCCGTTATTATTAGCGATAACTGTAATCTCATCTCCGAAGCCACTGCGAATAAAGGTTAATATAAAAGGGTTGTTTTTATTTTCCGCAAATTTAATTTTTCCTTCGCTTAAAACAATATTCTCTTTTCTGATTGAAATTAATTTTTTGTAATAATTAAATAGCGAAGAATCAAACGCTACTCTATCTTTCGGGCGCTTAAATCCCAGAGGATGATGAGTTTCGTCAGCATACTTAAACTCGGGCCAAACCATCGGCTTTCGGTCGTCGGGGTCGTCGCCTCCCCACATCCCCGCTTCGTCTCCGTAATAAATTATCGGCGCGCCGGGAAGCGTCATCTGCAAACCTATCATCAGCTTCTCCTTTAAATACTCCTCACGATTCGGCTTCCGTACTTTCCAATCTTTATTTTGTTGAGGATTGGCATAATGGTCGTACCAATGATCCGGATTAACCGGAAGCGACGCAAGTCTTTCCGTATCATGACTGTCAAGCATGTTAAACAGAACAAGAAGATTTTCCCCGTCATAATCGCGATACTGATTTTCCAACGAATCGGCAAATCCTTTGGAATTAATCTGCAGCTTTTTATCGGCGACGAATCTCTTTACCGCGCGCGCAAATCTGTAATTCATCACGCTGTCAAAAGCGTTTCCTTTAAGCCAGGGAGCAGCATTATAAATTACATTTTTGTTCCAATCTTCCCACCAAATTTCTCCGGTAATGTACGATTCGGGATTAATACTTTTAACCCAAATCCTAAATTTTTTCCAGAAGTTAATATTAACCATGTCGGCAACATCCAACCGCCAGCCGTCGATTCCATCTTCCGGATTTCCATCTCCGTTCGGATCTTCCCAACGCTTTACAATGTTATGAATATGCTCAGCCGGACCTTTGACCAAACCGTTTTTATCTTCTTTGAATTCAGGCAAATCTTTTACTCCGTACCAGCCGGAATATTGGAACTCGTTTTCGGGAGTTTCCGGGTCGTCCCAGCTGTCGATAATAAACCAATCCTTAAATTTTGATTTTTGCTGATTTTTCACAACATCTTGGAACGCCCAAAAAGTCGAACCTACATGATTGAAAACTCCGTCAATTATTATTTTCATTCCACGCTCGTGCGCCAACTTAATCAACTTTAGAAAAAGAGAATCGGCGCTTGTAAATTTCCAAGTCGAAGGGTCGTCCGGCGTTTCACTTTCCCAAATTTTTCGGTCAAGTTCAGGATTCGGTCCGAAGTTGTTATCTATGTGTCTGTACATGGATGCGTCATATTTATGAAGCGACGGAGATTCAAAAAGAGGATTAAAATAAATTGCAGTTATCCCGAGAGATTGAAGATAGTCCAGTTTATTTATTACGCCCTGCAAATCGCCTCCGTATCTCCTCGTTCCCGCGTTCCAGTAAAAATCATGTCCGTCCGCTTTTTCCCACGGCTGCATTTCGTACCAATCTCCCGTCCAGTCGCTGATTTCCCATCCGGCGGGAATATCATAGGGCCAGCCCCCTTGCATATCCGCAGGAGTCGGATCGTTGCTTTTATCTCCATTGGAAAATCTTTCGGGGAAAATCTGATACCAAACAGCGGATTTTGCCCATTCGGGAACTCTATTCTGCCCGTTTATAATAGAAGAAAAAACGCCAATCCCAACTAACAAAATCAAATAAATATTTATCTTTTTAAGCATATTACTATATTTTATGATTTGATTTTTAAAGATACGGTTTTATAACGATTTGAAAAATATATTAGGAATATCCGCATTTTATCATGACAGCGCGGCATGCCTTGTCCGAGACGGCGAAATAATTGCCGCAGCGCAGGAGGAGCGTTTCTCGCGCAAAAAGCACGACCACCGTTTCCCCCAAAATGCCGTACAATTCTGCATGGATTATGCCGGAATAACAATTGACGAAGTTGACATCGTTGCATTTTATGATAAACCCTTTTTGAAATTCGAACGGCTTCTGGAATCCTACCTTGCTTACGCGCCAAGCGGAATAAAATCCTTTATCAAAGCAATGCCCTTGTGGATAAAGGAAAAACTTTGGATGAAAGAATTCATCAAGAAAGAGTTGGGCTTTGAAGGAAAAGTTCTTTTCCCGGAACATCACCAATCCCACGCCGCATCAGCATTTTTTGCATCTCCGTTTCAGAGCTCCGCTTTCCTCACGATTGACGGCGTCGGCGAATGGACGACAACAAGCTACGGAGTTGGAAACGGAAATAACATTTCAATTTTAAGCGAAATTAAGTTCCCCCATTCGTTGGGATTGCTCTACTCCGCATTTACTTACTACACAGGCTTTAAGGTAAACAGCGGCGAATACAAAGTAATGGGACTTGCCCCATACGGCGAGCCGAAATATGTTAACGCAATTTTGGAAAATCTGATTGATTTGAAAGAAGACGGCTCGTTTAAATTAAACATGGAGTACTTCAACTTTGTCGCCGGCTTAACGATGACAAATGGAAAGTTCAACAAACTTTTCGGCGGGGAACCGCGAAAACCGGAGTCCGAATTAACTCAGCGTGAAATGGATTTAGCCCGCTCAGTTCAAGACGTTACCGAACTTGCAATGTTGAAAATGGCAAAGCATATCCGGAAAGAGACGGGAGAAAAATATCTTACGCTTGCCGGGGGTGTAGCGCTAAACTGCGTTGCAAACGGAAAAATTTTACGGGAAAACATTTTTGACGATATTTGGATTCAACCTGCCGCGGGAGACGCCGGAGGAGCGCTTGGAGCGGCGCTTTTCACATGGTATCAGTATTTTGGAAATGAAAGGAACGCCGACAACAAAAATGATTTTCAGAAAGGTTCTTATCTCGGTCCGGAATTTTCCGATGAAACGATTAGCGATTTTATCAACTCACAGAAGATAATGGCGCACAAGCTGGAAGAGACTGAGCTTATTAAAAAAAGCGCAGAACTACTGAACAATGAAAAGGTACTCGGTTGGTTTCAGGGAAGAATGGAATTCGGTCCCCGCGCGCTTGGGAACAGATCGATACTTGGCGACGCGCGCTCATCAAAGATGCAATCTGTAATGAATCTGAAGATAAAATTCCGCGAAAGCTTCCGTCCCTTTGCGCCGGCAGTTCTCGAAAACAAAGTTTCGGAATACTTTGAGATTGACCGCCCCAGCCCCTACATGCTTCTTGTTGCGGATGTTAAGAAAAAGAGAAGAGTCCCAATGAGTGAAGAAGAAAAATCATACTTCGGGATTAAAAAACTGAATGTTAAGCGCTCCGATATTCCTGCGGTAACTCATGTTGATTACTCGGCACGACTTCAAACCATAAGCCAGAAAACAAATCCTAAGTTTTACAGTTTGGTCTCGCGCTTCGAGCAAGATTACGGCTCGGCTGTTGTGGTTAATACATCCTTTAATGTTCGGGGCGAACCGATTGTCTGTACTCCGCAGGATGCTTATCTTTGTTTTATGCGTACTGACATGGACGCCCTGGCGCTTGGGAATTACCTGCTTTACAAAGAAGAGCAAAAACCGCTTGAAAATGACACTGATTGGAAAAAGGAGTTTGAATTAGATTGATATTAGACGAAATAAAAAATATTGAAAGCAGCCGGAAAAAGCTGCGGGAATTCGGATTGCTGATTGGAGCGGTTTTAATAATTACTGCTATATTTTTGTTCTATTATGAACGCGCTTCCTATGTTTACTTTGGAGCAGTCGGAGGATTGTTAATTCTTGCCGGATTGTTGTTTCCGAAAGTTCTCCTTCCATTTCAAAAAGCATGGATGATTCTTTCCGTAATTCTGGGGTATTTCTCCACCCGTCTGATTCTCGGAATACTTTTTTACATTGTAATTACGCCAATGGGATTAGCGGCAAAACTGTTCGGCAAAGATTTTCTCGACAGAAAAATCGATAAAAAAATAAAAAGCTACTGGCATATTAACGGAGAAAAAAATTACGACAAAGAAGAAACAGAAAGACAATTTTAGAGGAAAAAATGAGTAAACTATCGATATTCAAAGAGCTGTGGCAATTTTTAAAAGTCAGAAAAAAATGGTGGCTGCTGCCGATTATTCTCTTTCTGATTCTTCTCGGAGGATTAATTATTCTTACCCAAGGTTCTGCTTTAGCTCCTTTTATATACGCTATTTTTTAATGGCGAATGGAATTATAAATTAACCCGCTCTGCTGATAAAACAGAAGAATATCTTTTTTGCTTTTGAATCTATGCGTTAGATATTTTAGTGATTTAGTATCGCTCCTACGAAGCAAAATCCGGCTCGTATTCTTTATATTATTATTCATTAATTAACTTATTTCAGAACGGGACAATTCCAAATTCTAAATTCCAAATTCCAAATTCTAATTTCGAGATATTTCGATAATTTCATTGGAGATTAGAAAATAAATATTTAAGTTTACAACTCAAATTTGTAGTTTTCTTGTTTATTGATTTCCCTTTCGGAGAGGTGGCAGAGTGGTTGAATGCGGCGGTCTTGAAAACCGTTGACGGTGCAAGCTGTCCGGGGGTTCGAATCCCTCCCTCTCCGCAATTTAAGCCGCTTCAAAAATTACCCTAATTTTAGATCCCTTTCCTTTTTTCGTCTCTACTTCAATTTCCGCATTATTAATTTCAGCAAACTTTTTTACGATAAATAATCCCAATCCGTTACCCTCCTGTTTCCGGTTATATCCGTGACTTTCCTGTGTAAACGGCTCAAACATTTTATCAACATTTTCCTCAAACATTCCCCTTCCGGTATCAATAACTTCAACAACAACTTTATTTTCATTTTCATTATATGCTTTAAGGGTTACTTTTCCGATATCCGTAAACTTTATTGCATTATGCAATAACTGAATAAAAATCTGAAGCAAACTATGTTCATCAGCATTAACAAAACTCTTTTCTAATCTGTTATCAAAGATTATTTCGATTTTCTTAAAATCAGCAAAAATCTTAACGGAAGGCATGACCTTTTCAAAAACATCTTTCACCAAATCAAGTTTGGAAAAAACAGACTTATAATTACCTGTAGATAAGTCGGAAGCGTTTAATATTGCATCCGTTGTCCTTTCGATTCTTGCCGACGCAACCGAAACATGTTGCAAAATATACTCAATCTCGGAATCGGGAGGCAGTTTAATATTCTGCAGCTCCCTTTTTATCAAGTCAATTCCATTCAAAATCGCGCTAATGGGAGTTCTGATTTCGTGGGACATTAGAGCGAGAAACTCCGATTTTATTTTTAGCGCTTCATCAGCTCTTTTCTTTTCGGCATAAAGCTCATCCCTGATTCTCTTCCTTTCGGTTACGTCGGTAAACATTCCGATACTTTCAATCAATTCACCCGCATCGTCTGTTATGTTTGCCACGGAGACCAAAGTCCAAACAATCTCTCCGTTTTTCTTATATATGGCTCTTTCGAATATTGAGGTATCGCCCTGCATCCGTTGTTTTTTCAATTCGTAGAAATTAGCTTTTTCCTCTTCCGGAAGTAGTTCGACATAATTTTTCCCGATTAATTCTTCAATAGAATATCCCGTTAATTCCGCCATTCGCGGATTCACCCAAGTGATAATCTCTTTGGAATTGATTGCGCAAATTCCCTCTTTAGATGTTTCAAAAAAAGTTCTTAAACGTTCTTCGCTATCTCTCAAGGCGTTCTCGTTTATAACTCTTTCGGTTATGTCAACCATATATCCGATGATTCCCGTCAAGTTTCCGGCTTCATCAAATTCACCGTAAGCGCTCTCTATAATATAAACTTCCGAACCGTCGCCGGCTTTTAGTTTCAGTTCGTTATTTTGAATTTCTCCGTTTTGAATAATCTTTTCAATAAAAACTTTACGATCATCGGAATTAACATAAAGTTCGCTAACATTCTTTTTTAGAAGTTCTTCTTTACTTGAAAATTTTAGAATTCTGACGAGCGCGTCGTTGCACATCAAAATTCTACCCTTTGGGTCGGTAAAATAATCTCCCGCTAAATCATCATTAAAGAATTTCTGGAATCTGTCTTTTGTCTTAGTCAGCTCAACTAATAAATGTTTTCTTTCAAACGCATATTTAATTGACCTGAACAGGACTTCTTTATTTATTCGGTATTTGGATAAAAAATCCTGCGCACCCGCTGAAATAACGTCCATAGCCATATCTATATGATTGTGCCCTGTTAATACGACAATAGGCAACGAGGGAAATTTTGACACAACGCTTTTAACAGTTTCAATTCCCTGAATACGCCGTAAAAATAAATCAAGGATTAAAACATCAACGTTATTGTCCTCAAGAAATTCAAGACCTTCGCCAATACTATCAAACCAATAAACACTTGTATCCGGAAAGGAGGAAGTTATCATTTTTTTAATTAACAAAGCGCTATCTTTGTCATCTTCGATTATCAATATGTTTTTTATTTCTCTTAACATAGCTACTCCTCCTTTTTTTTAGGAATTAACCTCCGGGAGAGTGATTTAATATTTCGTTTATAGCTTTCGGTACCATAGCATAGAGGTCCTTTTTGTTTATAAAAAATCGGGCGCCTTTTGTAAATGCACGCTCTTTGTATTCTTCGGCATCGTATATTGTTAGAATAATAACTTCGGTCTTCGAATTCTTGTCAACCAATTTTGAGGTAACTTCAAATCCGTCAATTCCGGGGAGTAGGATATCGACAATTGCAATCTCAAAAGACATTTTTTCGGAAAGTTCAAGAGCTTTTTCGCCGGTTTCAGCTTTGATGAACTCCAACTCCGGATATGTATCGCTTAACCATTTCGTCATGGCTTTTCTCAAAACATCATGATCCTCAACTATCAGAACTTTTCGCTTCATTTTCCAGAACCCCATTTTTGTTGTACGATTTTCATTTAAAATATAAAAATGTTCATTAGAAAAATTTGTAATCAATCTCTTACATTTTATGTGGGGAAACCCTGATAAATAAAGCGGAATTATCATATCGCAGTAAACCGCGGTTTAATAAAGAATAAAGTTCGCCAAGGCGGATAAGAATGAAGAATTAAGGATGAAGAATAAAATTTGTCCGTCTTAGTCGGATTGTAAAAATTAGCGCGTCACGTGGAAATAATGTTGTCAACTCGAGAAATAATCATTCTTATTACCCCACTGATTCATCAGTGGGAAAAAGGAAAACCATAATTGCCGTAACCGGTTCAACCTCATTTCTCTTACATTCTAATCCCATTGCTGGAGCAATGGGTTAATTATAAAAAAACTTTTAAGTTGACAACATTTCCTATGGAATGGGTGGCTCCGCCTTGGCGGAGACCGGAAAGGAAAGAGTTTTACAATTAAACAAGATGTGTAGAATAAGGCTCTTTTCACACCCCGACTGCTTTAGGAAAAATTGGAAATATGTAAAGGTTTCTAATTTTCAATAATGTTGTGGCGAAGCGCAAAGCGAACCAGAGCGGTTATATCCTTCAAATTCAGCTTTTTCATAATACGGCTTCTGTAAGTTTCGACGGTTTTAGGTGAAATGAATAATTTTTCCGCTATTTCTTTGGAACCGTTTCCTTCGGCAACAAGCTGCAGAACTTCTCTTTCCCTCTGACTTAACAACTCCAACGGACTTTCAATATTTTTCTCCATTTTTTCATTCAGATAAGCGTCAATCACCGTTTCGTCAACTTTTTGCGATAAATATCGATGTCCGGCAAGAACCGAACGAATTGCAGATATAACTTCTTGCCCGACGGATTCTTTCAACAGATATCCGTTTGCCCCCGCTTTCAAGGCGCGGAAAATACTTTCCGAATCACCGAGTATGGAAAGCATTATAACATTGATCTCGGGGAATTCCGCTTTAATCCTCGATGTCGCCTCAATACCGTTCAGCTCCGGCATACTGATATCCATCAGGACAATTTCAGGAGAAAGTTCCCGTACAAGATTCACCGCCTCAAATCCGTTTCCGGCAGAGCCTACAACCTTAAAATCCGTCTCCGATTCAAGCAGCAATTTTAATCCATCTCTAATAATTGCATGATTATCCACAATAACAATGTTAACGAACATATTTATCCTTGCTCAATCTAATTATTACCGTTGTTCCTTGCCCCGGTTGACTTATAACGTCCAAATCACCGCCGATATATTTTATTCTTTCTTCCATACTGGCTAATCCGAAATGGCGTTCCCTTTTTAATCTATTTACTTCTTCCTTATCAAACCCTTTTCCGTCATCTTCTATTAGTATGGTTATCCCGCTATCATCTTCCTCTAAAATCATTTTAACCTTTTGAGCTTCGGAATGTTTTCGGACATTATGAAGAGCTTCCTGCGTTACTTTTAAAAGAAGATTAGAAATTTCCAGAGGAGGTTCATCGGCTAAATCTTTTCCAAAATAGGAAACTTCAATCGGTAATCCCTTCATTATATTTTCAATCGCCCATTTTAATCCGGCTTTTAACCCGAAATCCTCCAGCATTCTCGGATTAAGTTCAGTCATAATATCTCTTATTCTTTCAGTAATTTTCTCAACCATCTTCTCTGATATATTAACCGTACTTAGTAACGAATCTTTTTTGAAATTTTCATTCAGTGCATAAAATTTTAACTGTCCCAAATAAATAGATAACGCCGTTAAATCTTGCCCTACAGAGTCATGCAGTTCAAGAGAGACTCTTTTTCTCATTTCATCTTCGTAATTAGTCAATCTTCCCAATAAGTCTTCTAATTCTTTCTCCTTTTTCTTCTGCTCGGTTATATCAAGAACAATTCCAACCGACTGATAAATATTCCCTTCTTCATCCCGATTGTGAACGCATCTTTCAAAAACATTTCGTATTTCACCGTTGTCCTTTCTGATAATCCTATGCTCAACCTGATATGAATCTTCATTGTTTTTTATTGAATTTGTATAAGCGTCATCAAAAAGTTTTCTGTCGTCGGGATAAACAGCATCAAGAAACGCTTCGTAAGTTGCCGTAAATTCCTGCGGATCATATCCGAAAATTTCATAAACTTCATCCGACCAATAAAGTTCGTCATTTAGAATATCCAGCTTCCAGCTTCCCATTCCGGCAATTTTCTGAGAGAGTTCAAGCAGTTTTCGGTTTTCCTCAAGTTCTGTTTCATTCTTTCTTTTTTCGGTTACATCATTAATTAATGCAAACAATACTTTTCTTCCATTCAAGAGAATCGGCGTAGCATAAACCTCAACTTCTTTCATTTCATTACCCGCCGTACGGTGTGTAAACAGGAAGTAGTTCTTCTTCTGTTCAGCTGCAATTTTCATTCTTCTTTTAATTTCATCACTTGGAAGGATGTTAATTTCGCTGATTTTCATGCTTAGTAACTTTTCTCCCTTCCAGCCGTAAAATTCCACGGCGGAGTCATTTGCGTCAATAATATCAGCGGTTTCAGCATCAATAAGCAACAAGATTGCTTTACTTCCTTCAAAAATTGTTCTGTAACGATTTTCACTTTCTTCAAGTTCAATTTCCGCGTTACGTTTCTCGGTAATATCCATGGCGATTGCGGAAACGCCTTTTATCTTTTCATCTTCAAATATCGGACTGAGAAATACATTCATGTGATAAACTTTGCCGCCGACATTCTTTGTGTAAATAAATCCTATTTTCTTTCCCGTAAGAGCGATATCATATTTACTTTTCCAAAAAATTTTCTCCTCTATATTGAGAATCTCAATAGCGTTTAACCCTTTTTCAAGCTTAATGTTATGCGCTTCCCAAAAATCATTTTTAAACTTCTTATTAAATACTATGTAATTATACCGGGTATCAATCGACCAGATTGATTCATCCCCGTTATTAATTAATGCCGATAAATTAGCCTCGCTGCTTTTTGCAGCTTTAATCGCCTCTTTCAATTCGGTTATAACTTTGGTAATAAGAAGTAAATGCTTTCTACCGTTAATTTCCAAAAATGTACCTGAAATCAAAGCGTCAACAATTGTATTATCCCTTAACCTGAACTTTACTTCAAGTCCGTTAACCTTTCCCGTTTCTTGGAGACTTTTCACTAATTCTTTCCGGTCATTCTCATTTTCCCAAACGTTAATATCAAACGCGGTTTTTCCCAGAACCTCTTCTCGCTTATATCCGCTAATTTCCTCAAAGGCTTTGTTTACTTCAAGGTAAGTTCCATCATCGGCTTTTGTAATTGTAACGGGATCTGGAATTGTTTCAAATATTGTTTTAAACTTCTCTTCACTAAGTTTTAACAATGCCTCTGACTTCAACTGTTCAGTTATATCTCTGGAAATTACAAGAACATATTTCGGCTTTCCTTTTCCGTCAAAAACTAAAGACGCGCTATTATCAACAAAAATATGAGAGCCATCTTTTTTAACTTCTTCAGAAATTATTTTTTTCTTAACATGAGGATTTCCATTTCCAGATAGCTGAAGTTTTATTTCCGATTCAAGCGTTTCTTTAGCCACAAGCAACGATTCGGATGTTAAAAGGACAGAAACATTTTTCCCGAGAAGCTCTTTATATGAATATCCGAGTAATTTTTCGATAGAAGGCGTTGTAAAGACATAATTCAACTTTAAATCAAATAATGAAATAACTTCGGAAATATTGTCGGTTATTAATTTGTATCTCTCTTCAGAGCGAAAGAGTTTTTTAATCACTTTTTCCCGTTCGTCATCTTCAAGATAAAAATAACCTATCAGTAAAAAAATAAGCGGGGATGTTCCGAGATAATAAATGAACATATCAAGCAATACGATAATTTCCGGTTTGAAATGGAAAAGTAACGTTATAGTAAATGTTGCAATGCCTACGAATATCCCGAATATATAAAAATGGAACAATGTGTTTTTTTTATGTTCTTTTTTGTCTTTATAATATTTCCCGGATAGTCCGGCGATAAAAGCAAAAAGGACAATCGACAGAGTAAGAAAAAGATTAGCGGTGTTATGAAGCAGCAATAAACCGAGAATTGTAAGCGCCGAAAACAGTCCCGTAACCCCTCCGAAAAGAAGCGTAGCCAAAGAAACTGAAACGGGACTAAAATCAATTGGAGTTCCGCCGGGTACGGAAATCGGGAAAAGGACTGATAAATAAGTAAAAACCCCAACGATTAAGCCGTATGTTCCCCTTATCAAAAATTTGTTAGACCGATATTTTTTATGAAGTTTGAAAAGGATAAAACTTAACAAAAAAATCAGCAGAATATTGACGAATATTTGAATCGGTACCATAG
>WGCV01000028.1 GCA_015493615.1 Melioribacteraceae bacterium
ATTAAAAAACCCACACAGCCTCATATATTGCTTTATTAACAGTAAAGATTTTTGAAGAAAAAATCAAGTAATGAGATATAAAAAAAGGACAACCCGCAAGTTGTCCTTTCAAAACCAATTTCTAGTAAGTTGTTGGAAATATAATGTTTATTTCATCAAAATCATCTTCTTTGTTGCAACAAAATTTCCGGCGCGTAATGTGTAGAAATATACGCCGCTTGGTAAATCTGAACCGTTAAAAGTTACATGATATTGTCCGGCGGTTAACGGTTTATCCATAAGAGTGGCAACCTTTTGACCCAGCAAATTATAAACGGATAATCTTACATTGCTGTTTTTTGGTAAAGTAAAATTAATATTTGTTGTCGGGTTAAACGGGTTCGGATAATTCTGCATTAACTCATATTTACAGGGGACTTGGCTATTATCGTCAACACCATTAATTAAAATAATTTGCCCGGTTTCCAAATCCGCAATAAACTCTTTTTCCTTATGAATATTTCCATTGCCATCCTCTATCACATATCTGAGTCCCCAATATAAACCGTCATCCGGAGGATTATAGTCTTGATCAGACAGCCGCCCCAAGTCAAGCTCAACATTCAGCTCATACCCGGGAGGGATCGTCTGTTGTCTAAACTCAGCGCCTCCGTTTGCTTCCGCTGTTTGAATAAACGAACTCGGGTCGGCGGCTCTAAAAACATTAACTCCCAAATCCGTACTGGTAAACTCTCCGTCATACCAGCCCCACATATCATCGTAAGAAAGTCCTCCCCATTGTTCATTATATTTTATTCTATTGAGAACTTGACCAGGCCCGTTGGAAGCATCGCGGTAAATAAACTCCCAAGTATTAACTGTTCCGTCAAAAGCAAAATCATCAGAAAATGCATACCAAAGAGAATCGGTTGGATGAACAACATTAGCCGCAGAATCTATAATAGCGGCAATTTCCTGAAATGAATAATTATGTAAACATGGGAAATTCAAATTAAAATTTACAACATCCGAACCTTGAACAATAACCGGCGTACTAAATAAAATTCTATCATGACCGCCAAACTCGCCGTTATTATCTACATCCTTAAATGCTACTATTCCGTACGCCCCGTTTTTCACGTAAGAAAGATTATAATTTCCGTCGTCGTCCGCTGTTGTAATTACAGAAAAATCGGGACCGTCTTTTCCGCCTTGATATAGAATAACTATTGTATTCGCAACGGAAAGACTTGGATCGCAAGACATAATTTTTCCGCTTATGTTAACGCCGGTAAACGAAGGCTCAGTAGTGAATCTGTAAATATAAGGCGTTTGCAAAGTATCGCCCGATTCGCTTCTGATACCGTAAAAACAAAAGTTGTAATCATGATTGCTTCCGGTCTGAATCGGCAAAATTATTGTTTTGTGGTCGGAACTAAAATTAAATGCCCCGTCCAATTCCATAGCTGTATTGCTAACAATAAACTGGTTATCATCTCCGTTTCCTGTGTTCATTGTTATATCCAGCGGTTCGTTGAATGTTATTGAAATAATCTGCCCGGCGGCAACATTTGACTCACCGTTTGCCGGCGAGGTGCTTACAACCTGCAACTGAGCTTGCGAAGAAACTGCAAAAAGGAAAAATACAAAAAGAAATAATTTAAAGTTTTTCATGAGTACCTCCCTATAATTAATGAATGTTTAATTAATTTCATGAAATACTTGTTTGACTTAAAGTTGTCGTAATGTGGAAAGCGCTGCCCGATCAACAATTCGGAAATTTCTGTTAACCTTTTACGGTTACTGCCCGAACAATTCCACTCTGAATTTGCGAATTAATAGTATGTTTAACCTGAATGACATACTTTTTAAGTTAGCAAATATCTCATTGTGAAATATTTTCTGTGGTAATTTAATAAAAAATAGTAATAAGTTATTCTGCTCGGAAAAATTTATTAAAGTTCAATGTGAACCCTGTCACAAATAAAAAACACGGATTGAGATACCTCATTCCCAATCCGCGTTTAATCTGATTTAGATTCAATTTAATCTTTATTAAATTCCGGCACGCGTCCCGGAGTCCAAGGGGCTTTTCCCTTCTCGAGCACTTTTTCCAAAGGCGCTATTTCATCGGAATAAATTTTCTTAACCTTTGAAAGAAGCGGCGGGAACTCCTCAACAAGAATCTTATATGCCGTTTTTTCGTTTTGCGTTAAACCTGCGGTTGACTGCCAGTGCGTCCACATCATTGTGTTTACCCGTTCATTAATCGGCACGGGAGACGGAGGTATTTCTTCCTGACTTGCTCGAGGCTTTTGTCCCGTAAACTTAAACAGAATATCGTCCAGCTCGAGAGAAACCTTTTCCGCTTTGTTGAAATAGGAAATATCCACACCGGGAGTTTGATAAATCGCCTGCTTGATGTACTCAACGCGCTTCTTCAATTCCATGGTATATTTTTGAGTTGCGCGGATTGTGCGAACCAAATCTCCCGCTTGCTTTTCAAAGTTAACTACGGCTGCATAATCGCTCGCAGGCAATGTTGTATTGTTAAGTTTCTTAGCGGTAAATTCAACGGTGTCGGTTAATCCGGTAATTTTTCCTTTGTAATACAACGACATAAAAACTTTGTACTTGCCGGGCATAACTCCGATTCCGGAGCGTGATTTTGCGGTAGGATTAAATTTGTTATCCTTAATCGAAATCGGATTAATATCCGGATAACGCAAGTCCCAAGTAATTCTGTTTAATCCTTTGCTTACCGGCGCGGTCAATCTTCTGACGCTGTTGTTGTATTCGTCAAGAATCGTAAAAATCAGATGAGGTTTAATTTCTTCCTTCTCCTTTCTGATTTCCGAATAAGGGGGCTGAGGGATTTTTTCGCTCTTCTTGAAAAGCTCTTTCTCTTTCTCCTTTCTCAATTCAAATTCGGTTTTGGGAACGTCTCTTAAGTAATAAGTAAAAGTCGCCCCAAACGGAGGATTGGGATCGCGGAAGTAATCGGAACCTTGTCCGTATCTCCCGCCGTTTTGAACGTACATAAGCGCATCCCGGACAGGGAAAATATACGCTTTGGTATTTTTCAAAAACGACTCGCTGATTTTGCGGAGAGGAGAATAATCATCCAATATATAAAATCCGCGTCCGAAAGTTGCAATCGCCAAATCGGATTCCCTTTTTTGAATTGCAATGTCGCGGACTGCAATATCCGGCATTCCGCCTTTCAGCTGAATCCACTTTTCTCCGCCGTTAGGACTGAAAAAGAGTCCGAACTCAGTCCCGACAAAAAGAAGATTCGGATCTTTAAAATCCTGCTGAATTGTATGAACTGTTCCGTTCTTCGGCAAATTGTTAGATATTGGTTCCCACGTTTTACCTTTGTCCTCGCTCTTCAGAAGATAGGGCTTAAAGTCGTCTCTTTTTCTGTTATCAAAAGAAGCATAAACAACATTTTCATCAAACTTGGAAGCTAAAATGTCGCTTACATAGCAGTAGGAAGGAACGTCCGGAAACTCGGTTACTCTTCTCCACGTTTTGGCGTCTTCGGTGATTGAAATTACTCCGTCGTCGGTCCCGACATAAATTAAATTCTCTTTAACTGGCGATTCATCGAGAGAAACGGCAGTTCCGTATAGAGAAGTGGAAACGTCTTTAGAGACAGCGTCAATACTCCAATACTTCCCCATCACCTTCCATTTATTTCTATCCGTTCCGGAAGTAATATCTCCGCTTATCTTTTTCCAGGTATTTCCGCGGTCGTCGCTGCGGAAAACAAAATTCGCGGCAGTGTAAAGTCGGGTATGAGAATGAGGACTTATAATCAACGGCGTGTTCCAATTCCACTTGTACGAAAGTTCTCCTTTTTTCGGTTCGGGGCGAATCGGGATAGCTTCCTTACTTTTTCTGTCGTAGCGAACCATGTTGCCGTACTGCGCTTCGGCGTAAACTATATTGGGATTTTCCGGATCCGTAGCGCTCCAGAAACCATCGCCGCCGTTTGTAGGATACCAGTCGGCGTTAACGATTCCATCCTGATTAATTGTTCTTGTCGGACCGCCGAGACTATTGTTGTCCTGCGTTCCGCCGTAAATGTTGTAAAAAGGATAATCGTTATCTACGGCAACTCTGTAAAATTGCGTTACAGGTAAATTTGATTTATGCTGGAATGTTAAACCGCCGTCGTACGTCTCATAAACGCCGCCGTCGCCGCCGATTAAGAACTGTTTCGGGTCGTCGGGATTTATCCACATTGCATGGTCGTCCACGTGTCTGTCTTTTAGTCCGACGCGCTTCCAGGTTTTTCCGCCGTCTTCGGTATAAACCGAGCGGGTTTCAACCGAATAAACTTTATCCACATCTTTCGGGTCGCAATAAATCTCGTTAAAATATTGCCCGCTTGAGGAATGATTACTCATCTTCTGCCAAGACGCTCCTCTGTTGGTCGAGCGGAAAAATCCTCCTTTGTCGTACTGTGCTTCCACAATAAGATAAAGCACATCAGGATTTACCGGAGATATTGCTATTCCCATTCCGCCCAGATCCACTTTGGGCAAACCTTTCATGATTTTGTTCCAAGTCTTTCCTCCGTCGGTGGATTTATAAACGGCTGATTCGGGACCTCCGCTTATTGCGGTGTAAACATGCCGTCTTCTCTGTTCTGAAGTTGCGTAAAGAACATCCGGATTTCGGGGATCGAAAATAATATTGTTAACTCCGGTGTTATCGCTTATTTTCAGAACTCGTTTCCAAGTTTTTCCTCCGTCTGTAGTTTTATATAAGCCTCTGTCTCCGCCCGAAGCCCAAACGGAACCTTCAGCTGCAACATAAACAACATCGGAGTTTCGCGGGTCAACGACAATTCCGCCGATTTGACGCGAATTCTTTAAGCCCATATTTTTCCAGCTTGCACCGCCGTCCAATGATTTAAACACGCCGTTGCCGTATCCTAAAGCTCGCTGGTGATTGTTTTCGCCGGTGCCCACCCAAACCACATTACTGTTGTTCGGATCAATCGTTACAACGCCTATTGAGTAGCTTCCGTAATGATCAAAAACAGGCTTGAATGTAATTCCGTGATTCTCCGTCTTCCAAACTCCGCCTGACGCGGTCGCCACATAATATTCGGAGTGATTTTTAGGGTTTACGGCAAAATCCGCAATTCTTCCCGAAACAAAAGCGGGATCGAGATTGCGTAATTTCAGATTCTGAAATGTACTCGCGCTAAGGGGTTCATTTTTTTTCGGATTATCTTTTGCAAAAAAGGGAATGCTAACCATGAATAAAAAAATGAATAATGAAGTCAACTTCTTCATATTATCTCCAAGGATTATAGAATTAAAACACAAACTCTTATTTTTTATGTAAAGTAATATAGAAAAATTAGAATTTAGAATATAGAATATAGAATATAGAAGTTAGAATAAAGAATTAAAAATTGTATGTAAAAAACAAAGTTAAACGGGACACAAATAAGAAGGAAACAGTTATCGGTAATCCGCCAAAAATGAACCAACATTCAAAAACATTTCATAATTCTTAATTATTTCGTAATGGCGGAATGCGGTTTACCGCTAAAAATATTACAATTCAAACTCGTCTTTCGTTTCTCGTCTTGCGTCTCCCTTAACTCTAACCTCTTACTTATTGCTTTCTTTAAATTCCTTACGATTTATTTTTTAACACTCGTTATTTATTAGAGACCTTTGCAAAACCTAAAATTGTCATATTGAGGACGGTGAGAGCCGTCCGAAATATCTCTAAACTCGGTACTATTACCAGTTTTGAGATTCTTCATTCCACTTCGCTTCATTCAGAATGACAAATTTCGGGGTTATGCAAAGCCTTCTATTAATTTTTATTTTGGCACAAATGAACTAATTTTTCCAAATCCTCGCTTCGTCCGATTGCAATCAACTGATCGCCCCCCAAGATTTTTGTCTTAGCGCTGGGATTATAAACAAAGTCGCCATTCGCCTTATGAATTGCTACAACGATAATATTCAGGTCTCTGCGAAGCGGAGATTCCGACAGAGATACGCCTGCAAGAAGCGATTCTTCGGCGACGGTTACTTCCTCCAAGCCGATATTGATATTTTCCTTCCGCGCAATTCCTTCAATAAAATCAATCACTTTAGGACGCAGTAAAAGCTGTACCATTCTTGAACTCCCTATTTCAAAGGGCTTCACGACGCGGTCAACACCGGCTTTAAGTAATTTAACTTCGCTTCCTTCGTCAACGGCTCGTGAAATAACATAAATCTTAGGATTAATTTGTTTTGCGCTTAACGCTGTAAAAACATTCTCGGCGTCGGAATGAGTAACCGTAACAATTCCCTTTGCATTTTCAATTCCCGCGCGCTTAAGCGTTTCGTCGTTGCTAGCATCGCCTATTACGAACATATAGCCGTTTTCGGTCAACTCGTCAACCTTTGAACCGTCCCTTTCGATTACAATAAACTTTGCGCCGTTTCTCTTTAACCCCTCGCAAATACTTCTCCCCATTCTCCCGTATCCGCAAACAATGTAGTGCCCGGATAAATTCTGCATTTTTCTGCTCATCCTTCTTTTTCTAAAAATTTGCATTTCAATCAATAATTGCGCCGCGCGTCCGCCGGTATATGCGATAGCAATAACGCCGGCGAAAATCACTATTACGGTAAAAACTTTTCCGGAATCGGAAAGAGGCTTAACCTCCTTAAAACCTGTTGTAGTCATTGAAATTACGGTCATATAAAAAGCGTCAAGAAGAGAAAAATTTTTCTCAATAATCATATAACCCAGCGTGCCGAGTATCAGAACGCCGACTATCGCCGCAAAGCCATAGATTACTTTCTTATATAAATTTTCGTAAATTGTTAACCTCTTCGATTTAAAAGCAAGTTAAACATTCAATCCCCTAAAGATAAGGGACACAATTTTCTTAACATTGAGCTACAATATTAATCGAATTGCCTGATTTATTTGCGGTTTGCTCGTCAAAAATATTCAACTGTTCGCTATCTTCAAGTCCTTTTCTAAACAAATTCCTTTTATATTTTTCCCAATCACTAAGATTAATTTCTAAAGCTGCGCTCTTTAATTCCGAAAACTCTGTTTCAAAAGCTATTTCTCTTAAATTAATTCTCATCAGCAAATCTTTGGTAATCATTCTTTTAGCGTCTTTAAATGCAATCGATCTAATAAAATCTTGAGTTATCTTTTTATTTAATAAGAGCCTTGTAATTTCCGCATCAACCAATTTATCAAATCCGACAAAATAGCATGTATCGTCAAGCATAACAGGTTTCCCTTTATATGGCTTTATTAGAGAAAACTGGGCGCTTTTGTACATTCCGGAAATTCCGACTTTGAACGGTTTGAACGAATACTCCCCTATTCCGAAAATTGAAAATTTAGGTTTTCCTTTATAAATGGACGATTTTCTGCCATTGAAAATTTCGATGTTTTTATATAGATAAGTATAAGTTTTCGGATATTGTTTTTCAATATACTCTGTATTATCTCCGATTTTTTTTTGGGTAATAATTATATATTTACGAGGCTCCTCAATTATTTGTCCCTTTAAATCCGAACTTTTCAGCAAACCGTAAAGAAGGTCTTCTTCAATTATAACTCTCTCGTTATTATTGTTCAAATACTCATCATTGTATTTCTCCAGTTCCATTACTTTGGACGCATCGTGTTTGACGCCTTGCCTCCAAACAAACGGGAATTCTCCATCAATATTTTTAGATTTTAAGTAAAGGTCTATATCGGCTACAAATTTATTATTCACCCAACCGTAAACTCTAACTTTTTTCCCTCTATAAAAATCATATTCCGTGATTGTTTTTTCCGGTTTTTTCCCAATTGTAGAGGTAAAAAGAGAGGCGTTAACAGAGACATTAAATTCCTTTTTCGTATTAATATTAAACTGTTTAAGATTTGAAATTTTGTAATTACCAAACTTCTGTTCGAGAAGAATACTTTTTACTACCGAATTCTTAATCAGAAAAGCAAATTCTCCGACAGAATCGGAGAATGAAGATAAAATCTTAATAGAAATATATTCTCCAATATCGAAATTACCTTTTCCCGTTATTGCGTCAAAACCGTTATGTTTTTTAAAATTTGATTTAACCGGTAAATTATTAGAACTAAGCGAAGACAATTTTGAGTTTGTAACCCAAGGCGGATTTCCGATTATCAATATTTTATCCGATTTATGCGAGGAAGCGATCCGTCCGAAATTAAAATCAAAAACGTTGGCATGAAAAATAGTAATTTCAGGGGGGGGAATGCTTTTTTCATTCGAGAGAAAAAAATCCAAAATGGAAAATTTGGTTTCCCAAACATAAGGCTTGTAAATTTCAACTCCATATATTTTTTTTAAGGAGTTGAATATTTTAAGACCGGAAATTATGAAACTTCCTTTTCCGCATGTAGGTTCAATAATAACTTCCGGAGCATTGATTTCCTTTTGTAATAATTTACAAATTTTTTCGCTTAAGTCTTTGTTCGTTTGAAAATCCCCATACTCGGCTCTATCGGGTTCTTCTATTACATTGTCGCTTTCTTTCAATTTCGTTAAAAGTTCATCCGTTTCGGCTTGATTTTCAAAAAACGGATTAATCCCGCAAATGGATTTTATCTTTGAATTTACAGTCTCAAAATCAAAATCACTAAATTCCTTAAAAAATTCCGCTACATTATTTGCAATATTTGCGCTAAAGATTTTCATTTATTATTAACGCTATCTACTATTTTAACAATGCCGTCAACTATCTCTGAAAGAGCTACAACTCGTCCGTATTGCAATCTCCACTGCAAAGCATTTGAGATTGTGAGATATCCTAACTTGGGAGGATTTTTTAATATTTCCGAAGCTAATCCTTCTAATGTTATTTCGTCGGCGGGAATATTTCTGTCGGAAAGATAACCTATAATATCCTCTTTGTTTGCGCCGTCTCGGATCATTTGAATTAATCTGAATGTTGTAGTGTAATCCGCCGTCCTTTCTTTTCTAATAAAAGAACAACTTATAAAATTCAAAAACGAACTCTCAGTATCATAAGAATCTTTTTTTTCATAAACAAAAACCAATAAGTTATAACCGAGCCCGTATATTTTTTGTTTCGGGTTCTTAAACGGGCTTGATGATTGAGGTTGTTTAATTGAAGTAACTTTTATATCTGTATTTATTTCGGAAGAAGGCAGATCAATTCCATGAGCGGAATTTCCAACATCTACGACATAATGTTCATTTAGATAACTTTTAAATTTTTGTTCAATATAAGTGCCGACTGCTTTCCCGTCTGTAATTCCGAACAAATCTTTATTTTCATATTTGGATTCCTGCTTACAGAAAATATCTGCCGCGCTTATTAATCTCTTTATGGTTAACTTTTCCTTACTCATACTAATGCCGGATTGCTAAAAAAATTTCAGATAAAAAATAGTTCTCTCTTCCTTTTAACAAAAAAAAGAAGAGAGACTATTGCTTCTCAATAAAAAATTGAAACGTCTCCAACGCCTTCTCTTATTACTTCCGGAGCGTCTCCGCTTAAATCGACAATAGAGGAGGGCTTCCCTTCGAGCGGGCCCATCGCAAGCATCAAATCAACCTGATTGGCAAACACGCTTTTAATTTCGTTGTGATTTATATATGTCTCTCCCAGCCGGTTTGTAACGCTTGTGCTGAGAATCGGATGCCCTAATTCCTTAGCGAGAGTTATGGCAATGGGGTTATTCGGGATTCTGATCCCGACGGTTTTTCTTTTTGTCCACAATTTTTTAGGAACTTCCTTGGATGCAGGAAGAACAAACGTATAAGGACCGGGAAGCAGTTTCTTCATCGTCTTGTAGGCGTAATCGGAAACTTTTGCATACTTGGCAATATCTTTTAAGTCGGGACAAACAAAGCTGTACAACTTTGTGCTCGGTTCGTTCTTAATCATATAAATTCTTTCCAGAGCTTCACGGTTGTAAATATCACAGCCGAAACCGTAAATCGTGTCGGTGGGATAAATAATTACGCCCCCTTCTTTTAATACTTCAACCGCTTTATTGATATATCGTTGCTGAGGATTGTCGGGATGTAACTCATAATATTCCATATTTACTCCGAAAAATTTTATATTTGGTTTTTTATTAATGAGATAATATAAGAAAATGAAAAGAAAGATACCAAAACAAGTTCTGATACTCGGGATGATCAGTTTCTTTACCGATTTTGCAAGCGAGATGCTTTATCCGGTTG
This sequence comes from Melioribacteraceae bacterium, assembly GCA_015493615.1. Taxonomy (GTDB): domain Bacteria; phylum Bacteroidota; class Ignavibacteria; order Ignavibacteriales; family Melioribacteraceae; genus WGAL01. The sequence continues at coordinate 10,217 of WGCV01000028.1, forward strand.
TCCCTTTGTTTTTAACTTCCGTGCTTGGCGCTTCAATGGCTGTAGTCGGCTTAATCGAAGGCGTGGCGGAGGTTACGGCAAGTTTGCTCAAAGGATATTTCGGCGCTCTTTCGGACAAGCTGCGCAAGCGCGCGGTTTTCGTAAAAATCGGGTACACGCTCTCGGCAATCGTGAAACCGCTCCCCGGCTTTTTCCCCTTTATCGGAACGGTGGTTACATCGCGGACTTTGGACAGAGTGGGAAAAGGGATTCGCACCGCGCCGCGCGACGCGCTCCTTGCGGCTAATGCCGATAAAACAAACCGCGGAGCAATTTTCGGATTTCACAGAAGTATGGATACGCTCGGAGCGGTAGTTGGTCCGCTGATTGCTCTGCTTGTTTTATATCTTTCAGGCGATAATTACAGACTTGTTTTTTACTTTGCGATAATTCCTTCTGTCGGAGCAATCTATTTTGCTTTCCGCGCTAAGGAAAGCGCTGCGGTTAAAGCGAAAACTAAAAAATATAATTTCGGCGAGTTCTGGAGAACCGCACCGCGAGCTTACAAAAAGCTGCTCGTTCTGATTGCCGTTTTTTCAATTGCAAACAGCAGCGATGTTTTTCTAATTTTGAAACTCAAATCAATTTCTTCCGATTTTACTGCAATTTTAGGTTATGTTTTTTTTAATGTTATTTATGCTCTCTTTTCCTATCCGGCGGGAATTCTTTCCGACAAATTCAGTAAACGGATAATTTTCGGAGCCGGTTTAATTATTTTTTCCCTTGTCTATGCGGGATTTTCTTTCGCAGACAATCTTGTTATTGTTTTTATTCTCTTTACGCTCTACGGTTTTTACTCGGCAGCTACCGATGGGATTTCAAAGGCGTGGATTTCCGATTTTGTTGAAGATGAAAACAGAGCGACTGCAATCGGACTGTACAACTCCGTTACCGGACTTGGGATTCTCGTCGGTTCTTCCCTCGCCGGCGTTATGTGGGACAGTTTCAGTTCCGCGGTCCCATTTACCTTCAGCGCGGTTGTCAGCTTTGTTATTGGAATAATTATTCTTACTGATAGAAAAGAATAACGAGTAAGAAATTATCCCGAAATTGTCATTAGAATTTTTTTACTCTGAAAATTTGAATAACAAAAAGATTTTGTAGCGTAGATTGCTTGCAATCTGCGAAAAAAACACACATAACGCTAAATTATTTCAGCCTATTGACAATCTTGGGATTATTGTATTGGAAAATAAAGTCCTTCACGTAAGAAGCGTGGGACAGATGGTTTTCGTAAGAAGTTGGATGGAAGTAAAACGCAAGACGTAAGACGCGAGACGGAAAAAGACCCAATCCTAAAATTGTCATTCTGAATCCGCCAAGAGCGGGTGAAGAATCTCTGAACTAAAATCTCAGCAAAAATATAGAACACGGATGACACAGATTTATTTGATTTACACGGATTTAACATAAACTTCTAAACCCATAAACGCCTAAACCCTTTGCGCCCCGTGACAGATTGCCGTAAAATGAAAAACTTACATTTTTGTTTATTAATCTAAAACCCTTTCCCCTTTTAGATATAACGCCGCGAACATTCCGGACAAAATTAACAGATATGAAATTATCACCGGAACGCCGAACGAAGTAAGAAGCGTTCCGAATAAAACCGAGAGCGTTCCCACAAAAATTGCATACGGCAACTGCGTCCGGACATGCTCGATATGATTACACCCCGAAGCAAGAGAACTTAAAATTGTTGTATCTGCAATCGGAGAACAATGATCGCCGAAAACCGAGCCTGCAAGCACCGACCCGACAACCGAATATAAAGTTACATTTATCATTTCCGGCGTAAGCCCTTCGAGTCCGCCCATGCGATAAGTAAGCGGAATTACAATCGGCATTACAATCGCCATCGTCCCCCAACTTGTTCCCGTTGAAAAACTTGTTAATGCGCAAACGATGAAAACAAGCGACGAAAGGAAACGTATGTCAATGTTGCCGACAATCACCGAAATTAAATAATCCGCTGTGTGAAGCTCGGCAGTAATATTGCTTATTCCCCAAGCAAAGATTAAAATAACAACGGCGACAAGAAGCGACTGAAGCCCTTTCATAAAGGCGTTCATAGCGTCGTTAAGCTTACGGAGTCTTTGAACCACAGTCATTGCCAAAGCTGTTACTACGGCAAGGAAACTCCCCCAAAGCAATGCGTAATATGAATTGGAATTGCTTATAATATCTTGCAGACCGTAATTTGTTACTCCCTGACTTTCAAGTGCATTCTTCCCCGTTACGATTAAGCCGACAATCGTTCCGATAAGGATAACCAGAATAGGAACAATAGCGTTGTACCAGCGCGCTCTTTCATGCTCGTAAGTTTCAATTCCGATAACCGCGCTTTCATCGTCAAACGATTCATCCTTTACGCCCTCCTTTCTTGCTTTCTTTTCGGCATTCAGCATCGGACCGAAATCACGCTTTGTGTAAGCATTCAGAAAAACAAAAACAAGAGCGGCAATCGGATAAAACCTGTAGAGGATGCTCTGAATAAAAACATCGTACGCGGTAAGATTTGCGCCAACAATCTTTAGTCCGTCGCCGATTAAACCAAGTTCATAGCCAATCCAAGTGCTAATGACTACAAGGCTTGCAACCGGCGCAGCGGTGGAATCTACAATGTAAGCGAGTTTTTCCCTTGAAACTCTCAGCTTGTCTGTAATCGGGCGCATCATATTTCCCACAATAAGAGAGTTGGAATAATCATCAAAGAAAATTATTACTCCCATAAGCCAGCTTGCTATCATTCCGCTGCGGGGAGTTTTTGCCCATTTTACAATTTTATTGGCAAGCCCCATTGTTCCGCCGTTAGCCGAAATTATACCGACCACGCCTCCGATAAGAAGAGTAAAAATAATAATCAGAATATGATCTCGGTTAACTAACACATTAATCAGAATTGTATCAACAACGCGGATGAAGGCTTCAAATATGTTAAAATTGTAGAGGAAAATCGCGCCGAGATATATTCCCGCGAAAAGGGAAATCAGAACTTCGCGAAAAATCAGAGAAAGAAGAATTGCAAGCAATGGCGGCAATATGCTCAGCCAGCCGGGAAGAACGCGAACTCTGGCGGATAATTTTCCGTCAACATAAACGGAAAACAATCCCGCTTCCGATACTGTTATTTCCCTATCTTTTGCGGAGATTAGCGTTTTTGTAAATATTACTTTTTCATCAGAATTTTTCACAACAATAGTATGCTTAACGGAATCTGTTTTAACAGGGAGATTAAATGAAATGTTGGTAAGTTCAATCGTTTCGGGATGAGCGCTTTGCCCGAAAAGGAAAGCGGGGAAAATCAACAGGAGAAAAAGTATTTCTTTTTTCACAAAATTTGCTTACTTATATTTCTTCAAAAAAAATTTAATATAATTTATTTTACCCAAAGAAAAAAGAGACTCAATGAATATATACATTGTCAGACATACAATTGCCGCCTCGGCGGGAAACGAATACGAAAGCGCAATAACCGAAGAAGGGAAAAAGATTTTCAATTTTAACTTAAAATGCTGGTCAGCTGTAAGTCCCCATTTGGATATGGTTGTAAGCTCGCCTGTTCCTCGCGCATTTCAAACAGCGAAAATGATTCATGAACATTTTGACACGCCCTACGATGTGATTGTAGAATCGGGATTAGCGCCCGGCGCGGATTCGGAGCTGATAGCCGCATTAGCAAATTCGTTGGACAAGCGCGATATAGCTTTCGTCGGTCATCTTCCGGATGTCGCTTATCATGTTTCAAACTTTATTTCGATGTCGGGAGCAAACGCGGTTTTTCTTCCGGGAAATATTGCAAAAATTTCTTTTGAGGGCGAGGTAAGATTAAGGACGGGCTTTCTGGAATTTCTAATCGGCTCAAAAAAATAAATCGGAGAACGAACCACCCGAACCGTCCGCTTACCACTGCTTCCTTCCGGACCTGATGGAGTTGGGCGTCGATCCGTCAGTCCGTCTCCGAAAATAATTCAAAATTTGAGTTGTTAATATAGAAAAATTTTAAAACACTGTTTACAGATTTTTAACTTTTGCTTTTTTCGCATCTGCAGATTATATTTGAAACACCGACTCCGGCGTGTTCCCGCGGACGTAACGTCGGACGGCCCCCGCAAGGCGCGGGACTTGAAAAATTCGGGGGCAATTTACGAGTTTACGGTGTTCCGGCGGACTATACCGTAAACCGTCCGGAAGCAGGCGCCGGACTGGATAACGCTTCCGGCTTTTTATTTAAAAAAATAGACAAATAAAAATGTGCAAATTCACAAATCGGCGGTTAGAACAGGTTAAAACTCAATTCCGGTATATTTTAGATTTTACGAAAGAAAAATAACTTATTCCGAAATCTTGTTTTTTTCACGAACAATAAAAAAACCGTCGCTCCCTTTCCTTTGATAAAGAGGCATTAAGATATATCCGCTATACGGACTTGTAATTCTCAAATTGTTTTGAATAGCCAAGAATTCCGATTTATGTATTGGCTTGAAATTAAAATAACCTTTATTCATACGAAAATTATAATAATTTTCTAGCTTGTGGCGATAAATCAATTCCAAATGATGCGGATAATCATTCGAAATTTCTTTTAATAATTCTCTCCCTTTCTTCACTTTTTCCAATTCCGGCGAAATAAATCCGGCATATGCCAAGCTATGCCAGATACCGGCTTCCAAAGTTCTGCTCGCTTTTGCCGTGTTATGTGTTCCGCCTTCAAAAACAAGCGAGGTCATACCTTTATTCCCGAAAAAAGAAAGCGCCGTTCCAGGCAAAGTGTCGGAAAGTTTCTCAATAAAAGGAATACCGAACGATTGGGCAAAAGACACGCTTCGAGGGTTTGATGCGGGAATACAAAAAACTCCGCTTTTTGCCGAGAATGTGTGTAAATCCAAGAAAAGGCAGTTATCGAAATTATTTTGACAAATTTCATCGGCAATCAAATTATAAAGTTCTTTTAATTGAATAATATCCGGCGAAGACTCATCTTCGGAAAAAAGATTTTCATCCGTCCACAAACGGTTTAAATCTTTTTCGACAAATCTTTCGTTAAGTTCGAGGGCGGGTAAGTTCCCTTTCAAGAAAAAGACTTTACCTTTTTGAAAAAGTGAATTTTTTTTCAGTTCCGGCAGAACATTTAATATGGCGTCTATCCCGCCTTTCTCGTTCCCGTGAATTCCGCCTATGATAATAAATTTTTTATCTTCGTTATCACCGATTATATCAATAATGTGGCGCGTGTATTCGGCTTTCATATCTTATAATAATATCCAAACTTTTTGATATGCAAAACTAATCAATAAATTAGAATCTCTCAAACAATCTTCTGCTTAAATAAAAGAATTCGGTTTCCGTCAGCATTCCGACAAGTTTTTTATTATAAACAACAGGCAGACTTCCGATTTGGGATTTATCCATTATAATCATTGCATCTTGAATTTTTTGCGAAGGTTCTATCGTTTCGGGATTTTCTATCATAATATCTTTAACTTTCAAATCTTTTAGCTCCTTTTCAGTTGCTAATTTTCTTAAAACTCTAAGCAAACGCGTTGAAGTTACTAACCCGACAAAATTTCCATCTCTGTCTTCCACGGGAACGTATTTCATATTTTCCCAAATCATCATATCCGAAACAAATTCCACTATATCGTCCGGTTGAACGGAAAGGACATCCGTTCGCATAACTTCTTCAACAAGGAGTTTGGAAGGATGCCAGTGCGGAAGCTCTTTAATGTCGGGAATATCCCACTCGTGCAATGGAATTCCCGCTTTTTGATTTTCAATAGTATCCATTGTAATCATCGTTAAGATTTCCTCTTTGGAAGCTTTATTCTGTAAATTGTCATAAACCGCAAGCATCCAATTCGAACCGGTTGCTTCCCTATCGACACGTTCTTCGATAATGCCGAGATATTTATCAATATCTTCCGGCGCAATGTTATTACTTTCAAGTCCGGTTCTTGCAACAGGTAAAAGTTCATTTAAAATTAAATCTTTAATTGTGTGTTTTTTATGATTAAACCAAGTAATTTGACGACTCATTCCGTTAGTGGCCGCAACATAAAAATTAGCTTTTGCTTCGTCGAAGTTTATGTACTTAGTAACATCGTCCAATTGTCGCGAATAACCTTCTAAAAGTCCGAGCCAAAAAGCGGCGTTTGCCATTTCGTCAACAACCGTCGGGCCGGCGGGGAACATTCTAGCTTCAATTCGTAAATGCGGTTTGCCGTTGGGTGAGATTCCGTAAACGGGTCTGTTCCATCTGTAAACGGTTGAATTATGAACGGTCAACGCTTTAAGTTGAGGTACGCCGCCGTTTCGAGCAATTTCCAAACTATCTTCGTCAAATTCCGCCCCAAGCAGAACACGGTAGCGCATAATATCTTCTTTAAATAGCTCAATTACGGATTCGTTAATCCAGTCTGTTCCGAAAGTTACGCGGGGTTGGCGGTCTCGTATATGCTCGTTTGAAATCCTGGTATCAATCGCCTGCTGGAAAAGAGCGATTCTGGTTTCTTTCCACAATCTTTTGCCGAAAAGTAACGGGGAGTTAACCGCCGGGGCAAGCGCAACTCCGGCGATAACTTGCGCTATGTTGTATTTGTGTCTGAATTCATCGGGCGAAACTTGCAAGTGTATTTGAAAGCCTGTGTTTGCCGCTTCAATTAATCCGCTACTGAGTTTTATGTTTAGGTCGTCAATTCCCGAAATGTTAATCAGAAATTCCTCGCCTCGAATTTCGCGCATTGTGTCAATCAATGCAAAATAGCGTTCGTAAGGAGTAATTCTTTCCCGCTCGATGTCGAATTTTCTGACTGTAGGTAATATCCCGGTCAAAATCAATTCGGCTTCAAATTCTTTTGCAACATTTCTTATTTTCACCAAATCATCGAAAATTTCATTTTCCATTTGAGAAAGAGCTTTCTCCTGGAACAGATATGGTATCGTGTTTGTTTCCAAATTGAACTGAGCGAGTTCGGGACTAAGATTGTCCATTTTCGTTTTTTCAATAAGGGAAAGGTTTTTTGAATAAGGCTTGTAGTTTTTATCCACAAGGCACATTTCTTGTTCCGCTCCAATCATTGTGATGCCTTTTTCAAAAGCGTCATTGGATAGTAAAGTTTCAAAAGCTTGAATGTCGTTCAATAAATTTTTGGTAAATTGGACCAATTCGTCTTTCGATGCGGCAAATTTTACTTTAAAATCACCCATAGCAACCTCGCTTAAATGCAAATAAAATTATTTGTTTAATAAAATAATATTTAAAATGAAAATTATAAATGAAAAAGAACTGGGACATAAAGAAAAAACCGGATAAAACGCCATAAATATAGTTTACAATTAACTTTGATAATATCAGAATTAGTTTGCAGTAAATACTTAATGAATTCCTACTAATAGCCAATTAATACCTTCTTTAGTTATTTTCAGCGAAACTGCGAAACAAATGGATAATTAATCGAAACGCCATGATAGTTAGAAAAGTCGTTAAAAATTTGCATAAATTAACCGACATCTTCGTTGGCTTATTAAAAAATAAAATCAAACTTTTCGGGAACAAAACCGCCGGAGATGACATTAAAATTGGTAATCTATATTTCTTTATATAGATTACACATCGAAAATAAAATTTTTAATCAACACAGGAGAAAGAATGAAATACCTATCTTTAGCAGCGCTCCTATTCATCGCAACAGCCTGCGCGCAAAACAATTCGAATGGTAAAGTAGAATTAAAAACTTTCCAAGATAGCAGCAGCTACGCCATAGGCGCAGATATTGCCCGCACATTCCACAGACAAAAAATTGATGTTAACGATAAAGCTCTTACTCAAGGTTTCATTGATTTTTACACGGCAAAAAATCAAAAAGTTACCGAAGCTGAAGTCGATAAAATCCTTCGCGAATTTCAAGTAAAATTACAAGCCGACCGTCAGAAAAAAAATGACGCTCAGGGCGCAATTAACAAGAAAAAAGGCGAAGAATTTCTGAAGAAAAACAAAACCAAAAAAGGAGTAAAAGTTACTCCGAGCGGTTTGCAGTATAAAATCCTAAAAAAAGGACACGGGCCGAAACCGAAATTAACAGACAAGGTAAAAGTAAATTACAAAGGAACGCTGATTGACGGGACAGAATTCGATTCATCCTACAAACGAGGCAAACCGGCGGAATTCCCAGTAAGCGGAGTAATCAAGGGCTGGACGGAAGCGTTGCAGATGATGCCTGTCGGCTCCAAGTGGGAATTATACATTCCTTCCGATTTAGCTTACGGCGCACGCGCCCCGCAGTCAATCGGGCCAAATCAGACTTTGATTTTTGAAGTTGAGCTACTCGGAATTGACAAACCGGCTAAGAATAAAAAATTATTTAAAAAACATAAATAGTTTTTCAAAAGGGAGATGCCGGACGCATCTCCCTTTTATTTTAAATTTCCAAAAATGAACTTTCTAAAACAAAATATTTTCCAAGCGCTTCCCAATACAACCAAAGAAGAAATTATTGAAGAAATAATAAATTCGGGTAATTGCCGTATTGAACGAATCGTCTCGGAAGGACAATCGTCGCCGAAAAACTTCTGGTATGAACAGGAAGAAAACGAATTCGTCCTTCTGCTGAAAGGCGCAGCTGTAATTGAATTTTCCGACAATACCGAAACGCCCCTCTCCGAAGGTGATTATATATTCATCCCGAAACTGATGAAACACCGCGTTAAAGAAACATCCGCATCAGCAAAAACTATTTGGCTCGCTGTTTTTTTTAGCGATTAAGAGAAATCTTTTAAGAACATAGAATTTTCGCGAAATGACCTTACGCGTTTGATTTTTACTTCTTTAAATATTTGATTAATACTGCTTTCTTCGCTTCTTCCGTGTTGGCGATGGTTTGCTCTTGGGATAAAATTTCTTTTTCATTATTAATTACGAGTTTTTCAAAATCCAACATTTCTTTAGAATCTGGGACAGGAATTTTTAGCTCCTTAATTCTTGCGATTGAAGCTCTAAGAGAACGCGAAAAATTTTCCTTTAAACCAACTTTATATAATGCTCTTGATAAATAATTTGGTTGCCAATCTCCTTTAACAATCCGGATGTAGCCACAATGGTCTGTTGGATAAAAAGGGATCTTTTCGTTTATCACATTCACTTGCCAATCTCCGTCAATACCCCAAATTATGGTTTTAGTATCGAAATTATCTAATAACTTTTCTTTCGTATATCCAAATGGCGTATAAACATTGGCGCTGTAAACCGGGATACCTTCATTCGGATTATCAGAAATATTTTTTCGTAATAGGCGATTTCCTATTCCAACTTCAAAATTATTGGAAGACAATTTGATGATTTCCTTTGCTTTAGAATATATTTCCTCAAACTCTTTTTCTATTTGTTTTCTTTTCTTCTTAATCACATTTTTAGCCTTTTCTTCTTTGGCTTCAATGTCTTCTATTTCGCTGATAATTTTTTTCTGAATGTCAGGCGGGGGTACTGGGATTTTAATACGCTCAATATCTTTAGGATAAATGTGTGGCTGCGCTTGTCCTCTTTGTAATTGGTAGATTTCATTTTGAATAGACTTTAAATAATGAAAAATTAATCGTGTACTAATTTCTTTTTCATCTAAACTTTTAATAGTCGTGCAGTCTGATGCAAATATTCTTTGTGTCCAATAATTCACAAACCCGGCATAAGCTCCGGAAGCGCTAACGGTAATTATATCGGGAAATCTATTTGATTCGTTATGATAATAAGCTGCTTCTTGACCGCCGGCGACAACAGGAACGTCTCCTTCTTTAGTTTGGTCTTTTGTTATACTACTGCCTTTCTGAATAAGAGCAATACTTTTAAGAGGTTTATCATACTTAGTATTAAATACATCATCAAGTTTAATAACAAATTCAGCGCTAAGATTCAAACGCTTATCAAAATCTATTTTCTCAAAATTGATACAATCCGTAAGTCTTACCAAAGATAGATTTTCGGAAAGAGATTCGTCGATTATTATTTTTTCATCCAAAAAGTTTTTATGAATATAGCTGTTTACTTTTTTAGGGCTGAGTGGGTCGGCTCGGTCATACATCAGCGTAACGCCTGTAAAATCAATACCTTTGTAACCTCTACGATTGCTAAATTTGTAACCGAGAAATTTTTCCTGTTCTTTAGTGGTTCTACTTGTTTTTACTATCAGTGTTTTTTGTGGCACGGCTTTTTTTTGTGGATAAGCTACTTTCAACGGTGTGCCATCTTCGGTTTGGTCTTCATACCAGCCAAAATATTCAGGGTCTTCTTCAATGCGGTGTGTGAGTAAAAAGTAGAAGAACTTCTCGGTCTCTATTTCCAAGACCAAATCGAAGAACATAGATTTTAGCTTGGCTTCCCGGTCCGCTTTGGGAAGATCATTAAAAGTTTTCCGTTTTTTCAGGTTTTTCACTTCCGTTAAATCGTCAAACCAATTTTTATAGCTTTTGTAAAACTCAGTTTTCTTAATTGCGTCATTCGGATTACGAGCAATGAAGGTTCTATAATCCTCTATTTCCAACTCCAATTGCGCTACATAATTCTCAAACAATTCTGTGGAATTTATAAAGTCGCCTTTGCGTTCTCTGTTTTCCGAGATAAAATCTTCAGCGATATATCGGCAGTTAGTTACAAAATCTTCATTTCTCTTTTTTAGGAAAAGCGTTACCGTATTAGTGCTTGTCGCCCCAAATGTGTTGCCACCAAATTCTACAATGGCTTTTATTTCAAAATATTTTAGAATAATTTCTCTTGCTTTAGTGTATGGACCGCCATTGCTCAAAATAGAACTGGGCAAAATAATACCGGCCATTCCTTCGGGACGAAGTAATTGCTTCATTCGTTCTATGAAAAATACTTCAATATCGTCAGAATCAGGCGTAACGTATTCCCATAATTCAAAATCGTGGGGATTTATATTCAAATGCTTCTTAAAATCCTTGATAGTATAGGGAGGATTGGCAATAAGAACATCAAAAGTCCCGTCCTTTTCTAAACGCGGATGTTTTTCAAGACCGTCGCCAAAAATAATATTGGCATCGCCATCGCCGTGCATAAAACAAGCCACTTGGCTAGTACGCGCTAAACGGTAATCTTTTTCAATACCATAGATGTATTCTCCCGCCCAGCGCATATCTTGTTTGTATCGCCTCAATTCTTTTAACGCAAATTCTATTTTGTCTGCATCGGGCAGGGATTTGATATCATCTTCGGTAATTTTTTTCACCAATTCGGCTATTTCCGCAATAGCTTCTGTAAGAAAGTGTCCGCTACCGCAGGCAAAATCAATCACTTTTGGCAAAAAAGATTTATCGCCGTTCTTCAATTTTTCTTGAACGATAGATTTTAGAGGAATAGACGAAATAATAAATCGGGCGATAGGAGTAGGAGTAAAAAATTGACCTTCAGATTGCTTATAACCGCTTTCGAGCATTAACTCAAAAAAATCTCCTAAAAACTGGGCTTTTTTGTCGTATTTGAAACGGTATTTTTGAAATAGCCTCACTACTTCTTCTAACACTTTTGCGTTTTCTTCAAATAGCTTTTTATTGTAAACCTCTTTGAAAGCAAACTCATTGTTTTGGTAAAACTTCAACTCTTTATAAATGCGATAAAGTGTTTCTTTTGCCGTTTGTCTTGGAAAGTTTGCAATTTCAGCTTCAATATCTTCTAATTTGTAGTCAATCACTTCTTCGCCCAGATAGTCTCGCATTGCCTTGGAATAAAGCGATTGCAAACGTTCTAAAAGCGTTTCGGCGTCATCAATACCTTCTTTTATCTGAAAATCGGTGATTGCTTTTTCGCCTTTGTTTTCGTCCACAATTTTGGCAAGAATAAGCGATATTATTCTATTAAAAGCGTTAGAACGGTCGGAAATATTATTGTGTCGTAGAATCTCCTCGAACTGATTAAACACTTTGCCTTTATCGTCCTTTCCAAAATCTTTTAAATCGGAAATTTTTAGCGGAATATACCCCGGATTGTATGGCTCAATTTCAGGTTCAAAAAGTCCCGAATTAAGAAAAGTCATTTTTCCTTTAGTTTTGTGTTTCCAAACTTCAAGCATTTCCTTAATAGTTTTTGCCTTTTCGTATGTAATAAGTTTTTCAGTTTCTTGCTGTTTTACTTTTTCTTCTGTGCTATCCTCAACCTTGATTAGGGCATTAGCTTTTTCAATTTTCCCAAGGTGTTCTCTCGAAGCATACAGGCAGAGATAGCGAGTATTTTTATCTTGCTGATAATAAGAAAAAAGCTGTCCTCCATTGGATTTCATTTTATCCAACTCTTTTTCATACTCTTTACCCCAAGTTTTGCACTCAATTATCAAAAGAGTTTTTCCGTTTTTTCCTCTAACTGTAATGTCAGCTTTTCCACTTTTGGCGGTACGCCCAAGTTTCCATTTCTTTTCAAGCGTCAAGTCGGCGGGCTTATAACCTTTTTCTAAAAGTCGGTCAACACATTCAAGAACAACAATATTTTCCGGATTCTCTAAATGCGAAGTTGTGTTATCGCCTTTTTTTATTTCAGGTCCATAGTCGATTTGCTTCTTTGTGAAATCCACAGACATTTGATAATTAATCTTGTCGTAAAACTTTGAGTAAACCCTTACTTGTTCTGAATTTGCTGTAAATCCAAAAGCTGTAATTGTATTTATGATATTCTTTTCTATCATTTGCCCCTTGAATATTTTGCTTGTTCTTCCGCTACCTTTAACGCTCGTAAACCCTGATCTTCATCTTTAATCAGGTCATAAACTTTGTTTGCCAACCACAATGTTTCCAATTCAGAATGCGATACCTTGAAAATTTCACTCAACTTTTTAAGGTCTTCTCGTTTTAACAACTTTTGTGCATTTTCCACTTTGCTTAAAAAGCCTTCGCCGATTTCGAGTTTAGCGGCTAATTCACGCTGTTTCATTCCGGATTCTTCTCGCAGTTGCCTAATTTTTTGTCCGATTGTCATTGACCATATTAATACTTGTTTAAATATGGTCAAATATAGCAAACATTTTCCTAATTATCAATCATAGTAAAAAAATATCTATTATAATTTTTCGTGTAATATCGTGTCTCAGCAAAAAGTAAATAGACTATTTGTGTGGCTGCCTCATTTTTCAGCGATTAAAAATAAAACGCCAATCCCATTTTTATACTTTCAGTATCCAGTTCGTAGCTTTTATTTACTGAATTATTTCTAACAGTATTCGAATCGGAAATCCGCGTTTGCGTTCTCTCCTCCCTTTTATAGTTGAACGAAACGCCATACTCCAAAGACAAACTTATATTTTTTTTCACAAACCACTCCACTCCCGCGACAAAAGGGAACCCGAAAGCGTTTAACGAAGAATCATTATTTTCTTTACCTGTCCAATCGATATTTTCCGAATTCGATTTATTATACCAGTAAGAAATTCCTGCGCCCGCAAAAAAGGATAGATTGTTTTTCTCAATTAAGTTCCTTACAAAAATAGCGGAAACTCCTATTTTTGTCCGATCTCCATTCCCGGGATTAGAATACTGCAAAGTATCATTGACAAATGAACTTGTTGACACATCCGAATTTAAATACGCCGTTGAAACGCCAATGCGAAGTCCCGATTTTTCAGTAAAGAAATATTCCCCGGAAAAAGCGGCGCCGTCAAAACCGGAAAACCTCAAAAAATCATTAACTTGAAATAAAACGGCGAAACGATTAATATCATTTTTAGTGGAATTCTCCATCTGCCCAAACGTTGCAATTGCGGAGCTGAAAAAAACTACTGTCAGTAAGAAAAAGATTTTTTTGATTTTCATTTTGACCTCATATTTTTAATAAAAAAAAGGGATTTGAATTATCAAATCCCAATAAAAAAATAATCTTATTTATCTGTTAAAGCGGCTACTCCCGGTAAGGTTTTCCCTTCGAGAAATTCAAGCGATGCGCCCCCGCCTGTGGAAACATGCGACACTTTATCTTCCAGACCGGCTTTCTTTATTGCCGCTGCGGAATCGCCTCCGCCGACAATTGTAATTGCGCCGTTAGCCGTAGCTTCAGCCAAAGCTTCTGCAACTGCGTTTGTACCTTTGGCAAAGTTGTCGAATTCAAATACGCCCATAGGCCCGTTCCAGACAATTGTTTTGCTGCTTAAAATTACTTCTCTGAAAATTTTAACGGTTTTCGGTCCGATATCCAATCCTATTTCATCGTCGGGTATGCAATCGATGTCATGAACAGCGGCTGGGGAATCGTTGCTGAATTCTTTAGCGCAAACTACATCCGTCGGGATTAGAAGAGCTACTTCCCTGTTCTCAGCTTTATCAAGAATTTCTTTCGCCATATCGATTTTTTCTTCCTCAAGGAGTGATTTCCCGATGTCGTAATCCATCGCCTTAAGGAAAGTAAACATCATTCCCCCGCCGATAATAAGATTATCGACCTTGTTGAACAGATTGTTTATCACATCTATCTTTCCCGAAATTTTAGAGCCGCCGAGAATTGCCGTAAAAGGTCTCTGCGGATTGGCAATTGCATTGCCGAGATAATCAAGCTCTTTCCTCATCAGATAGCCGGCGACGCAAGGAGAGATAAAGTGTGTAACGCCTTCCGTGGAAGCGTGTGCGCGGTGCGCAGTACCGAAAGCGTCGTTAACGTAAATATCGCCTAATTCCGCAAGCTGTTTTGCAAAGTCGGGATCGTTGTCGGTTTCCTCTTTGTAAAATCTTAAATTTTCAAGAAGCGCAACATCGCCGTTCTCCATTCCGTTAATCACGGACTTAACTTTTTCCCCGATACAATCATCAACAAAGGTAACTTTCTTCCCGAGCAATTCGGATAATCTTTCGGCTACCGGTTCAAGCGACATCTCAGACTTTCTTTCCCCTTTCGGACGCCCGAGATGACTCATTAAAATTAATTTTCCCCCTTCCCCGATAATTTTTTCAATCGTGGGAAGCGCGCCGACAATTCGTCTGTCGTCGGTAATGTTGCCTTCGGAATCCAAGGGGACATTAAAGTCAACTCTCGTTAAAACTTTTTTCCCTTTTAATTCAACATCGTCTATTGTTAATTTATTCATTTCCAACTCCATTGTTTATCGTCAACCAAAAAAAAGCGCAACCGGAAGTTGCGCCTTTTAATTAAGAATTTATTTATTCGGCTATTTTCTTCATCAAGTCAACAACGCGGCAGGAGTAACCCCACTCGTTATCATACCAGCTGACCGCCTTAACCATTTTTCCCATTACCATTGTCGATAAGGAATCGAAAATACTCGAATGCGGATTACCGATAATATCGGCCGAGACTATCGGGTCTTCAACATATTCCAAGATTCCTTTCAATTCGTTTTCGGACGCTTTCTTGAACGCCGCATTAACTTCTTCAACGGTAACTTCCCGTTTCAAAGTTGCCGTAAAGTCAGTCAAGGCTCCGTCGGGAACGGGAACGCGCACTGCGTATCCGTTAAGTTTTCCGTCAAGTTCGGGAATAACTTTACCGACGGCAATTGCCGCTCCGGTTGTAGTAGGAATAATAGAGACGGCGGCGGAACGCGCTCTTCTCAAATCACTGTGCGGTAAATCCAAAAGACGCTGGTCATTTGTGTAACTGTGAATTGTCGCCATTAAACCTTCTTCCACGCCGAAAGCATCGTTTAATACTTTAACCATTGGCGCAAAGCAGTTAGTTGTACATGAAGCATTGGAAACAACTTTTTCTTCGCCGGTTAAAATATGGTCGTTTACACCGAGCACTACGGTAGCGTCAATCTCACTTTTAGCGGGCACGGTTAAAACAACTTTTTCGGCTCCTGCTTCAATGTGTTTCATGCAGAGTTCTCTTGTTCTGAAAACGCCGGTAGATTCGATAACAACTTTAGCTCCGAGTTCGCCCCATTTAAGATTGGACGGATCTTTTTCAGCCGTAATCTGAATTCTCTGTCCGTCAACTACAATAGCGTCGCCATCGGCGTAAACTTCGCCGGGATATTTTCCGTGTACCGAATCATATTTAAGCAAATGAGCTAATGTTTTTGCGTCCGTTAAATCATTTATACCAACAAATTCAATACCTCCGAGCGCCATGCTTCTGCGAAAAACCAAACGCCCAATTCTACCGAATCCGTTAATTCCAACTTTTAAAGCCATTTTTTCCTCCGTTAAATAAGTTAAACTGAATTGATTATTTAAAGTTAAATAAATAAAAGTGGGAAATCAATTAATTGAAGATTAAATAATTTATCCATATCTTAAGATTTAAAAATAAGAGGTCTATATGTCAGAGTTAAGTGAGTTTTTGCAATATGTCCCTATCTTCTCCGACTTACCGGATGAAGCGATTGAACGTATAGCAAAAATCGGTTATGTAAAGAATTTTGACAAAGATAGCGTTATTCTTATGGAGGATGAAGACGGCTCTGCCATGTTTTTCATCATTGAGGGAAAAGTAAAAATTTCGCGTATCAGCACGGACGGAAAGGAAGTGATTCTCTCCGTACTCGGCAAATCGGAATTCTTTGGCGAAATGTCTATTTTAGATGGTCTTTCCCGTTCGGCTACCGTTATTGCGCTTGAACCTTCTAAAGTTTTTATTATTCACAGAAACGAATTTCTGGAACTGCTTACAAAACATCCGGAAATTTCCATTCCTTTACTTCAGGAATTAACTTCGCGCCTTCGCACCGCAGATATGAAAATCAAATCGCTTTCACTTAAGGACGCTGAAGGTAAGGTTGCAACCGTAATTCTGCAGCTTGCCGACACGCAGGGGAAAGTCCGCGGCGGAGTTGTGGAAATCGATGAAATGCCTTTGCAGCAAGACTTAGCGAACATGGCGGGAACTTCGCGCGAAACAATTTCCAGAACGCTTCATGCCTTTGCAAAAAAAGGCGTTATCGAAATGGAAGGTTCAAAGCTGAGAATTTTGGATTACGAAAAATTTCTGGAGCAGTACGGTTAATTAATGCAAAAATTTGCCGACCTGCACACCCACACCACTTTTTCAGATGGAGGAAATTCACCTTGCGCATTGGTGCGTCTGGCAAAGTCAAAGGGAATCTCGGCGCTCGGCATTACCGACCACGATTCCGTAAACGGGATTAATCAAGCGATTGAATGCGGAAAAGAATACGGCATAGATATTATTCCCGGCGTGGAACTAAGCACCGATGTTAACGACAAGGAAATTCACCTCCTCGGCTATTTTATTGATCATGAAGATAAAGACCTTCAGAGCTACTTGCAGTTTTTCAGAGAAGAAAGAGCTTTCAGAGCTAAAAGAATCGTTAAGAAATTAAACGATATGAATGTTGAGATTGAGTTTGAAGAAATTCTGCAAGAAGCGAAAAATTCCGCTATCGGCAGACCGCACATCGCGAACGTGTTGATTTCAAAGGGCGTGGTAGATTCCTACCAGTCGGCGTTCCAAAAATATCTCGGCGATTACGCTCCCGCTTTTGAGAGAAAAATTCACGTGTCTCTGCAAAGCGCCATTAAACTGATTAACGACGCTAAAGGTCTTGCGTTTTTAGCTCATCCGGGGAAAATGCCGGAAGACTTGCTGCAAACCGTACTCGCATCCAAAATCGACGGAATAGAAGTTGTGCATCCGTCGCACAATGATTCGAGGACGAAATTTTACCGCGGGATAGTAAACCAATATTGTTTGCTGGCTTCCGGCGGTTCCGATTTCCACGGAGGGATAAAAAACGACGAGGATAATTTTGGGAAATATGTAATCCCTTTAGATTCGGTTTATGAAATAAAATCAATGTTGAGCAATCAAAACAAATAGGAGCGCCTTAGAAACATTTTTACATTTTACTGATTTTCTTAAAAAACTTTGCAATGTAAAATTGGCGTTTTAATTTAGCTCGAATTAATTTATTTTACCGAATCAATTTGGAGATTATATGTTTAACTACATCTATAAAATATTTCTGCTTTCATTTCTTTTTGTCTCGTTTTTATCAGCTCAAATCGGGCAATGGCAAAATTACACTTCGATGAAATCGGTTAACCAAACCGCAATAACCGGCGGCGACATCTGGGCCGCAACCGAAGGAGGAATTTTCAACTTTATCAGCGGCGACAGTAATTACGTTAAATTTACCAAAACCGAGAATCTTAGCAGTCAGCAAATACAAACTATCGCAATATCGGACGAAAACGACGTTTGGATCGGGTCGGTTGAGGGATTTATCAACATAATTAAAAGTAACGGCGGAATAGATAAAATTTTTGATATTTACAACTCGGACGAAGTTCAAAAAGGCATTAACGATTTATTCGTTTCTGGCGACACTGTTTTTACTTCAATAGATTTCGGACTTTCACTTATCTCGGCGAAGAATTATGAATTTATCGAAACAATTATTAAGTTCGGCGATTTTAATCCGAAAGCAAGAGTTTTATCCGCGCGCAAATTCAACAACAGAATTTACGTTTGCACAAGCGAAGGTTTGGCGGTGCAAAAATCCGGAGCCGTTTCGCTTACTTCTCCCGATTCTTGGGACAGTTACTCGTTTGCTCGGTTCTCGGCGGATTTCCCGACAAAATCGGCTCTGCTTAACGACACACTTTATCTTGCCAGCGATAAAGGTCTTTATATTTATTCAAATAACTCGGTTTCATATTTAGGTTTCAGAAACCAACAAGTTAACGACGTTAAAATCGAGGGAAATAAAATATATATTTTAACCGCGCATGACCTATATGAAAAAAGCGCATTGGACTTTACTTCAATTTTTAACAGTTCCGCAACTTTGAACGCAGTTTCGTTTTACAACGGCAGATTTTATATTTCATCCTCCGAAGGAGTTTTGGTTGAGAACGGCGCAACGCCTGATTATATTTGCCCCAACGGACCTACGACAAACTTTTTTCTCAGTCTGGATGTTGATCGCTCCGGCAACCTTTGGGTGGGAAGCGGCGCCGACGTTTACGGACGCGGCGTGTTTGAGCTTTCCCAAAATGAATGGACGATTTACGACAAATCCAACACGCCCGAATTTATTACAAACGCTTTTCACAGAGTTTACGCGGCTCCCTCCGGAATAAAGTATTTTTTGAATTGGGGCAACGGGTTTACTTCATACGACGGAAAGACATTTAAGGATTTCACAACAGAAAATACCGGCATGGTAGGAATTAACGGCGCGCCGCAGTTTCTTGTAATTTCCAATGCGCGAGAGGACAACAGAGGAAATCTTTGGGTTCTGAATTACTGGTCGGACGCCCACAAACCGCTCAGCGTTATGACGCCGGATAGCGTATGGCATCATTTCTCGATTCCGCTTTTCTCCCTGCAACAAAAGGAGCTTTTTGATCAGCTGGTTATCGATCAATATAATACAAAGTGGTTTGCCGATATTCTCGGTCATCAAGGTTTAATTTATTTTAACGACAACGGCACAATAGAAAATACAAACGATGATTCGTGGGGAAAAATCAGTACCGGCGACGGACTTGCCGGAAGCGTTGTTCAGGCGTTGGCTATCGATAAGAACGGAGAACTTTGGATAGGAACAAACTCGGGAATAAATATTATTCCTAATCCTTCCGCTCCCAATGCAATCAGCGAAGTTTACGCTATGAAAACGATTAACATAACTTCCATCCAAGTCGATCCGCTTAATAACAAATGGGTCGGGACAGACAAAGGCGTTTATTATCTGACAAGCGACGGCTTTAATGTAATCAGTCAATACACGGCTGAGACAAGTCCTTTGTCGAACGACATTATCAATTCCATTGCATTCGATAACAACAGCGGCACCGCATATTTCGGAACCGATTACGGGCTTTCCGCGTTAAAGACCGAAGCCATTGAGCCGCAGCGCTCTTTTACGGAACTCTTTGTTTATCCCAATCCGTTTAAGGTAGAAGAACCGAACTCCGTTTTAACTATAGACGGACTAATTCAGAACGCATCGATAAAAGTATTCGATATAAACGGTAAGCTGATAAACGGAAGCGATTACGCCGGAGTAAAATCCTACGGAGGTAAAATTGCCGTTTGGGACGGAACAGACTTGCATGGCAACAAAGTCGGGAGCGGAGTTTATTTTATTTCGGCTTTTAACGGCGAAGGAAAAGAAGTCGCCTCAACAAAAGTCGCAGTGGTGAAGTAGAAAAAAAGGTTGCCCCCAAGAAACAAGCCTTCCGCCGTGACGAGTTGCGTACAAAAAATAAAATAACACGCGTCATTGCGAGTCCCGATTTATCGGGACGCGGCAATCTCCTGAATATTCGACCTTAGCCGTTAAACTGCTTCTGAATATTCGACATTAGTATGTTTTCCGGTGAGATT
This sequence comes from Melioribacteraceae bacterium, assembly GCA_015493615.1. GTDB lineage: Bacteria > Bacteroidota > Ignavibacteria > Ignavibacteriales > Melioribacteraceae > WGAL01. The sequence continues at coordinate 30,549 of WGCV01000028.1, forward strand.
GCTTCAGTCGTCGCAAGCTCCTCCTTCGCAATGACGCTACAAACTCGTCATTGCGAGCGGAACGAAGTGAAGCGCGGCAATCTCCTGAACATTCAAAATCAGTGTGTTTTTCGGTGAGTCCGCCAAGGCGGAGCTTTGTCGCTTCGCTCCTCGCAATGACGTTTATTTTCTAACAATACGCAGTCAGCCAATAAGAACTCAGCTTTAGTAAATCAGTTTAAGCAAATAAATTTTTCAGCCGAGTTGGGAATGAATTATTATCTTTGCGTTTTCAATTTTTTATTTGGTTTAAATGATTTCAGTTCAAAACTTATCGATGCAGTACGGCGGAAAATCCCTTTTTGAGGACGCCGGATTTAAGATTGAAAAATCGGACAGATTTGCTTTAGTCGGCTCAAACGGCGCCGGAAAATCCACGCTCCTAAAAATATTAGCGGGATTGGAAGAGCCTGAAAGCGGCTCGCTTAACTATGCAAAAGGGATTCAAATCGGATATTTGCCGCAGGAGTTTTATTCGCTAAGGGGCAAATCCGTATTTGACGAAGTAAAATCCGCGCTTACCGAACACAACGCTTTGGAAAACGAGGAGGCGGAAATTCACGGCTTGTTAGAAGATTCCTCTCTCAGCGCAGACGAACATAACCGGCTGTTGGTTCGTTTCGGAGAAATTCAGGACGCTAAGGAAAAGCTGAATTTCTATGAAGCGGATTCCGGAATAGAAAAAATTCTTACCGGACTTGGTTTCAGGGAGGCGGATTTCCGAAAACCTACCGAAACATTTTCCGGCGGATGGCAAATGAGAATTCATCTTGCAAAAATTCTTATCCGCGAAACCGACTTAATAATGCTTGACGAACCTACGAACCACCTCGATTTATATTCACTACGCTGGCTGGTTAAATTTCTCGAAAACTACAAAGGGGCAATTCTGATTGTCTCCCACGACAAATACTTCATTAACCGAATCACTTCAAAAACGATGGAGATTGCCAACAAAAAGATTACGATTTTTAACGGTAAGTTTGAGGCGTATCAAAAATATAAAGCGCAGAGGGAAGAAGAGCTGCTTCATCTGAAAAAAATCGAGGAGAAAAAGACCAAAGAGCTTGAGCGTTTTATCGAACGGTTCCGGTATAAAGCCACAAAATCAAAGCAGGTACAAAGCCGGATTAAAATGCTGGAAAAACTCGACAAAGTTGAGATTACAAGTAAAAGGAAAAATATTAAAATAAAGTTTCCCGAACCGCCGCGAGCCGCCGCTATCCCGATAAAAGTTAAAAATTTATATAAATCGTACGGCGATTTACAAGTTCTTGAGGATGTAAATTTTGAAATTGAAAAGGATGACAAAATTGCTTTCATCGGATTAAACGGAGCGGGAAAATCCACGCTGGCAAAAATTCTTGCGGGAAAAATAGATTACGATAAAGGACGAGTCGAAGTAAATCCGATGACGGAAATTGCGTATTATTCTCAGGAAGTTAGCGACAATCTTGATCTGGAAAAAGATTTGCTCGATACGCTTATGTCGGAAAGTCATGATTATACGCTTCCCCAAATCAGAACAATACTCGGAGCGTTTCTTTTTTCGGACGACGATGTTTTTAAGAAAGTAAAAGTCCTTTCCGGCGGCGAGAAGAGTCGGCTGACTATGGCAAAACTTCTTCTGAAACAATCCAATATGCTGATTCTTGACGAACCGACAAACCACCTTGATTTCGAGTCGAAAGCGATTCTGCAAACCGCGCTGAAAGAGTACAGAGGAACAATTATTCTGGTTTCGCACGACATCGATTTTATGCGGCCCTTTGTAAATAAAATTCTTGAGTTTGATAAAAAGCATGTAAAATATTTTATCGGCGGAATAGATTATTATCTCGATAAAATAAACCTGGACGAACTCCGGTACGAAACTGAGACCAAAGAAAAAAAGGAATCTAACCGGAAACTTCAGAAGCGGAAAGCCGCGGAGCTTAGACAAAAACGGCACAGAGCCACAAAGGATTTGAAGTCGAAAATTACTTCCCTTGAAGCCGAAATCCATCTGCTTGAAGAAACCGTAAAACAATGCGAAAACGATTTGACAAAGGAAGAAGTTTACTCCGTACCCGATAAAGCCAAAGAGGTGAAAGCGCTTTACAGCAGCGCCAAAGATGAATTGGAAAAGAAGCTGGATCATTGGACTGAATTAAATCTTCAGCTTGAAGAAATCGAGAAGGAGTTTTCAGCCGAAGAATAAAGGCATTTGGTAATCCGGTTTAAATTCCGATTACTATATTCAAACTCCCGAATGAAAATTTCTTTAATGACAAATTTAAGATTATCAAAGCCCGACATTTTTGCCGGGCTTTATATTTTATATTAAGCGCATTGCGGTTTTTCCGGTTTATTTCAGCAGAATCATCTTTTTTGTCTCAACGAAATTTCCGCTTCGTAATCTGTAGTAATATACTCCGCTTGATAAGCCGCCCGAGACGGATGAACGTTCAGTTGTGAAATTGAGTCTGTGAGGATAAGACTTTGATATTTAGAAATTTATTTTAGTTTTCAGCATGCCATGTGGGTTTTTGAGGAAAGCAGTAAAGAGAAATTTCAATGAAAATGTTCAAGTAAATCATAAAAAAATCATTTGATCTGCGTGCTATTTTTCAGCCGCGAATACGGATAAAGCCTCCTTCCCCGTCCAAAACAAGACTCGGCGAACCGATGCCCATTACATAATAATTTACAAAATCCCAAGTCCTCCCGTTGTCCGTACTCATCTCAAGCCAAACCTCCCCCATACTTTCGTATGTTAAAAACAAATTGCCGTTGGCGGTTCTTATCATTTTACGCTGGTTGTTGTTTGTAAAGGCGGACTGATTATCCGAAAGCTGCGTTCCTTTGTATTTCGCTTGTAAACTCCCGAGCCCCGTAGGCGAGACATTTCTGGAATTATTTTCATTCCCGTCGCTCCACTCTAAGAACACGTACTTGTGTCCGTTTTTTGTTAAAGTTTGATTTACGCTTACAGTTTGGTACCCAGGGTGTGCATAAATATACTCGCTGACGGGAAAAGAATAATTATCTCCGTCTATGTTAATGCTTCCGAAATCCCTTCATAAGAAGCGCTGAAATTAACAAGGTAGGTTTTGTAAAATTGGGCTTTGTAAGTCCAATCCCCAACAACAAAAATGTTCCGGAAAACATTCGTGTTTCCGTCGTCCCAATTCTTAAATTTGTAATGGTTATTATCCGCTTCGTAATCGATGCCGTTATCTTGCGTTTTGATTGTGTGAGAACTGTTTTTATCCCACGCAAATTCAAAGCCGGCGGTGTATTCCACAAACGCTCCGTTTTCAAGCGAATAAACATAACCGATATCTCTTACCGGAGGAGCGTTTTCATGTTCCAATTCATTCGTTACGGTTACGAATCTATCGCCCTTAACGTTATAATTAAGGTAAACGCTTTCGTTATCGGTCGAAATAGGCGGCGAACCCAAGTTAAACGCTTCGGAAAAGAAGCCAGGCGTGATATTTGTCAACGATAAATTTATATCCGGGATCATTAAAAGAATATCCTCGGAGTAAAAGAGATCGGCAATATAACCCGGCAACCATCCCAAATCTCCCCAAGAGTTTATATCAACCGAATTTAGTTGTAAAACTATTTTATATCCTTCCGTTTCATTGCCTTCTAAAACGAATTCTCCGTTTATTACGCCTCCGAAATGTTCCGTGGTATTAAAATCGAACGCAACAACGTCAATATTTACTAAAAAATATAAATCATCCACAACAAGATGCACAATATTGTCGGGTAAAATATCAATATGCGCGGCGTTAATATTTGCTATCCAGTGGTGAATTCCATCTTCCCCGTTATATTCGCCGAAGTTTAATCCTCTTGCCGATATTATTGCGTCAAGCGTCTTATTTATTTCGGTTTCAGTTAATCTTACGTCAAAATCGTCTTGCGCAAAT
>WGCV01000029.1 GCA_015493615.1 Melioribacteraceae bacterium
CGGAAAGAGAAGTAAGGAGAAAGGAAACTTTTTTCACCCTCATCGATGAGTTTTGTGTATCGGAATATTTTAAAAAAGTGTTGCCCAATTAACCGCCTCTATTTTATGAAAACAAATTATTGATTTTCTCGGTTATTTGCAAATGAAGAGCAAAAATATTATGGGATGAAAATAGTATGCTAAGCAATGCTGTCAACTTAAGAAAAAAATAATTCTGATTAACCCACTGATTCATCAGTGGGTTAAAGGTAAACTATAATTACTGTAACCGGTTCACCGGTTTATATGCCATAGAGTTAATGAAACCGGTAAACCGGTTGAACTTCATTTCTTTTACGTCTCAACCCCATTGCTGAAGCAATGGGGTAATAATAAAAAAATCTTAAGCTGACAACCTTGCTTGCAATAACCATGTTTTTAAGATTAGAAAGAAATGCTTTTACGAGTGTTTAACCGCAAGCTGTCCGCAGGCTGCGGCGATGTCGTCCCCTTGCGTGTTGCGAACCATAACGGTAATGTTATTGGCGCGGAGTTTATCGGCAAACTCTAATATTTTATCGTACGGCGTGGATTTTAATTGTGCCGAAATTCCATCCGGCGCCATGTGCGCAATACTGTTAAAAGGAATTAAGTTCAGTTTTGAGGGCATTCTTCTGATAATTTTAGTTAACGCCTTTACGTCGGCGTCTCTGTCGTTAATTCCGTCAAACATTGTGTATTCAAATGTAACTCTTGTTTTGGTTGTCCGCGCGTAATAATCAAGAGACTCGAGAACGGACTTCAAAGGATATTTTTTATTTACAGGCATAATTTCCGAGCGAACATCGTCAAATGCGGAATGGAGCGAAAGGGATATTTTAACGCGCAAGCCGCTGTCGGCTAAGTCGTAAATGCGCGGAGTAATTCCCGATGTCGAAACGGTGATTCTGTTTTTACTTAAACCGCGGGTTTCCTCGGCGGTAAAGATTCTGAGAGATTTTAAAGTTGCGTCGTAATTCAGCAGCGGCTCTCCCATTCCCATGTAAACAATATTTGTAATTTCCTCGGGATAATCAATCTGCGTAAGCAAATATTGCTGTACAATTTCCGACGCCGAAAGATTCCGCGAAAAGCCCATAAGTCCGGTGGCGCAGAACTTACAATCGAGCGGGCAGCCGACTTGCGTTGAAACGCAAAGCGTTGTTCTCCGTTCTTCGGGAATAACAACGGCTTCGATGCTTTTGTTGTCTTCCGTCACAAAAAGATATTTCTTCGTTTCGGTTCCGGACGAGTATTGAGAAGCCCGCGAAAAAAGGGTAACCAGTTTGGTTTCTCTTTCCAGCTTTTCCCTCAAACTTTTGGAAAGATTTAACATATCTCCGTAATTTAAAACTCTACGATCGTAAATCCACTCAAATAATTGTTTTGCACGGAATCTCTTCTCACCTATCGATTCAAAAAATTCGGCAAGCTCTCCTTTTGTTTTTCCGGTTAGAACAGGTTTTTCGCTACGCGTCATTTTCGCCATACAATTTTCTTTCGGTAATTTCACACAAAATGTGTCCAACGGTGATATGCGTTTCCTGAATTCTCTGAGCGCTTCCGGAAGGGACTACAATTGCGATGTTAACCAAATCTTTCAGCTTTCCTCCGCTGCCGCCAAGCAACCCGATTGTTTTCATTCCATTTTCGCCGGCGGCTTTTACCGCCTTAATTACATTTTCGGAATTCCCGCTCGTCGAAATTGCAATCAAAACATCTCCACGGTTTCCGAGTCCGGAAACATTCCTTGCAAAAACATTTTCATAGCCGATGTCGTTTCCGCCCGCCGTGAGGTTTGAAGAATCGGTAGTCAAAGCGATTGCGGGAATAGCTGGACGATTTAAATCATGACTTAATCTTATCATAAATTCAGCGGCTATATGTTGCGCGTCCGCAGCGCTTCCGCCGTTGCCGCAAAGGAGCAGCTTGTTTCCGCCGCCGAAAGTTTCTATTAACAGCTCCGCAGCCTGTCTGATTTCATCCTTGCAGAATTCAATCGTTTTACGCTTTACGTCGGCGCTTTCACTTAACGAATCTTTTATAAATTTTTCTATTTCCATTTATTTTGCTTTTCTGTTTTGATTGTTCCAAAAATTATTTATTTCTTCTTTTCCCTGTATTGTGAATAACTTTTGAGAATTCTTTAATTTCTCCCCAGTTGTCTTTGTATTCAAAAAAGTTTCCGACAACCACAAAATCGGCTCCCGCTTCAACCTTTCTCTGCGCTGCTTCACCCGAACGAATTCCTCCTCCGACAATTACGGGAATGTCAAGCGTTTTGGTAACCGCGCGCACCATTCTGTCGGGTACTGTGTGTTCGGCTCCCGAACCGGCTTCAAGGTAAATCATCTGAAGTCCGAGATATTGTCCGGCAAGCGCCGTGGCAACGGCAATTTCCGTTTTATTGTAAGGAATCGGCTTGGTGCCGCTCATATATTCCGCTGTTGTCGAAGCTCCCGATTCGATAAGCATATACCCCGTGGCAATGGTTTCGAGATTAATTCTGTTAATTAACGGCGCCGCAAGAACATGTTTCCCGATAAGGTGTTCCGGATTTCGCCCGCTAATCAGCGAAAGGAAAAGAATCGCATCGGCTTCGCCCGTTACCTGGTTTAAACCGCCGGGGAAAAGAATCACCGGTATTTCGGAAAACTTTTTTATTTCAACTATTATCTGTGAAATAAAATCATCCTTTACCAAGCTGCCGCCGATTAAAAACGCATCCACGCCCGAACGGTTACAGATACTGAAAAATTCCTCGCTCTCCGATATTTCAAACTTATCAGGATCAATCAGAAGCAAAAATCCTGCTCCCTTTTCACTTTTTACCTTTTCAAGGTAATCAAATACTTTCATTTTGTTTTCTCTTTTATTGAAATTTTAAGTTAGTCAAGTGAAAATAATACGGCAATTACGGAATTTGTTAAATTTTGATTCTTTTCAAAATTAATCAACGTTGCTTCAAAGATATTATTATTTTTTTTTATTTCATAAACGGAAACATTATTTTTTTCTTTATCAATATACGAGAACCCGAAATAAGGATTTTTATCGAGAAATCCGTCAAAAAGTTTTAAGCTGTCGAGCTTGAATTTATTATTTGCCTTCCTGAAATTTACCGCCATATTTCTAAATCTTTCCAAGCCGGAATCGGTTTGGCGTGCCGAAATTCTGTTAATAAAAATTGACGCGGAATAATCTTCCTTTACAAGCATCAAATCTACAATGTTTTTTGAATTGTCCTTTGTTCCGAACCAGCCGAAAGGAATGTTTACCGAAAATGATTTATCTTTTGAAGCAAATCTTTGGTTTGTCAAATACCGGTTAAAGTCTTTCCGGATAAATCGGTTGCTTGAACAGCTTTGAATCAAAAGGAGTCCGACTATTAATATTAATAATTTTATCGATTTTCTCATTAATACTCTTTAGTTCATTCCTTTTTATTCCAAGTAAATCACAATATTGTAAGCAGATGAAGATGTTGGAGTGATTGCTGTGTCATATGCTATCAATAAGAAGTCTTTGTTTTTCTGTTACAAACCGTATTTATCTCGCGAACCTGTCTTCTTCCAAAGTAAGTATCAGGGAAATTCTGTGCGAGTCGCCGAGACGGTCGTACGAACTCCGGTTAAATCTTGCAAAAGAATAATCAATATTCAGCTTGGGCAATTTTACTCCGGCGCCTACGGTAAACTGTCCGACGTCGTTATATCCGGCTCGGAACGCAAAAAGATTTTTGTAGCCGAATTCAATTCCGAAGCGGGGATCGACGCTTACGGGACCGACATTAACCGCCGAAGCGAACCGTCTGTTTTCGAATCGTACATCCATATCGTACGTCGGGAGAATATGAAAATCGGAAAAGAGGAATTCATATCCCACGCCGAGTTTCACGGTCGGCGAAATTAAGTCTTTCTTTCCGGTACTCCACGCAACCAACGTAGTAGTAACGTCCATAATGTTTGCGCCGAGCATTAAATGCTTAACGGGATTATACCACGCGCCGACGTCAAAACCGATTCCGAGAGCGCTGTATTCGGCAAGATTTCTTTTGATTAACTTTACATTCGCGCCCCAATAAAAATATTTGCTTTCCCTTTTGGCAAACGTTGCGTAAAGGGCGTAATCGACGTTGGAAAATTCGGTGATTTTGGAGTAGTCCAATCTCCAGTTCGGATAAAGAAGGTTGTTAATCGAAGCTCCGTTTTCGTCAACCTGCGCATTTCGCGTATCGGGAATTCCGTCGATGCCCAAACGGATTAAAGTAACGGCAACCGTCATATCCTTTTGCAGCGGAAAAGCCACAGCCGCATAATTATAATTTACGAGATTGCCGAAATGTTCTTCGTGCATTAATGAAATCTGCGGATAATCCAAACGGGCAAGTCCCGCCGGATTCCAGTACGCCGCCGTAATATCGCCTGCAACCGCAACCTGAGTGCCGCCCATTCCGCTTGCGCGTCCTCCGACGCCGATAGCGAGAAATTCCCCGCCGTATTTTGCAATAGTGGTTTGTGCAACGGAAAATGAAGATAACAAGAAAAGAGCCGATAAAATTGAACGCTTAAACATAACGCACTCCTAATAAATCAATTAATAAATAACGTAACACTCTTTTCTCAATAAACCTCTTAAAAAATTAAAGAAAACCCGACTTTTATTCCTTCAAATGTAATCGGCTCTTCCGTACGGAAAGGCCAATTCATATTTTGTTTCTGAAAATGATAGACAAGATAATTTAATCCCGAAACAAGCGCAACATCAATGATTGAGCCGAGCGCGGGACTTGACTGAATTATGCTTCTTGTAAACTTATCGAGAGCCACCCTTGTGAATCCGTAAAGAATCTCGCTTCCGAAAAATTTCCATGTCATAAATCTCGGCATAAAAAGCTGTTCGGTATATCCAGCGTCAAGCGAAAGTTTTTCTCCCAATCCGATTTTTATTCCCTGTTCAAAATTCTTCCCGAAATGAACCGTTCCCGTAAAACGATCTAATTTTTCACTTCCCGAAATACAAGCTCCATCATAAACCGCCGGACAAACGGTCGGCTCTGCATAATCAAAATTGTAAAGAAAATATCCGGATGAGTAATATGGCGTAATTCCAATCACTCCGAGTCTGTGATGATAACCGACTTCATTAACCGCCGCCAATTTCCAAACTTCCGTATCAATGGGGAGAAAACCGGCTTCGGAATTATTGACAAACTTATTGGAAGAATATGCCAGCGAAATATATTTCTCAAAATATTTTCCGGCGGGATGTTTTTTCCCGAAAGTTCTGTATCCCAAATTAATTTGAATAGTTCCGGAATAATTAAACTCTACCGGAGCGGAAAGATTTTCTAAATTAAACCTCGCGTTTGAAACCCGCAGTTCAATAACGGGATGTCTTTTATGATGCGGGTAGCCATGCGAATTATTTGTCGAATCGATTAAGGAAGCGTTTCCTTCGGGAAAAACCTCTCCATTAAAAACAAACAAAAATAAAATCAATAATATTGTGATTTTATTTTTCAATTGGTTGTTTTCCCGTAGTCGCCGATATCAAAATTATTTTTTTCTTTAAGCGTAGCTCTGACGGCGTTGTACAAAGTGTCGTTAGGAACCGGCTTTGTAAGGAAAACATCAACACCCGCTTTTTTTGCATTTTCTCTGTCGCGCTGAAAAGCATGAGCGGATAGTCCCACTATCGGAACATCGTCTCCCTTTTCCCGCAGCGTTTTGGTAATTTCCAAACCGTCTTTTTCTCCCCGCAATGAAATATCCATAATAATAACGTCAATTTCTCCGGGCTTGTATTCTTCGTTAAATGTAGTTTCGGAATCGCACGTGGCAATTTCAAATTTTCTCTTGAAGAAGATCCTCATAAAACTTTGATTTTCAAAGTCATCTTCAACAATCAGCATTTTCGGTTTTTTGTTCAACTCCGTCATTGTGGCCTTTAGACTTATTTTTATTACAATAATTAAAAAATACTCATTTTGTCATAAAAAAAAAAGCTGCCTTAAACATTTATTTACTGTTTTAAGGCAGCATACATAAATTTACCTGTTCTATATCAGCTTTTTTCCGCCCAAATCTCCGATAACGTAACAATCATTTTAACCGCCGCTTCCATATCCTGTATTGCGACATATTCCAAAACCGAATGGAAATTATGTCCGCCGGCAAAAAGATTCGGAGTGGGAACTCCCATGTAGCTTAACTTAGAGCCATCCGTACCGCCGCGTATTGCGGATTTAATCGGTTTAATGCCGAGTCTTTCCAAAGCTTCAACGGCATATTGCTCAACTTGAGGATGTTCGTCAACAACGTGTCTCATATTTCTGTATTGTTCAATTACTTTAAATTTGTAGTCGGAGCCGGGGAAATCGGCAACGGCTTTTTTAACCAAGTCCTCAAGCAAGTTTTCGTACTCGACCAATTTTTCATCAATAAAATCTCTGATAATAAATGTCAGTTTCATTTCTTCTTCGTTTCCGCACATTCCTACAGGATGAACGTATCCTTCGCGCCCTTCGGTTGTTTCGGGAGAAAGATGATCTTTAGGAAGCGATTCGATGAAACGAGCCGCAACTTTCTGAGCGTTTACAAGTTTACCTTTTGCATAACCGGGGTGAACATTTTTGCCGTAGAAATTAATCTCGACTGCGTCCGCCGAAAAAGTCTCAACTTCAACTTCGCCGCGCGTTCCGCCATCGATTGTGTAAGCATACTGAGCGCCTAATTTCTTAACGTCTAATTTTTCCGTGCCGCGTCCTACTTCCTCGTCCGGTGTAAAACAAACGCGAATTTTTCCGTGTTTGATTTCAGGATGCGTAATCAAATAATTCATAGCGTCCATTATTTCGGCAATGCCCGCTTTGTCGTCGGCTCCGAGAAGCGTGGTTCCGTCGGTTGTAATAATATCGAATCCGACCAAATCTTTTAACTCCGGATTTTCCACCTCTTCGATTACTTTTCCATTTTTTAAAACGATGTCGCCGCCTTGGTAATTTTCGATTATATTCGGCTTAACGTCCTTGCCGGTAACTGCCGGAGCGGTATCAACATGCGAGATAAACGACACAACCGGAACATCCTTGTCGGTATTGGAAGGAAGCGTAGCCATTACATAACCCCACTCGTCCATCTCGGCGTCTGCTAACCCTATTTCCTTCAACTCCTTAACAAGCTCTTTTGAAAGCTCAAGCTGTTTCGGGTCGCTCGGGAAAGTGGTTGATTCCTCGTCCGATTGAGTATCGTATTTAACATATTTTAGAAATCTGTCTTTTACTGAGAACTGATAATTATCGTCAAACATCGTAAACTCCTTTTTGTCGTTAGTAATTTTTATTTGAATAAATAAGTATATCCAAATTAGTTTATAAATTCAATTTTTCGGCAATTAGAATTTTTTCATTCCGCATAAGCTTTAATCCCTGCGTCCCATAAAATTTAACATGAAAAGGAACAGGTTGATAAAGTCGAGATAAAGAGTAAGCGAACCGAGCACGGCAAGCTTTTTGAAATTCTCATCGTTTCTGTCAAGCATCTGCTCGCCCATTCTTTTAATTTTTTGAGTATCCCAAGCGGTAAGCCCGACAAAGATGATTATTCCCGCATAGCTGATAATCCAGTTCAAGCCGGAGCTGTGCATAAAAATATTAACAACCGAAGCGATGATTAAACCGATTAATGCCATGAATAAATATTTCCCGATAGAGGTCAAATCCGTTTTGGTGATATAACCGTAAAAACTTGTTACTCCAAAAGTAAGAGCCGTAACAAAGAATGTGGCTGCAATCGATGTCATAGTATAAATAAGGAATATCGACGAAAGCGTTAATCCGTTAATAAACGAAAATAGCAGAAAAAGAGTTGCCGCCGTTCCCGAAGATAATCTGCGGATTGCCCCTGATATGGTAAAGACCAATCCGAGTTCAATTAGAAATAAAATCCAAACAGTAAATGAATTGCCGAAAAGCATTTCCTGAATTGCCGGGCTCGCCGCCACGAAATATGCGGTTAACCCCGAAACAAACAGTCCGAGCGTCATCCAGTTGTAAACCGAGCGTAGCAGAAGATTTTGCTCTGCCTTTGTTAAAACATTTCCCGATGCGGGATATGCGTATGAATTATTAAACATTTTATGTTTTCTCCTTTTTTTTCTATTAAAAGATAAGAACAGTTATAAACTAAATTTGTTTCTGAAAATTTTTAGAATTCTAGATAGAAATCCTTGCTCTAAAATTTGTTTCTACATATTTCCTATACCGCTGCTAATTTAACAACCTTCAAGGTTAAACTGATTTATTTAGAAATTTGCTATTATTAAAAGAGTAAAAGAATTTTCAATATTTGATGAATATTAAAAACCTTGAAGGTTTCCCAAAATTTGTAATTTTTAATTTTTAGGGAACTTTGCATAAAAACCTTATTAAGATATTTGCTCCCACATATTTC